>NZ_BLPI01000001.1:577500-1177500 GCF_019649015.1 Agarivorans litoreus | reverse complement strand
TCGATCGCGAGTCTCAAACTATTACTGTTGATTGGGACCCTAGTTTCTAGGTTCCTTTATGGCTGAGCAAACACCACAATTGTGGGTGGGAATAGTGAGTCTATTTCCAGAAATGTTTTCTGCCATAAGCGAGTACGGTGTAACTGGGCGTGCGGTAAAACGCGGCCTGATTAAGATTGAGTGTTGGAATCCTCGTGATTTTACTCATGACAAACATCGTACGGTGGACGACCGACCTTACGGCGGTGGCCCTGGCATGCTAATGATGGTGCAACCTTTACGGGATGCGATTCATGCTGCTAAACAGGCTGCTGGTGATGGGGTTAAGGTGATTTATATGTCACCGCAAGGGCGTACCTTGAAGCAAGATGGAGTAATAGAGTTAGCTCAACAGCAAAAGCTGATTATTGTTGCTGGTCGCTATGAAGGCATTGACGAACGCTTGATTCAAGCGGAAGTTGATGAAGAATGGTCGATTGGTGATTATGTGTTAAGTGGTGGTGAGCTGCCAGCAATGAATATGATAGACGCCGTCTCGCGGTTAATTCCGGGAGTTCTGGGGGATAAAGCTTCAGCTGAGCAGGATTCATTCTCTGATGGATTGTTGGATTGTCCACATTATACTCGTCCAGAAATTTTGGATGGGCAAACAGTACCCGAGGTACTGTTAAGTGGTAACCATAAAAAAATTGAAGAATGGCGCTACAAACAAGCACTTGGGCGAACCTATTTGAGGCGACCGGAGTTATTGGAGAATCTAGCTCTGACTGACAAGCAAGAAAAGATTCTTGCTGAGTTTATCCAAGAGCAAACGTCCTTGGATAGTAAATAAAGATTCAGTTAATTCTAGGAAATAGTAATGAGCAATATCATTAAACAGCTCGAAGAAGAGCAATTGAAGCAAGACGTACCTGCGTTCGCACCTGGTGACACAGTTGTAGTTCAGGTAAAAGTAAAAGAAGGTAACCGTGAGCGTCTACAGGCGTTTGAAGGTGTGGTAATTGCTAAGCGTAACCGTGGTTTACACTCTGCATTTACTGTACGTAAAATTTCAAGCGGTGAAGGCGTTGAGCGTGCATTCCAAACTCATAGCCCGCTAGTTGAGAGTATTACTGTTAAGCGTCGTGGTGACGTTCGTCGCGCTAAGCTTTACTACTTGCGTGAACTTTCTGGTAAGAAAGCACGTATTAAAGAAAAATTGGCTAAGTAAGCCCTTTTCTTCGAGAATAAAAAAGCCCGCAGTAGCGGGCTTTTTTTATGTTTGTGGTTTAAGCCACTTCAAGTACAGAGTTGTCACCATCCACACCATTTGGCTGGTAGCTGTCTGCTGCCCAGTCATTGTCATAGGCTTCTGCACCGTCGCTCAAGCAAAGTTTGTATTTAAACTGGTAGCTGCTTTGTTGATCGGTTGGCACGTTTACCACTACTTTGAACTTACCGCTTTTTAGTTTGGTAAGTTCTATAGGTTGCCATTCGTTAAACTCAGCTAGCAAGAAAATTTGCTCTGCATCTTGAGTTGCTTCTTTCTCAATTTCAAAGGTAACTTTTACTTCAGGCTTCGATTTTAGGTATTGCTTCTTCAACGGCATGGTTTTCTCCTCCGAGAGATAATATAAATCCGTGTACTATGTGACCACTATCGATTCTTTCAAAAAAGTGAGAGCTTGGTCAACAGTTGATTAATTTTTTTACAGCTGAAAGTAGTCTTGAAGAAGCGCTGCGGTAAATTTAGTTCTTAAATAATAGCCGCGAGGAAGGGTTTGAATGAGCTGTCCATTTGGGCCAATCGCACTGGTTCGAGCCTTGTTATTAGCGGCTTTAGGGCGTAATTGTAAAACTTGGCCATGGCGCGCGGTGATTTGATCTATTTGGCCAAAAGCGATCATTTCCATAATTTCTTCCCAATCGGAGCGTAATTGCTGCTCTTGTTGGGCATTTGGGCTCCACAAGATCGGATTAGCAATAATGCGTTGATCCAAAGGAATGTGTCGTTCAGCTAATATCGGGATCCACAATACCCGTGACAGCTTGTTATACACATTGCTTTTATGCCAAGTTGAGCCGGTAATATTGCACAGAGGAGTTATGCACACATAGGTACTTTCTAGCGGTTTGCCTGATGCATCAATGGGAATGGTTTTTAGCTCTATGCCTAGCTCGGGGAAATCTTGAATAGGTTTGCTGCCGGCGCTGGCGCCTAAACACCATTCGAGTAATTGGCCGCTCCAGCCTTTTTCTCTTTTTAGATCTTTGGGAATGGCAAAACCTTCACGATGTGCAAGTTCGCCTAAGCTTAATCCAGCTAAAGACTGGGCGCGTTGGAACAGTTCAGTTTCACTTTGAGGCTTGGGCGTCATGAGTGTTTGTTGTCAATAAAAACACTATTGTATAGAAGCTGTTCGATAATTGCAGTAACAGCACTAAACTTAGCTAATTTAGTTTAACTATATGATAAAAAAGAAATTTTATTATCTAGTAGTGTGGTTATTAAGCAGTTGATGGGCTTATTCATAAGTAAATGTTATTTACTAACAGCTTTGCCCACATATTTTATGGATAACTCAGTTTAGTTGTTATTAACTTTGTTTTTATTCACAGATTTTTACGATTTAATCAAAAGTGGTTTATTTTTGTTCAGAAAATTTCGCCGTTCGGCTAAAAATTTAGAACTGTGTGTTTTTTAAACGCTATAACTTATAAACAGTTTTAACTTGCTAAAAATAACGCTTATTAAAATATGTTATTTTTAAGTTGTTGTTTATTAGGTGTTTTTATTTTTATTGGTGGTGTGTTTTTTGTTCGGGCTTGAACTGTGATTTTGTCTTTAGGGGGTTTAACCCAAGTTATGCACAGGATTTCTCACAGGTAAGTTGAATAACTTTAATTAAGCCTGCATTATTACAATTTATTCCCTTTGTGATAGGCGTATTTGCCGCGCTTGTGATTCTGTGAAAGAATCAGTTTATCTATAGTTTTTTAGCTGAAGGTTGTTTCAGTGATTGATGGGGATGGTTATCGTCCCAACGTAGGCATCGTTATTTGTAATCAGCGTGGTCAAGTTTTATGGGCACGCAGATATGGTCAACATTCATGGCAGTTCCCTCAGGGAGGCGTGGACGAGGGAGAGTCTGCTGAACAAGCGATGTATCGTGAGTTACATGAAGAAGTCGGCTTGTTGCCGCAAGATGTAAAGATTGTAGCAACAACTAGACATTGGCTGCGTTATAAATTACCAAAGCGCTTAATTCGTTGGGATAGTCCGCCGGTTTGTATCGGACAAAAGCAAAAATGGTTTCTGCTCCGTTTAGTGGGTAAAGAATCTAATATAAAATTTGATCGCTGTGGCCACCCAGAGTTTGATGATTGGCGTTGGGTGAGTTATTGGTATCCCGTTCGGCAGGTTGTCTCTTTTAAGCGGGAGGTCTACCGTCGAGCATTAAAAGAGTTTGTAATGGCAGCAATGCCATTCAACCGATCGGAACAAAGCCAAGGCAAAGATAAACGACGCCGTTTTAAAAAGCGAAAAGGAGCTTAGTTAGTGTTAGGAGAGTTACGTGCCATTGTTGAACAGGTAAGCAATGCCGATACTCTCGACAGCGCTTTGACGATTTTAGTTGAGAAAATTCGTTTAACGATGAATACCGACTGTTGTTCGGTTTATGTGATGGACTCGCAGCAACAGAATCTTGTTCTGCGAGCCACCCACGGCCTTGCCAGTGAGGCGGTGGGTAAAGCAATGATGCCTTTGGGAGAAGGGGTTGTTGGTCAAGTTGCTGTTCGCGAAGAGCCCATTAATTTAGCTGATGCGCGTTTAAACCCTCATTTTAAATATCTACCCGAAACCGCAGAAGACGGTTTCTTTTCATTTCTCGGAACGCCAATTACTCACCAACGAAAGGTGTTGGGAGTATTAGTGGTACAACAGTCCGAAACCCGCAGTTTTGATCAAAGTGAAGAGTCATTTTTAGTCACACTGGCTGCGCATTTAGCTGGGGTATTAGCCAATACCGATTTTCAAACGGTGCTACAAGAACCTACTAAGCATAAGTGGACTGAAGCGATTAAAGCGGGTTCTAGCTCTAGTGGAATAGCCATTGCCAAGGCTTGGATAAATCGCTCTACCGGTGCCTTAGAGCAGCAAGTTGTAGAAAAAACTGAGGACAGCGAACATCAATTACAGCGCTTCGATGTTGCCTTAGAAATTACTCGTGAAGAGTTCCATAGTTTAGCGATTAAGCTGTCTGAACAGTTGCCCAAAGATGTTGCCTCTATCTTCGATGTTTATCAACACATGTTGGCTGATGCAAGTTTAGCTGGCGATATTCGTCGCAAGATTAGTGAGGGTTATCAGGCTGAAGGTGCGCTGCGTTTAGTGATAGAGCATTACGTGCAGCAGTTTGAAGAAATGAACGACCCCTACTTAAAAGAGCGGGCGGTGGATGTAAAAGATGTCGGTTTACGTTTGCTGCATGCCTTAGAATTAGGCCCTAGTGCTGAAATCATTCCTAGTGAGCCGGTGATAGTGGTTGCTGAGGAAGTTACTGCCACTATGTTTGCAAAAATCCCGCGTAAGTTTTTGGCTGGGGTTATTTCTCAGCGGGGGGCCGCAAACTCACATGCAGCCATTTTGGCACGTGCCATGGGCATTCCAGCCTTAATGGGCTTAAGTTTTAACGTTAATAAGTTACGCGGCTGCGAGCTTATTTTAGATGGTTACTCCGGCGAACTATTTGTTGAGCCAGACAAAATAGTTCGTGATGAGTACATTGCTTTATTGGCGCAAGAGAGTGAGCTAAATAGTTTAGTTCAGCAAGATTTAGATAAACCCGCCGTTAGTATCAACGGTGAAAACGTCGAGATGTTGATTAATGCTGGCCTTAGTGCCGACAGCGACATTGCAATTAATGCGGGTGCCGATGGCGTGGGTTTGTATCGTACCGAAGTGCCGTTTCTGATGCAGGACCGTTTTCCCTCTGAAGACGAACAATATACGCGTTACCGCGACATTTTAAACAGCTATCGTGGTAAAGAAGTGTGTATGCGCACCCTTGATGTGGGTGGCGATAAACAGCTTCCTTATTTCCCCATAGTGGAAGAGAACCCATTTTTAGGTTGGCGTGGTATTCGCTTAACTCTGGATCATCCCGAGATATTTTTGGTGCAGGCAAGGGCGATGTATCGCTCGGCTATCGAGTGTGGCAATTTATGCATTATGTTGCCGATGATCAGTTGCCTTAATGAGGTAGATGAAGCCTCGCGCTTGCTCGAGCAAGCTTGGGCGGAAGTGGTTGATGAATTAGATTTAACCGAACCACCAGAGCGGCCTAAACATGGGGTGATGTTAGAAGTGCCCTCGGTATTATTTTTGTTGCCAGAATTAGCCCAGCGAGTAGATTTTTGGTCGGTGGGCAGCAACGACTTAACCCAGTACTTGTTAGCCGTAGACCGAAACAATACCCGCGTTGCGGAGTTGTTTGATACTTTTCACCCGTCTGTTGTGCGCGCATTAAATCAAATTATTGAACAAGCTAATCTGCACAATACTCCCGTTAGTTTTTGTGGCGAGTTAGCGGGCGAGCCGGTGGGGGCCTTGTTGGTATTAGCCTTAGGTTACCGTCGTTTAAGTATGTCTAGTTTTAACTTAGCTAAAATTAAGTACATTATACGCCATGTGAACCTGAGTGAATTAGCGGCTTTGCGTGAGCAGATCCTACAAAGTCAAAGTGGTTCAGCGATATACAGCTTGTTGTATGAATATTTGCAGCAACAGAACTTGTCGCAGTTGGTTCGTGTTAGTAAACATTAATCAATTTGCCATGAGTCAGAGCTTGTTTCATGGCTGATTTAACTGCAAAATGCCCATTCTTTTTATTCCCTAAATAGAGCAAATTATCGTGTCTACACCTTTGCAATTTCCTGAAATTGATCCGATTGCGATTAGCATCGGTCCATTGGACGTACGTTGGTACGGTTTAATGTATTTGTTTGGCTTTTTATTTGCGATGTGGTTGGGTAACCGTATGGCCGATAAGCCTGGCAGCGGTTGGACACGAGCCGAAGTGAGTGATTTGCTGTTTTATGGATTTGTAGGGGTCATCATTGGTGGCCGAATTGGTTATGTGTTGTTTTATCAGTTCCCACAGTTTTTAGATGACCCCTTATATTTATTTAAAATTTGGACCGGCGGAATGTCGTTCCATGGCGGCTTGTTAGGTGTAATTGCGGCGATGATATGGTTTGCACGCCGAACCAAACGCCATTTTTTCACCGTAGCCGATTTCATTGCGCCACTCATTCCATTTGGTTTAGCCACGGGACGCTTAGGTAATTTTATGAATGGCGAGCTGTGGGGGCGCGCAACCGACATGCCTTGGGGAATGGTGTTCCCAACAGGTGGCCTAGTAGCAAGACACCCTTCACAGCTTTATGAGTTTGCTCTAGAAGGCGTACTGTTGCTGGTTATATTGTTGGTTTATGCCAAGCGTAAGCCGCCAATGGGGGCTATCTCTGGTGCCTTTTTGTTAGGCTACGGTAGTTTCCGCTTTATTATTGAATTTTTCCGAGAGCCCGACAGCCACTTAGGCTTGTTAAGTTTAGGTATGAGCATGGGACAGATTCTGTCTTTGCCTATGATTATATTTGGCGTTCTATTTATTCGCTGGGCTTATCGACGCAACACCAAAGAGAGTAACGCATGAAACAGTATTTAGACCTATGCCAACGCATTGTTGATGAAGGCACTTGGATTGAAAATGAACGCACCGGTAAGCGTTGTTTAACCATTATTAATGCTGATCTTGAATATGATGTTGCCAACAATGAATTCCCTCTAGTTACAACACGAAAAAGCTATTGGAAAGCCGCTATTGCCGAGTTACTGGGTTACATTCGTGGCCTAGATAATGCGGCTGATTTTAAAGCGCTAGGCACGCCTACGTGGTTGGCTAATGCAAATGAGAACGAAGCGTGGTTAAACAACCCGGCACGTAAAGGCGACAACGACATGGGTCGGGTATACGGCGTGCAGGGGCGTTCTTGGCGTAAGCCAGAAGGCGGGTCGGTTGATCAGCTGAAGAAGATTGTAGATGACCTATCAAAAGGTATTGATGATCGCGGAGAAATTTTGTCGTTCTATAACCCGGGTGAGTTTCACTTAGGCTGTTTACGACCATGTATGCATACTCATACTTTTTCTTTATTGGGCGATACGCTTTACCTTACTTCGTCACAGCGCTCGTGTGATGTACCGCTGGGGCAAAATTTTAACCAAATTCAAGTGTTCACGTTTTTGGCCTTGATGGCGCAAATAACCGGCCACAAACCGGGTAAGGCTTACCACAAAATTGTTAATGCCCACATCTATGAAGATCAGTTGGAATTGATGAGAGATGTTCAGCTTAAGCGCGAACCGTTTGCCGCCCCTAAGTTACATATCAATCCAAAGATTAAGTCTTTAGAAGACTTAGAAACCTGGGTGACCTTAGACGACTTTGAAGTAACTGATTACCAATATCACGACCCTATCGCTTACCCATTCTCGGTATAGCTATTCAATTAACCCTGCTAGAAAGTGTGATTTCTAGCAGGGTTAAATATTTGACCCTTCTGTTAATCGATGGTTAAACCATTGCTTTTCTAGTGTATCATCGGTTTTCCCGATGATAAGTTCAGCTACAAGTGAATATGTTTTGTTCACACTCTCAGTAAAATGACTTTTTATTTTTCTCAGTGAGCTGTTATGAAATCATTTCTTGAACGTTTTTTAAGAATGGAAGCTGCTGGCGGTATCTTGCTAATGCTTGCCGCTGTGGTGGCACTGTTTATGGCAAACAGTGCGTGGTTGTCTCCTGCATATTTCGCGTTTCTTGATACGCCGTTTCAAGTTCGTATCGCGGAACTAGATATTAATAAACCATTATTGCTGTGGATTAACGACGGCTTGATGGCCATCTTTTTCTTAGTGATTGGCTTAGAAGTAAAGCGCGAGATGGTAGAAGGCGCGTTGTCTTCTAAAGAGCGAGCGTTATTGCCGGTAGTTGCCGCTATTGGTGGCATGGTTGTGCCTGCTGCTGTTTACCTATTATTTAACATCGGTGATGGAGAGCTCGCCAAAGGTTGGGCTATTCCTGCTGCTACTGATATTGCATTTGCACTAGGCGTTATGGCCTTACTAGGCAAACGTGTTCCAGCTAGTTTAAAGGTGTTCTTACTGGCTCTTGCTATTGCTGATGACCTAGGCGTAATTGTTGTTATTGCGCTGTTCTATACCAGTGAAGTTGCGATTATGCCGTTGGTGTGGGCGGTTGCGGCTACCATTGGTTTATGGATGCTAAATCGTCGAGGCCACGCTGGCTTAAGTGCATATATGTTACTTGGCTTAGTGCTTTGGGTAGCGGTACTTAAATCTGGCGTTCATGCTACTTTGGCCGGCGTAATTGTAGGATTCATGATCCCTATTAAAGCTAAGCTAGGTGGGTCACCACTTAAGAAGTTGGAGCATGCTTTACACCCTGCTTCTAGCTTTATCATTGTGCCAATTTTTGCTTTTGCCAATGCTGGTGTTCCGTTAGACGGCATTAGCTTCGAGAGCTTCCAAAGCCCATTAGCTTTAGGTGTTATCCTTGGTTTATTGGTGGGAAAACCATTAGGTATTTACACTTGCAGCCGTTTAGCTATACGTGCTGGCTGGGCTAAGTTACCTGAAGGATCTAATAACACGCAATTATTAGCAACCTCCATGTTGTGTGGTATTGGTTTCACTATGTCTATTTTCATCTCGTCGTTAGCTTTTGCGGGGCAAACGGATTTGATAGGCTTGTCGCGATTAGCTATATTGGCGGGGTCGGTAACTGCAGCCCTTATTGGCTATGGTTTACTTCATTGGTCTACCCGTGAAGAGGCGGCAAAAATTGCTGAGCAAGAGCAAGGCAAAACCAATACATTGAGTACGTCTTCGGTTTAACCATTAAGTGAAGGCTGTACCCTGTTTAAGCAAACCCCGTAAAGGGGTTTGCTATTAGGTAAGGCATGTCACACTTAAACTACAACCACCTTTACTACTTCTGGATGACCTACAAGCGCGGTTCTGTAACCGCTGCAGCAGAAGCATTATTCCTTACTCCGCAAACTGTGACAGGCCAAATTAAGCAATTAGAGCAGCGTTTAGCTGGAGAATTGTTTATTCGCCGTGGCCCAAAAATTACTCCTACCGAATTAGGCCAATTGGTCTACAAATATGCTGACCGCATGTTTAGCCTTAGCTACGAAATGCTAGATATTGTGAATTACTCTCAGCAAGAAAAACTGCTGTTTGAGGTTGGGGTAGCCGATGCTTTATCAAAGCGTTTAGCGAGCCGTATTTTGTTGTCAGCTGTGCCACCCGACGGCAATATTCGCTTACGTTGTGTTGAGTCAACGCATGAACTGTTGTTATCTCAATTGGCCGAACATAAGCTCGATATGATTTTATCCGATTGTGGTTTAGATAATGCACAGCAAGATGGCGTATTAAGTAAAAAGCTAGGCGAGAGTGGCATAGCTTTTTTTGCCAATGAGCCAATGTCGTTGCTGCCCTTTCCTGCATGTTTAGAGCAGCGCAGCTTACTATTACCAGGACGACGCAGCTCCTTAGGGCGGAAGTTATGGACTTGGTTTGATGAGCTGGGGCTAAAAGTATCGGTACTTGGGGAGTTTGATGACGCTGCCTTAATGAAAGCGTTTGGCGCATATACCGATGGTATTTTTGTTGCGCCAGCCATTTATACCGAAGAAATCTTGGCTAACCCTAATACTCGCCTGCTTGGGGTTACTCACGACTTATGCGAAGAATACCATGTATTATTTGCTGAGCGAATGATTCAACACCCCTCTGTTAAACAGCTCTGTAACAGCGATTTTTCTCCTTTGTTTTCTGGAGAGCAACAGCTGCAAAATGTTGATGCTATTTTAAATTTCAATTCAAAATAAGCACTAAGGCTAAGCAGTGAGATTCATAATATTTAACTATTTAGTGTGGATTTTATGTTTATTTGCAGATTAGCTTTCTTGTTGTGATTTATATCAAAAAAAACGGTTTGACCACGCATTTAGTTTGAACTGACGCATGTTTACCGCTCTGGTTGCTTAATTATTCATCGGGTTAGCGCTACGCTATCTCTCATAGATTACAGAATATCATTCTGAGCTAAAGCAAATATCAAAAATTATCTTTAAGTTCAGCATGTAAACAATAATAAGGGTTAGCAAGTACTAACCTAATAAATGTTTCTGGTAACTCTTTGTCGCGGTAGCAAAAATAAGCCTCCTTTCATCGAGCTGTTGTACAGAAGCCTCGTTAAACCAGATCATCTCAACTGTGTTTGGCGAGTGATGCTATTTAGCATCTGAGCGCAGAAACAAACGGTAGTAGGGCAATATAAATACGGTTAACACTAAACTTCCCATGTTTGGCTTCTGCATTTTTATCAGCGAGTAAAGCGTATTAGTGGCTTGAGAGCTACGAGTGCGGGAAAGGAAGCAATCATGAAAAAGGTGTTCGCCTTAAGTATGGTGGCTGCGTCGATCTCTGCGCAAGCGGAAATTGCAGCAACTCATATTTACCATAATCACATGCCAAACTTTTGGCCTTACTACGACGTAAGCAAATACGAAGGTCTAGCAGTAGGTGACCCAATTCGTTATACCTACGACGGCCAAGTTATTAACCTTAAGAATAACCCTCCAGCAAATTACACATTCTATATTCCTGGCAGCGGTGCGCCGATGCCGCATGATGACTTGGTATCTTATTATCAGCATCATGCCAAAAAAGGCGCTTACTTAAGCTGGCCAATGGATACGGCTAGAAACAACAATGGTAATCATCCACAAAGCCAAACGCATGTCACCATGTCGGCATCGGTTATTAACAACGTGCAGAGTTTCGGCGAGTTAGGTAATTTGGATGGTTACAATTTAGGGTGGGGCGCTTATTGGCGCGATACCCAAAACGGTACAAAAACCAGCGGTGGTTTTAACGCTTTAGACACGATTCACTTCTCTGGTCACCATACTATGGGGCCATTGGTGGGTAATGACTATTTCTTAAAAGATTTGATTTATCAAAATGTTACTTTGGCACAAGATTACTTCTTAGGTGACTCATTTAAGTCATCGAAAGGTTTCTTCCCAACAGAGCTTGGTTTTTCAGAGCGGATTATTCCAGTACTTACCAAGTTAGGTATTGAATGGTCGGTACTTGGGAACGTGCACTATTCACGTACTTTGCGTGACTACCCTTACTTGAATGATCCCGGCAAAGATACTTTGATTTCTCCACCTAACCGCGCAGATTTACAAAATGTTAGCGACATAGGTGCCTGGACCGAGTTACATATGTTCAATGAGCAACAGGTGACTTACAACAAGTTCCCGTTTGCTTCGATTCCTCACTGGGTTCAATACGTTGACCCAGAAACCGGTGAGCAGCACAAAGTTGCCGGTATTCCTGTTGAGCAAGCTAGCTCTTGGGAAGAAGGTTACCAAGGCTCAATTACTGCTGACGTACTAAAAGCTTTTGAAGGCGACGCTGCATCTTTAGGCCGTACCCAGTATTTCACCATTGCGCATGATGGTGATAACTCGTCAGGTCGAGCGGGCGATGGTGGCACTTGGGCTAACTCGGGCAATGTTACTTATGCCGATAGTTCGGTGCGTGGTATGGGCGTGGACGAGTACCTAAAAGCTTATCCAATTCCAGAAGACGACATTGTGCACGTACAAGATGGGTCATGGATTGATACACGTGATTCATCGGCCGATCCTACGTGGTACCACTGGCATATTCCAATGGGTGTTTGGCGTGGTCAGATGGCAGACTTTAACACGGTAAATGGCACCGATTTTGTGGCTACACGTGAGCACATGGTATCGCTTGAGTTAGGCTATCACTACCTAGAGCGTAACTTTGCTTTATTGCAAGCTGCCGAGAACTATGCAAAAACCGCTGAGCAGATTTGGTTAGACAACAACCCTAATTACTGGAGCCCAACTACCGCGCGTGATAACGAGGTAACTTACCCGGGTAACCAGCTTAATCCGTGGATGATGTCTTTCCCGGTTAAGGGTGATGCGAACAACAACTATGCTGGCGGTGCAAACCCTGCAGAGTTAGGTTGGTACTTCCTAATGGCCTCAATCGATTCTGGTTTTGGTTATTACGATGAAAACGTTGATGACGGGGTTAAACCTACTATTTCGTTTAACCAATCTTTGCACTTTACCACGCCTTATGTTGAAGCGAATAAAGCCCAAGATAAAACGGGTCCTTCAGTTTGGTGGCCACAGCGTTACCCATACAACCCTGGTAGTGCTAACTCAAGTAAAGCGGAAGGTTGGGCTACGGTATATGCCGATACTAAGTTTGCGATTTATACCTACGGTTATGACGTAAGCGGTATTCAAGATATTAAGGTTAAAGTACGTGTTCACAAGGACAAGTGGGCAACCGCTACCGATAAAACCTTTAAGCTCTATGACCCAAGCGCGCATGCTAGCGATCCTGATGTCGATCCTTCACGGGTTGGCGAATGGCAAACCTTTAGCATGACTGAGCGTGACTTAAACGGTGATATGAATGGTGTAGATTGGCAGCCATCTGGCAAAGAAATGTTCGAAGTCGTGCCTGCTGAAAAAATCGGCAATATGTACTTCACCTACATTGACCAATACCAAGAGCAGCTGTTGGATTACTATATTGAAGCAACTGATAGTAAAGGCAACGTAACTCGTTCTGAGATTCAACAAGTTTACGTAGGCGCTGGTCAGTTTAGTAGCGTTGGCGGTAAAACCGTTGAAGACGTGAACGGCGCAATTGCTGGCGAAGCGATGTTCTTTACCGACAATGTTGTAGTAGGCGATAAGCGACCAACGGCACATATTAATGCCGCAGGTGGCGAAGTAGAACTGGGCACTGTAGTAACTTTGAGTGCTGCTGGCTCAACTGACGAAGAAGGCCCAATCGCGAGCTATTTATGGAGCACTGGTGAAACCAGCCCGTCGATTACGGTTACTTTGAACGAACGTACCACTATATCGGTAACGGTTACTGACAGTGTTGGTCAGCAAGATTCTACCAGCGTGACTTACCGAATCATCGGTCAATCTGTTACTAGTACCTTGTATTACCAAGATACAAATGGTTGGGGACAAGTATGCTTACATTATTCCGTTGATGGAACAGTGACTTGGACCACAGCACCAGGCGAGCCAATGCAAAGCTTGGGCGACAACTGGTATAGCTTAACCGTTGATTTAGAAGACGGTAACCAGCTGGAGTTTGTGACGAACAACTGTAGTGGTGCTTGGGATAATAATGGCGGTCAAAACTATCAAATTGATGAGGGTAGTTGGAATGTAAGCAGCGGTGCAATTGCTGCAGGTATTCCAGACGGTTTAGACGGAAACAGCGCACCCGTTGCCGCGATTAGCCCAGGAAGCCAGTCTGTGGCTAAAGGGTCACAAGTTGTGCTAAGCGGTGCCGGTTCAAGTGATTCTGATGGCTCTATTGCTAGTTACAGCTGGAGCACTGGTGAATCGAGTGAGTCAATCAGCGTTACTGTGAATGAGACTCAAACGATTAGCCTAACAGTCACCGATAACCAAGGGAAAACCGCAACTACTTCGGTAACTCTAACGGTTATTCCAAATAAAGCGCCAGTTGCAAACATCTCTCCAGCTACTCAAACGGTAGCTGCCGGAACAACAGTAAGCTTAGATGGTTCAGGCTCTAGTGATGAAGATGGTTCTATTGTTAGCTACCTATGGAGTACCGGTGAAACAACCAGCTCTATCTCTGTAGTTGTAGATGCCAGCCAAACTATTAGCTTAACCGTTACCGACAACGAAGGTGCGACTGCAACAGCAGAAGCCGTGCTAAGTGTTGAAAGTGATGAAAAAGCGAAGAACTTCAATCAGCTTTACTTCCGTGGTACTGCCAATGGTTGGGCGACAACTTCCATGGACTTAGTGGCTGATCATACTTGGCAAGTTGAGGTTGATTTTGATGGTCAAGCAGAGCAACGCTTTAAGTTAGATGTTAATGGTGATTGGACCCAGAACTACGGTGATACCAATAGTGATGGTGTGCTAGAGCAAACCGGTGGGGATATCTTCACTGATGTGGTGGGATCTTATTTGATAGAAGTGAATGATCAAACTTTGGCTTATAGCATTACCGAACTTAACGCTAACCAAGCTCCTACTGCAATTATTGGTGCATCGGCAACTCAAGTAGATGTAGGCCAAAGCATCACTTATAGTGCAGCGGGCTCAAGTGATAGTGATGGCGTTATTGCCAGTTACCTATGGAGCAATGGTGATACGAGTGAAACTACAACGGTTACCTACAATACTGCGGGGTCACACAGTATTAGCTTAACCGTGACTGACGATGGCGGTAAAACTGCACAAGCGTCGGTAGTGGTTGAGGTGATTGATCCAAATGCTAACTTTACAAGTAATTTTGAGCAGTTGTATTTCCGCGGCACTGCTAACGCTTGGCAGACCTCGGTGATGTCATTAGTGGCAAACAATACTTGGCAAGTTAGTGTGGACTTTGATGGTCAGGATAATCAGCGTTTTAAGTTTGATCTAAACGGTGATTGGTCTACTAACTATGGTGACAACGATAATGATGGCATTTTGGAGCAAACCGGTGGTGACATTTTCACTGGTATTGTTGGAAGCTACATTGTTGAAGTGAATGATGCCACGATGCAATATCGGATTATTGCTCAGTAAGGTAGTGGTTCAGTGACGTTAAAGCCGCTTAATTGCGGCTTTTTTATGTTTGGCTCCAAAACCTTGTACTCAGCTTTAACCTAGCGAGCTATAGCCATTTCACGTATAGTTTGGCTTAAGTAAGTTAGTAGGTAGAAAGATGAACATTCAAGACATGCAAAAAAATGCTGAACCTGCATTAAAATTGTTAAAGGCGCTAGCAAACGAAAGCCGCTTAATGATTTTATGCCACTTAGTGGAAGGTGAGTTAACGGTAGGAGAACTAAACCAACGGGTCACTTTAAGTCAGTCTGCGTTATCTCAGCATTTAGCATGGTTACGGAAAGATCAGCTTGTGAGCACGCGTAAGGAGTCTCAAACCATTTACTACTCAATCGCTAGTGAAGAGGCTAAAGCCGTGCTAGGGAAGCTACATGAGCTTTACTGTAAGTAATTAGCACTAAATAGCAGACATAAAAAAACCGGCTTAGGCCGGTTTTTTTCATCAAGCGCTTTAAATTAAAGTGCGTTGATTTTTGCAACAATGCGGCTCTTATGACGAGCTGCTTTATTTTTGCTGATCAAACCTTTAGACGCGTAACGGTCTAAGATAGGTTGAGCTGCTTGGTATGCTGCTGTAGCTGCTTCTTTATCGCCTGCTTCGATAGCTGCAATAACTTTTTTCAAATTAGTGCGCATCATAGAGCGACGGCTAGCGTTATGTTGACGACGCTTTTCAGCTTGGATAGCGCGTTTTTTAGCTGACTTAATATTAGCCAAGTGTAACTCCTGAACTTTGTCTTGGAATTATGAATTTAAAGGCCGTGGAATATGCCCGTTTTTCATGTTTATGTCAAACAATTTTTAACCAAGTATAAATATCAAAGCAAGGAAAACCTAACTAAACGTCATGACCGTAGCATCGATCTTTATAGGCGGTTAAACTGTGCCGCGATTCTACCAGCATTTTTAATGTTAGGGCAGAGGAATTTGTGTAATTTAGCAACAGGACAGTGCATTGAGTAAAACTTTGTTAAAATCTGGCGCCATTGTTAGCGCTATGACCCTGATTTCCCGCATATTAGGTTTGGCTCGGGATGTGGTCATTGCTAATTTAATGGGAGCGGGTGTTGCTGCCGACGTATTTTTCTTTGCTAACAAAATTCCTAACTTTTTGCGCCGCTTATTCGCCGAGGGCGCGTTTGCCCAAGCCTTTGTACCGGTACTTACCGAATACAAGCAAAAGAGTTCTGAAGACGAAGTAAGAGAGCTTATTGCCAAAGTTAGCGGTACGCTGGGCTTAGCCGTTACCATAGTTACCTTGTTTGGCATTATTGGTTCGCCTTTAATCGCAGCACTATTTGGCACGGGGTGGTTTATATCGTGGTTAAACGAAGGCCCCGATGCTGCTAAGTTTGAGCTGTCGGCCTTTCTACTTAAAATCACCTTTCCCTACTTATGGTTTGTCACCTTTACCGGCTTATCGGGCGCGATTCTTAACGCATTTGGTCGTTTTGCCGTGGCGGCATTCACGCCTGTGTTGCTAAATGTGGCAGTGATTAGTTTTGCGATATTTGTTTCCCCAAACCTAGCACAACCTGAAGTTGGCTTGGCCATGGGGGTTTTCTTCGGCGGGTTAATTCAGTTTCTATTTCAATTACCTTTCTTGTTTAGGCTTAAGTTGTTGCAAAAGCCAAGTTGGGGCTGGAAACATCCTGGTGTGGTAAAAATTCGCACCTTAATGATCCCTGCATTGTTCGGTGTATCGGTCAGTCAAATAAACTTGCTGTTGGATACCCTAATCGCCAGTTTCCTAATCACCGGCTCTATATCATGGCTGTACTACTCCGACCGCTTGTTGGAATTTCCCCTAGGTTTGTTTGGTATCGCCATTGCAACCGTGATTTTGCCAAGCTTATCGCAGCGTCATGTTGATAAAAGCCCGCAGCAGTTTCAGCAAACCATGGACTGGGCAGTGCGCATGGTGTGTTTTTTGGGCATACCCGCCACCGTAGGTTTGGCCTTACTTGGTCAGCCTATTTTACAAGTGTTATTTATGCGTGGCGCCTTTGATCAACAAGATGTGCTAAACGCCTCCTACAGCTTAATGGCTTATAGCGGTGGCTTGTTGTTCTTCATGCTAGTGAAGGTGTTAGCGCCAGGGTATTACTCGCGCCAAGATACCAAAACGCCGGTGAAAATTGGCATTATCGCCATGGTGAGCAACATGGGCTTTAACCTTATCTTCGCGATTCCTTATGGTTATATTGGTTTAGCTATTGCCACAGCTTTATCGGCGTTGCTTAATGCCAGCCTGCTTTATCGCGGTTTACACAAACAAGGTGTTTACAAACTCGGCTCTCCTACCTTGGTATGTATTGTTAAAATTTTAGTGGCATCGACATTGATGGGGGGGCTCATTGTGTGGCTTTCTCCCCTTGCTGAACAATGGTTTGCGTTGACGTGGATAGACAGTGTTTGGCAACTTTTAATCTGTGTAGCTGCGGCCGTGACTAGCTACTTGGTTTTGCTATTTTGCTTGGGGATAAGATTAGCTCACTTGAAAAGCAGTTTCGGGGCTGTAACTGCGGACTAAACAAGCTATAATCCGTCGGTTTTTGACGAAATAGGCGCGGGAATGGAGTTAATTCGCGGAATACGCAACATTAAAGCGCGTCACTATGGCTGTGCATTAAGTATTGGTAATTTTGATGGCGTGCATTTAGGCCATCAACAAGTAATTAAGCGTTTAGTTGAACAGGCTCGCCAGCGGAGTTTACCCGCTGTGGTGATGATTTTTGAGCCACAACCGCTTGAGGTGTTTACTAAAGATAAAGCACCCGCTCGAATTAGCCGATTTCGCGATAAGTACCAGCAACTAAAAAGCTTAGGTGTAGACCGCTTGTTGGTGGTGCGTTTCAGCCATGAGTTTGCTCAACAAAGTGCTGACTATTTTGTTCGCCAGTTATTGGTTGAATTGCTGGGAGTAAAATACCTAGCAGTGGGAGATGACTTCCACTTTGGTAAAGGCCGAGAAGGTAATTTCGCAAGCTTACAAGCGGCCAAAAAACAGTACGGTTTTGAGCTTACAGCAACCGATTCGTTTTGCTTAAATCAGCAGCGTGTGAGCAGCACCTTATTACGTCAGCATTTAGCCGAGGCCGATTTCTCAACGGTGGCTCAATTGCTAGGCAGAAAATTTAGCTTTAATGGCAAAGTCATTCATGGCCAAAAGTTGGGGCGTCAATTGGGCTTTGCTACGGCAAATTTAAAAGTTGCCCGCCATGTATGCCCCTTGCATGGAGTGTTTGCAGTTAAAGCCTATATACAAAATCAGCCAGAGCATCGCTTTTCAGGCATTGCTAACATCGGCTGGCGGCCAACCGCCGCAGGAAAAGATTTATTGGTAGAAGCTCATTTGTTTGAGTTTGACGCCAATCTGTATGGCCAACGATTAGTGGTTGAACCGCAGTTAAAAATACGAGATGAACAAAAATTTGATTCGCTTGATGCGCTAAAAGCTCAGGTGAATCTCGATATTAAGCGTGCAAAAGCCTACTATGGCCTTGCAGAGTAATTGACTGGAAAAGTGATTCGATGAGCGACTATAAAGATACTCTTAATCTACCTGATACTGAATTCCCGATGCGTGGTAATTTAGCCAACCGCGAACCTGCAATGCTTAAGCGTTGGAGCGAAAAGGATCTGTACGGCCAAATTAGACAGGCCAAAAAAGGTAAGAAGAGCTTTATTTTGCACGATGGCCCTCCATACGCCAACGGCAATATTCACCTTGGCCATGCGGTTAACAAGGTGCTTAAAGACATCATTATCAAGTCGAAGACTTTATCTGACTACGATTCTCCTTATGTGCCTGGCTGGGACTGTCACGGTTTACCTATTGAGCTACAAGTAGAAAAGAAAGTTGGCAAGCCGGGCAAAAAAGTGACCGCTGCTGAATTTCGTCAAAAGTGTCGTGATTACGCCGCTAAACAAATTGATGGTCAGCGCAACGACTTTATCCGCATGGGCATTTTAGGTGATTGGCAAAACCCTTACCTAACCATGAACTTCGATACTGAAGCAAACATCATCCGTGCCTTGGCAAAAATCATCGATAATGGCCACCTATTGCAAGGTTCTAAACCTGTGCACTGGTGTACCGATTGTGGCAGTGCTCTTGCTGAAGCTGAAGTTGAATACGAAGATAAAACCTCTCCTGCCATTGATGTGCGTTTTACCGCTGTTGACGAAGCCGAAGTTTTAGCCAAATTTGATCACCCAGAAGGTGTGACCGGTGAAGGGCCAATCTCTGCAGTTATTTGGACCACTACACCGTGGACTTTACCTGCTAACCGTGCGGTAGCCTTAAATGCTCACCTTGAATATGTGTTAGTTCAAATCGAAACTGAAACGGGCAAAGAGCGTTTAATTTTGGCGCGTGACCTAATGGAGGAGTGTGTAGAGCGCTTTGGTGCAACTCACTACCATGCTTTAGGTTACTGCCAAGGTGATGCCTTAGAGTTAGTAAAACTTAAGCACCCATTTTATGACTTTGAAGTGCCGGTTATTTTAGGTGACCACGTAACGACAGAGTCGGGTACTGGTTGTGTTCACACTGCTCCTGGCCATGGTCAAGAAGATTTCGCGGTAGGCCAAAAGTACAACTTAGAAGTGGCTAACCCGGTTGGTGACAATGGTGTTTACCTTGCCGATACTGAATTTTTCGGTGGTCAGCATGTATTTAAAGCTAACGACAACGTAGTTGAAAAACTAAAAGAGACGGGCGCGCTGCTGCATCATCACGCTTACCGTCATAGCTACCCACATTGCTGGCGCCACAAAACCCCTATTATTTTCCGTGCTACGCCGCAGTGGTTTGTGAGCATGGACCAAAATGGTTTGCGTAAGCAAGCGATGCAAGAAATCGAGAAAACCCAGTGGATCCCAGATTGGGGCCAAAGCCGTATCGAAAGCATGGTAGAAAATCGCCCAGATTGGTGTATCTCTCGCCAACGTACTTGGGGTGTACCGATTGCGCTGTTTGTGCACCGCGAAACCAACGAACTACACCCACGTGCAGTAGAGCTGATGGAAGAGGTGGCTAAACGTGTTGAGCAAAGTGGTATTCAAGCATGGTGGGATTTAGATGCTACTGAACTACTGGGCGATGAAGCCGAGTTGTACCGCAAAGTAGAAGACACGCTAGATGTATGGTTTGACTCTGGTTCAACTCACTCAAGTGTAGTTGCAGCACGTGAAGAGTTTAACGGTAAAGCTGCAGATATGTACTTAGAAGGCTCTGACCAGCACCGCGGTTGGTTCCAGTCATCACTAATGATTGCTACTGCAATTAACGGCAAAGCGCCTTACCAGCAAGTACTTACTCACGGTTTTACCGTAGATGCTAATGGCCATAAGTTCTCTAAATCTTTAGGTAATGGTATCGCTCCGCAGGATGTTTGGAACAAATTGGGTTCAGACATCTTACGGTTGTGGATTGCATCTACCAACTACACCGCGGAAATGAGCGTATCGGACGAAGTATTCAAACGCAGCGCCGATGCTTATCGTCGTATTCGTAATACCTCGCGCTTCCTATTGGCTAATTTAGCTGGGTTTGAACCTGAGCAGCATTTAGTGGCAAGTGAAGACATGGTAGAGCTTGACCGCTGGGTAGTGGGTCGAGCAGCCGCTGTTCAACAAGAAATTGTCGAAGCTTACGAGCAATACCAGTTCCACGTTGTTTATCAAAAGCTTATGCACTTCTGTTCAATTGAACTGGGTAGCTTCTATTTAGACATCATTAAAGATCGTCAGTACACCGCAAAAACTGATGGCCTAGCAAGACGCTCTTGTCAAACTGCGCTATTCCACATCGCCGAAGCGCTAACCCGCTGGATTGCACCTATCTTAAGCTTTACCGCTGACGAGATTTGGCAAGCATTACCTGGTGAACGTAGTGAGTTTGTATTCACTGAAGCGTGGTACGAAGGCTTAACTGCGCTATCACAAGATAGCAAAATGAATGATGCATTCTGGGCTCAACTGATCACTATTCGTGATGAAGTGAATAAGAACCTCGAGCAAGCACGCCGCGACAAGAAAATTGGTGGCACCTTAGAGGCTAAAGTAACGCTGTATGTAGATAGCCAGCTAGAGCAAGTGTTAAGCCAGTTGGGTGATGAGTTACGCTTTGTATTGTTAACTTCAGATGTAAGCTTACAGGCTTTAAGTGAAGCGGGTGATAATGCCGCTGCTACTGAGTTGGATAACCTTAAAGTTACCGTAGAAGTAGCCGAAGCCGCGAAATGTGACCGTTGTTGGCACCACCGCGAAGATGTTGGTCAAAACGCTGAGCACCCAAGCTTGTGTGGTCGCTGTGTAACCAACGTCGCGGGTGAAGGTGAGTCTCGTAGCTATGCATAACGACGCTGTAGTAAGTAAAACAAATAGCACTGGTTTACGTTGGTTGTGGTTAAGTGTGGTGGTATTCATTGTTGACCAAGTTACCAAGTTTGCCATTGCTAAAACCTTCGATTTATATGAGTCGGTAGCAGTAACGCCATTCTTTAATTTGGTTTCGGCTCGAAACTACGGTGCTGCTTTTAGCTTTTTAAGTGATGCCGGTGGCTGGCAACGTTGGTTTTTTACTGCCATAGCGCTTTTGGTGAGTGGTTTGCTGGTGTGGTGGATGAAAAAAACACCGGCCGAGCAAAAGTGGCCAGCCATTGCTTACGCCTTAGTATTAGGCGGAGCAATTGGTAACGTTTTTGACCGCGTAGTGTTTGGCTATGTTATCGACTTTCTCGATTTTTACGTGGGCAGTTACCATTGGCCATCTTTTAACGTTGCTGACTCAGCCATTTGTGTGGGTGCGGTATTGTTAGTGTTAGATAGCTTTTTGTCGCCGCAAGCCAAGGAAACTAAATGATTCAGCAAGGAAGCAAAGTAGAACTTCATTTTGTATTGAAGTTAAACGATGGATCGATTGCCGAAAGTACTTATAACTATCCAAAGCCAGCTCAACTGGTAATGGGAGATGGTAGCCTAACCGAAGGCTTTGAAGCGTGTTTATTGGGTTTGAAAACGGGTGATAAAAGCCAATTTGAACTTAATGCCGAGCAAGCTTTTGGCCAAAGCAATCCGGATAATATTAAGTACTTTGAGCGCAGTAAGTTTGGTGATGAAGCACCTGCCGAAGAAGGCAGTATTATTGCATTTGCTCAGCCTGATGGCAGTGAAATTCCGGGCATTGTGCGTGAAGTAACCGGTGATTCAGTAACGGTAGATTTTAATCATCCGCTGGCTGGCCAAACGGTTATTTTCGAAGTAGAAATTTTAGCGGTTAATTAAGGAGCGATAGTGGAAATACTGTTAGCTAATCCTCGCGGTTTTTGCGCTGGTGTTGACCGCGCTATTTCTATCGTCGAGCGTGCTTTAGAAATGTTTGGTGCGCCCATTTATGTTCGCCATGAAGTAGTTCATAACCGCTATGTAGTAGATGGCTTACGTAAACGTGGTGCTGAGTTTGTTGATGAGCTTAGCGATGTGCCAGAAGGCAGTATTTGTATCTTTAGCGCTCATGGCGTGTCTCAAGCTGTGCGTGCAGAAGCCAAACAACGTGACCTTAAAATCTTCGATGCTACTTGCCCACTCGTAACTAAAGTGCACATGGAAGTTACTCGCGCCAGCCGTAAAGGCATTGAGTGTATTTTAATTGGTCATCATGGTCACCCAGAAGTGAACGGCACCATGGGCCAATACGACAACGTCGACGGTGGTATTTACTTGGTAGAAACCGTAGAAGATGTTGCTAAGCTAAAGGTTAACAAACCTGAGCAGTTGTTTTACTGTACTCAAACCACTCTGTCGGTTGACGATACCTCCGCGATCATCGATGCATTACGTGCGACCTTCCCTGAGATTCAAGGACCTCGTAAAGACGATATTTGTTACGCTACCCAGAACCGCCAAGATGCGGTGAAAGATCTGGCAGAAAAATCAGACGTGGTATTGGTGGTAGGGTCAAAAAACTCTTCTAACTCTAATCGCTTACGAGAAAAAGCTGAGAAGTCAGGTGCAGCAGCATACCTTATTGATGGTGTTAGTGACATTAATTGCCAATGGTTTAAAGCTGATAGTCGCATTGGTGTTACAGCTGGCGCTTCGGCCCCCGAGGTACTCGTTCAAGAAGTGGTATCTGGTTTAAAAGCGATGGGGGGAGTAACAGTTGTAGAAAACCCTGGCCGCGAAGAAAATACCATTTTTGAAGTCCCCGCAGAGCTTAGAGTTACTCAAACCAGCTAACTGAGCCGGCTCTCAATTCCCCTAAAAAAGAAGGCATAGCCTTCTTTTTTGCGCTATACCCTAATTATCTTGTCGATTCGAAAGGCAGAACTATCGGACGCTAACCAAGCATCAAGGACGGGTAGGTAGGGATGCAAGCAATATCATTGTCATCTGTCAGAGGGTTTACTCTGATTGAAGTTATTATCACCTCTTTTATATTGGCGGTAGGCCTGCTGGCGGTTGTGGCTATGCAAGCTGTTGCCAAGCGTTCTAGTTTTGAATCTCACCAACGTACTGTTGCCATGATTTTAGCTGAAGACATGGTTGAACGGGTTCGGCTTAATCATATTGCTTGGCAAGCAAATAACCCCGCCACTGTTATTGTAGGCGATGGACAACCAGCCAGAGCCAAACCCGCATGCGCCGAGGACAGTGGTTTGATGACCGCTTGTAGCCTTGCCGATCTAGTGAATTATGATCTTTACCATTGGGAGTATGGTCTTTATGCCAAAGCGGCCGGTGCTAAGGGCGGTTTGGTTAAGCCTAATGGTTGCGTATTGTTAAGCGCTAATGGCGAGCTTACGGTGGTGGTTACTTGGTTGTCGAGGCAGTCTTTTAGTGGCATTACCAGCAGCAATACGGTTACCGCCAACTGCGGAGCACAGTCAGATAAACGCCGCAAAATGGCCTTAACGACGCGGGTGGCCTCATGAACAGGCATTCTCAGCAAGGCTTTACCCTTATTGAATGGCTAATTGCCATTGTTATAGGGCTATTCTTAACTGCGGGGATCAGTAGTTTTTTGGTCGCTTCACAGCGCAGTACTGAATCAACCTATCACAGTGAACAATTAATGGAGAGTGGCCGTATCGCCATGCATTTGATCACTCGAGATTTAAGAATGGTGGGTTTTTTTGGTGAATATACCGGTAACCCAATGGTTCGTGGTTCTGGCGTGGATTTAGTCGCTGACGATATTGTTGCTGCCAATGATTGCACAATAGACTGGATTGGTAGTACTCCTGAGGGCTCATTTCCCTCTGTGGATGGCCGATTTAGCTCGTTATTTGTAGGCCAGATTAATAGCGCGAACTCTCTTAATGGCCAGTACAGTTGCGTAAGTAGCCGCAGTAATTTGGTTGTGGATTCTGATGTTATTGGCATCAAAAGAGTGATTGGTTCACCCATCCAATCTGCGGGTGAGTTGGATCCTGAGCGCTTCTACTTCGCTGCTAACGCCGCTAGCGCTCAGATATTTACTTCAGCCGATCCTTGGCCTACCGAAACAGCTATGCCTGGCAGACAGATATGGGAATACCAACATATTGTTTACTATTTGGATGTGAGTGCGCAGTCTGGCTTGCCAGTGTTGCGTCAGCTATACCTCGATAACGACAACGGTAGTGCGAGCGGTATGCAAATATTAGGTTCAGGCCCTTTGGTGGAGGGTATAGAGCGGATGCGAGTATTGCTGGGAGTGGATACCGATACTACTCAAGATGGCGTGGTGAATGACTTTGTCTCCTCAGACAACGTGACACCTCAACAATGGAGTGAAGGCAGAGTGATTGGCGCTAAAGTATTTTTGTTGGTTCGCTCCTTAACCGAGGATAAAAACTATACTAATAGTAATAGCTATGAATTGGGTGATTTGAGTGTCGCTGCAGCTAACGATCATTATCGACGGGCACTATTTGAGTCCGTCGTGTCACTACGAAACATGGTGTATTGATGCAAAAAACATTTTCGACGATCAGTTCATTGGTTAGCAAACAGCAAGGCGCAGCGTTATTTGTTGCGATGTTGTTTTTGTTGATTTTAAGCTTTTTGGGTGGGGTGTTGTTAAGTAGTGCGAATCAAGGCTTAAAAGTGGTGTCGGCGATGGGAGACCGGGTGGGCGCAGAGCACTTACTTGAAGGTGAAATGAATGAGCTGATTCTTGCGCCTAGTCTGCAGAGTGTTATTGGTGCCATGACTCCAGCGGCATCTATGGCTGTATCAACCATGGTAACCGGGGCTGATGGTACCATGCTTCATACAGTTGATAGTGTCTGCGCGCGCAGTTTTACCGCCAGTAGTAATAACGCTATTACCCAGTGCCGCTATGTAAGGGTAGACGCAACAAAAAATTATGGGAAGGCAAATCGAGCTTCAACGTCAATAGCTGCCGGTATAGAGCAGCCGATGCTATAGCTAAAACGGTAAAGTTGTTTGCAATGTATTGCAGGCAAGACAACAAGGAGAAAGCAGATGAACGGTCGGTTAAAGTCGGGGCTGCTTGCATGGGTGTGTTCAGTAGCTGTAACTCTTCCAGTTTGGGCAGATGATACCGAGCTATTTTTATTTGATTTTAATAGCTTAAGCTCTGCCGACCCTAAGGTTCTGATAATTTTTGATACCTCTGGAAGTATGGCTTGGAATATTACGACTCGCGAAGGCTATAACCGCGATAGTAATGGAGAAGTAAGCTATCAAGATTATCCTATAGCGGTGAGTTCTCAAAATAGCCTCGATAATGACTTTATATACTTTACTGTTAATGGCATCGATGGCTCCTATATTCCTACAGGTGCCAATGATGACCGTCGATTTATTTGGGACATTAATAACTGCGCAGCTTCTTATGAAGCCTTAGCTAAAAACGGCATTTTTACTGGTTACTTTCGCGAGCACAGGGTACAAGGCGGTACTGGCTCTTGGGACGATGTTCGCTTAAATAACGGTGCAAACTACACTGTTTTGGATTGTATGGATGATTTTGAGCTAAACAGTGATGCAAGTGATGGCCGTTTATTAGATGACGAAGGGGAACCACGCTCTTTTACGGTCAAACTGCAGGCTTCAGACGGTAGTTTTGTAGATAAAGAAATTTCCACCATTAATCCTGGTCAATATCGCGAAAGTAATAACTCCTATGTGGATGCTCCGCAGGGCTACCCAATTAATGGCGCGGCAAATAACACTGATGATTTTTATACCTTAAATAAAACCGATGCAGAACAGACTACCAAGGACTCATTTGATGATGGTTATTTAATTACGCTTTATTCTGCAAATTACCTTCGCTGGTACCATCATTCAGATGCAACCACCACTAGACCTCGTATCGAAATTGCTCAGGAGGCGATGGAAAATGCACTTAGTACTATTAATGGAGTTAAGTTTGGATTAATGGTGTTTAATCGCTCTAATGATGGCGGCAGAGTGATTCGTGGTATTCAAGCGTCTGATGATAATCAGGATCTTATTTCAGACATTATTGAGCTCACCGCGGATGGCGGGACACCGCTTGTTGAGACCTTAATGGAGGCAAAACACTATTTAGCCGGTGAAGCGGTTGATTACGGTGAGAAAGGAAACAACAACGAGAAAAACGATAGGGATAAAACAATCGAAACATCTTCTGGCGGCACTAATACCTACCTTTCTCCCTATGAGGTGGGCTGTGATAGTTCGATTAATATTATTTATGTCACCGACGGTACGCCAAGTGTAGATGCCGATGAAAATGAAAACGTTAAAAATTTGCCAATTAATACCGATAATGTTTTTGGCTGTGACAACGCAACTACGGTGAGCGGTTGTACTTGGAAAGATCCAGTTGGGTTTGGAACCGGCAGCGAAACAAGTTACCTGCCAGTGTTATCCAAATGGATGAATACCAATGATATTAATCCGAATATGAGTGGTAGGCAGTACGCAAAGATTACTACCATTGGTTTTGGTGAAGATGTTATTGAAGGTGGTACTGCGATGTTAACCGCCACCGCCGAAAATGCTCAAGGGCGCTTTTATCCTGCCGAAGATGGTGTTTCTTTAGAAGCTGCGTTTCGTCAAGCCTTAATCGGCATCTATGAAGAAAGCTCATCCTTGGTGTCACCTGCTGTAACCAGTAACAATTTTGACCGCACTCGTACTCTAGATAGAGTTTATTATGCCATGTTCAAGCCTTCACTTAATCCACGTTGGCGTGGCAACTTGAAAAAGCTGGAACTGTCTTCTGAAGGCTTTATGGCGGACCAAAATGGTAATCCTGCTATTGGTGCAGATGGCTCTATTATCGATGAAGCCAAGACATTTTGGTCCTCAGTCAAAGATGGTAACAATGTAGAGCTAGGAGGGGTCTCGGAAACTTTACTCAGCAATGATGCTCGAATGGTGTATTTCAATCAAACTGATAGCGGTAGTTTCACCACTTTGACAAACAACAACCTAGTCACAAAGGCTGGTAGCAATGCTAATTTGGCCAATCATCTTGGTGTTGTTGAAGACGATATTGCTGACCATGTAAGTTGGATCCGTGGCACTGATGTAGATAATGATGACGGAGATACTAGTACTACTATTCGCAGTGACTTAATGGGCGATCCACTGCATTCTCGCCCCTTAGTGATTAATTATGGTTTACGCAGTGGCGCAGCGGCTGATAGCACTGACCCCGATGATATGGATATCAGAATTATTGTAGGTACCAATGGTGGTGCTATGCATATGTTTAAAGATACCGGATCAAGTGTTGCTGAAAGCTGGGCATTTTTCCCCTATGAGCTATTAGGTAGGCAGCTTACATTACGCAATAATATAGCAAGTTCGCAACATGTATATGGGGTAGACGGTACCCCTACTGTATTCCTCAAAGACACCGACAATGATGGTAAGTACAGCAGTAGTGGTGACAAAGTATTAGTGTTTACTGGGCTACGCCGTGGTGGTGATGCTTATTATGCGATGGACTTGACCAAGCCTGACTTGCCCAAAATGTTGTGGCGGATTGATAGCTCAAGCACCGGCATGTCTGAGCTTGGTCAAAGCTGGTCGCAGCCGACAGTAGGTTATGTACCAGGCCACAGTAATCCGGTGGTTATATTTGGTGCCGGTTATGATACCAACCAAGATTTAGATATCCCCGGAGACGATGATAGAGGTCGAGGGGTGTTTATTGTTGATGCCATAGATGGCAGCCTAGTATGGAGTATCACCGCTGGAGATGATGACCGCTTAACTCACAGCATTCCTGGTAGAGTCGCCACTTTAGATAGTGATGGCGATGGCAATATTGATCGCCTGTATTTTGGCGATACCGGAGGCCAAGTATGGCGAATTGACTTGTTTTCAGCCACCCAATCGAAGTGGAAAATGACCGCTTTAGCGAGCATTAGTGATAGCTCGGTAGTTACCGATAAGCGTAAGTTCTTTACGGAGCCAGTTATTGTAAGAACCTACCTGAAGAAGCTAACTCGAATAACTACCGGACAAGGGGAGGACCAAATCACCATTACTGACTCTCAGCAGATTCCTTATGATGCCGTGTTAATTGGAACGGGGGATAGAACTAAACCGGTGAGTGACAAAGACCCTAATGGCGTTGATAACCGCTTTTATATGTTCCGCGATTACAATGTCCAGGTTACCGATTTTGGCGCGCTTGGTGAAGATGAGCAACCGGTAGCGATAGCTTCCACTGAGCTTTACAACATTACCAGTGACCCAATTGGTTCTCTAAGTGATGAAACCGCCATTGAAACACAGCTCATTGCGCTGGGAGCTTCCAAAGGTTGGGTATATAACTTGGTTGAGGACGGCGAAAAGTCATTGGGAGCAGCCTTGGTACTAGGTGGTGAGTTGTATTTCACCTCGTTCATTCCAGAAACGACTAACTCGGCAACCTGTACTATCCCTACCATTGGTAAAGGTCGCACTTATGCTGTAGATATGCACATTGGTACCAGTATCAATAACAGTCGCTACTATGACGTAGATAACAAAGTACCCGACGATTTAATTGTCCACTCTGGTGAAAACGAGCAAGGCGAGTCTGTAGTAAGAGTTTTTGGTGGAGATCCTGGAGAAGACCTAGAGTTTGATGATCAAGATGAAAACAATGAGCATACTTGTGAAAATGCTGGCGAGTGTAAGGAAGGCTCAAGAGAAGCCAATATGGATATGAGTCCAAAACAAATTTACTTCTATTTTGATGAGGGCTAAATGAAAGACTCGATGCGCGGTGTCACCTTAATGGAATTAATGATTGCGGTAGCCATTGTTGCCATATTAGCGGCAGTTGCTTACCCTGCTTATACTTCTTTTGTTGCTGAGTCTCGGCGTAGTGAAGCCAAAAAAGAGTTGGCAACACTGGCTGTGCTGCAAGAGCAATACTACGCTGATAATGCCAGTTATGCTGCAAACCTAGCCAGCTTGAGTTTGGCGGCATCTGGTGCCAATAGTTATAACACCGAAAATGGCTATTATGCCATTACGCTGAGTAGCTCTGCTGCGGCCAGTACCTTTACAGCCAAGGCCACTGCGATAGGGACGCAGCTAAGTGCTGATAAAGATTGTAAAGTTTTCTCTATTGATGATGAGGGCAGTAAGTCTGCTGAGGATTCGTCAGGAAATTCAAATGCTGATTGTTGGTGATCTTATGAAACGTTTAGCTATTTTGTTATGTATTGTTTTACCTATGTCTTCAAGTTGGGCGATTACGGTTAAGTGCTACATGGCTGGCTCCACAGGTTATGATCAAGTGGTTATAGCTTCGCCTAAAGATCTAGACTCAATGGCAGAGATCTCAGCGGAAATTAAACAGCGGTATACCAATCACTCCGCTAGTGCACAAAAGTTTGGCAGTATTTCTCTGATTGAATGTGTTGAGTTTAACAGTGAGTTTAGTAGTGATATTGCCAATGTACGATTTGCAGAACTTGAATATTAATTAAGGTGGGTGTTTAGATAGGGCAGCTGCTTTTTTCACTGTCGGTGATGAACCGAATATTGCCGCCCTTTGAGATTACTACACCATCGATGTAGCTATTGTCATTTGAACAAAAATAAATGCTGCCTGAGGCACCAGCAATTAAACCATCACTCTGAAACGAAAAGGAATTTATCGAACCTTTAAAATCTGTGGTGCCTGCTTTGGTAAAGGGCTCTGCCGCCAGCAGAACTTTCTCATCACCATCTAGTTTTCCATTATTATTGTCGTCGGCAAATACTGTTAAACCAGAGTTCACCTCACCGCCACAGTCACTGCCATTTGCTTGTAGAGCGCATACCACCACTCTTTGATTTAGATTGATTGCTTGGCTGCGTGCAAAGCGTATTTCTCGCATCATTCTATTTGTTGAGGCATCAGCAGCCATTGTTTGGAACAAGCTATTCATACTAGGTACGCCTATGCCAAGCAATACAACTGCAATGGCTATGGTGATCATAAGTTCAAGTAACGTGAAACCAGTATGCTTGTTCAATGTGGTCGCTCTTAATCATTAGGTTCTTATTTAAGTGTATACCTTAATTATTCGTCTGCAGCAGGACTGAAGCTTTTTGCTGTAAAGTGTGTGGTAGGTTTAGCAGATAAGCCGAATAAGTTATTTAAATGCGGATTCATTGGTTTTATTAGCAATTTTGTAGTTGATGTTTATGTCGCTACAGCTCAGCTAAGATATTGATTTTGCGTGAGCCAAGTGGTGTTTTTTAGCCAATTCTCGGATTAAGCTAAGTGTATAACGTTGTCACATGCCCGCGCTTGGCTTAAAGTAAGGGCATAAAGACTCAACAAAATGATAAATAAAAGGAAGTACACATGAAGCAAGTTACGGCAATTATCAAGCCATTCAAAATGGATGATGTTCGCGAAGCTTTAGCTGAAATTGGTATTACAGGTATGACAGTGACCGAAGTAAAGGGGTTTGGTCGACAAAAAGGCCACACTGAACTTTACCGTGGCGCTGAGTACAAAGTAGACTTTTTACCCAAAATGAAGCTAGAGCTAGTCGTTCAAAAAGATGACCTAGAGCGTTGTATTGAAGCGATTGTGCAAACTGCGCAAACTGGTAAAATTGGCGACGGCAAAATTTTTGTACGCGACGTTGACCGCGTTATCCGTATTCGTACTGGTGAAGAAAACGAAGATGCGATTTAATTTGTATCCCAATGATCAAAAAAGGCGAGCTTTGCTCGCCTTTTTTGATGCTTAGCGGATATTAATTCACACTAAGTATTAATGCTGCTTGTTCTGCTTTATCGGTAATACCTAAAGCTTTATAGCCGTCTTCCATTACTTTAAGTGCATCGCGTGCAGACGGTGTATCTGAGAAGTTTTCAATCACATAGCGAGCGCGATTTACTGCACCAATATAAGCTTCACGTTTAATGTAGTAACGAGCCACCGATACTTCGTAGCGGGCTAGCAGATCTTTTAAGTGAACCATACGTTGCTTGGCATCGGCTGCATAATCACTGTGCGGATAACGATTAATCAAGGTTTTAAAATCGTTAAAGGCTTGGCGAGAAAAGCTTGGGTCTCGGTCAAAACGATCAATGCCAACAAGGCTTTGGAATAAGTTGTAGTCTGCCGCCATATTGGTAAGCCCGCGCATGTAATAGACGTAATCTAACTCACTGTGGGTTGGGTTATTGCGAATAAAACGATCGGTGCTAGCTAAAGCCATCGCTGTATCACTACGTTTGTAATATACGTAGATAAGGTCAAGCTGTACTTGATTCGAATAGGGACCAAATGGGTAGCGCGTATCTAAGGCTTCTAAGTTCTCTACAGCATCAGTAAAAGCACCATTGTTGATTGCTGTTTGAGCTTCAGCGTAAAGCTCAGACGCTGGCTTATCAGGGATCTTCGGTTTATCTTTTGAATTCGAAGAACAAGCTCCAAGCATTAAGCCGAGCAGTATTACGGATATTGTTTGCTTATAAACGCGCATCATGGACTAAAAATCGTCTTTGTTGTTTCTGTGATAACCAAATAACAATACTCGTCTCAACGTCGAAAAGTATTAGGTTAAACACCTCAAATAATGGGCAAACAGTATCCTCTATGCCACTTAAACCGTCAATCACCGAGTGACATATATAGTGGGAGGTGCATCTAACAAACCATTTTCTTCTATGCTTTAAGCTAGGAATGATTACAATAGCCCGTTTTGGCCTTCCTGTTAGAGGTAAAACCTAAGATGAGTCAACCTTTAGAGTTGCGAGCAATCGTTGATGATGAGCTAGCTGGAGCTCGCCTCGATCAGGCGTTAGCAGCGTTGTTTCCAGATTATTCCCGTTCACGGATCAAAGAATGGATCCTTGGAGAATGTGTTCGTTTAGATGGCGAACTGAAAGTTAAGCCTAGGGAAAAGGTAGTTGGCGGGGAAGAAATTGTATTAAATACCGTGTTGGAAGACGTGGTTGAAGCACAGGCAGAGGATATCGAGCTCGATATCGTTTATGAAGATGACGATATTCTGGTGATTAATAAGCCTATTAACATGGTGGTGCACCCTGGCGCTGGTAATAATAGTGGCACAGTGCTCAATGCTTTATTACATCGCTACCCATCCATTGCTGAAGTGGCTCGCGCCGGTATTGTGCACCGTTTAGATAAAGATACCTCGGGCCTTATGGTAGTAGCTAAAACTGTGCCAGCACAAACTCACCTAGTTGAAGCACTGCAAGCTCGCCATGTAACCCGTGAGTACGAAGCCATTGCCACAGGAGTGATGACCGCGGGTGGGTTGGTTGACGAGCCAATTGGCCGTCATCCTACTAAACGCACTCACATGGCAGTAGTTGCTAGTGGCAAACCTGCTGTAACCCATTACCGCGTTGCGGAGAAGTTTCGTCAACATACGCGTATCCGCTTGCGTTTGGAAACAGGGCGTACTCACCAAATTCGGGTGCACATGGCGCATATTGGACACTCACTTTTAGGTGACCAAACCTACGGACGCTTGCGTTTACCTAAAGGCTCTAGTGAAGAGTTGATTGCTGCCATGCGTGGGTTTCAGCGCCAAGCACTGCATGCGGTAATGCTGCGTTTAGAGCACCCAATTACTGGCGAAATGATGGAGTGGCACGCACCGGTTCCTCAAGACATGCTAGATATTGCCGATGCCTTGCGCGCCGATCATAAACTCAATCCTGATTTAGGCTAAGCATGGCTAAATTGCTGGTTGATTGGCCCTGTCCAAAAAATGTAAAAGCGGTTTACAGTGACCGCTTAGCTGGCGCTAGTTCGGCTCCTTATGATTCCTACAACCTGGGTGATCATGTGGGGGACGACGCCAGCGCAGTACAGTCCAATCGGCAGCATTTCCAACAAGGTATGCCACAGCAAGTTTGTTGGCTAAAGCAAATTCACAGCACTCGTGTGGTAAATGCCAGTGAGTCTAGTAAGCTTTTTGCTGAGGCTGATGCCAGCGTCGCGAAGCAAGCGCATGCGGTATGTGTAGTAATGACCGCAGATTGTTTACCAGTACTTTTTTGCGATAAACAAGGTACTGTAGTGGCGGCGGCACATGCTGGGTGGCGCGGTTTGCTTGATGGCGTGCTAGAAAATACCGTAGCAGCAATGAACATTGCTCCCAGTGAGATCATGGCTTGGTTTGGTCCGGCGATTGGCCCTAATGCCTTTGAAGTAGGTGTAGAGGTTTATCAGCAATTTGTTGCTAAAAACTCACCGTCTGCCAACGCTTTTACGGCTAGTGCAAATAGCGGTAAGTATTACGCCAATATCCATTATTTGGCTAAGCAGCGCCTTAGCGCGCTAGGTTTGAATGATGTTTATGCGGATGCAAGCTGTACTTTTAATAATGCCTCACGTTTCTTTTCTTATAGGCGTGACGGCCAAACCGGACGAATGGCTGCAGCCATCTGGCTTAGCTAAAGCAATTAAAGCTCACAAAACCATCGTATTGATGTTTTTTTAATGCCATTTATCTTGATTTTTTTTACATCTAATCCCACATAATCATTAATAGCTTAATATATGTGGAGGTGTGACATGCGCCTAGATAGATTTACAAGCAAATTTCAATTAGCGATTTCAGACGCTCAATCTTTAGCATTGGGGCGCGACCACCAGTTTATTGAACCGGTGCACTTAATGTCGGCCATGCTAAATCAAGATGCCGCTTCGCTACGGCCATTATTGGTAGAAGCTGGTATTGAAGGTAGCGCCTTACGTTCTCAGCTTTCTCAAGCCCTAGAGCAATTGCCACGTGTTGAAGGTACCGGCGGTGAAGTTCAGCTTTCTAACCAATTAGTGGTGCTGCTTAACCTTTGTGACAAGTTGGCGCAAAAGCGTAAAGATAAATTCATTTCATCAGAAATTTTCTTTTTAGCCGTTACCGAAGATAAAGGTAAGCTTGGCGATATTATGCGTGAGTTAGGCGCAAATAAAGAGAATATAGAAAAAGCCATTACTAAAATTCGAGGTGGTCAAAAAGTTGATGACCCTAATGCCGAAGATCAACGTCAAGCCCTTGAAAAATACACCATAGACCTTACCGAGCGTGCCGAGCAAGGCAAGCTTGACCCGGTGATTGGTCGTGATGATGAAATTCGTCGCACCGTGCAAGTATTGCAGCGTCGCACCAAAAATAACCCAGTATTAATTGGTGAGCCTGGTGTGGGTAAAACCGCGATTGCCGAAGGCTTAGCTCAGCGGATCATTAACCACGAAGTGCCGGAAGGGCTAAAAAACAAACGCGTTTTATCACTTGATATGGGGTCTTTGGTAGCGGGTGCTAAATATCGCGGTGAGTTTGAAGAGCGCTTAAAAGCAGTGCTAAATGAACTTTCTCAAGAAGAAGGTCAAGTGATACTTTTCATCGATGAGTTGCACACTATGGTTGGTGCCGGTAAAGGCGATGGTGCGATGGATGCGGGTAATATGCTTAAACCTGCCTTAGCGCGTGGTGAACTGCATTGTGTAGGCGCAACTACCTTAAACGAGTATCGTCAGTACATTGAAAAAGATGCCGCACTTGAGCGTCGCTTCCAAAAAGTGCTGGTGGAAGAGCCTAACGTTGAAGACACCATAGCGATTTTACGTGGTTTAAAAGAGCGTTATGAATTGCACCACTCGGTTGAAATTACTGACCCTGCGATTGTTGCGGCGGCCAGTTTGTCACATCGCTATATTTCCGATAGGCAGCTACCCGATAAAGCTATCGACCTTATTGACGAAGCGGCTTCAAGTATTCGTCTGCAAATAGATTCTAAGCCTGAAGCCTTAGACAAACTTGAACGCAAAATCATTCAGTTAAAGCTGGAGCGTCAAGCGCTGCAAAAAGAAGCCGATAGCGCCAGCCTTAAACGACTAGCTTTACTGGACGAAGAGTTAGCTGAAAAAGAAAGTAAATTTAAAGAGTTAGACGAGGTTTGGAAGGCCGAAAAAGCCGCTTTATCGGGCACCCAGCATATTAAAGCAGATTTAGAGCAAGCTCGTTTAGACATGGACGTTGCGCGCCGAGCGGGCGATTTAAATCGTATGTCTGAGCTGCAATATGGTCGCATTCCAGAATTGGAGCGCCAGTTGGATTTAGCCTCGCAAGCTGAAATGCAAGATATGAGTTTGTTGCGGAACAAGGTGAGTGATGCAGAAATTGCTGATGTTTTGTCTCGTTGGACTGGCATTCCAGTTAACCGAATGCTGGAGGGCGAACGTGACAAGTTGTTGCGTATGGAGCAGCAACTGCACGATAGAGTGATTGGTCAAGGCGAGGCCGTGGAAGCAGTATCCAATGCTATTCGTCGTAGCAGAGCGGGATTATCTGATCCAAACCGCCCGATTGGTTCGTTCTTGTTTTTAGGGCCAACTGGTGTGGGTAAAACAGAGCTATGTAAAGCGCTCGCCGAATTTATGTTTGATACCGAAGAGTCAATGGTTCGCATCGACATGTCGGAATTTATGGAAAAACACTCCGTTGCTCGTTTAGTGGGAGCGCCTCCCGGTTATGTGGGTTATGAAGAGGGTGGTTATTTAACTGAAGCGGTACGGCGCAGACCTTACTCGGTTATTTTGCTTGATGAAGTAGAAAAGGCTCATCCAGATGTGTTTAACATTTTGCTGCAAGTATTAGACGATGGCCGCTTAACCGATGGGCAGGGGCGAACGGTAGATTTTCGCAATGCAGTCATCATCATGACGTCTAATCTTGGTTCAGACATTATTCAAGAGCGACATGGTGAGATGACTCATCAAGAGATAAAAACTGCCTTGATGGGCGTGCTTGCTCAGCAATTTAGGCCTGAGTTTATTAACCGAATTGACGAGTCAGTGGTATTCCATCCACTAGCGCACGAACAGATCCGAACAATTGCCGGAATACAAGTTCAGCGTTTAGTACCGCGTTTGGAGGAAAAAGGTTACAAGCTGGAGTTTAGCGATGCGGTGTTAGATAAGTTAGGGCAAGCTGGCTTTGATCCTGTCTATGGCGCAAGGCCTTTAAAACGGGCTATTCAGCAACAGTTAGAAAATCCCTTAGCGCAAGCCATTTTGTCGGGACAAATCGAACCAGGGAAAACAATTCGTATCGAGTTGGAAGATGGCCAATTAGCCTTTAAATAAAAGTAAAACGTAAGCAAGCTAATTAGCTTGCTTACGTTGTTGGTTTTGGAGTTGCTTTAGGTTGAGATAGCTTTTTGTTTGGCTGTCGCTAAGCAGCTTAGTAATCTCTTGGTCTTTTTCTTTTAACAACTCACGCATTGCTTTCCACATTTGTTTTCTATCACCTTCAAAACCAAACAGGTCATCCATCAAACGGTTGTATCGTTGTTCAAGTTGAGTAAATTGGTTAATTTGGTGAGAATCTAAACTCAAATGTTTGGTCAATCTTTCTATGTCCATAGTGTTACTACCAATTTGTGCGTTTAGTCGACCTAAAAAATGAACTCCTCCCAATATTTATTTCTTATGTCTAAGATATAGTTCATAGCTGTGCTTTTGTCTTTGAATTGCTATTAACACTTAAGGGCTTATGCTATTTTTAGCTAAAGTTTTAAGGCTGTTTTATAGAGTATTTAAATGACCGAGCAAAAAGTTAGTGAAGGTGCCCGCCAAAAAGGCATCTTCTTACTCCCCAACTTGTTTACCACCGCAGGGCTGTTTTCAGGCTTTTATGCGGTAGTAGCATCAATGAACGACCAATTTGAAGCAGCGGCTATCGCCATCTTTGTTGCAATGATTTTTGATGGAGTAGATGGCCGGGTTGCGAGGTTGACAAATACCGAGAGTGCCTTTGGTGCAGAGTATGACTCGATGGCCGATATGGTTTCTTTTGGTATTGCCCCTGCGCTGGTGGTTTATAATTGGGCGCTGCATGATTTAGGCAAAATAGGTTGGTTGGCTGCATTTGTATATACTGTTGGGGCAGCCTTGCGTTTAGCTCGTTTTAACACTCAAGTAGGTATTGCGGATAAACGTTTCTTTCAAGGTTTAGCCAGTCCTGCCGCTGCCGCGTTAATAGCTGGGATGGTCTGGTTTGCTCAAGACCTACAGTTTTCAGGTAACAGTTTAGAATTTGTTGCCTGCTTTATTACTGTTATCAGTGGTCTGTTAATGGTGAGTAACTTCCGCTATCACAGTTTTAAGGGCATAGACCTAAAAGGCCGCGTGCCATTTTTTGCCGTGTTGCTTATAGTATTGGTGTTTATTGTTATTGCTGTTAAGCCGGCAGTTATCTTATTTACCTTGTTTGCTGCTTACGCTGTATCGGGTCCAATCTATACTGTCCGTACTGTTAAGGAACTCAAGTTCAAGCACGTGGTGGGTGATGAAGAAGACCTAGACTGTCATCGTAATGAGAATCAACATAAAGATGATGGGCAATCAGGTGAATCTATAGCTGAAGAAAAAGCAGAAAAGTAACAAAATAGTAGTTAATGAGAAAAAAGGCGCTTAAATGGCGCCTTTTTGCTTAATAAATATGCTGTTTTGGTTTTATCTTTCAATAATTGGCAAAAAATCAAAATAACTGTTGCTTTACCAAATCGCTTCCCTATAATGCACCTCCACTGACACGGCACGCAGCGCGCTAAAGCGAAGCAAGGCTACGTCAGGGTTAGCAAGGCCTAGGGCTGAGTTAGCCGGCTCTCAAACTTCTTTTTAAAATGTTTTAAAAAGCGGTTGACAGCCACAGAGGAAAGCGTAGAATGCGCACCTCGCCTCACAAGAGGCAACGCTCTTTAACAATTTATCAAGCAATCTGTGTGAGCACTCACAGGGCCTTAAGCGAAAAAATTAAGCTTAAGTGAACTGGAGTCTTGCACTGTAAAACACAGTAATAATTTCAGTTTTTAACTTTGAGCGAAAAAACTTTTGATTGAAGAGTTTGATCATGGCTCAGATTGAACGCTGGCGGCAGGCTTAACACATGCAAGTCGAGCGGTAACAGAGAGTAGCTTGCTACTTTGCTGACGAGCGGCGGACGGGTGAGTAATGCTTGGGAATATGCCTTTACGTGGGGGACAACAGTTGGAAACGACTGCTAATACCGCATAATGTCTTCGGACCAAAGGAGGGGACTCTTCGGAGCCTTTCGCGTAAAGATTAGCCCAAGTGGGATTAGCTAGTTGGTGGGGTAATGGCTCACCAAGGCGACGATCCCTAGCTGGTTTGAGAGGATGATCAGCCACACTGGGACTGAGACACGGCCCAGACTCCTACGGGAGGCAGCAGTGGGGAATATTGCACAATGGGCGAAAGCCTGATGCAGCCATGCCGCGTGTGTGAAGAAGGCCTTCGGGTTGTAAAGCACTTTCAGTCGTGAGGAAGGGGTAGTAATTAATACTTACTATCTTTGACGTTAGCGACAGAAGAAGGACCGGCTAACTCCGTGCCAGCAGCCGCGGTAATACGGAGGGTCCGAGCGTTAATCGGAATTACTGGGCGTAAAGCGTACGCAGGCGGCTTTCTAAGCCAGATGTGAAATCCCCGGGCTCAACCTGGGAATGGCATTTGGAACTGGCAAGCTAGAGTTTTGTAGAGGGTGGTAGAATTTCAGGTGTAGCGGTGAAATGCGTAGAGATCTGAAGGAATACCAGTGGCGAAGGCGGCCACCTGGACAAAAACTGACGCTCATGTACGAAAGCGTGGGGAGCAAACAGGATTAGATACCCTGGTAGTCCACGCCGTAAACGATGTCTACTAGTTGTCTGTGAGTTTAACTCGTGGGTAACGCAGCTAACGCATTAAGTAGACCGCCTGGGGAGTACGGCCGCAAGGTTAAAACTCAAATGAATTGACGGGGGCCCGCACAAGCGGTGGAGCATGTGGTTTAATTCGATGCAACGCGAAGAACCTTACCTGCCCTTGACATACTGAGAATTTACCAGAGATGGTTTAGTGCCTTCGGGAACTCAGATACAGGTGCTGCATGGCTGTCGTCAGCTCGTGTCGTGAGATGTTGGGTTAAGTCCCGCAACGAGCGCAACCCCTATCCTTATTTGCCAGCACGTAATGGTGGGAACTCTAGGGAGACTGCCGGTGATAAACCGGAGGAAGGTGGGGACGACGTCAAGTCATCATGGCCCTTACGGGCAGGGCTACACACGTGCTACAATGGCATGTACAGAGGGATGCGAACTCGCGAGAGCAAGCGGACCCCAAAAAGCATGTCGTAGTCCGGATCGGAGTCTGCAACTCGACTCCGTGAAGTCGGAATCGCTAGTAATCGTAGATCAGAATGCTACGGTGAATACGTTCCCGGGCCTTGTACACACCGCCCGTCACACCATGGGAGTGGGCTGCAAAAGAAGTGGGTAGTTTAACCTTCGGGAGGACGCTCACCACTTTGTGGTTCATGACTGGGGTGAAGTCGTAACAAGGTAGCCCTAGGGGAACCTGGGGCTGGATCACCTCCTTATTATGATGCTTAGGTTTTGTGACGTGTTCACACAGATTGCTTGATGAAAAAGAAAAGAGAGAAGTTCTAGTGTGGTGTAGAACCAACGAGAACAGCTACTGCAGTGTCCCGTTCGTCTAGAGGCCTAGGACACCGCCCTTTCACGGCGGTAACAGGGGTTCAAATCCCCTACGGGATACCATTTTCTCTCACTGGTTTGAGAATACAAAGCTAAGCGTTGATTGATACAGTGCTTAGCTTTGGTTTCTAAGGAACCAATTGCTCTTTAACAATTTGGAAAAGCTGATAAAAAAATATCTCAAGAATATGAGTTTAATAACAAGTGTTCTTGGTATTCAAAAATAAGGTGATCGTACTCGAATGGCAGGATTTATACAGCCTGACCATTCAAGTGATTTAAGCGACAACATTTAGGTGTTGTATGGTTAAGTGACTAAGCGTATACGGTGGATGCCTTGGCAGTCAGAGGCGATGAAGGACGTGTTAATCTGCGATAAGCCATGTTAAGTCGATAAAAGACGTAATAGACATGGATTTCCGAATGGGGAAACCCACTGCATTTTATGCAGTATCGTAACGTGAATACATAGCGTTGCGAGGCGAACCCGGGGAACTGAAACATCTAAGTACCCGGAGGAAAAGAAATCAACCGAGATTCTGGTAGTAGCGGCGAGCGAACCCGGATTAGCCCTTAAGCTTTTAGGTGATTAGTGGAACATTCTGGAAAGGATGGCGATACAGGGTGATAGCCCCGTACATGAAAATCTACTTTAAGTGAAAACGAGTAGGACGGCACACGTGATATGTTGTCTGAATATGGGGGGACCATCCTCCAAGGCTAAATACTCCTGACTGACCGATAGTGAACCAGTACCGTGAGGGAAAGGCGAAAAGAACCCCTGTGAGGGGAGTGAAATAGAACCTGAAACCGTATACGTACAAGCAGTGGGAGCCCCTTCGTGGGGTGACTGCGTACCTTTTGTATAATGGGTCAACGACTTAATTTCAGTAGCAAGGTTAAGCGAATAGCGGAGCCGTAGGGAAACCGAGTGTTAACTGCGCGCATAGTTGCTGGGATTAGACCCGAAACCCGGTGATCTAGCCATGGGCAGGTTGAAGATTGGGTAACACCAATTGGAGGACCGAACCGACTAATGTTGAAAAATTAGCGGATGACTTGTGGCTGGGGGTGAAAGGCCAATCAAACCGGGAGATAGCTGGTTCTCCTCGAAAGCTATTTAGGTAGCGCCTCGAGCGAATACTGATGGGGGTAGAGCACTGTTAAGGCTAGGGGGTCATCCCGACTTACCAACCCTTTGCAAACTCCGAATACCATCAAGTACTACTCGGGAGACACACGGCGGGTGCTAACGTCCGTCGTGGAAAGGGAAACAACCCAGACCGTCAGCTAAGGTCCCAAAGTGTATGTTAAGTGGGAAACGATGTGGGAAGGCTTAGACAGCCAGGATGTTGGCTTAGAAGCAGCCATCATTTAAAGAAAGCGTAATAGCTCACTGGTCGAGTCGGCCTGCGCGGAAGATGTAACGGGGCTAAACATACCACCGAAGCTACGGGAGCATGCTTGCATGCTCGGTAGAGGAGCGTTCTGTAAGCCGTTGAAGGTGTGTCGTAAGGCATGCTGGAGGTATCAGAAGTGCGAATGTTGACATGAGTAACGATAAAGGGGGTGAAAAGCCCCCTCGCCGAAAGACCAAGGTTTCCTGTCCAATGTTAATCAGGGCAGGGTGAGTCGGCCCCTAAGGCGAGACTGAAAAGTGTAGTCGATGGGAAACAGGTTAATATTCCTGTACTTCGTATAATTGCGATGGGAGGACGGAGAAGGCTAGGCCAGCGTGGCGATGGTTGTCCACGTGAAAGGCAGTAGGCGGTAAACTTAGGCAAATCCGGGTTTACAATACGCTGAGAGTTGATGACGAGTGTCTACGGACACGAAGTGGTTGATGCCCTGCTTCCAGGAAAAGTCTCTAAGCTTCAGATTATACGAAACCGTACCCCAAACCGACACAGGTGGTTGGGTAGAGAATACCAAGGCGCTTGAGAGAACTCGGGTGAAGGAACTAGGCAAAATGGTACCGTAACTTCGGGAGAAGGTACGCTGCCGGCGGTGATGGAACTTGCTTCCTAAGCTGCTGGCAGTCGCAGATACCAGTTGGCTGCAACTGTTTATTAAAAACACAGCACTGTGCTAAATCGAAAGATGACGTATACGGTGTGACGCCTGCCCGGTGCCGGAAGGTTAATTGATGTGGTTAGCGCAAGCGAAGCTATTGATCGAAGCCCCGGTAAACGGCGGCCGTAACTATAACGGTCCTAAGGTAGCGAAATTCCTTGTCGGGTAAGTTCCGACCTGCACGAATGGCGTAATGATGGCCAAGCTGTCTCCACCCGAGACTCAGTGAAATTGAAATTGCCGTGAAGATGCGGTGTACCCGCGGCTAGACGGAAAGACCCCGTGAACCTTTACTACAGCTTGACACTGAACATTGACCCTACATGTGTAGGATAGGTGGGAGGCTTTGAAGCGTTGTCGCTAGATGACGTGGAGCCGACCTTGAAATACCACCCTTGTAGTGTTGATGTTCTAACGTTGTCCCGTTATCCGGGATGCGGACAGTGTCTGGTGGGTAGTTTGACTGGGGCGGTCTCCTCCCAAAGAGTAACGGAGGAGCACGAAGGTTGGCTAAGTATGGTCGGACATCATACGGTTAGTGCAATGGCATAAGCCAGCTTAACTGCGAGACAGACACGTCGAGCAGGTACGAAAGTAGGTCATAGTGATCCGGTGGTTCTGTATGGAAGGGCCATCGCTCAACGGATAAAAGGTACTCCGGGGATAACAGGCTGATACCGCCCAAGAGTTCATATCGACGGCGGTGTTTGGCACCTCGATGTCGGCTCATCACATCCTGGGGCTGAAGTCGGTCCCAAGGGTATGGCTGTTCGCCATTTAAAGTGGTACGCGAGCTGGGTTTAGAACGTCGTGAGACAGTTCGGTCCCTATCTGCCGTGGGCGTTTGAGAATTGAGGGGAGCTGCTCCTAGTACGAGAGGACCGGAGTGGACGAACCGCTGGTGTTTGGGTTGTTATGCCAATAGCATTGCCCAGTAGCTACGTTCGGAACTGATAACCGCTGAAAGCATCTAAGCGGGAAGCAGGCCTCGAGATTAATTCTCACTAGGACTTTAAGTCCTCTGAAGGGCCGTTGGAGACTACAACGTTGATAGGCAAGGTGTGTAAGTGCTGTGAGGCATTGAGCTAACTTGTACTAATTACCCGTGAGGCTTAACCATACAACACCTAAAGGGTGTTGCTTATAGATACTTTATTTTAGAAACCATGAATGCTTGTTAGTGCTCATGAGGTATTTCAGCTTTTTCGAATGTTAAAGACAACAGTTTTTGCCTGGTGGCAATAGCGTTGTGGACCCACCTGACTCCATGCCGAACTCAGAAGTGAAACGCAACTGCGCCGATGATAGTGTGGGGCTTCCCCATGTGAAAGTAGGTCACCGCCAGGCTCCTATACTAAGCCCTCGTCTAACGACGAGGGCTTTTTTATTGCCTGCGATTTAGTCTCTCAGGCATATTATCCCCTTCCCCACCTCTCATTTTTATTAAAGAGCGCTTTCATCATTGGTCGCGCTTGATGGTTGTAGTGCTCAAGCCACTTGTAAGCATGAAGTTTGTAAGTTGCTGGAAGGCTAACTCCGAGCTAAGTGATCCAGCTTGATTGAGATGCTTAGCTTCATTTTAATTGAGTAGTTGATTAATTTTTTGCATTTGCGCGTTACTGAGCGGTCCATGTTCGATAGCAGCTGCATTACTTAGCACTTGAGCTGTATTACGAAATCCTGGAATAGGTAATGTGTGCTCACCTAAGCCCCAAATCCAAGCTAGTGCCCCTTGATTAACCGTTCTTCCCTTGCTGGTTAAAATTGATTGAATGTCAGCTAATTTGTTGAGCAGTTCAGACGATGCTTTACCGTTAATGAAGTATTTTAGCCACTCTGGATTGATGCAACGAATATCGTCTTTATCTAGAATGCTTGAATGATGGTACTTGCCTGAGAGCAGCCCCATAGCGAGTGGTCCTCGGTTTATCGCCGTTTTGTTGTGCTTGGCACAGAAGCTTACCAAATCATTGTTTTGGTCTAACACGTTGTTTTGAAATTGAAAAGCAATGCAGTGTTCGGCTGAAGAAAAGGCTTTTGCACGGTCTAAATAGTCGGTACTCCAAGCATACGCGCGTATTTTCCCTGCCTTAACTAAATGCTCTAGAGTGTCTACTATTTGTCCTATATTTTCGGCTGGGTAGTCATTTAGGTGTAACTGGTATAAATCGATATATTCAGTACCTAAGCGTTTTAAGCTATTTTCGCAGTGTCGAATAATTGCATCGTGTTGATCAAAGGTACCGCTGATGGTTTTGCTATTTTCATCAAACTCTAGGCCAAACTTAGTGCCAATAATGGCTTGCTGGCGTTTATTAGCTAGGGCTTTACCCAATACCCGTTCGTTGTGACCTGCACCATAAACTGCAGCTGTATCGAAAAAGTTAATGCCAGCATCAAGTGCAGCGTGAATGGCCGAAATCGAGACCGCATCGTCCACTTTTCCCCAGCCACAAGGTTTGTTGTCTTGGTCGAAGAAAGGCCCACCAATGGCCCAACAACCTAAACCAAGAGGGCTTACTTTCCATTCACCTAACTGTCTTAATTGCATAGCATTATCCTTTTTGGCTATAAAGTTCTTTAGCGGTTACCGCGAACCCACGGACTCACCTCTTGCTGATAAAAATCGGCAAGCTTGGCATGAAGGTCTTTGCTTAAAGAAGTTTGGCCTGAGTATTGGGTATTTTGTTGAATTTGCTCCGGTTTGCTTGCTCCCGTAATTACGCTGGTTATTTGCGGATGGTCAAGTAGCCAACGAATTGCACACTCTGCAATAGCTAAGTTTTCAGGAAGCAGCGCTTTAAGCTGTTCAAGCAAGTTCAAAGCTTTATCTAGCGGCAAACCAGCGAAAGTTTCCCCTACATGAAAGGCTGCGCCATCTCGGTTATAGTGGCGGTGATCAGTTTCGTCAAATTGTCGTTGCGCGGTAACAGCGCCACTTAATAAACCACTGGCATAGGGCAAACGGGCAATTATTCCCACTTGTTGAGCTTGAGCTAAATCGAGTACTTCAGCTACAGCGTCTTGTCTAAATAGGTTAATGATAATTTGTAAGCTGGTTAAAGCCGGGTCTTTTAAACACAACTTGGCTTCTTCCATCGACTCTACACTTGCGCCGTAGTGCTCAATCAAGCCTTGTTGTTTAAAGTCGGCTAACCAAGTGAATATTTCACCATCACTAAGTATCTGGGTGGGAACACAATGCAGTTGAATCAAGGGCATGCTGGTTAAACCTAGCCGCTGTAAACTGGCTTCGATGCTTTGTTTAACTGTTTGTTTAGTGTAGTTATTCGGATACAAATTTGCATCTCGGCCAAGCTTGGTCGCAATGGTTATATCTGAATGCTGCTGGTAAAACTGCCCCAGTAATCGTTCGCTAAGGCCAGCACCATATACATCGGCGGTGTCATAAAAACGCACGCCGCTTTGGTAGGCCTGCTCGAGAATGGTCGTTGACTGTGCTTCGCTTACAGGGCCAAAGTCACCGCCTAATTGCCAGCAGCCTAAACCAATTTCACTTAATACTAAGCCGCTTTTACCTAACACTCTGTTCTGCATTGTTGATCCTGCTTGGTTATGTTTTAAAGCAGTGTAAGCGTTTTATGTTGTTTGATATTTAGCTAGTATTAAAAATAATTGTTCAGAAATTTGGATTAATATGTTCGCTGGGTTAGTCGATTTTGTCACCGTAGTTGAAACCGGCAGTTTTACTGCTGCCGCCGATAAGCTGCATAGCTCTAAAGCTAGCATTAGCCAACGAGTGAGTGATTTAGAACATCGTTTAGGAGTGCAGCTTTTATATCGTTCGACCCGCAAGCTACGTTTGACTGATGCCGGAGAGAGTTACTATCAAAGCTGTCGTCAAGGCCTAGAGTTGCTGGAAGATGGAGCTCTAGCAGCCCAACAGCTACAACATCATTTACAAGGCAAGATAAAAATAAACTCCTTAGGCGGCATTTTTGCAGAGCAATGGCTGGCGCCGGCTTTGCTTACGTTTCGCCAAGAACATCCAAACATCGATATCGAGCTAGATTTGTCGTCACAACGAGAAGACCTATTGAGCTCTCCTTTTGACATTGTATTTCGAATGGGAACTTTGCCCGATTCGAGTTTGCAGGTAAGGGTGTTAAGCCAGTTAAATACGCATGTGGTCGCTAGCCCTGAGTACTTAGCGGCTAATGGCTTGCCCAAGCACCCCGAAGAGTTGCGTCATCATCAGTGTATTTGTGGCACGGTGTCGCAGTGGCCTTTTCAAAAGAATGGGCAAAAGTTGTTGGTGTCGGTGAGTGGCTCGTTTGCCTGTCCTAATGGACACGTACTTAAACAAGCCGCCATGGAGGGTTTTGGTTTTATTCGTACTCACGATATGTACTTGCGTGACGCGCTAGAAGCAGGCCAGTTAAAAACGGTGTTAGAAGATTGGCAGGTAGTAAGCCAGCCGTTATGGATGGTGTTTCCTCCGGCACGTTATCGCTCGAAACGAGTAACTAAGCTAGCTGATTGGCTGGTAGACTATGCCAAAAGGCAAGCCATTTAGCTTTTGTTAGCGATTGGCATCATTAACGCTATGTGCTTTAAAGCATTCAAGGATTAAACATGAGTAATTCCACCCCCAGTAGTGATATAAGCGAAGCTGAATATCAGCAGCACACGATGCGCTGGGTGAAAGATTTTGTGGTTGAATACAATATTTGTCCTTTTGCAAAGCGCGAATTAGAGCGTGGCAGTATTCGCTACCAAGTAGCGATGAGCGACGATATTGAAGAGTTATTGCAGCAATTAGTTGTAGAATGCCAGATCTTAGATAATCAGCCCGACGTTGAAACAACCTTGTTTATCACCCCCAGCTTAGGCTGTTTTGATGACTATTTAGATTGTTTGCATTGGGCGGAGAAGATCATAAGCAAACAAGGCTATGATGGCGTTTACCAGCTAGCTAGTTTTCATCCCGACTACTGTTTTGCTGGAGAAGCAGATACAGCGCCAAGTAACTATACTAATCGTTCGCCTTATCCGGTATTTCACTTAATTCGTGAAGCAACGGTGAGTCGCTTAACTCGACTTCATCCTGATCCTGAAGGGATCCCTGAGCACAACATTGAGCTTACTGAAGAACTGGGGATTTCATCACTAAAACAGATTTTGGCGAGCTGTAAATTGTAGATTAGAGTATATATTTTATCTTATCGCTTTGAAATTACTAAGTTATTTGCTTATGCTTTGCCAGCAAATTTTACAGGAGGTGATATGTCTTTAACGATAACTGCGGCCGAAAAAGCGATTTTGGCGGATTTGTCTATTCCCCCTCGGCCTCAAGTTTTGTTAACGATTACTCAAGAAACAAAAAAAGCCGAGCCCGATGTAGCGGTTATTGCCGAGGCAATAGCTAGCGATGTGGGGATCTCTGGTGCGGTGTTGCAAATTGTTAACTCTGCTGCGTTTCGTCGCTTAAACGAGATTAAATCGATTCACCAAGCGGTGATGACCTTAGGCATTAATCGGGTATTTCCTATTGTTAAAGCGGTTGCCTTAAAAGGGGCAATGCCAGCCTCTAAAGTATTGGATAAATTTTGGTTAGAGGCTAACTTACTGGCTAGTTGCGCAGCGGCTACGGCTGAAGAGCTAGGCTTTGAATCGGCCAAAGATAATGCTTATATGCTGGGTTTGTTTCATCAGGCTGGCGTGCCGGCTTTGCTGCAGTCTTTCCCTGAATATGAAAACTTACTAGCCGAGGCCAATGACATGGGATGGTCTCATCTCGCGGAACGTGAACGCAGTGAATATGGCACAACTCATGCCACTGTGGCTGCACTTATTGCACAGCAATGGAGCCTGCCTAAGGTGATGATAGAAGCCATTTATTATCAACACGATGCAGATGGCTTATTTAGTTCTCAAGAGCTAGGTAAATCATCGCTGCTAATGTTAGCAATACTAAAAATAGCGCGTATTGTTGCTTACCGTAAATTGGGAGTAAGCAGTGAAGAGGAAGCTTGGCAGGAGAGCTACGACGGCTTGTTAGCTTTCTTGAATTTGGAAGATCAGCAGTTAGAAGACACCTTAAGTGCGGTGCTAGAGGCGCAGGCATAAAGAATTGTGTTTTAATTAATTAAAAAAGGCTAGCTGAGTAAGCTAGCCTTTTTACTTTTGGATCGGGTTAGAACGTATACGCTAAGTCGACACCCCAGTTACGGCCTGGCTGGGTGTAACGATCTAAGCCTTGATGGTCAGATGGTTTGCCGTCTAGGTCGGTGTAGCTCCAGTATTTTTGGTCAAGCGCATTAAATAAGCCTGCTCGCAATACGAGGTCGTTCACCGGTTGGTAGTAGGCAGTTAGGTCTAACAATGCATGACCAGGTGCGTGGGCGTTGTTTTCGGTAGACCAGTCGCCTTGTTTCTTGGCTGACACCATGGTTAGGTTAAGTTGGCTACCCCAAAGCTTGTCTTGGTGGTCGTAGCCTAAGCCCCAAACTGCAGTAAGCGGTGCAACAGAATCTAGCGCGCTGCCGTCTTCTTTATTTTTGCCTTGTGCGTAGGCAACGCTTAAGCGGCTGTAGCTACCTTTAGGTGCCCCAAAGGCTTCATCTAACCAGTAGTTACCTTTAAACTCCACACCATAAATTTCAGCTTCACCAATGTTTTCATTGATGGTGATACCCGCTGGATAGCTTGGATCACTGTAATCAGTTACTGATTGAATGAAGTTGGTGTAGTCATTGAAGAAACCCACTAACTCCATGCTAGATGCTGCAGTATTGGTACGTAAACCTAACTCGTAGCTTTGGCTCTCTTCTGGTTGAAGGTTAGGGTTAGACAAGGTGGCATAACCGTGGCCGCTGTTATCAAAGGCGTAGTAAAGTTCTTCAAGGGTAGGGGCTCTAAAACCTTCGCTATATTGAACAAATGTACTAACTTGTTGATTCCATTGATATACCGCGCCTAAGCGTTTGGTTAAAGCATCACTGTTATGCTCTTCAAAGCCGCTGCTGGCATCTGGTGTTGCTTTGTAGTCGTCGTAACGTAAACCAGCGGTAACCACCAAGCGTTCATCCATTAAATACATGTGATCTTGAATAAAGATCCCGCGCTTTTCGGCTTCTGCTTTAGGCACTTCTGGTGCGCCTGGATCTACCGTTCCTGTGTCGTAATAATGGGTGCGGTATTCCAATTCAAAATCACTATTAATAGCCGTTAAACCATAGCCAATTTCGTGGCTGCTGTGGTCAAACTCCAGTAGTTTGTTGAACTGAGCATCAAACTGTAACGAGCTATCTTCACCGTTACGTTCACGATTCCGGCTACCGTATAAGTCGGTAGTATCGTAGTTATTGTGCTCTGATTTACTTTGCTGATGGCTTAGTTGCCAGAACAAATCATCAAATGCGGCATTGTTGGCTAGCCATGTGTGGTTAATGCCTACACGGCTGCGAGTGTCTTTGTCTTCGCCAGTTACATTTGTGTAGGTAAAGCCTGGGAATATGCTATAGCCTTCGTTACTAAGGATGGTTGACTTAGATTCGCGCTGGAATAGCTCAGCCACTAAGCCAAAAGTATGTGCATCATTTAAGGCGTAGTTAGTTTTTAGGAACAGGTTGTGAGAGTCAAAGTCGAGAGGATCGGCTTGCCCGCGGTCTCGGCCATTTATGTCTTCACCTGAAGAATGGGTTTTAGTTTCGCTGCCATCACGGTAGGTGTAAATGGCTAAACCTTCCCATTTTTGATAGCGCTTAGCGAGCTCGACGGTGGCTTTATATGCTTCATTTGAACTACCGTAGCCGGTTTTAAGCGCAACATGGTTGCTGTCGCCTTCAGCTAGTACGTCTTCAGGGTTTTTGGTTCTTAGTAATATTGCGCCGCCTAAGGCGTCACTACCGTAAAGGCTAGAAGCAGGGCCCTTGTTAATTTCAACGGCACTTAGGGTGTCAATTTCATAAGCGTTTGGCCCCTTGTTCATTACATCGCCACCAGGGTTATAGGCAGTGGGTTGCTCGATGCCATCTACCATTAGCTTAATTCGGTTGCCATCTAGGCCACGAATATTAAAGCCACTAGTGCCAAAACGGCCTTGTCCAGTAGGGGTTACGCCGGGTTCGTAACGAACAGCATCATTTAAATCATTAGCCATTTGCTGCTCTAGCTGCTCAGAGCTTACCGAGCTAATGCTAGAAGAGATGTCTTTGACCGATTGCTCGGTACGGGTTGCTGATACCACCACTTCGTCAAACATGGTGCTATTTGTTTCGGCATAAGCGAGAGGGCTAAGGCTAAAAATTACTGCATTAGCAATTAGAGTGCGATTGAATGCTTTCATGGTTTTCAGGCTTGTTCCTTATCCTGTTAAGTTTTAATTAGGCGGTACTATACATAATACGAATGAGAATTAAAATCATTTGCATTTAATTATAGTTTTGTAAGTAGTTAAAATTAGAAGGGCTGAATATGGGAATATCTTGAGTTGGCATTAAAGCTCTAACCACTAATTGATTTTATCTAGAAGAATTTGTGTAGCTAGCCAAGCAGGTTAATGGTGTTTATATAGCTGTTTGATTTGGCAGAATATACTAAGCTTTAAGCACACTACGCCAAGCTTTGATGATTGGTGAAAATAACGCTGTATAGCGACTTAAACCTAAGGATGGAATTGAAGTGTTACAAATAAAGCGTGTTGTATGTTTAACCTTATGCGTGTTGTTAGTTAGTGCATGTAAATCCGTGGGGGTGGGTTCTGGTTTCGAGGAGCGCCCAGTTACCCAGGTTAGTGAGCCCGCCAGCAAGGTTCAGTTTAATGATGCCTTAGTATGGCTAGACAGCGCCCAACAGGGAAAGCGAGGTGTACGTTTTTTAAAAGGAGAGTATCCACTTAGTGCTGAAGATGATGAGTATTGGTACTTTCAAGCTCCGTCGGTAATTGAAATGGCAGTGCTCGAGGGGGGAAATGTTGTTGGTGGTAAAAAGATGCCCGGTGGGTTAATGCTTGCTAAAGAGGAGCTAGCCACGGTACCAGCCGGTGCTTATATTGATAATGAGACTGACAGCAAGATATTGGTGCTAAAAATGGGGCGTGACTTCATGGCCTTAAAAGGTGAAAAGTGGCAAAAGCAGTAAAGTTAAGCGCTTGCTTAAAGAGGCGCTAAGGCCTCATTAAGCAAGCTAGTTTCATTACAACAGCGGCACCGACATTAGGGTGTCGTGAGCAGTAATAAACAGGTATTTTTCATCGGCCGACAGAGTACAGTTAGCGGTTAAACGTCCGGTACGTATTTTGGCAAGTACTTCCCCTTTTGGGGAGAACAACCACACTCCACCTGGCCCTGTGGCAAAGATGTTACCGCTAGAATGAACCGCCATTCCATCTGGTAAACCTTGTTCTCCAGCTACACCAAGTAACGCTTTGGCATCGTGAAATATCCGCTTGTTGCTAATACTACCGTCTGGGTTTACATCATAAGCTAACCAGCGTGGATGTTTGTCATCAGACACCGCCACAATTAAAGTTTTTTGGTCAAGCGTTAAGGCAATGCCATTTGGGAAGTTGACGCTGTTGTCTAGTAACTCAAGCTCGCCATCTTGGCTTAGACGATAAATCCCTTGAAAGTCTAATTCTTTGCGCGAGTCATTCATGCCTGAATTTAGTCCATAAGGAGGATCGGTAAAGTATAAGCTGCCATCGTTGTGGTAAACCGCATCATTTGGGCTGTTTAAGCGCTTGCCTTGGTACTCGCCAGCCAGCGTAACAAATTTACTTTGAGGTTCGTTTAAGGGGGCATCCATGAGTGCTACACGGCGGTCACCTTGTTGAAGTAGCACCAGCTGTCCCTGTGGGTTTAATAACAAACCATTAGAGCCTTGTCCGTAGTCTCCTTCCTGTAGGCCTGTTGCACCAGAGTTTTTTAGATAAAGCTCGGTACCTTTATTAGGTTGATACTTTACGATGGTGTTATTGGGGATGTCGGAAAATAGCAAAAAACCATGTTGTTCAATCCATACTGGCCCTTCTGTCCAGCGATAGCCCTTTCCACGAATACTAATCTTGGCGTCTGCCGCAATAAATTGTTTTGCTTGTGGGTTAATCAACTCGATTGAGCCGGTTGTTTCCGCGGCATCGGCGATGGAGAGTTGATCAGAGGTAGTTGAACAAGCGCTAGCAAGCAAGCTAGCGGCTAAAACAAAGGCAGTTCTCATTTAGTATTCCTTTATATGATGAGCAATAAATACTTCTGGTTAACTAATTTGTTAAATTGGTTTTCCATTTTGTTGCTGTGATTCAAAGAATACAAGTTATTAACCTAAGTGTTTCTGCTTAAGTCTCGTTTTTGCTGCGCTTTTTTACTAAATCTCGCAAGATTACCTTGATAATTGGTTATCCAGTTGGGGAGAGGAATAGGCGTTCAATGATCTTCTAAGCTTAAACTGTTCGCTTTGAGCGTCGCTGGCTCAGTAAAAGCAATACCAGTCCTAAGCTAATTAGCCACCAAGTCTTCGGCTCCGGCACTGTTACAGGTGCTAATGAGCGGCCGGTTAGTGCTTCGCGTTGAATACTAACCGTGTGGTTATCTGTCTCGAAGTTGCGACCAAAAAAGCGGATAGCGGTAATTTTGTCAGCATTGCTTTCGGCGAATAGATTAACGTAACCATAGGGTTCACGTTTGTTGCCTTTAACGCTAGTAGGGCTACCGTAATGGTCAGGTTCTAGCACAGCAGCATCAAGAATTTGGTTGGTTTTAAAGGACAACTGCTCAGATTGGGTGGTAATACTCAGTTGATTGCCATTGTCTCCAGCACTCCACCAAAAGCCAAAGTAGCCTACAGGCTGATCAAAAATGAGCTGAACGGCACTGTTATTTGGAATAAATAAGTATTTACCCTCGCCATGTGCACCACCATAAACGCCAAAATCAGCCACCTTGGCTTGGCCTTTATCTATCGAGTATTCACCAAAGGCATTTTGGTAGCCATTACTGAGTTGGGATGAAGTTAAATTGTCGAAGTTTTCTGTATAGCTAGGTCCACTAATTTGTGAAGTTTGGATGCCAGGAGCCTCGATGGTGTAAATAATGCCAGCATGGCTTGAGAAGCTAATACAAGCAGTGATGACTAAAGCATGCGATATAGATTTCATATAAACCTCGACAACTAAATTTAAGCACTGTTTAGTGCGTAGTTAAGGTGTTATATCCAGTTTCGTGCCAATGTTTATAGTGCCTTTTATTACAAAGGTTTAGTGCCAAAAATTGCTTGCTTCTAGCTTTATGGAGCGAGCTGCACTTAGCTGTTTGCAAATTGCAAAAGCCGGCTGAATACAGCCGACTATTGGTTTATTGGATGGCTTTTAAAGAGAGGGTTAGAGAAAACTTGGCCACTACTTCGTCGCCGCTAATAGAGGGGCAGGTAGCATTAATCGTTACGGCTTGGTTTACTCGCTCACCGCTTTGCATGGTTTGCTCGAGCATTTGGTCAATGAGCTTACCGTCGGTACAACTAAAGATAACGTCTGCTTCCGGGCGCTTTAAAAACTGCCCTTCAACCGCCTTAAACGCTAGCGATACTTTTTTGCCATATTGTTCGGCTTTAGCTATCGCTAAGAAGCCTCCGGCTACGTCTGCGCCAACCGCTAAGGTTCCAAAGTACATACTGTTAAGGTGGTTTTTGGTTCGGCGTTTAAGGGGGATCTTTACAATAACCTTCTGTTCATCCATCTCAAGGATCTTAGGACGGCAGTACCAAATCAAGGGTACTTTGAACATACCAAACAAACTCAACATCAAGTTGGCTTTACGAACACTGGGAAGCATAACTTTTCCTTGTTTAAGAGGTCTTACCAGTAGAGCTTGTTGTTAACAAAAAGTCAACATTTGTTGCTTGGCGGATTAAAAATCTGACCAACCTGCACCTACAATAAAGTGCAGGGTGGTATCTTCTGGGCCTCTGGCAATATCTATCCCGGTGCGCAAATTAAAGCGCCTAGCCATTAAATAACGAAAACCTAGGCCTTTAGCATAGCGGTTAGGCGTGTCACCTAGGTTTTGCTCTGAACTAAATGCTTGCCCAACATCGCCAAATACAACCGCAGACCAGCGTGCATCAAAGTCGTAGCGCAGTTCACCTTGTAAAGTCGCCATGCGCTCGCCTTGGTCACGCAAGCCGGTATGCCGCGCATATCAATAAAGGGCAGGGCATAATAAGGTGTATCGCCATGGGCGCTGGAGGCCGATAAACGCATAGAGCCTTGGAAGCTATTGCCTAGATAACTAAAGCCAGAAAACTCACCAGAGGCGATTGAGTAATCATTGTCACCGCCAAAGTAGTCAGCGTGTTTAGCATAACTAATATTGCCATATATACCTTGGTTAGGGCTAAACGAGTTATCTCGAGTATCGTAGTTAAGCAGCAGGCTTACTCCGCCATCCTTCATGCTTAGCTGAGGCTTTGAGTAATCGGGCAGGTTGCCAATAGAAAACTCACTGTCACTATTTAAAAAGGTGTATTTGGCTCCAGCAAACCACGGGCTATCGCCCAAGCGAAAACGGATTTGTTGCAGTAAGTAACTGCCTTTTAAGTTTACTCTAATGGGAATATCGCCTTTTGCCTCTTCGCTGGGCAGGCGAAAACTATCAATATTGGCATCTACACCCGCAATTGCACCGATGTAGCGAATACTGTCTTGCTTCCAGATTCCCATGTGAAACGCCCCCGCGCCTCGAGTGCCGTTTTCTGTCGCTAGCCCTAATAAACCCGACACACTAGGCGTAAGTTTTAGCGGGGCGTTGGGGTCGTCTGGCTGTTCATTTTGCCGTTCTTCATTTTCATGAAAAAACGCCAATACTAAACCACCGCCGTAACCCACCGCGGGGTCGGTAATAATGATGGGAACCGGCAAAAAACCTACCGCGTTATCTACTAGCCATTGGCTTGCATCCATACGGCCGTCGCTAGGTCCACAAACTGTTCAAAAAAATCAGCTTGGCTATGTCCAGAAGAAAGAATTAGCGGTAAAGCTAGGGCTAAAGAAGAAAGGCGCATATTTCATTCCTTGAAATAGTGGGCACTATAATATCAAACACTTAGTTAGAGTTTAGCCAGTCGCTACTTAAAGCGATAGCTTGTTGCGGTATTTAGTATGGGGAGCTAGAACGAAAAAAGCCTGCATAAATGCAGGCTTTTTAAAGGTGGTGCCCGGAGGCGGAATCGAACCACCGACACGAGGATTTTCAATCCTCTGCTCTACCGACTGAGCTATCCGGGCGACGGGCGCTATTAAACGAATTTTGCCGGTTTAAGTCAACCGAAATCAGTAAAAAAAATGAAATAATTGAGCTTCGATTAAATGGCGCACAATAACTGGCAAAAGAATAAACAAAAAGGTGGCCTAAGCCACCTTTAGATAGTTTGGATACTTAAGTGATGGGTTTCACTGTTCTCTGTACTGGCAAAGGGTAAATGCCGATTAGAGTGGGGCTAGTTAACGTGGTGAGCAAACTATTGGCTAGCAAATGGGTATATTTGTTGCCGTTCCCGAGTATTTTTCACTGTAATAAGTATATTTAATATAAAAGGGTGAGTGTTTGTCTATATTGCGTAATTTTAGATTTTGATAGCAATGATTGTTGTAGTTGGGTTGTATTTAGGGTGAAATAAACCAAAGTTGAAATAATGCTTAAATTTGGAGGTAAGTAATGCGCCTTGATCGCACCGATAGAAAGATTTTAGATTTGATGCAGAACAATGGGCGAATTAGCAATTTAGAGTTAGCAGAGCAAGTTGGCTTATCTCCGTCACCGTGTTCACGGCGGGTAAAAGCCTTGGAGGACGCCGGGCTCATTGCTAAACACGTTACCTTACTTAACGAAAAAAAACTCAACCTAAACCTTACCGCTTATATTCATATCTCTATGGATCGGCATACCCCAGAGCGTTTCGAAAATTTTCAGAAAATTATTAGTGCCTATGAAGAAGTTATGGAGTGTGCGTTGGTAACTGGGACGGATGCAGATTACCAGCTTAAAGTTGTGGTAAGAGATATGGAGCATTATCAAGCGTTTTTGTTGGGTAAACTAACCCGGATAGAGGGGGTTACTGGCGTGCGCTCTAGCTTTGTGCTGCAGCAGGTGTTTAGCCACACAGCCTTGCCTTTATCGCAGATAAAATAAAAGCGCCGATTGGCGCTTTAACTACTTACGCTTGTTGGCGTTTTAAGAAGGCCTGGCGGCATCCTTCATAGTTATCAATTAGCATGTCACTTTCGGCTTTTTCGTACGGAAGCAAACTGCCCAGCACCATGCGTTTTTGGCCTTTGCCTATAACTTGGCCATCTTCGCTGATAGTAAATTTAAGCAAGGCTACGCCGCGTTTTCCATTGGGAATAAACTCACCGCCAACAAACTCTAAATGTGGAGAGCGAGTTGGTAATTGCTCGAAATGCAGGCTCATGTTTTCGTAAATCACTAGTGGGCGCTTACGATTCAGCATTAAGCCTTGTTCTTCAAGCAGAGGGACTAATATGTGCGGAAAGTTACGCCCAGAGAAGCGCACGTAGTCAGAAATAATATCGCCAATAATCTCAGCATCTTTTAGGTTTTCACCGCTGCGTTCTAATTGCAGATATTCTTTACCGTTGTTATCTACGAGTAAGCAGTGTTGTTCTTGTTGTTTAATACTTAGTGGTACGCCATCGGTGACCATGCCGGCAAAGGTAAATTGCATGTCTTGGCTTAAACCAAGCTCGTTCAACATTACTGAGAATAATAAATCACCAGGAACACAGAAACGCGAAGAGTCTGCATCGTGAATGGCATTAAAGTCGTTAGCGACGCCTTTGGCAAAATCACAAGCTTGCTGTCTGCTAAATACAAACTGCTGATCTTCTCGACTAAAATATTGGTTTAAATTCATAACTCACTTTCTTTGCATGATGCGGCGAGCGGCGATTTTAGCAAATATTAATAGATGGGTGGTCATATCAGTATAAAAAAGTTTTTTTTGCTTTTTCTCGTACGAATATTCTAGCTCCAAACTGGTGCTTTTTACTAAGCAACTCTTTTCACTGAACTAATTAATTTTATCCACAATGAGACAGTGTACTAAATTGAGTTATTTGTCAAAAAAAGGCTTTGCAAGCTTTTAAATCTGCCCTACCTTTATATAGTAGAAAAAAATTAGTGGCTAAATAAAGTGCTTTCTATGTTTTGCTGGTTAATCATAGACACATGGAATGAGTGGGTAAGCTATGGCGAAAAAATCACGCTATTTCGGAAGTATTGTTCTAGGTGCAGTAATTGTGCTTGTGAGTGGGGCAACTACTTGGGTAGCCTTGTTTGACAAAGCCGCTCCCTCATACCAATTGAGCTTTAAGTTTCATCGTCCTGATGGAATTACTACAGTAAACGTAGATTGTGAGAATCTACATTATTCTATTCGTCAAACCTATCATGAGCAGCTTAACGCTATCGAAGCGGTGCAGCAGTTGTCGATGTTGGTTTGTTCTGATATTTATGCGCTACTACAACAGGTACCCAAGCAACTGGCTTCTCCGTATTCTGGTGAACGCAGTTCAGAAAAGCTGATTCGTTGGACGCAAGGGGATGAGGTTTGGCAATGGAGTTGGCAGGATAAGTATGATCCTTCACTACGTCCCGTTTTCACGCAGCTTGACAGTTTGATGCGCAGAGTGCCCGACTCAGCTTTAGCGGGTGGTGTGAATATTATCCCTCAGCTCCGTTAACCGCTACTAATGACAGCGCTTGGCTATTTAAGCTGTTAAGGTAAGGTAGTATGGCGTTGGCAAGTTTTTCTGAGTCGTGGCGTACAATATCGCTGTCTTCATCAATTAAATCTGCATAAATTAACTGATAGTTTTTATCTAAAGCTTCTAGGTCGTCTACTTCTACCACTTGCGCACGTTCTAAGTTGTAGCTGGCAATCATTTCGTCATTAGGTATGTGGTTATTAACCACGATGGCGTCTAAAGGGCGACCTAGATAGTGTTCTAAATCAGAAATGAAATGCTCTAGGTTGTAGCCATCTGTTTCACCAAACTTCGTCATAATGTTGCTTACATAGACTAGTTTAGCTTTGCTATTTATTATTGCTTCTTTTACACCTGGAACTAACAGATTAGGAATAATACTGGTAAATAGGTCGCCAGGACCTAATATGATAGCTTCTACGGTATTGATACGTTCGATCACCGGAGGGTAAACCCTAACCTGTTCTGCATGGTGCGGTACCAAAAAAACGTTGGCTATTTTTTCTCGTTGGTCACCACGAGGAAGATCAATAGCGCTCTCTCCAAAAATACGCTCACCGCTAGTAAGTTCTGCAACTAGGGTGGACTTATCAATGGTGACCGGCAAAATTTCGCCTTCAACATCAAGCATTTGTGCTAAGCCTTGGATGCCCTCGGAAAAAGAACCACTGTATTGGGAGAGCATGGTAAGCAGCATGTTACCTGCGCTATGCCCAGACAGGCGTTTACCTTTAGTAAAGCGCTTTAGTAAAAGCTTACGGGCAAGCTCCCGGTAGGGCGACAGGGCCAATACACACTTCAGGATATCGCCTGGTGGCAATATGCCTAGTTCATCACGCAACCTGCCCGTGCTGCCGCCGCTATCGGTCATAGAAACAATAGCGCTAATGGCTAATTGATCGGCATCTCTAAGAGCGGATAACAAAACAAAGTGGCCGCTTCCACCACCAATGGTAGCAATTGATAATGGCTGTTGTGGGGAATTAGGTCTCACTATCTACTCCGAGATGATTGGGCATTCCAACATGGATTTTAGGCTCTTGGGCTTGTGTTCGATTTATGCAAAAAAGTCGAACACAAGCCCGTTAGTATCGAACTTCATGCAGTTGCAAATCTTAGTTGGGACTATACATATTCCCTTAGCCTAATTGAGTTTAGTACACTAAACAAAGCTTCTTTGTTTAGCAACGATACTTCTGTCATGGTCTTGACATCAAAGCGTCACTTTTTAGTCAAATATGCCTTTTAGATTAGCCATAACAGGGATGATGTGGCGTAAGTGATGACAACTAAACAGTTCTATCAAAGCCTATGGCTTTCTGATATCCACCTGGGATGTAAAGATTGTAAGGCCGAAATGCTACTGCAGTTGTTAAAACAAACTAAAGCTAAGCGCATTTTTTTAGTAGGAGACATTGTAGATGTATGGGCCTTAAAGCGGCGTGTATATTGGCCGGAGTCTCATAATCAAGTATTACAGTATTTTATGCGTTTGGCTAAATCAGGTTGCGAGTTGGTATATATTCCGGGCAATCACGACCAACTGTTCAAGGCTTATCACGGCATTGATCTCGCCGATGTGACAATTAGCACACAGTATCGCTATACCAGCATTACTGGCAAACAAATATTAATTATCCATGGTGACCAGTTTGACGAAGAAGTCTGTTTTGGACGCTTTTATGCCAAGTTGGGCGATCACCTATACGACTTTTTGCTATTTCTTAATCGCTCTACCAGCAAAATTCGCCATGCATTGGGTTATCCCTATTGGTCGTTGGCGGGTTATGTCAAATCTAAAATTGCCAAGGCTAGTGAAGCCATTGCTCGTTATCGTCAAGCCGTTGTAAATGAGGCCGTCCGCCAAGGTGTGGATGTGGTGATATGTGGCCACATTCATCATCCAGAGTTGAGTAAGTTGCAGGGTGTTGTATATGCTAACGATGGAGATTGGATTGAAAACTGTACCTTATTGTGTGAAACCATGGATGGTCGGCTGCAATTACGCCGCTGGGATGACCGTTTAAAAACTTCGGTGGAGCTAGAATCGATTAATCTTGCTGAGCCTCAAGTGCTAAGTGCTGAAAAAGTAGCTTAATTGCTCATTAAATTAGCAGTTGTGCGAGGATTGAAAATTTTTTCACTCTGGCCGTTGACAAGCAGCGTGAAAATCCGTTTAATAGCGCTCGCTCGATACAGCGTATCAGCAGTACCAACAGTGTGCCGATTTAGCTCAGTTGGTAGAGCAACTGACTTGTAATCAGTAGGTCGCCAGTTCGACTCCGGCAATCGGCACCATCCTTTTAAAGCCTCGTCTTATGACGGGGCTTTTTCATTTCTAGCGCTTTCGTTTTAGCTATTTGGCATTTTGCTTAGGCTGGTTTATGCTGCTTTTCCAGAAAAAGTATAGAGGAAGGCGCATGCTTAAAGCCCTAAAAGAATTCTTACAGGCTACGGTGGAGGGAGCTGGCAATTCTGAGCTACCCAACGTAGAACTGGCAGCAACTACTTTACTAGTGCAATTAAGCCAGAGTGATAACCAGCAAAGTAACGCCGAGAATGCGGTAATACTTCGAAAAATAAAACGGCTTTTCGATCTGGATGATAACGAAGCAGAACGCTTATTTTTGCAGGCGCAAACACAAGCCAATCAAGCTATCTCAGTGTTTGATTTTACTCGTTACGTAAAAGAGTTAGATTATCAGCTTCGTTACCAATTTACCGAAGCGCTGTGGAAGGTTGCCTATGCAGATGGCGTTATCGACCCACAAGAAGAGGCGCTTATTCGCCAAGTGTCTGATCTAATCTACCTTAGCCATAGTGACTTTTTAAAAGCCAAAATGTCGGCTCAGCCTTCTATTTAACTGCTTAAGCCCGATTTCAGATAATAGCTGTGACATTCATGGAAAGGTAGAGAGGTAGAGAGGACAGTTTTCAAAACTCGCTTATTTGTGTGCGAATTTTCGCCGCTGTAGCGGTTTTTATCGACAATTTGTTGGTTCTTTGTACGCTTAAACAAAACCACACGATAAACCCTTTACCTTTAAACTGGCTTATGTATAATTCGCTTCGGTTGCAGGGGCGTAGTTCCAATGGCAGAACGTCGGATTCCAAATCCGAATGTTGGGAGTTCGAATCTCTCCGCCCCTGCCAATTTCCTTTCTCGTAATATCCCATAACGTCTTTTAGCATTAGAAAATAAAGCAAATTTCAAATCGTTGTCCAAAGACGCCTTATTGCATCCAGTAAAACTTTTTATTTTATGTAAGCCCTGATGTAACCCTATAGTCATACATCTGCGAGGGGTTACTAAAATGCCTCGAAAAGTAGTTCCGTTGTCTGCCACGCAAGTTGCGCAAGCTAAAGCAAAACATAAGGAAAACAATCTTAGCGATGGCGGAGGGTTGTTTTTACGTGTATGGCCAAATGGCGCTAAAGCTTGGTGTCTTAACTACGTGCACCCAATAAAAAAACACGGCCAAAAATATCACTTGGTCAGTATCCAGCTGTGAGTCTTGCAGACGCTCGTAAAAAATCACTTCAACAAAAGGAAATTTTGGCAGATAGCCTTGATCCCATCGCCCAAAGCGTGAGTTGAACCGGCAGCTAAATGCTAATACCTGCAAGTCATTTAGCGCTATTGCCTTGCACCGTTCCCTTGGTGACAGGCCTACCGTTAGAAATAAACCACTGCCTAATTTGGTAGAATTGTTGATCAATAAAAAAGTACTTTTCGTTGTAAAGGTATTGATACAAAGTCGCTATGCTTGTATTTGTTTAAGTATCGTTTCGTTTCATTCAATTGGTGCAAAGATCACTAGTGTTGGTTGCAAGTGATAATTAGTATTCTCAGTTACTATCGTTCATCCAGCATAAATCTCCTTGATATTGTGGAAAGCCGAGGCTTTTCACTGCAACTTAGTAAACCAACGCTGTTACCTTTGAGAGTGTTGCAAGAAGAGGAGAATGCTTTCTAATCGCTACCATATTGTTAGGCCATAGCATTACTCTTAACAATTACTTGGGTGGTGCAATGGGTGAGACCAACCGCAAACCTTGGTGTAACTTACGTTTAAGTGTAAACAGTTTGTTTGCGCTTAACTCATTTTTGTCGATATTTGCAGTGGGTAATTGCAGCCTCGATGCTACGCTGGTATCGCTATCTGCGGGCAATTGTTAGCAGGGAACCGAGAAGTGTAATCGTTACACAAGGTTCAACAAGGTTCAACAAGGTTAAGCAACAAACATAAGCAATACTAGCGAATTAAAGCAGCGTTACCAAGAGTGCAAAAGCGCAAGCATAAGAGCAAGTTGGTTTAAACCTAAGTGGAGCAAAAATGATTGCTGCCGAGTTTACAATTGATTCACATCTAATAAGCGGCATTTAACTATAAAATACACATAAAACATACGGTTAAACACTTTGTTTACATAAAAAATTAACACCATCTAAGCTTGACAAAGTCGGCAACAAGTACAACAGTAATACAGCAATATCTTACTTATCAACAAACCGGTCTGTAGGTTTTTCGCCAGACTCGCTGGTGCTTGCTTACTGTTTTTGACCGACAAGGAGAGTTACATGTCGCACGATAAACACGAGAATTTAAGTCCTTACGAACAGTTTAATATTGAGTTACCTGAAGATTTTCCTGAACAAGGAATGGCGGCTCGAGCCGCTGCTGCTCTAGTGAAAAGTGAATGTTGGACAGACGCTAACCCGATGCTCAATCTGTCTTCATTTGTGACCACGTTTATGGAGCCAGAAGCTGTAGAAATATTTAAAGATGGCTCATTTAGAAATTTTGCTGACCCTGACATGTACCCTCATACCAAAGCCACAGAAGCTAAATGTGTAAAATGGTTACACGGTTTATGGAATGGTCCTTCTGATGTAGAACCTTATGGTGCAGCAACCATTGGTTCTTCTGAAGCGTGTATGCTGGCTGGTCTTGCGCATAAATGGAATTGGCGCCAAGCTCGTGAAAAAGCGGGTAAAGATGCCACTAAACCAAACATGGTAACTGGCGGGAACGTACAAATTGTTTGGAAAAAATTCCTAAAATATTTTGATGTAGAGCCTCGCATTGTTCCGTTAGAACCGGGTCAATACCGCTTAACAGCCGATCAACTAGATGAGTATGTAGATGAAAACACAATTTGTGTTGTGGCTATTGCAGGGCAAACGTTTACCGGTGAGGATGACGATTTTCAAGCTATTCATGATTGGTTAGATGCTTACGAAGAAAAAACAGGCATTTCAATTCCAATGCATATTGATGGGGCCTCTGGAGGTTTTGTTAATCCTTTCCTTTACCCAGATTACAAATGGGATTTCCGCTTACCTCGCGTTCAATCTATCAACGCCTCTGGTCATAAGTTTGGTTTAGTGCCTCCTGGTCTTGGCTGGGTTATTTTCCGCGAGCGTGCGGTGTTTAATGAAGACTTAGTTTTCTACGTTAACTACCTCGGTGGAGAAGCTGCTACAGCTACGCTTAACTTTAGTAAAAGCTCTGCAACCGTTCTGGCTCAGTATTATAACTTCTTGCGCCTTGGTAAAGCCGGTTACACGCGAATAATGAAACAAACCGTAGAAAATGCCGAATACTTGAGAGACCGTTTAATCGCCACGGGCAAGTTTAAGGTAATGAATGAGACTCAACGTATTCCTGTAGTTGCTTTGACTCTTGAAGATTCAATTACTAAATATAATGAGTTTGATATCTCTAACAAGGTTCGTGAACGTGGGTGGATATTATCAGCTTATTCTATGCCCGCTAACGCACAATCTGTAAATAGTTTACGTATTGTGGTTAGACCTCATCTAAATCGAGATTCAGCTGAAATTCTAGCTCGAGACATAGAAATGGCTTGTGAATATTTGGAAGAGCATGGCGGTAATGCAACTCCTCCTGAATTACATGACCCTCATAAAACTTCATCTGGTAAGTGTTAATCACTAATCACTTTTAATATTGAAGAAGAAGTAACTTTGTTGCTTCTTCTTTTGGTCAATCTAGGATGGAATCATGAATAGATTTAGGAAGAATACGGGGTATATTACTAACTTACCCAAACATATGATTAGTTTTTTATTTGGGATGTGTTGTCTTGCAACTCTAGCTGTCGGAAACGCTTTTGGTGCAACTACAGAGCCCGAATCCTATAGTGGTATTGCTTGGGCTTTAAATTATCTTGCGCAAAACCCTTTTGCTTATCTGTTTCTAACATTGGCTATCGGTTATCCAATTGGCCGTATAACCGTTGGGGGGATCTCGTTAGGGGCAACTGCTGGCACCTTGGTAACGGGCATTCTTATAGCCTTAGCGTCTAGTTCGCTTTATGGCATTACTTATAACATTCCTGGCCTAGTAGAAGACATTTTCTTGATGCTCTTTATGTATGCGCTGGGCATGCGTGTAGGGCCACAATTTTTCTCAGGTTTAGCTCGAGGTGGCCTAGACTTTGTGGTTATCGGTTTAATTGTAGTTTTCTCTAATTTCTTAATTGTATTCTTTGGCGTTAAGGTGCTTGATTTAGGGCCGGGATATGCTGCGGGGATCATTTCAGGTAGTTACACGGTGACTGCGGTTATGGGCGTTGCTCAGTCGGCAGTATCTAGCGGTGCATTTAAACTTCCTGATGGGGTGACCACAGACATGGTAGGAGCAAACATGGCAGCAGGTTATGCTATCAGTTATGTATTGTCTTCTATATTTATTATTTTACTTATCAAATACTTACCTAAAATGTTTGGTAAGGATGCTGTGGTTGAAGCCCAAAAAGCCGAACAAGAGTTTAGCGGCGGTGAAGATGGAGGTGCTTTGCCGGGTACTGCGGGCGCGTCCATTCTTGGTTTCACCGATAAGCAAATTCGCTCTTTTTTAGTTGAACAGAAAGAGTTAGAGGGGAAAACCGTAGAGCAACTGTTTAAAATGAATCCGCATGCTGCGATTGTGAAAGTTGTTCGTGGCGATGAGGTTATAGATGCGCAGGAAAATCCAACTCTTCAACTTGGTGATATTGTTGGGGTGATGGGAGACTATGCACTCCTTCTTAGCGGTAAAGATAAAGTTGGTAAAGAGGTATCTGAGCCGCGTGCACGAATGATTGACCTAGAAGTTGCTGACATTCATGTTGGCAAAAGTGAGTTCGCAGGCAAAACATTAGAAGAACTTGGCGCTGAAATTGGTTTTGGGATCCACTTAAAATCAATGTTTAGAGCTGGTGTAGCTATACCGCACATGCCTAAAACCGTAGTAGAAAAGGGTGATGTTTTGCGCTTGGCTGGCCCGGCTTGGTGTGTGGCTCAGGCTGCCAAAGCCTTAAAAGGTGTGCCTATTATTGAAAGTGCCTACACAGAAGTATCATTTATGTCATTTGCGTTGTTTATAGGTTTTGTAATAGGCCACGCCAGTGTTGAAATTGGCGGTATACCATTTGCCTTAGGTACTTCTGCTGGGTGTATGTTAATGGGAATTTTGGTTTCTTGGTTACGTACACGAAACCCTGATTTTGGCGGACCAACTAGTGAAGGCGCTCGCGCATTTCTTAATGATATCGGCTTAAGCCTATTTGTTGCTGTATTGGCTGCTGGAGTTGGACCTAAGATTATGTCCTCATTCCAAGGCACTGTAGTGATATGGATAGCTGTACTCGGCTTAATGGGAGCTTTAATCCCACCTTTCTTAGCTTGGATTTACGGTTATTACTTTAGAAAAATGAATCCTGTTGTGTTGGCCGGTGCTTGTGCTGGTGGCAGAAATAGCACCCCCGCGCTTAATGGTATTCAGGATCTATCGCAAAGTGGTATAGCGGCCGTAGCCTACCCGGTTCCGTATGCTTTAACCTCAGCTGTGGTACTCATCTTGGGGTACATGGCAATGGTATTCTCTTAGTATCCAAGTCTAAAGCTGGACACTAATGTTTCAACTTAAGCCTTAGCTGAATTGATTATTCTTGCTAAGGCTTTTTTAAATGATGAATATTTTGTTTTTGGAGAGCAATAGTGACTGATACTCCCCGTATACGTATCGCTATCAATGTGATGCGTGCTCGCTTAACGGTTGTTGGTTTTAATATTGCTATAGTGTCGTTTCAAATATCTGACTTAGCTAAAATGGCTGGTGGAATGCCAGTACCTGGCCTTGATCATGCAATACATTTTCGTGCTGATATGGCTCTGTTTATGGCATTAGCCTTCTCGTTGTTATCCTTGGTTGCTTTTATAAGCTCTTCAGCAATCGACGAGGCAGGAACCTGTGACCATTGGTCATTCATCGTAGGGGATCTGTTAATGTATCTGGGCTTAGCCAATACGGTAACCGGGTTCTTTTCTCCTCTTAGTCAAGAGTTTTTGCTAGTTGCGAAGCAGTGGCCTGCGCAAGAGTTGCCAATAGCAATGTTTCGAAAATCAATTATGATTCTCGGCTCACTGGCATGGTTTTCGGCGATCTATTTAGGCCCCGCGGTTACTTTAATTCGTTCGCCGTTTCATCAGCGTATTAACGTAATTTTATTGGTGGTTTACGTCTTATTATTAATAATGGTTTTTTGGATAAACTATCAAGTTTACTTATTCGAAGTGATAAATACTGTAGGTATCACTTTTTCTCCTATTAAATTTTTATACGAGTTTATTCAACCCGTTGTGTGGTAACGCTCTATTGTATTGTTTGTAATAAAGCTGTCCTGCCAACATAACTGAGTAATCTAAACAGCGGTTTGCAAACGCAAGCAGCGGCAACGGCATTTGACGCTGCTTAATTAGGAGGCTACCCAAAACTTTAGGTTACAGTGAGTATCAAGGCGACGATGAGAGGGTTTTATTAGTCTTGTAAAACAAGGCGTTGCACATCTATTAGCTATAACTTCTGTCTACGCGTATTGTTAGGTATCTCATTCAATACATCGAGAAACAAGAAAGGCTAGCCTAAAGGCTTATTCGTTACATAGCATCATTGGTTTTCGACGCTATTGCTTGTTATCAACGATTCTATTATTTGTATTACTATTTTCATAACAACTATCAGTACACTTAAGTGCATCAGCATTTGTAGCGAAGAGTTAATATCGTATACTGGGCGAAGGTGTTGAGCATTCATCGTTAGTAGCACCAAAAACTGCCCGCCCATCAAACGCATTACCAGCTGCTCGGGCTTGTGGAATACTCGCCATATAACGAAACAGTTTACAAAGTAAAAAGCTGCTAACTGCCAACCCGATTCCAACATTGGTAAAAGAAAAACGTACTGCAGCAAAATAACTACAGCCCAAAAATACAGTACCACAAGCAGCTTGTTGAACACTGCCGAGTTAAATTCCACTAAGCTAATGCCTAGCGAAGCAGCCAACATAGGAAACATAAAGCTGCCGGGAATAGGCAAATATATCCACAACGCCCAGCATACAGAGGTAAAGCAAAAGAACTTAATTGCGCGCAGCTGACCTTCTTTAACATTTTTGAACGCTTCTTTTTCTTTCGCTATTTTAGCCTTAGTTTTTAAACGAGTAAGGCTAGACTCTGGCCACAATAGACTAAATACAGCTGAAAAACATACTACGCCTAGCAGGTTTTCTTGTAATCTAAGGATGCCTAGTTGAAAACTATATAATTCACTTAGGCCTCCCGCTAAACAGACTATCATGGCAACCATAAAGGCCACTTTATAAGCGTATCCATAAGCTGAATTAGCCGACATGTATGCAGCAAAAGCACCAAGCGTGGTTATAACCAAAAAAAACAATTCTCGTTGTTGGCCAAAGTTAGTGATTAGCACTGCAGCTAACACTGCCCCTACAAGGGTACCTACTAGTCTGTGGCTCGCCTTTTGTTTTGCGTATCCATAGCTTTCTGTGGTTGCCATAATTACTACAACCGCCCCTGCCCAATAAGGTTTATCCCAGCCAAAACTCAAGGCTAAAAATATCGTTAGAGCTAGGCTTAACGCTACCTTAATGGCCAGTTTAGTTGCGTCTGTCATTAGTTAGCGCTCGTCGCTTGCTTGGTTATCATTATTGAGGCAGTGGTGCCCACACGTAATTGAATATTTTCTGGTAAGGAGGTTACCGCTATTTTTACGGGTAATCGTTGAGCTAACCGTATCCATTCGAAATTGGGGTTAACATTGGGTAGCATTTTGGTGCCGGTACTTCCATCGCTTTGCGCTATGCCATAACCAATGCTGGTGATTTTTCCTTCAAATGGGTGGTCTGGATAACTCATTAAAGTAATTGTTGCGGTATCTCCCGTTTGCATTGAGTGAATATCAGTTTCTTTGAAAAATCCTTCCACCCAGAAGCTATCCTCGTCTATTAGGGCCACAACAGGTTGATTTGCCACGACCTGTGCTCCCACGGAGATGTTAAAGTTGGTGATATAACCATCTTTACTTGCATACACTTTGGTAAACGCTAAATTTAACTCTGCATTGTCTAAACCTGCTTCAGCAGCTTCCAAATTAGCTTTAGCAGATTCTACATCGTTATTAAGGTTATTGAGTGTGATAACGGGTACCGAGCCAGGAGTACGTTTTTCCAGTGAACTCATCCTTGTTAATTCATTTTTAGCTCTGGACATTACGGCTTCAGCTTGGGCTAAAGCAGCTTGAGCTTGGTGTTTAGCACTGAGGTATACTCGATCGTCAATTTCAAATAATAGATCTCCAGCATTAACTCTTTGATTATCTGTAACGTGGATAGCTATTACCGGCCCAGTAACCCTAGGGGTTACTTCAATGATATTTGCTCGTACTTGTCCATCACGAGTCCACGGCTGGGTAACGTAGTGTTGATATTTTAAGGTTACTAGCGTGGCTGCAATCACCACTAGCAGTAAAGTTAATAGTTTGGTTTTCATTGTGATGCCTTAAAGCTTTACCCAGGAAAAATGTAAGTACTAATCAATACTGTATAGATAAGTAGTAATGATAACTCGACAATTGTTGGTGCATAGAGATGTCGATGCCATCCCATGCGCATGATGCCGCTCATAGATAAACTTGCAGCCAAATAGCCAAAACCGGTGGCTACCAGTAAAGGGGGGAAGTAAATTTCCCCTATCACTAACTCTTTTGGAACAAAGCCTTCAAACACACTTATCTCCTTGCCCTGCATATTTTTCAGAGTAAAATCATTTTTTAAGAATAAACATCGTTAAATGGTATTCAGCAAGTGTAAACCCTGTTGTTTAAACAGCATATCGTGAAACACAGAAAAAGCCATTAATTGACTTATTACCTTGGAAAAAAACGAACAGTAGGTATTGTCAAAATTGCAACAAAAATATCCAATGCTACCCATGATAATACTGCTTCCTAGCACTAAAATAATAAAGCCTTGAGTGGTGCAAATCAATGTGGAGGCTTTACATTTTCAATCTGCAACTAAATCTTTAAATATTAGCTAACCTTTTAATAAATCAAAGATATACCGATATTATTGTTACCCTGTACCGAGAGGGTATGGCTGTTAGCTAGAAGACTGAAGCTAATTTCTGTTGTTAATGCCTTCTTCGGTCTTGTAACTTAATAAACTTAGACCTTTAGCATAGTCATAAGTTAATCATACCGTTTAAGCACAATATCACATAGGCAAGATGGTGATGCTTAAATGTGTGTTCATTTACTTTACTGTGAGTAGAAATGGCTCTAGCGGAGCAATGCTGCTGTTATACCAATCAGGGTATATTAATGAGGCTAAAAACCTTGGTAATGCATGTTGTTTTTAGCGCCAATTTAGCCTAGTCACTACCAGTGTTAGGGTTCAGAATATTGAGGTTTGAATCGCTTAGCCATCCATTTATTTCGAATTTTGCTTATCGCTAAAGATTAGTTTATTGAGTTAAGTTAGTCAGAAGTTATGCTGGTTTTCTAACGCCAATCTAAGAATTTAGCTTTGCTATTAACCTTGTGCTTAAGAGTTGGCGTTATTATTGTGGTGTATTGACAAGCGATTCGGAGTTGCTTGGGGGCTTACGCCAATCGACTTAAGGCTTCTTTACAATATCGGCTATGTTAGCCTCTTTTCTCGATTAATCTGTAGCTTAGCTTCCTAGTGTTGGTCGAATAGTATTTCATTGTTACTGATCGACAGTTAGAATATTCACGTTATAGTTTTTTTCTTTAGCGGATGAAATTTTAGTGATGCAAATGCACCCAGTGACGGCGACCTCTTCTGTTTCGCCTCAAGTCGCCGTAGTAGGTGGTGGAATTGCCGGCAGCGCAGCAGCCCTCAAGCTGGCTGAGCTTGGCGCCAAGGTTAGCCTGTTTGAAGCTGGACCTAGTTTAGTGAACGGGCCGCCAGCTTGTCATTTACATGCCGGTGGTAACCTGTATCGAGAAATCTCCGATGAGCAATGTTTAAAGCTACTTGAGCAATCTATTCATACCTTACGGGTATTTCCGCATGCTGTTAACCAGCGACCTACGGTTATTAGTGTGCCACTAAATGACCCAGGCGAGCCCGAAGCATTACTCCCCCGTTTACGCAAGGTGCAAGCCCATTACGCTGCACTTATTGAACAAGACCCTGCCAATCAAAAACTAGGCCCAGCTGAAGATTATTATCGCCTTTACAGCCGCGAACAATTAGAAGCACTGGCCGAGCAAGAGTTAGTGGCTCAGCCACAAAGTCCAGACGAATGGATGATACCGGTTGCCAAAAACTTAGATTTATCGGCCTTTAAGTTTCCCTTTGTACAGGTGCAGGAATACGGCTTAAGCCTGTTGCGTATTGCCGCCACGGTTAAGTTAGCCAGTGAGCGCTTGCCCAACTGCCAAGTGTTTACTCACTCTAAAGTGACGCACATAGAGTTACTACCAGGTGCTACACCGCGTTGGCGGGTGGATTACAGTAGCCCGCAAGGTAGCCATAGCATAGAGGTGGATTACCTCATTAACGCTTGTGGATATCGCAGTGGCAGTATTGACGATATGGCCAAGCTAAGCCGTAGCCGAATGGTTGAGTTTAAAGCAGCGTATTTGGCCACTTGGCCAAATCCACAAGGGCGCTGGCCAGAGCTTATTGTTCATGGAGAGCGCGGTACGCCCAATGGTATGGCGCAGCTAACCCCCTATCCAGATGGCTTGTTTCAGCTACATGGTATGACCGACACCGTAACCTTGTTTAAAGGTGGCTTGGTTAGCTCCAGCGAAAGCAGTGCCCAACCAGAGCTAGATGCAAGCTTAAGTCGTAAATTAACCCAAGGTTGGCAAGCTGAAGAAGTAGAACAGCGCACTGCCGAGGCGGTAAAACATATGTCGCGCTACTTACCAAGCTTTAGCAATGCCAAGGTAGCTGGTCGCCCTTTATTTGGCGCCCAGCAAATACCGGGTAGTGACCCAAGTTTACGCGCAGCTAGCGTTTCCTTCGATAAGGCCCACTATGCGCGTACCGAGATTGTAAAGTTCTCTTCGGCCTTAAGTGCTGCCGAGCAAATTATTGAAAACATACGAGAGCTAGGCCTACTTAGCCCTGCCGCTTGCGGTGATCTTAATACCTTACAGAGTACTCAGGGTTTAGCCTATCAACAGGTGTTAACATTAGCGGAACAGTTAGCAGAACAACGTAACTATCCACTGTCTTTGGCGCGTTAAGCGCTATGATTTAATAATGTGAAGGCTAGCGGTGCTAGCCTTTTTTATGAGGAGCAAACATGTCTATTCAACATTTCGAGAGCAAAGCGCGAATGAGTCGCGCAGTGGTACATAACAAAACCGTTTATTTATGTGGCCAAGTGGCTAAAGACACCAGCCAAGGGATAGCCGAACAAACCCGTACCACTATAGAAAAAGTAGAAGAGCTGTTGGCAACGGTTGGCTCCGATAAGTCGAAGTTACTAAGCGTGACTATTTACGTGCGCACCATGGATGATTTTGCCGAAATGAATAAAGTGTGGGACGCTTGGATAGCCGATGTTACTCCGCCAGCACGAGCATGTGTGCAAGCCCATATGGCGCGAGAAGAGATACTGGTTGAGATGTCGGTCACTGCGGCCGTTTAATCAGTGGTAAGTTAGCTTTGAGAACAAGGCTGAGCCTAAAGAAGTGAGCCTGTTACGGGCATAGCTGTCGAAATAATTTTAGTAAGCGAGTTAATCTGGGTACTGATTAACTCGCCAGAATGTCTTAATTTATTCTATCTAGTACCAGCGCAAATTTTTCTGGGATTTGGTTGCGCTCTTTCAAGTTATAGACACTGTTTAACGAACAATTGGCTTTCATCGCAAATACCGAAGGTGGGATGCCTTTTTTGCGTAATGCTTTCCAAAACTGCTTTCCATTAAGCGTGCTCATACTCTTTTTTACCCTCATTTAAGTGTGTGAACTAATACCAAACGTACTAAAAACTGTTCATTCTATCTGGTTAAAATACTCGATAACTGCGTTAGAATTTTTGATTGTAGAATAACTACTTATCGAAAAATCCTGTCTTATTCTCGAGTATTTTCCCTGCGTTATTCCTGAACACTTACTTAGTGTAATTGGTATAAATCATTAGAACGGGAAATGTTGCCAAATAGTTCATAAAGGCTTGGCAACCTTTCCTACTCACCAGATGCTGAATTTCTCATGCGCGGGTATTTAACGAGAATTATATGACAACTTAATTACATCAATATGGTGATTTTGTGCTTTGTTAAATGGCGCTACTTTTTACTAATTTTTACAAAATGACATATTTTTGTTTACTTATTATAAATGATAAAGATAATGAGAATAATTATCATGTGTGTTTTGGAAGGGGTGGCAATGCGCTTATTTAAAGTAGTAGTAGGTTCAACAGTATTGTTGGCAAACGCATCGTTTGCAGATGTAAAACAAGATCAAGTCGTAGAGCATTATGCAGAGTTAGCTCATGCGGTATTTAGTGATTCACACGCTAGTGCTTTACAGCTACAGCAAGCAACGCAGCAGCTTATTGAAGCGCCTTCAGAAAAAAGCTTATTAGCAGCGAAAGACGCTTGGAAAGTGGCTCGCGTGTATTACCAGCAAAGTGAAGTATTTCGTTTTGGTAACCCAATTGTCGACGACTGGGAAGGGCAGCTTAATGCTTGGCCTTTAGATGAAGGCTTAATCGATTACGTTGCCGCCGATTACCAATACGAGCTTGGTAACCCTGGCGCTACGGCAAATATTGTTGCCAACACTAGCCTGCAAGTAGGTGAAGATAAGGTTGATTTAAGAAACATTACCCCAGAATTATTAGCTTCATTAAATGAGTTAGCGGGCTCAGAAGCAAACGTTGCTACTGGCTACCACGCAGTAGAATTTTTATTGTGGGGCCAAGATCTTCATGGCACCAAAGCAGGTGCAGGCGAACGTGCTTACACCGATTTTGCTAAAGGCGATGCCTGTACTAATGGGAACTGTGAGCGCCGCGCTGCATATTTAAGCGCTGTAACTCAGCTATTAGTTGATGACTTGGCTTGGATGAGCAAGCAATGGGCTAAAGGTGGCGAATACCAGCAGCAGCTAGTGGCAGAACCAAGTGAACAAGCGCTACGCCGTATGATGTTTGGCATGGGCAGCTTGTCTTTAGGCGAGCTTGCAGGCGAGCGTATGAAAGTGGCGCTAGAAGCTAACTCTACTGAAGATGAGCACGATTGTTTCAGTGACAATACTCATAACTCTCACTTCTACAATAACCAAGGTATTAGCAATGTTTACTTTGGTAGCTTTGAGCGTTTAGACGGTTCTACCTTAACTGGTCCTAGCTTGGCTGAGTTAGTTGCCCAAAAAGATGCCAGTGTTGCAAAGAACAACAAGAAGATGTTTGAACAAGCTATGGCAGAAACAGCCAAATTGGTGGTGAGTGCCGAGCAACAAGGCGTATTCTTCGACCAACTAATTGCTGCTAGCAATAGCGATGGTCACGCACTAATTAATGGAACCATACTAGCTTTGGTTGAACAAACCCGCGCCATTGAAGCCAGCGCCAAAGTATTAGGCATCGACAACTTAAACCCAGATACTGCCGATCACCAGTTCTAATTAGAGCTTGTTTGTTTAAGGGAGCTTAGGCTCCCTTTTGTGCTTTCTGATGTTCCATTCTATGGAGAGAGTGAGAGTGAAATTTAATTCAACAAAAACAATAATAATTACTGTAGCTGCTGTGTTTTGTTCGGCGGTGTTAGCTAACCCTAAAAAGCCAGGTGGCGATACCACAACGACCCAAATTGATGCCAACGCGTTTTCTATGCCGGCTGCGAACTTAGGTTTTGAAGGTCGGCTTAACTTTAGTACTGGTAACAGTTTCTTCCGTAACCCTTGGGTTGTAGCTCCAGCTACCACTATCGCCCGAGATGGCTTAGGTCCTTTGTTTAATACCAATGGTTGTCAAAACTGCCACATTAAAGATGGTCGAGGCCACCCTGCACCGGTTGGAGCGAGTAATGCTGTATCGATGTTGGTGCGGATTAGTATTCCTGCAGAAACAGAGGAGCAAAAAGCCCTAGAAGCTCAAAACGGCGTAGTGCCAGAGCCTACTTATGGCGGGCAAATTCAAGACCAAGCCATACCCGGTGTTGCCGCAGAAGCGCGGGTTCGCTTTGCCTATACTGATAAGCCTTTTAAGTTTGCCGACGGCAGCAGTATTGTATTACGCCAACCACAGTTGATTGTTGACCAGTTAGGCTATGGCGAGATGCACCCCAATACGATGTTTTCTCCGCGTATTGCTTCACCGATGATAGGCTTAGGTTTACTTGAAAGCATTAGTGCCGAAGACATTCTAGCCAATGCTGATCCTGAGGATAGCAATAACGACGGTATTCGTGGTGTGGCTAACCAAGTGTGGGACTCTCAGCTACAAGCCTTTAATTTGGGCCGCTTTGGTTGGAAGGCAGGACAACCTAGCTTGATGCAGCAAAACGCTGCCGCATTTAACGGCGACATTGGCATTACCAGTTTAATGTTCACTAAAGATCACTGTACTGCTTCGCAACAGGATTGCTTAAACGCGACCTCCGGAGTCGACCCCGATGGTTCGGAAGTCAGTGATAAACTGCTTGGTTTTGTTGAGTTTTATACCCAGCATTTGGCGGTGCCCAAGCGCCGCGTAATGGATGCTGAACAAGTTGCATTAGGTGATAAACTGTTTAGCCAAGTTAACTGTGACAGTTGCCACAAACGCAGTTTTACTACTGCAAAACGTGAACAATTACCGGCATTAAGTGAGCAGCTTATTTACCCGTATACCGATATGCTGTTGCACGATATGGGGCCAGACTTGGCCGATGGTCGTGGCGAGTATTTGGCTAGCGGCCAGCAATGGCGCACCCCTCCACTATGGGGCGTAGGGCTTAGCGAAACGGTAAATGGCCACAGCCAATTATTACATGATGGGCGTGCGCGTAATGTTACCGAAGCGATTGTATGGCATGGCGGTGAAGCCGAAGCCGCAAAACAAGCCTTTGCTAACTTGAATCAGTCGCAGCGCGAAGCGCTAGTGGCTTTTGTGAATTCATTGTAAGGACGAAGTATGAAGAAGCCGTTTTTGCGAGGCCTAACCATGGGCTTGCTGGGAGTATTGGGCTTAAGTTGTGCTAATGCCAGCGCCAATACCTCTCAGCAGCAATGGCTTGAGCAAGAAAAGCAGTCAATTGCTAAGGTTAGCGCGCAGCTACTTGAACAAGCGCGCAGTTACCAGCAGCACATCGAGAGCTACTGTGCCCATCCTAGCCCAGAGGCTCTGTTAACTAGCCAATTGCTATGGAAGCAAAACTATTTGGCCTATTTGCCGTTGCAGTCTAGCGCCCTTGGTCCTTTGGTTGACCTTAAGCTTAATTGGGCGATTAGCTATTGGCCTGATAAAAAAGATACCACTGGGCGTAAGGTAAAGGCGGCTTTATCTAATGCGCCTATGCCCTTAAGCAATACCCACAGTAACCTGCGGGTTCAAGAGTATTTACTGTTTGAGACCTTAAGTGACCAACAACGCTGTTCATTATTGCCGGGTGTGGTGAACCGTTATGTGAGTGCAACTGAGCAAGTGAGTAGTGGCCTACAAAGCGCTAAATTGGAAAAGCTGAAAGTAGAGCAGCTGCGTAGTGATGTGCTAAATAGCTACCGCTTACAAACTAGTACTATGCTGCGAAAGTTTCGCGCGATGTATTCAGCCAAGCACCAACGCTTGCGCCCATACCAAGGCGAGGCATGGCGAGCTAACATTAGCGCTGAGTTATTAGCCGAGCAGTTAAGCCTGTTGCAAACGCGTTACCAGCAGGATTTAGCGCCGTTCGTGGCCAGCAATGACAGTAAGTTAGCAAAACAGGTGAGTGAGCAATTTAGTGCTTTAATACCACTTATGCCAGGCCAAGAGCCCAGTGATGAAAAAGTCGAACTTGCCGTTTGGCAGCAAGCCGAACCTCACTTAGCCAAGCTGGATAGCTTGTTTGCTAAGCAAATTCCACAGGCGCTTTCTATAGAATTAGGCTTTAACAATAACGATGGCGACTAAGTTTACTCGCCGACAGGTGCTATTTCAGCTGCTGGGTTTTGGGGCTTCGGCTAGTTGCTTAAGCTTACCCGCCTTAGCAAAAGGCTTAAGCAATGAGCCCGACCTAAGCCCGCAAAGTTTGCTGATTGCTTGTGCCACGCAAGCAAATAAACACTATGTCGCAGCCATGAATATACAAGGCGAACTGCGTTACCAGTTAGCTTTGCCTGCTCGGGGGCACTATGTTGCATTAGCTAAACCTAAGCAGGCTCTAGCCGCTTGTGTAGCTCGCCGACCGGGCAAATACATTATGTTGTTTTCGCCAGAGTCTGGTGAGGTGATTCAACAGCTTTCACCGCCACAAGGTATGCACTTTTTTGGGCATGCGGTTTTTTCGGAAGATGCCACACAGCTTTATGTTACAGCTGGAATTAGTGCCACTAGCGAAGGCGTCGTGCTGGTCTTCGGTAAACTGGGAACTCAGTGGCAGTTAAGCGAACAATGGCCACTGGGAGGCTTGGGGCCTCATCAATTGCTGGTATTGCCGCAGCAGCGTTTGGTGGTTGCGGTGGGTGGCATTCATACTCGAGGGCGAGAAAAACTTAATCTCGATAGCATGCAGCCAGCTCTATTGTATTTGGATAGCCGAAGCGGAAAACTGCTGCAACGCCGAGAACTCAACAACCCGCAGTTAAGTATTCGCCATCTCAGTTATTCTAAAGCCAGCGATACCCTGTGGTTAGCTTGCCAAGGACAAAACCCTGAGCAAGAAGTTGCGTCGCTCATATACTCCCACAAAGGCAATCAGCAATGCCAAGCGCTGGATGCTGATGCCGATTACTGGGCTTTGTTTAACCAATATATTGGCAGCATAGTAAGCAGCAATGGCAAGCTTATCGCCAGTTCTCCACGCGGTGCTAAGTTGGCTGTATGGTCAGAACAAAGCCGAGAGCTTGAGCAACTCATGCAAATTGACGATGTGTGCGGCTTAGCTGCTAGTCAACATTCGTGGTTCGCCTCAACCGGACAAGGCCAGCTTATTCAGCCAAGCAATAAACTGCAGCGCCAACAAACCGCTTGGCAGTGGGATAACCACTTAAGTGTTTTAGCGCTGTAGACTCCCTAAGATGTGAAAAAGCCAAGCCCATTACTATTTACAGTAAGGCTTGGCTTTTTGTTTCTAGCTCTTAGCTATGAGAACCTTGCTATGAGCTATATTGCACCGCATTGGTATGCGGGTCTAAATAGGGTTTTTGTGTTGTTTTACCATTAAAGCTGCTTTGTAAACCGTGCTCCTCAAAAATCTCTTCCAAAGCTTTGTGTTGTTGGGGGGTGGGCTGTTCAAAGCGGAGGTGTAGCTGGGTTTTACCTGTTTCATCCTTGGTTTCATCAATTATTTGACCAGCGATATCAAACTGCTTGTTACTACCTTTGTGCAGATAAGCCAAGTTAAGCACAATTGCTTGCTTACTGTTTAGCTGCATACTGCCCGGCACCATAAGTTTTACGCCACCCATACTAATATCTTTGGTTAGCCCTTGTGCTTGAAGTCGGCCTTGGCTTAGCGAAAAATGCAGGCCGGTTGGCACGCGCGGGTGATGGCGTTTACAGCCCTCATCCTTGGTTTCGGCTTTGAGTGAGGCCTCGATAGAAAAGCGTTGTAATAGGTCGGTGACATTACTCGACACTTTCGCCAATTGTCCCGCAACCAGTGATGAGGTCTCTGACTTATTGTGGCTTTCTTCGATGATTTTCTGCAGCTCCTCTTGGGTTTCCTTCAAAATATCTAGTTGTTGATTTTGTCTGTCAACTTGCTCATCAATGCTCTGTTGCGCTTGCGCCACCAATTGAATTTTATCGGTAACTTGCAAAATGCCTTGCTCGGTTTGCTTTGAGGTTTCGCGGCTTTGTTCAACCTTTTCTGTTACCTCTCCCATGCTGTTTACTACCTGCTGCACACCTTCGGTAAGTTGGGTAATTAGCTTGGCTATTTCATTAGTTGAGCTCCCCGTCCGGGCTGCAAGGCTACGTACTTCGTCGGCCACTACTGCAAAGCCGCGGCCTTGTTCGCCGGCGCGGGCTGCTTCAATGGCAGCATTTAAGGCCAATAGGTTGGTTTGCTCGGAAATGGCGCGAATAGCATCAACAATGCCATATACCTGTTCAGCAGTGTTGCTTAGGTCTTGAATAAAGCTGCTGGCTTTTACTGTTTCTTCTGAGGTGGTGGTCATCATGGTGATGTTTTCACTGACCAGCTTCGAAGCGTTAGTTGATAGCTGGTTACATTGAGTCACCATGGTGAGGGTTTCTGCAGCTATCTCGCTCAGACGTTCTGTAGATTGTTCGAGGGTTTGTGAGTTTTCATACATGTTACTAAAGCGTTGTTGCTCATTGCGGTTTGCCGAGCTAATTTGACTGGACAATTCCGATACTTGGTTTGACGACAAGCTAATGCTGCTAGCGGCCTGCTGAATCTCATTTAATGCTTCTTGTAGCGATTCACGCATTAACTCAATGTGGTGAGCGAGCATGCCTATTTCGTTTTTGCTGATAATTTCGGTCAGTTCGGACGACGATCTTAAGTCACCACGGCTAATTTTACGGCTAATTGCCACCAGTAAGTTAATCGGTTGAGTGGTATCTCTTATCACCAACCATGCCGCTAATGAGGCTAGCAATACCATGATTACTGCGAGGCCAATACTGTTGTTTACTAGGGTATTTAGCTTAAGCTCGGCATAGTCGGCATAGATGAGCACCGCTTTGTTCATGGCTGCCATGCTTTTGTGGTTAATTTCTAAAAAGGCATTGGCATTGGCACCAGAAGGATCGGCTTCTAGCTTGGCAGCGGCGCTAAGTTGCTGCTTCCATAATTGTTCAACTTGGCGGAGCTGTTCAACAAATGGTTGATAACTAGGCTGTGGTAAGTTGATGGTTTTTTTAAGGCCTAAGTCGGCGTAGGTTTGGCCGCCGTTTATTAAAGCATTCAATGACGCTTCGTAAAGCTTTACGGTTTTATCTGCATTGAGAATTGCCGGGAATTGCTGGTCTTGGAGCTTGCTTCGATAAAGTTCTTCTGCCGAGAACTTCTTAGTTAGCATGCGTTGGCGACCAGCAATATTGACAATTTGTGCGTCATCGTGATTCTGTTGTAAAGAGCTTGTCACAAGGATTACTTCACCCATCATTGCTGCTGCTAGCAGTAAAGGAAGAACAAACAGTTTTTTACGAATCGATATAGATTTGAGCATGAACGCTATCCTTGCAAATTAATAACTTACTCAGTATAGAACAACTTGTAAGTGATAATTAATATTACTATTGGTGTATTTTGCTAATGCTCACATTTGCATCTTACTGAAGTGCAGGGATGCTCAAAAATGTTGTTCTTTCATTCAACTTTAGCGAGCTTTAAGCGCAACTTTTGCCATGGGCTGGCTTTGGTAAATACCAGCAAATTGCCAAGTAACACTATTGCTACGCCGCTTAAGCTTACTAATGTCCATTGATAGCCTTCGAAAACGGTTGATAAACCTAGCGCTACTACCGGAAAAAGCACTGTGGCATAGGCGGCTTTTTGCGGGCCTAATTTCCCGACTAATACCAAATAAAAGCTAAAGCCTAAAACCGAGCCAATTATCGCCAGATATATCAAACTACCTAAGTACAGAGGCTCGGTGCTAAAACCAAACTCTAGGCCACTTAATAAGCTCCAAACTAATAGCAGTGCTGCGCCATAAGCCATGCCATAAGCGTTAACAGAGAGTACCGATAAACCTTGTTTTTGTTGTTTGGCCGAAAGCATGTTACCCAGCGAGAAACAGTAGGTCCCTGCTAGCGCCATTACTAGACCAAGCAACTGTTGGCTGGCGGTTTCGCTATGGCTGATATCGGGGTAAAACAACAGAATAATGCCGCTTATTCCCAATATGCCTCCACTGATTAAACGCATGCTGGGTCTTTGACCGTGAAACAGCCAGCTATTGCCCATATTCATAATGGTTGCGATGGAGAATACGATAGAAATTAGCCCACTTGGGATGTACTGGGCGGCATGGTAAAACAACATAAAGTTACAGCTAAACAAACATAAACCTAGCAATAAGCAGCTGCCATGTTGTTTTAAGCTAAGCTTTTGTAAGCGCTTAGTAATAAGCAGAAACAGCACTAATACCAAGGAGGCAAGGGCAAAGCGGTACATGATAGAGTTGGCAATCGGCACGTCGCCAATTTGATAGGCAATGGCTAACCAAGTGGTGCCCCATATAAACACGGTTGCGAAATAAATAAAGCCTATCATTACAGCCTCCTGCTGGTGTCACTAAAAGCGTAGTGTCTCAGGTGGTCGCTAGGAAGTATTTCAGATTATTGCGCGGCCTTAGTTGTTTTTATAGATTATTGCGCTTTTTAAGAAGGTTGCATGTCTTTGGTAAGCTTTAAGCGGTGTTTGCCGCGGCTGGCTTTGGTTTCTAAGTAGTAATGGTTATCTACTTTTCGATATACACCGGTGCTTTGCAGCTCTTTTACTGCAATACCATTTTGCTCTAAAGCGGCTTGTTTTTTGGGGTTATTGCTAAGTAACTTTAATTCCGACACCCCCATTGCTTTAAGCATTTGTGCAGCTTCACTAAAGTCGCGTAAATCATCATCAAAGCCCAATTGATTGTTCGCCGAATAAGTATCTACGCCTTTAATCTGTAATTCATAAGCATCTAGCTTGTTGTACAAACCAATGCCACGGCCTTCTTGGCGCATATATAAAATGATGCCGCCTTGCTCAGCCATTTTTTCGATAGCTTCGTTTAGTTGTTCGCCACAATCACAGCGAGATGAGCCAAATACGTCGCCGGTTAGGCATTCTGAATGGATCCGCACTAAAGGGGTAGTTTGTTGGTTATCGGCATTTTTAAATACCAAAGCAACGTGCTCTTTGTCGCTGTTTAGGTTGGTAAATGAGAGCATTTCAGCAGGAATATCGCTACGTCGGCCCACCTGAAAGGGGACGCGAGTGCGAATACTACTTAGTTTTTCTGCTGATTTCATTTAAGCGCTCCATTACTACAGCTTATGGCGAGGGCGAAGTGTATAAATTCATTATACCAAATGCAAAGCAATTCCTAATCGTAAATAGTTTGCGGTTATGCCTTTATGGTTTAAAAAGCCTCATCTACATTAAAGTAGAAGCCGCTTTCACCATCACCAAAGCCCATGTCTAAGCGCAAGTTCACTCGGCTTTTTACTTCAAAGCGGTAGCCAAAGCCGGCGTTGGGCAGTATTTCTTGGCTGCTAAATTCACCCAATGTAGGCGCTACCGCGCCAGCCCCTAGCCAAAACACTAAGCCGTGCCGTCTGGGTAAGTCCCAGCGATACTCTACTTGGCTCATCATCATTTGTTTGTCACGATATCGGCCTGTGGTATAGCCACGTAGGGCCGATCCACCACCAAGGGTAGACAGCATGTGCCAAGGCACATCACCATAGCTAAAGCGGCTTTTATATTGCCAAGCAAGCACACTATCTCGCGGGCCTAAACGGTAATACTCGCTGTAATTAAAGCTAAGGGTTTGAAAGCTATCGTTGCTACCAATATGCGGGTGGTACCAGCCAGCATCTAGTTGCAATAATCTTCCTTCATAGGGGTTACGTACCACGTCTCGGGTGTCGTAGTTCGCTTGGAGGGTTAGGCCCACAGCACTAGCGCTGGATTCAAGAATGCTGCTATCTACTTCGCTTTGGGCTGGGTCGATCTCGCTGGCTTTCGCGTAGCTAAAGTCAAAGCCTGCGCCAATAAAGGCTGAGTCAGCCACGCGACCAAGTAGCATTGGGCGTAACGACAGTTGCCGATGATTAAAATTAACCCGGTTATTGTCTTGGTGGTTTTGCTGGTATCCCACTCCGTAGAATACATCGGGAGCGTCGGCGATATCAGCATCAACATAAAGGCGCCACTGGTCTTCTTTGAAAAAGCTGCGATTGTCGATGGTCATGCCGATTGAGCCATTAATCGAAGCAAAGCCGTTAATCACCAAAGAAGAGGTTTGGCTTACTTGGTCGTTTTCATCTATTTGGTACAAACCAATGGCCGATACGCCCACACCTAAGGATAGTTCTGGGTTATAAAATGGCCCCGGCAGTACGCTAAAGTCGATGGCTTTACTGCTATCGTAACCGCCGTCGGCGCCTAGCTTTTCTAGAATGTTATCGATAAAGCTGCCATCGGTTTGGCTTTGCTGCTGTTCGGCTAAATCTGTTGAAGCCAAGGCCCCGCCGCTTACAGCGGCAATAAAGTAAACCAGTTTAATCATTTAAGTGCTTACCAATATGGGCTTGTAGCTCTATTTCGTCTTGTAGTTGGTTGTAGTGAGTTATCGCTAAAAACTTACGATTGCTAAAACCGTTTTGCCAAAGGTGCTTAGGCACATGGCTAAAGTTTGCTTGGTACTTGGGGGCGACTTCTAACCATTGTTGGGCAACGCCGCTCATATCGATGCCATGAACAATCGCGGGCAGCGAAAGTGGCATAGGGCTAGGTGTTTTGGCAAACAGCGGCTCAAGCAATGGCCAGCTAAGATCTTGCTGAGCAAGATGCTCCGGCACTAAGTAAGGATGCTGTTCTTTGCCTAAGCGATAATGGCGTTTTAGTAGCATAAACTTACTGGGTAGCGCTTGATTTGAATCCCACCAATGGCCGTCTATGGCATCAAACAGTGCGTTAGTTTGCTGCTTTGATACTGGCTCTAATTGCGCAATAGATGCGCTTAACCATTGGCTCATGTGCTGGTTATAGAGCTCTCTGGTCATACTTAAGTTATTTACCACCAAGGCCAAACCAATTTTTGCGCCTAACATGTTTGAGTAAAGATCTTCTGGTGAATAGGCCGATACTTCTTCAGACCATGGGCGCCAGCTACGGTAGCCATGCCATTGGGCAATTTCGTGTGCTTCGGCCATTGAATAAGCCATTCTCGCTGCTAATTGCGCGGCTAACTCCCAGCGTTGCTGGTGACTTAAATGCTCAACCTTAAAGGCTTTAATGCGAATTTCTCTGGGGCCAATTTCCGCGGGTAGCTCAATGGTAAATGCTTGGCCTAACTGTGGATAAATGCGCTGAAACAAAGCCACTGTGTTGTCGGCAGTATCGCGAACATGGGCTAAATCGATAAAGCCACCACGTAAGGTATAAAGTTGGCCATTGTTTTCGCCGCTGCGGCGACCTTTAGGCTCGCCACGTTGAAAGCTCCAAGTGCCCGCTTCATAAGCGTGTGGGCCGATTTCATCCAGCGATAAGGTATTGGCATAGCGAAAAAAGGGAACTTGTATGCTGCCTACTTTAACCTTATGGGCATTGCCAAAAGCGCAGCAAGGTCTTACGTCTTCAGGCATTCTGGCGAGGCTAAATTGTTGCGGGGTTTGTTGGCTAAGTAGCTGCAAGTCGGGTTGTTCGCTTAGCGCACTTTGCACCGCCTCAACTGTTGGCTGGTTACGGGTTTGCCAATTATTGCTGGAACAGGCACTTAGCAAGCTAGTCACTGCCAATACACTCAATTTCCCGAGTAGCTGGCGGTTGCTTAGTATTTTGTAGATGTTGGATAAAGTCATAGTTCTCATTCAATAAAAAGCACTATTGCTTGGCTAACAGTGTTGGGGTGTTCGTTGCTAATGTTGTGAGGAGCATTAGGGATTACCATCATTGGTGCATTTAAATAGCGTGCCAGCTGTTCGCCTTGGGTTAATTCAAATACCTGATCGTTTTCTCCCCAAATAATTAGGGTTGGCGGCATTTTTCGTGGCTCAACCTTTGGTGTCAGTTGGTCGCGGTACTCGGGCAAAGTTTCAATGAGTTGGCGTTTCTGAGCCTGCCAAAGAGCAAAGTAGCGCTGATAGATTTGCTGATCTATTGCATGGGGCAGCGGTGGAAAATGACTAAATACGCCCTTTAGCAAGTGGCGCATTTGTTGGCGATTTTCGGGTACAAAAATATCGGCTGGCTGCTCTCGCTCAAAACGCTGACTAAGTTCAAGCAGCTCTTGGTCACTAATAAAGGTGCCTGGGCTAGAGAGTATTACCGCTTTTTTAATGCCTGTTTGCTGGGCCATCATGTCATAGGCAACTAAACCCCCATAGGAGATGCCTACCAAGTTAAATTGCTCTACACGCAATTGCGCTAAGAGTTGATTAACCGCTTCACGTTGGGTGCTAATGTTGGCTGCGCCCTCGCTGTAAGAGTCTCCAAACCAGGCTAAGTCTGGGGCGATTACTCGATAGTGCTGGCTTAGCTCTAGCATCACTGGTAGCCAGGTAGTGGTGGCAGTACCACCAAAACCATGCAGTAATACTAAGGGCTCACCTTGACCACCCACCCAGTAACGCAGCTGGCCACCTTCGGCCAAATTGAATTCACTTTCGGTAAATTGCGCCTTTTGCAGTTGCTTGGCATCTAACTGTTCTTTAACCGCTAGGGCCGAACAGCCACTTAAGCTCAATAGTAAAGCCAAGCCAAGCAGCCTGCGCGAAAAAAAACTCACTATGCGCATTAGAAGCGGTAACCCAGACCAAGCATAAAGCTGCTACGGGTGCCAAAGCCGACTTCGAGCAGTGCGTCTACATTGTCGGTGAGTGACACTTGCCCGCCAATCAACCCATTCCATTTTTCTTCTAGGTGTTGGTCTACCACAAATTTACCGCCACTAGGCAGCGGCGGCGGAAGGTTAATTCCAATATCGTTAAGGTTGCCGCTAAAGGTTTGCTCAACGTTTTGGTACATCGCGCCGCCCCAAACTTGAATATCACGCCCGCCTACTTCCCAGCGGTAACCTGCTCGTGGCGTAACTACAATGGTGCTGATTTCTCCGTCTAAAATATCGAGATCGGTATTGGTGTAGTTAACATCAAGCAGAGCAAACCAGTTGCCTATGCCGCCCACTAAAGTGGTACCAGCACCGTAAGTCACGCCGCTGAAATGTAAGCTAAAGTCAAACGGATCACCCACTGGTGTGCCGGCAAGATTTACTTGCACGTTGGCGACACTGCTGCCTTTGGTTTGGCCTAATACACCATACACATTTAAAAAGGGCAGCACCCAAACATCGCCACGCAAAGTAAGAGTTTCTGAGTCTTGAATAGCTTGGCTACCGCTAACGCCTACTAGTTTGTCGATGGCGCTACCTAGGCCAGAGAAGGCCACGCTATCCACAATTAACGGTTGCGACATGCTCATGTAGTTGATGCTAAAGCCATAAGGTTTGGGTAGTTTATGGCCTAAGTCTATGGCTTCTTGTGCCCAAATAGGGAACATAGCTTGGTATTGCTCGCCGTTATTCTCGGACTGTGGCGAGTTTTCTGCAAAGCTAGATGTAGGGAGTAACAGCGTTAGTGCGCTATAACCCAGCAGAAAGTTAGGTAGTTTCATGTACGAGCTTGTCTCAATTTTGCGTAAAAACAACAAAGCAAAGATCGCCAACATCACTCTACTTGCAGGGTAGAGTGTTTACGTCCTTGTGGTTTGGAGGGTAGCGCATTGGAGAGTATTCTTAATACGCGCTACGTAGCCTGAAGTACTCAGGTTCTATGCTTATAAAAGTTGGTGAGATTTTATTAGAGCATCAACTCTAAGGCAAGTAATTGCTGTAATTCATTAACTTGCTTAGCAGGGAATGTTGGTGATATTTTCTATATTTAATGCGCAGCACCATAAGGAGGTGGTATGAGCAATAAACTATCAGACCATCGCTTTATTCAAGGTAGCCATGTATTTGAACGGCTTAATCAAGCACGGGCGGTGTTGCATAATAGCGTTAGCCTTGGCGAGCAGTTAGGCTTTGCTCGTTGGTCTAATCAAGATGACCGCACCTCTTATCATCGCCCAGAGCATCACACCTTAAGTGTCTATCTTGCTGGTGGTTATCGAACTAAGCGGCTGATTGGCTCTAATTTGGTAAGTGGCGGCGCTCCGGGAAAGCTTTGTTTAATGCCTGCTGGGCATGAATCTCGTTGGCAGGTAGATGGCGATTTGGCCTTTGTGCATTTGTATTTTAGCGATAACGATCTAAGCCAAAGTATTGAACAAATTTGGGATAAAAGCGGTACTGGTTTTGACGTGCAAGATCTTACATTTGCAGACGACCTGGCTGTAAGCAGCCTTATTCAGCAGTGGTTACTTAAGCTTAATTGGCAAGACAATGCCGACCGTTTAGCTTTGGATCAACTTAGCCAATTGCTGCTTGGCCATATAAGCAAACACTACCTAACTAAACAGCTAACTGAACCAAGCTTTAGTGGGGGGCTGGCGCCGTTTCAGCTTGCCCGTTGCCAAGAGTTTATAGAGGCGCATTTAGCCGACAAACTTAGCTTGAATCAGTTGGCCCAGTTGGTGGATTTAAGTGACTATCACTTTGCCCGTATGTTTAAACAAAGCAGCGGGTTAAGCCCTCATCAATACCTAAGCCAGCGACGTATCGAGCGGGCTAAAAGCTTATTGCTTACAGGCGAATTAAGTTTGGCAGAAGTGGCTTATCAAACCGGGTTTTCTTCCCAAGCCCATTTTAGTGCCCGCTTTAAGCAACTAACTGGCAACAGCCCAGCCAGCTTTCGAAATAAAAGCTAGCTGGGTTGCTAAATAACCACTGGAAAGTCTTGTTCTGGGTGGCGCATTATCTCGGCTTGGTAATCAAATACATGCTTAATGTTGGCTTGATTTAGTACTTTTTCTGGCGTTCCGTCACTGCAAATTTCACCGTCTTTTAACAGCAAAATGCGCTGGCAGTAACGAGAGGCAAGGTTTAAGTCGTGCACCACGCTAATGACTGTAGCGCCTTGCTGGCTAAGCTTTTCTGCGTGTTCCATTAGCACTTGCTGGTGGCTTAAGTCCAGGGCGCTGGTGGGTTCATCTAACAATAGAATTTGCTGTTCGATGGGCGTGGTAGCTAGCTGAGCTGTCACTCGTGCGTAATGCACGCGTTGTTTTTCACCGCCAGAAAGCTGCGGGTAGGGGGTATCTTTGTAGTGCCAAATATCCATCAACTCAAGCTGTTGCTTAATAATCTTTTGCTGATCTTGATAACTTAAGCGGCTGTTAATTAAGCCCAAACCAACCACTTCGCTCACGCTAAAGGCAAAACTTAGTTCCGAGCTTTGCGGCAACACGGCTAAATGGCGACTTAACTGGGGTTTATCCCATTCGCTGCGCGGCTTAGCTAAAATGTGGATGTTGCCGGCTTGTTGTTGGCGATCTCCACAAATAAGTTTTAGTAGCGAGCTCTTACCAGCCCCGTTCGCACCTAATAATGCGGTGTGTTGGCCAGCAGCAAAGCTTAATGAAAGTTGCCTAAAAAGTTGCTTATTGCCTAGCGAAAAATCTAAGCCTTGCAGTTGAATACTGTTTGATAAAGACGACATAGAAACCCTAAGCAATTCGCTGGCGCTGTTGTAACAGCAAGAAGATGAAAAACGGTGCGCCAACCAAAGCTGTAACAATGCCTACAGGCAGCTCGGCAGGGCTTATCACTAAGCGAGAAAGCAAATCCGCTAGTAACAATAAGGCTGCGCCCAATAATGCGCTGTAGGGAATTAAGCGTTGATGATTAGGCCCTAGCAGCATGCGAATTAAGTGGGGAACTACCAAGCCCACAAAACCAATTAAACCTGATACCGATACAGCGATACCAACACCTAAAGCAGTAAAGAAAATTAATTGGCTTTTAAGCTTTTGAACTTGAATACCCAAGTGGCCCGCTTCGGCTTCGCCTAACAGCAAAGCATTTAAGGCTTGGGCTTTGCGCATAAATACCACTAGCAAAATAGCTAAAGTGACAAAGGCTAATACTATGTTGCTCCAGGTGGCGCCGGCTAAGGAACCCATTTGCCACAAGCTTAAATCACGTAGCATTTGGTCATTGGCTAAATAGCTTAATAAGCCAATGCCTGCGCCAGATAATGCGCCTACAGCAATGCCGGCTAATAGCATCATTACTACCGACGTACCGTTAGGTGTGGTACCTAAACGATATACCAATACCGTTGTTACAAAGCCGCCAATAAAGGCAAACAGTGGCACCGCTAAAGCGCTAATAAATTCAGGCAGCTGCCAGTTCACCAAGCCCAGCAATACAATCGCAATGGCTGCACCTGCTGCACTACCGCTAGACACCCCAATAATGCCGGGGTCGGCTAAGGGGTTACGAAATAGCCCTTGCATTACCGCGCCACACATTGCCAATATTGCGCCAACCGCAATACATAATAGGGTGCGGGGTAAACGAATGCCGGTAACCACTAATTGATAATGCGCCGGTGCGTCGCTTTCGAAGTTAAAGGGCAGCAAGGCACTTAGGGCATCACTTACCGGAATACTCATTGGCCCTTGGGTGACCGACAACAGCGCGGTGGCTAACAATATCAGCAAAGCCAAGGGCAGTAGCCATCCTGAAAACAATGCATTGGGCTTAGCCGAATGCTGAGAAAATAGAGACATTAATACAACCTAGTAATTACAATGGCGAAGGTTTAAGCCTTCGCCAGCAAGGGGTTAACGATTTACTGCAAGCGTTGGCTTAGGCGCACCGCTTCATCTATGCTTGCCAAGCCTAAGCCACCAATAAGTGCATGTCCATCAATCGCATAAATTGCCTTGGTTTTTCCAGCAGGGGTCGCAGCTAATACCGGAAAACTGCTTAACACACCTTGTACACCACCTAATTTGTCTAAGCTGCGTTGGCTAAACAACAAGAGCTCTGGCTGCATAGAAAGTATCGCTTCATCTGATAGCGGTTTGTAGCTGTTTAAATGTGGTTTGGCGAGGTTTACCGCACCTGCTAGCTCCATAATACTATTGGCAGTTGTATCGCGGCCCGCAGTGAGTAGCTTTTTCGCATCGTGGCTCATAAAAAACAGAGTATTCATTGGCTTGGCCGATTGTGAATATTCGTCTAGCTGCGTTAGCTGTTGTTTTAGCTTTTGATGCAACTCCGTGGCTTTGGCTGGGTGACCTAGCAGTGTAGCTAAGGCATCAATCCGCTGCTCTAGGCTGGCAACCGTAGACTGGCTGTTTAATCGGTGGATCTGAACGCCAGCTTGCTGCAGCTGATTAAGACTGCTATCGGGGCCCATTTCATCACTGCCAATTACTGCGTCGGGCGCAAGAGCTAACAAACCTTCGGCGCTAAGTTGGCGATGGTAGCCCACTACTGGCAGCGAAAGGTTACTGGGTAACTGGCTGGTAGAATCTACCGCAACCATCTGTTGCTCAGCATCTAAGGCAATGATGATTTCAGTGATGTTGGCGCCAGCGCTTACTACGCGTTTTAGTGGTTCAGCTTGCAGCGCTGTGCTGGCAATAAGGCTTAGCCCTAAACAGGCAGAAAACAGCGGGGGGAGATGGCGCTTAATCATTGTTCTTATCCATGAGTATTTGGGTGGTTTTAATATCTAGCTGTTGCAACAGCTCTAACATTTTTAATAGGTGTTCAACGGGCACTTGGCGCTCGCTAGCTAAGCTCACGCTGGGATCGCTTTGCTGTTTAGTTTGTTGTTTTATGGCTTGTTCAAAGTCGGCAAACGTTTGATAACGCTGCTCATCCAAACCCCAAATAGGATTATCCTGAAACAAACTAAGCTGCAGCTCGGCAGGTTCGCTGGCTACGCTGCTTTGCTCTTGGCTGGTGCTGGGTAAATCCATATCCATTTGGTAAACCCGGCTATTGGCAGTGAGCAGCAAAAACACCAATACAATAAAAATAATATCGAGTAGGGCGGTTAAGTCGGGCACCATGCTAAAGCTATTGTGCTGTTGTTCGATGCGGATCATGCTGGCGCGTGCTCTAACTCTTTCGTCTTCGCTTCTGGCTGAAATGCCGCTAAAGTACGAGCGTCATCGGCAAGAGTGTTCACCCCTTCAATCATTAGATTTGCTTGGTTAATAGTGGTTTCTAATTCATGAATAATCCGGTCTTTCCAAAGGCTTAAACCATGAGCAAAAGCCAGTGCTGGCACTGTAACTAATAGGCCTGCAGCTGTGGTATACATGGCCGTGCCTAAACCTTGCGATAACATGGCAGGGTTAACGGCTTGCTCGCTTACTGCTAGCGCATCAAACATTTCAATTAAGCCCAGCACCGTGCCCAGCAAGCCCAACAAAGGGCTAATTAAAGCCAGTATGTGTAAGGCTTTTAAACCTCTAGCCAGTTTTTGTTGCTGCTGGCGCAGCCATACTGCGGCGATTTCTTCACGTAGGTTCTTAGCTTGATCTTTATGTACTAATAACAAGCAAATAGCTTTGCGCGCCAAACTGCGAGATTGCGAAAAACACTGCTTTTGATTTTTGCAGGGGGCTTTTTTACTGGTAAGTAAATGGGTGGCAAGTTTAAGCCAGTTACGTTGGTGAATAGCAATGTGAGTAAAGGCTAAACTGGCTATGCGCTCAATGATGATGGCGCAGGCCAATACCGAGCAAAGTACAATTGGCCAGCGTAAATCGCCCAATTGCTCCGACGTTAAAATGTTGCTTAGCGCACCAAGCTGTTCAGAAGATATTATTTGCATAAACTTAACTCAAATTGAAACGAATAGGGATAAGCGCGCGCGAAGCTTGAGCTTGGCCATCTACAATTAGGCCCTTAAACTGCCAGCGCTTCACTGCCTTTAATGCCGCCTTGTCCAAGCTTTTTACGCCCGAACTACTGTTTATTTCACGTTTGGTTTGTCGACCTGTAGGGTCTAACCAAACCTCTACCATCACTGTGCCTTCTAAACCGCGTTTCTTAGCCACCCGTGGATATACTGGCGCAGTAGGCGGCCTCGCAAAGCGAGGCTGGGTATTAATGCGCGGCAACTTAGACAAACCTTGCTCGGTTTGCGCCTGACTATTTACTTGGCTAGCACTTGCTTGAGCAGTGTTTAGTTCTTCAACAGGCTCGCGCTTAAGATCAGGCTTTGCTGCGGGTTTAAGGGGTTCTGTAGGCGTCTTTTTAACTTGCTCCGGCTGCGGCGGTTTATGCTGGGCAAGTTGATTTTGCTCTCTAGGTTTCTGTTTTTCACTCGGTGTGTCCTTTACTACAGGTTTTACTTCCGCTGTTTTTTGCTCAACTGGGCGAGGTGTAGGCTTGTTTGTTAGCGCTTTTGGGCTTGCCTGTTCTGGTTTTGCCAAGGGCTTAACTGGTGGCGGAGTCTCAGCGGGCAAGGCCTCTTCTGAAGGGGTTTCAGCTTGTTCTGTTGCCACCACCGAGGTATTTATTGCCACAACACTTAAACTCGGCGCTGCCGTTTGGCCGCCACTACTTTGTGTCATCTCTTTGATGTTGGGCTGCATATACATAAAGTAGCCATGTATAGCCGCTGAAATTAGCACGGCCAAACTAAGCTTCCCCATCTTTTACCCTTACACAATTAACTCGACATTGGGCCTAGGATACTGGCAAATAAAAAATAAGTAAATACAAATGATAATGATTTGCATTTGATTTGTTGCTAGGGTAAGGTGGCAAACAGTTAAGCAGTTTGGCCTATTGTCCAAACAAGCTGCTAATAGCAAGCAAGATAGGAGAGTTAAATGGCCTTAACGCCAGCCGAAGTAGTAGAGCAGCACAGCGAATTAAGTGTGGCTCAATTGGCAGAAAAAGCGCAATGCAGCGAAGCAGAAATTGTCCAAGCTCTGCCGGAAGAATGGGCCTGTTGGTTACCTAATGAGCAGCTGCAATGGCTAATGTACGATCTCCCTAGTTGGGGACCAATGACCACCATTATTCAAGTGGCTGGTTCAGTATTTGAAATAAAAGATAACTTTCCTTGTGGTAAACCAGGCCACGGTTATTACAATTTAATGGATAAGCAAAGCCATTTACATGGCCATTTAAAGCTAGACAACATTGCTAGCATTGCCTTAATTAGTAAGCCCTTGCGCGGCACCCAAAGTTACTGTTTTCAGTTCTTTGATGATAATGGCAGCACTATATTTAAGATTTATTTAGGGCGAGATCGCAAACGCGTATTGTTGCCAGAACAAGTAGAACGCTTTGAATTGCTAAAGCAAAACATGGCACTAACGGAACTAGAGAACCAACAGTAATGATTGATAAAAAAGCACGCTTGGCATCGCGCCTAGGCCCCGAAATAGCAGAGTTTGTCGCTAGCAAGCAGAGTATTTTGATTGCCTCGCTGGGGGAAGATGAATTCCCACATAGCTCGTACTCGCCATTTATTTGTTACCAAGGGGCGTTTTACATTTTAATTAGCGATATTTCCAAGCATGCCGGTTACTTGCGCGCTCACAACAAAGCCGCCGTAATGTTAATTGACGACGAAGCCGATGCTAAGCAAATTTATGCCCGTAAACGCTTGAGTTACGACGTTATTGCCAAGCAAGTAGACGACGAACCGCGTGAGCAAGTGATTGATTTACTCGAACAGCGCCACGGCGAAATTGTTGGCAACTTACGCCAACTAGCCGACTTTAGCCTGTTTGCTTTAGAACCGATTAAAGGACGTTATGTAAAAGGATTTGGTCAAGCCTTTGATATTAAAGGCTTAGACGATGTCGATTTTGTGCACTTGAAGGAAGGGCATAAAAAGCGGGCTTAATTGCCCGTGGGTTTTACACCCGTTGGGGCTTAGCTGCCCTTGTACGTAAGTACTCTCTCCACACTCAGCGAAAGCTGAAACCTTGGGTCTTATTAGACTGTAGCTGCACTAGTATTGGTGCAGCTTTTTTTATGCCTTGATGTTTGAGTCACCCAAGCTAGACATATTTAGTATTAACGCCTGCCATAAGGTGTGCCCCGCTGAACTTGCAAAGTACACTGAACTCCATACCAAAACCACCGAGTGTAATGCATCACCTTGATGGCTTTGTTATGAATCATTTTCTTTCGATATACTCAAAAATATTTGCCCAATTCTATCTGCGTAGTTTTTGACAACTTCCATTAAAACAATATGATCAAGTGTTGGTTTTGATTTTAATAGAATACATGTAACCTGCATTAGGCTAAGAGCTGTTGCATGAGCTGGGTCTGTCATTCCAGAGTTACTCTGCCCAACAACTAAAATATCGTCGTTACACTCAGCCAATGCAAGGCGATTTCTCATTCCTTTTGAGCCCGCATGTATGTTTTGACTTGCCCATTTGTAATAAGGACGCATATGGTCAAGACCAACATCTTTTTCAATTGTTGCAAAACCCACTGTTCTTGGATTTCTATCGGGAAAAACGTGCGCAGCCCAACCGTAATGGAACGCAAATGACTTACCATAGCGTTTAATTAAGCGGTCATATTCTTGTTTGCACTCCTCTATGTCCTCAGTCGGCGGAGCTTTAGCTTGGAGCCGATTCTCATACTTTTTATGTTCTTTCATACCATCGTATGAGTCTATTACATCGTGGAAGTAGAACCTTTCTGCACATTCATACCCATGTTTATCTAGAAACATTGCTGTAGCGTTTACTTCATGCAAAGCACGCCATCGTGAATGAGCAGCATCAGGAAAGCCATTCTTAAGTAAGCAAAGTATTTCGTTAGAAATATGACACGCTCTCGCATGGTGACGGACTAGCAAATCAAATAATAAATCGTTGTTTTCGGCAGCTTCTGCCCTATAGGATGAATTAATATTTTCACCTGCTTCAGTACAAGCAACAATATGAGATTCTAATAAATCAAACCCAGCTTTCCAGCGAGAGACATTATTATTAGCAAACTCAGAAAAACCGTGTTGTCGTTCTTGGAGCATTTCTGCTGATGATTTATTAAGAGATTTCTCAAGTATTTCGACAAGCTCTGGAGTAATGTTAGCAATTAGCTCTTCGACATCAATTTCTGAACTCTGATTTGGGTTATCTTCAATTTTTTTATTGAGCATCCCAATGAATTCTTTGTGGAATGTATCCATTACTGCCTCTGATTCATAACAACTTATTAATAGGAAAAATGCCTTGTTTAAACACGGGATTTTTCCTCTTATCATACATTTGTTAAAACACAGACTATCACCTTTCCTAAGCTACATCAGCCACCTAGCTCGAAAAATAACAAAAACATCAGCACAAAAGAATGCAAGCCTTTGTGGAAAGAAGGAATCACAATTTGAATGTATATAACGACAGTGCTTTGTCCACAAAACTAGAAAAATTTAAGGGTACATAAGTTTGTTAAGAGTAATTTTGAGTGTGCCGTAACATGCAATGGGGCAAAACCATTCCTTACATCCGATAGCCAAGACTGTGTTTTTCAATCCCATCATCTTCGCCGAGTAGCGTAAATGAACAAGGGAGCAGAGTTGAAGTCTGTTTGAGCGCAGCGAGTTACTTCAACTCCCTTGTGAATGCGCAACGAAGGGTTTAAGAAGATGCAGGGCGAGTTTTCTTTTTGCTTCGTTTTTCTTTGCTCGTCAAAGAAAAATGACGTCGCCGCAGGCGAAAGCCTTTACTCTATAGCTAACACATAAAGGGGACAAAACATTTCACACACTCGATAGCCAAGATTGTGCTTTTCAATCCCATCATCTTCGCCGAGTAGCGTAAATGAATAAGGGAGCAGAGTTGAAGTCTGTTTGAGCGTAGCGAGTTACTTCAACTCCCTTGTGAATGCGCAACGGAGGATCTAAGAAGATGCAAGGCGAGTTTTCTATTTGCTTAGCTAAGCTTTTACTCTATAGCTTATACATAAAGGGGCAAAAACCAGTTAGGTATCAGAGATCCACTTCTGCGTTACTACTGATGGATACAATTGCATATTACAAGCTCTTTTTAACTGCGAAGTTTTGCCAGCTAATCAAACAGTAACTGGCTTGGCAGTATGGCCGATTTTGCTTTTAAGCTATCATGCCAAAGTACAAACCAAGTCACTCCACCTAAGGAATCAAGATGATCTTTACTACTACCGAATCAATAGCCGGAAAACCTACTCACGAAGTATTAGGTGTGGTGACTGGCAGTGTGGTGCAGTCTAAGCATATTGGGCGCGACATTATGGCGGGCTTTAAAAGCATTGTTGGTGGGGAAATTCGAGGTTACACCGAGATGCTAAGCGAAGCGCGTGATGTGGCGATTCAACGCATGGTTGAGAGCGCCAAAAACAAGGGTGCTGACGCGGTGGTAGGGATCCGTTTTACTACCAGCGCAATTATGGACGGTTCTTCAGAAATTATGGTGTTTGGCACTGCCGTTAAGTTAAGTTTGTAATGAGCTAAGCCTCAGATTGATTTGGGGAACTGTACAGTAAAAAAATATATCCGCTAAGGTGGAGTGATTAGGGAGGAGAGCGCTTAGTGCAGCACTTTTAGTCTATGGCTACTGCGCTATCAGCTCTAAAGATCAATAATCCCTAGTAAGGTGTCCTAAATTGGATAACTTTTAGTTGAAGTCTCGCCAAGAAAACAAAGATGTTTAGTTACATGTTGTTGCTTGGCAATGCTGCTCAGGCATAAGCAAAAAATATTAGTAGAGCTTGCCTTGCTTAGTAAGCGGTTATCTTAAGTGCAGGGTTTTAGAAATAAGGAGAAAGAATGTCGAATACCAAGCAATTGTCTTTGTTTGTTGATGTTGTGCAGCAAGGCTCATTTGCTAAAGCTGCTGCCTTGCACAATATGGATAATTCTTTGCTCTCTAAGCAGATTAAAAAGTTCGAAACTGAACTTGGCGTGCAGCTACTTAATCGTTCTACCCGTTCTTTTTCCTTAACTCCAGCGGGTGAAGAGATTTTCGATAAAGCCTTGCAGTTGTTAGATACCTTGGGCGACATTCAGATTATTGCCGATTCTTACCAACTGGAGCCTAAGGGCACCTTAAGAATTGTCGCGCCAAAAAATTTTTTGGCCAGCAATACTTACAATCGGTGGTCTCGCAGTTTATGAAGCAATACCCACAGGTAAAAATTAGCATGGTATTGGAAGATCGCCGCTCAGACATTATTGCCGACCATTATGATTTAGCATTTCGCATTGGTAAGTTAAATGCGTCTAACTTGATTGCAAAAAAGTTAGCAAACACTCACTTTGCTTTGGTTGCTTCTAAAAGCTTTGTTGAGCAGCACGGTATGCCCGAAACACCAGAGCAATTATTGGCGTTACCCGCAGTTGTGTATAGCAATGGCGAGCGGGTGCTTGATCATATAAAGCTGGGCGAAACCCCGCATGGTGAACCCAACCAAAGCTATCGCATGCAAGGAAATTATAAAGTGAGTGATGTACGAGCCTTGATGGGCGCGGTGTGTGATGGTTTAGGCTACAGCATGATTGACTTGTTTAATCTTGAGGCATCCACCGAAACCTTAGGTTTAGTGCCACTGCTTACCAACTACCAAATTTCAACCATGGATACTGGTATCTATGCGGTGTATCCGCACCGTAAGCAAACGGTGTTAGTGAAAGAGTTTATTGGTGCGGTGCAGCAATATATTGGTACTCCACCATTTTGGCTTGAGCACTTGCCCAACTATCAACAGCTATATAGATAAGCCAAACTATCTCGTCGGAAACACTAAGCTAGATTAGGTATTGGATTGCAGAGTTATGGTCACTTATTTGTCCCAAGTTCAGGTTAAATAGCTACAAAAAAGAGCAAGTATTGCTGCTTACTCTTTGATAGATAACTCCGCAACCTGTTTAACTAAACCGATACTTTAAAGCGGCTAAGTTGTTGGTTCAATTGCTCCGCTTTCTCTATCGCTAATTGCGCAGCAGCTAAAGAGTCGGTGGAGTTTTCCAAGTTAATGCGGGTTTTATCGGCTAGCTCCGTTAGGTTGCGGTCGATATCTTCGGTGACATGGCTTTGCTCTTCGGTAGAGGTGGCGGTTGAGATCGAAACCTCGCTCACCTTAGAAGTAGACTCTAAGATCTGATTAAGCGCTTCTAAGGTTTGTCCGGCTAAATCAACCGTGCCTTCGGCAACTGTGGAGCCTTTATTAATGGCATCTACTGCTTGGGTTACGCCGCTTTGTAGTGCTTCAATCATTTTTTGAATGTCTTCGGTAGATTGTTGAGTTTTACTGGCGAGGCTTCTTACTTCATCGGCTACCACGGCAAATCCGCGTCCTTGCTCGCCAGCGCGCGCTGCTTCAATGGCGGCGTTTAAGGCGAGTAAATTGGTTTGCTCGGCAATCCCGCGAATTACATCTAATACCGATGCTATGCGGTCGGAGTCTTGCGATAAGTTTTCAACTACATTGGCCGCCTCTTGAACGGTGTTAGACAGCAAGCTGATGTGTTCCACCGATTCTTTAGTCACTTTTTGCCCTTGTTCGGTTTGGCTATTTACCGTGTTAATTTCTTCGGCTGCATGATTGGCGTTATTCGCTACTTCTCTTATAGCTGCGGCCATTTGGGTGACTGCTGTGGCAATCATTTCTACCGATTGATTTTGCTCTTTACTTACTTCGGTTGTTTGTTCCGATTTTTGGCTAATCGCAGCTACAGACTGATTGAGCTCTTGAGAGAATTTATTCACATTGCCAATTAAACCTTCGAGTAAATCAACAAATTGGTTAAAGCTAGTGGCTAACTCGCCGATCTCATCATGGTTTTGTACTTCTAGGCGCTGAGTTAAGTCGCCATCACCTTGAGTAATGTCGTTAATACGGGTGGTAATACGGTTAATTGAATCAACTAAAACTTTAGGGCCAAAATAAGCCAATAAAATGGATAAAACTACGGCAATGCTTGCAATAATACCTAACATATTTAATTGACTGCCAACATCAGCAGAGGATTGTTGCTCAATATCATTGGCGAGCTTTTCTGCCGCTTCGGTAGCAATATTGTATAGCTCGCGCAGGCTTTCAAAGCTTTGCACGCTTTGGCCTGAGCTTAGTGCGATTGCCTGCTTTTTATTGCCGTTTTTAAGCAAGGTAAAAACCTCATTGCTGGGCTTTTTCCATTGATTAAACTTTTGCTCAAAACTTTGTAAGCCTTGAGTCGCACCAGGGTAGTCGCTTAACAGTTCTTTAAATTTTTGCATGCGCTGATGGGCTTGTTTAGCATTTTCTTGGTAATCATCGATTAAGCCGGCTAGCGCTGAACTTGGGGCGTCTAGTGCTTCTAACTCGGCTACTCTAGCTTGGTAAAGGTCTCGATCCGCATTTAGCACCGCTGCCAGAGCGGGCAAGATGTTTTCTTCTATGGTGAGTAAACTGTTGTAGGTACTTTTACCAACATTGAAGCCAATCAGCGATACCAAAATTAATAACAAAGCATTCACAGCAAAAATTAGCGAATACTTAAACCTCAAACTCTTAACATTCATCGTGACCGTCCGTAAAATACTTATTGATAATTAACTTATATAAAACAAGGCGCTATAGGCTTACTTATAAGTTTAAATTGTAGGCAAGCAGAATTAATTCTGTGTGAATGTTAATAAAATTTTACATTTTTGAGTGTGGCTTTGGATTTCCTCAAGGTTTTCTGTTTAGTTGATCATACATAATGACTAGGGTCTGTTGATCTTTGCTGATGGTTTATGCAGCAATTTATTAGCCATTTAGGCAAGGCAGTGAGTGTGCAGTTAAGTGGGCTTAATAATCACTTGCTAACGCTGAGAAATGCTGCCCGAAGGGTTCGGATAAGCGAACTTTACTCTTTGTTAAGCACTTTTTGCTTAGCCCACTAGGCTTCTAAGTGCTCGCCGCGATTAAAGCCCGCTTATCTCGAACAAAATTTCAACAGACCCCAGAGAGCTGGAAGGAGGTTTAGCCAAACCACCACACTAACAGCGCTTAGTGCATTTTGTTAGCGAGTAACTCTTGTAAGGCTAAGGGTAAGTAAGCTCGAAGGCGCTGGCTAATCGTATTTTGATGCCGTTGCCAGAGAATACCTAGATAGACCATCGCTAATCCAATCAGCGTTAGTGAAATTGGAAATAGCCAACTGTTTTTAAATACTTGATCGGCAAGGTAGTAAAAATAGTAAAAGCAGCCCATGGCAGCAAAAACCACAAATACGCGGCGGGCCAGAATAACCCCAGCCAGCATCATGGCTAGGTTAGTGAGAAAGTACAAAAATTTTGCCCACTCATTATTGGATTGTTGAAAACTTAAACCACACCAAAATGTGAGTACGCCAAAGAAATATAACCAAAACGCGAAATCGGCGCTGTGGCGACTGCGTAGATCAACCCAAAAAGCCAGCAGAATCATGGCTAAACCAAAATATAATGAAACCAAACTTCGTAACTGAAAATCGGGTCGTTCACCAGCTAACATGGCGGCGATGTCCATGCTCATATACCAAAGGGTAACGGCCAACGGCATTAACATAAATGGATAACGGTAGCGCCAACATAGAATTAAACCAACGACTAGGGTGGCGATTTCCATATATAGCCAATGCCATTGAACATAGCGGTGATAGTCGTGATATTGGCTAGAGCTAGGCCACCAACCCATCGCTTGTTGCAAGCCATATACTGCCAAAGGAGTGAGGCAAATAACAAAAGTGGCGCATAAACCCGCAGGAATAATATGGCCTTGCTGTTTAAAGCGTTGGCAAAGAAGTAGTGCCAACACCGCATACAACAGGCTAATGCTAACGATGCCCCAGCCTCCAAAACCTTCCCAAGCCAAGTTCATAAACAAGGTCATAGCGCCAATGGCGATTAATCCACCAAAGTAATACAACAAATGGCTAAAGCTAAATTGAGCCGTGGTGTTTGATTGCAGCTCTAAAAAGCTGAGCAAGTTTTCTGCTTGTTGCTGGCTGATGATATTAGCTTCAACGGCTTGTTGTAATTTACGCGAGGTAATTTGAGTCATTAGTGAGTCCTATTACGAGATTTCATCAGCTTGCCATTGTTCTTTTAAGAAAACTAAGTCATTTGTCAAAAATATCTACCCTAGGCTAACTTGACATATAAGCTTGGCTGTCGCTTTACTTACTTATTCTAAATGTTAACGGACATGATTCGCCTATGGCGCTTAAGTTTCTGATAGCCTTATTTTTTTTAAGCTTTAGCAGTTGTCTGAGCGCTAAGCACTCAGGCGAGTTCTATCGTTTTTATGCCTTGAACTCTAAACCCGCTGGCTTTGAAGAAGGCGGTGAGCCGAAAGGCTATTACGTCGATATACTTAAGCTTGTTGCTCAGCGCTTAAAGCGAGATGATGCCAAAGTGAATGTGGTTCCTTATCCACGAATTGTTAATGAGCTGCTGCATAACGAACAAGGAGTGGTGATTTCTTGCTTGTTTCCCAATAAAAAGTTTGACCAATCGATTCACCAGCCAATTGCCGTAGCCAGTTTTCAAACAGCGGTGGTCAGCCTAGTGGATAAGCCATTTACCTGGGATAACTTTGAAGGTAAAAGGGTGGCCTCGTTAAGAGGGGCTAGCAAAGTTTATGGGCTAAAGTTGTATGATGCAGCAGAGCAGGGGCGAGTGACCATGCTGTCGGCCTCGACCTACTCGCAGGCGCTTAAGTTGTTAGAGGCTGGGAGAGTAGATGGCTTTGCAGGCAACCTTGGGCTCATTTCGAATCTAGCGCAAGAGATGGATATTGAGCTTGCTCAGCCTGCTTATTTAGCGTCTACGAAGTCATATATCACTATTTCTATCGCCCCGAATACCGACAATGCTGAGCAAATTTTGCAAGACATTGAACTGAGCGTACAACAGCTTCTCGAGAGTGGCGAAATTCAAGATATTGTAGAGAGTTACCTACCTAAAGCGATTCAAGAACGCTAGCACTAAGCCTTATATTCTAGTGCTTGTATTGATTTAAAACCCGCCCCTTACTTTTAGCTTGTGGCATAGCGACTACACTTAAATGACATTTGCAAGATAGTGATTGCGGGGATAGCTTATGACGCGAGTTTGCTTATGGATAACATTAAGCTATTGCAGCTTAAGTTCAGCTTTAGTCGCTGAAGAGTTATGGGTGGGGAAAGTGTGTCCTGTTACCTACCAACAGCAAACACTAGGCGTATTGGTTTTTTCTGAAGCTTGGTATCACAGCAGTCGTCAGCAAGCGTCCTATATTCCGCGAGATAATGCCACTGGGGTGGGGCTAGAAATCCACCTATTTGCTAATCGCTTAGGCGAGTTAGAGTTAGCTAACCAAGCCCAGTGTAACCAATATCGCATGTTACAAATTCGCACCACCAATCGCCGTTTATTAGGCGATGAACGCAGGGCTCAAATTGATGCGCCAGCAAGCTTTGTTGAGCCTTTTTACGATGCTTTTCCCTTAGAACACGGCGCTGGCGTACATCAAACCCCAGCCGATACGCTCGATAAGCCCTGGAATGAACCTCCTACGAGAGCGTCTACCTTAGCCATTTACGACACCCCGTTTGTCTCTGATGCCTTGGGTAAAGAGGGCCAAGATATCATGGTGGAGTTTGAAACCTGCGTGGTGTGCCAAAGAGACCAAAGCTACGACACCATTTTGTCTTGTGGTCGCTGGGGTTATAGCCGCGAATATTTGGACGAAAATACTGGTTGGGCCGAGCCCGAATTTCATGGCACCGAATGCTTAAATAGCCCTAGTCCTCACTATCAAGAAACAGTGAGTTTGTCTGAAGAGTTTCCTTACAGTTATTGGCTAGATTGGCGTTAAGTTAAATCGGGGTATTTTCGTTGGTAACGTGGCAGCATGCTTTGATTACCCAATAAACCACCTTGGTGAATATATAAGCTTGGAGTTTCATCCGTTTGTTCCTCAAGAAAGCGCATTAAACATTGCCAGCCAATTGGGTCGTAGAGAAGCTCAAACTCAAGCTTGGTTTGCTGCTTAAGCGACAGCCAAGTTTGGTAGTGTTCGCGATATAACTTACCAAAGTGATACTTCTTGGCTCGCGGCAGAATAATTGGGTGAGTGGCGGTATTACTATTAAGTTGGGTAAATTGCAGGCTTAGATAGTTTTCATCTCCTACACAGGCGCAGCTATATACTTTAATGCAGGGATTCATTTGGCTAAAGTACTCACTCAAAAATAAGGCCGTGGTGCCGGTGCCTGCTGGCAGCATGATGTTTAAACGGCCAATTTGGTTTTGGTGCTGCCACTGTTCAATCTCTTCCGCTAGTGTGACCACCCCTTCGCGTGCATATTCACAGCGGCCACCTTCAGGGATAAATAATTGTTGCGGCGATAAGCTTGGCTTAACAATGGTTTGCATAAAGCTGTCTAAGTTAGCTTGCTGCTGACGATGTAAACTACTTACCTCAATGATTCGTGCGCCTAGCTCTAGCGCTGCTTGATAGTTGCCACAAGGATTTTGTTTTAGCCAGCTGGGGATATGGTCAACGTAGAACTCGCATTTCCATTGCTTAAGTTGCGCTAACGCAGCTAAAGAATACAGCGAGTTAGCTTGCGCAGATCCACTTCCTACTAGTGTGCTTACGCCCGGTTGCGGGTGATTTAAGAAGTGGTAGAACTTACGTGCTTTGTTGCCAGAAAACTGCGGGTGCAGCAAATCATCTCGCTTTACGTAGATTTTCTTGCGCTGAAAATGTACCAACTGTACCGGAGATGGTTTAAACAACAGGCAACCAAATGTGATGAGTCTGTGGTGATTAGTTTACGTTGACTTGATTCAGTGGCAAAGCAATTTAATGATTGTGAGCCAACAACTTGGGCGACTGCTTATTATTTCATTCAATTGTGAAAATTTGGTGACAAAAAACGATGAGCAAAAAGATCTATCTTAATTTTTTGCGATCCTCTTGAGATCATGGGCGCAGCCCAGCGTTGGCGCGGGAGATTAGATTTATGTGGATGACAAGACTTAGTTAACAAATAAAAATAGAAGCCTTAGTTGATTTTTTACTTGTCAATGAGAGTAACAACTGCCTATATCCGTCAGCACAATATATTTCACTGAAATAAGCAAAATAATCCAAACAGCTTTTCCCACAGAAACAGTGCACAAAGCTGTGGATAAAATTCTCTACCCTGTGAAGTTAGTGGCTTGCAGCGGATCGGCTTTTAGCGTCAATAATGTCACCTAAAATTAGTAAAAAATTCTTTTTTACTGCTTCTTTGTTTCGTGGCGTTGACATTTTTCTGTTAGTTAAAATAAATACAAAAATAGAACGTTTCATGAGCCTTGTTTTAAGAATGTAATAGCTAAAAAACTAAGTCTATATTGACCTGATTCGCAAAGATGTAAGCTAAGCTACTGATAGTGCTGTACTAGTCTAAGTGTGTTTTTTCGTAGGAATGTTCAATAATTGTTACTTTTATGCTGTTAGCGTAAGCAAGCTGATCGATATCACAGCAGCTTGTTTAAGAGACAAGCACTATAAAATGGTCGAAACTCAATAGCATATTGTGTTTTTTCTCAGTTTAAGGCTTTTCGATTTTCTAGATGATTTGGTTGCGTAGAACGATTAAATGTTAATAACTTGCGCTTATGTGAATAAGTTTGGCAATAATCAAGAGTAAAGCGCTAAATTTTGCTTAGCTGTAGGTAATTCATACTAAGGATCTTTGGCTAATTATCTGATCTGTTTTGTTGCTTATGCTAATTGTTATTTGTGCGCCTGAAGATGTCGCTAATATGCGTACTAAGGTAAAGTGAGCCTTTACGGAGGTGCAATGAAACAAGTTGATCAATTACTAGCTCAAGGGCTAAGCAAACAACAAGTCTACGAACATGCAGAGCAGCAGCAGTGGAATCTGCGAAAAGTAACTAAAGCCTTGGCGTCTATTCCCGAGCCTGGCACTTTGCAGCAATATTCCAAGCAGAAAGCTTTTTTGTTGGCAGTATTGCAGTTTATGGTGCTGAGTAAATTGGTGTTTGGTCTAATGGCTGCAGAACAAGTGAGTGCCCAGTTGTTAATGGCCTTATTGATGCCGGCTTTAGTACCTTTGTTAATTATTTTTATGATCTACAAAAATGCTGCCAATGGCTATCTACTGCTGATGGTGTTTTCAGGCTATTCGATCTATCAAAGCTTACCTTACATTTTCCAACTAGAAGGGCTGATTAATGTAGCCTTAAGTGCACTGTTTGCCGGTTTTACTTATTACCTTAAAAAGCGTTTGTTTCCTTTCCAGAATCTATTTCATACTGCAATTACTGGCCGAGGGCACTATATTTATCAACAAGTGGACAAATCTGATAACGCCGATAACTAAATAGAGAGGCTTAGTGCTTAAACGCTTAGAACTGTTGGTTCCTCCTCCTCTTTGGCTATTGTTATGTGTAGCTATAGCTTACGGCTTGGCGCAGTTAAGTGCGCAATGGAGTTGGCTAATACTCCCATCGGGCTTGGTAAAGCTGCAGTGGCCTTTGGTGTTTTTGGCGGCATTTATCGCAGCAGCAAGCCTGATTGGTTTTGCTCGAAAACATACAACTATCAATCCTCATCATCCGGAACGAAGTAAGCATTTAGTTGTGGAAGGGCTATATCGTTATAGCCGCAACCCAATGTATTTAAGTTTGCTGCTACTGTTAACAGCCTGGTGTTTGCATTTGCAGGCGGGTTTAAGCTTTTTAAGCTGCGTAGTGTTTGTACTGCTTATTAATCGTTTACAAATAGAGCCTGAAGAAAAGCTACTTACGCAGCAATTTAATCAACAATACCTGCAATATTGCCGCAAGGTTCGGCGTTGGCTTTAATTTAAGTGCAGGTTTTTTAACTTTACGGAGTGACTTTTACGCCAGATCAATTTGGTTAATTAAGCACTTAGGCTACACTACAGCCAATATGTAATGTGATCTCGATCTCCTTTTGTTCAGCTGAAAAGCTTTGCAGCCTTGCTGTTAAGACGCGGACTAGGGATAACTAGCACAGTTTTTTTAGAGTAAGCTAAACATGGCTAATCCAATTTCAGCACGCAAAGCTTGGGTAAAGGGTTCTTTACCACTGGCTGAGTATGCCGCTTCATGTAATCAAGCTCAGCTTCAGAGCTTATCTCCACAACTTCGTAATTTACGCCAAAATGGTGTAGATGCTTTGGTAGTGCCAGTGCATTGGCGCTACATAGCACCGTTTAGTGCCGAGCAATTAGATCAGGCAGAGTGCTGGGCGTCTCTTAAGCGCTTGTCGGCGCATTTGGTGTCGCATGGCTTTAAGCTGCAATACCAGTTGTTCTTTTCTTCCGATACTCAGCAAGGCACTGAACAACGTCTTCCTGACTGGTTTTGGGGCTCTATGCTGGCAGCATTACCCAAAACTCAAACTGCCGATGCGATTAAGTACGTTAACCAATATGGTCGCGACAATACCCAAAGCCCAAGTTTGTGGGCTGAAGCTGGTTTGGTGGAAATGTTTAGCCACTGGATGGGCTGCTTTGCACAGCACATGGCTGAGTTTGCGCCGCGTTGTGATGCTTTGCTGCTGGGCTTAGGGCCTAATGGTGAGGCATGTATTCCTTGGGGTGAGCGTGATGGTCAACCTATCTATCAAAGCTTTAGCCCAACTGCCTTGGCTGCTTTAGCCGAAGACATGCAACAGCAATATGGCTCGCAACAAGCTTGGTTGAGTTTGTGGGAGTTAAATGGCGATACACCTTGGCAAGAACAATTGGCCGAAACGCTAAGCCGTTGTTACAAGAACAAAACAAGTAATACCTGTTTTAAAGAGTTTAATGCATGGTATGCCAGTAATTGGCAAGCTTATGTAGGTAAAGTGTTGGCTGTCGCTGAGCAGCAGTTTACGGATGCATGGTCACACAGCCAGTTGTGTTTAAACATTCCTATGCCAGAGCTTACCGCAAGCGATCATCCTTGGTTGGGTTGTTTAACCGGGATTAATCCGCAGCCGTGGTTAGACCGCCCCCAATTGCTTGATTACCAAATCGCTCAGTTAGAGTATTGGCATGTGCAAGCTGCCGGTCGTTTGTTGATTGTGGCCAGCGGCGCTGAATCAAGCCATGCAACTCGTGTTAATCAAGCCTTACTTACTGCAATGCGTAAGCTAAAAATACCGGCCTTGGTACAAAACTCTCAGCCACAGGCTTTGGCTAGCCATCCAGGCTGGGATCAGCTTTATCATTCGGTATTACACGGTAGCGGGTTTGAAGGCTGGATCTTTAATGATATGTCTCAGTTAAATGAGCAGGCCATCGTTAAAGGGCGTTTGTCGCAACTTAATAAGTTTAAGTATCAAATTGCCGAAACTAAGCAATTGGGTAAAAAGCAGTTCCGAGTAATGGGGCCTTTGCATCTTAAAGTGGCCAACCAGAAACAACTGCTGGATGAAGAAAACTGGAAACAGTTTGAGGCGCAATTACGCCAGCTTCGTAGTATTGGTGTTACCGCCATTTCTACCGATATTTGGTGGGGCTTGGTGGAAGGAGACAAACCAGGCAAGTTTGATTGGAGTTACTACGACCGCGTAGTAAGCCTGCTTAAACGTTTAGGTTTGCAATGGGTACCTATTTTGTCGTTCCACCAGGCGGGCGGCAATGTGAACGATGACTTTATGCAAGCCATTCCCCTATGGTTGTGGGGCCGTTTACTGGAAAGCAACGATCAACTTAACTCGGTGCAAGATCTGCAATATGTATCGGAAACCGGCGATGCTTCTATGGAGTATGTATCGTTATGGGCCGATGAGTTTGTGATGCCTTATTACCAGCGCTTTATGGAAGCCTTTAAACAGCATTACATTAACCAAGCTGGCTTGATGGATGAAATCAACGTAAGCCTTGGCCCTGCAGGAGAGCTACGTTATCCAAGCTACAACGCCCACGACTGGGGTAATTACCCTAACCGCGGTACCTTGCAGTGTTACAGCCGCTTAGCAAAACAAGACTGGTTACGTTATTTAAAAGAGAAGTACCACAGTATTGCAGCGCTTAATGGCAGTTTTGGTTTTACTTGGGAAAGCTTTGAGCAAGCCGAAATTCCAGATGCAGATTGGTTATTTAGCCACAAGCGCTACATCCATAATGCGTGGGCGCGGGAGTTTTTAACCTGGTATCACAAAGCCTTGGTTGCTCATGGTCGACGCATTTTTGAAAATGCACTGAGTGTGTTTGACGATGATTCATTTGGCCAAGTGCCTATTGGCATTAAAATTCCGGGGATTCACTGGGTTGTAAGCGATCCCGAGTTGCCACGTGCAGCCGAGATTACCGCTGGCTTAATTGCAGTGCATCCAACCTTAAGCTGCAATAACCAGCAAGAGTACTTAGGTTTGCTTAAAGCCTTATTGCCAGAAGGCAAGCAAGCGCGTGCCGCGATTCATTTCACTTGTTTAGAAATGATAAACAAAGACTATGAAGGTTATTCTCGTGCAGCTGATTTAGTGGACTGGATGGCCGATGCAGCAGACGAATGCCAAGTATCGCTGATGGGTGAAAATGCACTTGCCGGTGAGTTATATGGCGAGCAGGGTTGGAAGCAAATGGGGCGTGCGCTAACGCGGGCACCTGGCTACGATGGTTTAACCTTGTTAAGAATGCAAAACTTCTTTGATGATGAGCCAACGCCAATGCGTGAGCTAAGAAAGCTGATTAACCGCATTAGCTAGGGTCTGTTGCTCTTTGGTGTTGAAATTTTGTTCGAGATAAGCGGGCTTTAATCGCGGCGAGCACTTAGAAGCCTAGTGGGCTAAGCAAGAAGTGCTTAACAAAGAGTAAAGTTCGCTTACCCGAACCCTTCGGGCAGCATTTTTTAGCCATTTATTCAGCGTTAGCGAGTAATTATTAAGCCCACTTAACTGCACACTCACTGCCTTGCCTAAATGGCTGCAAAAACCATCAGCAAAGATCAACAGACCCTAATAATTGGTGATTCATATTGATTAAGCGCAGCGACTAAGCTGCGCTTTTTTTATGCCTAGCGTCTGCTCAGCATTGGCGAGTGATTTAGCCAAACTCAAATAATGAGGATGGTGACTATAAACACCAAAAGGCGAGATAGCTCGGTAGCCGTGTTTAGCGTAAAACTGGATGGCTTGAGTGTTTGAGTTACGGGTGGCTAAATTAATTTGTTGATAACCCAGAGTTACAGCGTATTGCTCTAGAGCTTGCAAAATAACCTTACCCAATCCAGCCTGATGCGAGTAAATTCGCTTCATTTCACAAATACCTGGTTGTAGATACCTAAAACCACCGCAGGCGAGGGCTACACCCTTACGTTTAACTAATAGAAATACTGCATCTTCAGCTAAAAACTCATTTTCATTAAAACATTCAACCGCGCTGTTTCCAGTTAATTTCATTAAGGAATCGGCTTGGGCTTTTAGCAGTTGTTTGCTTTGTTCGCTGTTAGGATTTTCATAGCAAATTTCTATCATTGTTTTGTCAAAAATTTAATCAATACATAGACATAATTAGTGCTAGTCTTACTAACAAATGCTGCATATAGGTTAAAAACAAATGATATTTCCCTTACATTTTAAATGGATTTAAATTCTGTTGATTTTGTATTTTTGGGTTTATTTGTCTGGTTTTTGCCGTTAGTTTGATTTAATCATCTATTGTTGGCGTTGGCTTTCACGTAAAGTGCGTCGCAATTAGAGCTTGGGAGGAATTATGATCACGATAGAGTTGCTGGTGGTATTAGCAGCCATATTTTTAGGTGCGCGCTTAGGTGGCATTGGAATTGGTTTTGCGGGTGGTTTAGGGGTATTGGTGCTTACTCTTGGCTTGGGTATGAGCCCCGGCACTATTCCTATTGAAGTGATCCTAATTATTATGTCGGTGATTGCTGCCATTGCTGCAATGCAGGTAGCTGGTGGTTTGCAATATTTGGTGAATATTGCCGAGCGGGTGCTACGAAGTAACCCTAAGCAAGTTACCTTTCTTGCGCCGATTGTTACCTACATTATGACCTTGTTTGCCGGTACTGGGCATACGGCATTTTCTACCCTTCCGGTGATTGCAGAAGTGGCTAAAGAGCAGGGCATTCGCCCATCACGCCCTTTAAGCATTGCGGTTGTTGCCTCGCAAGTCGCCATTACTGCTTCGCCTATTTCGGCAGCGGTGGTACTGATGAGCGGCATGTTAGAAGACAAAGGCGTGGGCTATATTAGCCTGCTACTTATTTGTATTCCTGCCACGTTTTTAGCTTGTATGGTGGGAGCCTTTGTTGCCCAATTTATGGGTAAAGAGCTTAAAGATGACCCAGTCTATCAAGAACGTTTAGCCCATGGTTTAGTGAGTCAGCGAGATAAACAAGGTGAAGCTTTACCGGCCAGTGCTAAGCGCTCAGTGCTTATATTCTTAGTGGCTATTGTAGCGGTAGTGTTTTACGCAACGGCGATTAGTGATGCGGTTGGTTTAATTGAAAACCCAAGCTTGCCACGTAACGAAGCAATCATGGTGTTTATGCTAACTGCGGCCACCGCTATTGCATTGTTTTGTAAAATTGATACTGGCGAAGTGCTTAATGCCGCTACTTTTAAATCGGGCATGAGTGCCTGTATTTGTGTATTAGGTGTAGCGTGGCTGGGCGATACCTTTGTATCAGGTCATTTAGATGAAATTAAAGCTTTGTCGGGTGGTTTGTTAGAAGATCATCCGTGGATGTTGGCGCTTATTCTCTTTTTCGCCAGTATGTTGCTGTATTCACAGGCAGCAACCACGGCAGCCTTAATGCCTTCGGCCTTTATGTTAGGTGTTAGTCCAGAAGCGGCCATTGCTTCGTTTGCAGCGGTAAGTGCGTTGTTTGTGTTGCCTACTTACCCAACCTTATTAGCGGCTGTAGAAATGGATGATACGGGCTCTACCCGTATTGGGAAATGGGTATTTAACCATCCCTTCTTTGTGCCTGGCGTGGCTACAATTACCAGTTCGGTGATACTTGGTTTTATTTTTGCTGAAATCATTTTATAAGCACTTATACCTTTTTTACGTGCTTAATTTACGCTCTTAATAAATACTCGATAGGTTTTAGTTTAGCTATTTGTTGGCGCTGAACCTATCGGCAGTTTTGCTTTGTTTAAGTAAACGATCATAGCTAGTGGTTTGGGGCGTTAATTGCGGAGAATATTCTAAATGGTGGTATTTTTTTAGCTACGATAACACTTTTGGTGTTAGCGAAAGGAGGCTGCTAATCTTAGTTGGCACGCCATGCCACTGAAGCCAAGTTTTCTTTATTACCTGTAACCTAGATCTTTGTTAGTTTGATTGACGGCAATACTAATAGGAAATATTTAGCACCAATGCTAGTTATGCTTAATTTAGTTCACTGCAACAGTTGGATAGATGCCATATACTAGAGAGCAAGCATTCAAATTATCTTCTATATAGAGTCATTAATGGACGTAGAGCTACTCGAAGTTCGTAATTTTATTAGCCAATACCCTCCCTTTGATCAATTACCTGAAGAAGCAATTATAGAAGTCGCAAAAAGTGTAGAGATATCTTATTTCCGCGCAGGCAATATGATTATTGAGTTTGGCGACAAAATTCATGACTTTTTTATGATACGCAGTGGTGTGGTGGAAATTTACCGCCGCACCGGCGAGCTATACAATCGCTTAGATCAGGGCGGCGTTTTTGGACAAATGGGCTTGTTAACCAGCAATAAGGTTCGTTTTCCCGCCAAGGCGATGAAAGACACGCTGTTATATTGTATTCCCGAGAACATATTTGAAGAGTTTTGCGAGCGCTACGAGGTATTTGCCGACTTTGTGGAAGTTGAAAGCACTATCCGTCTGCAACAAGCGGTTGAAGATAACAGTGAAAATGCCAATTCTCTTACTACGTCGAAGGTAAAAACCATATTAAGTGCTGAACCGGTGATGCTGGACACTACCACTTCGATTAAAAATGTTGCCAAAATCATGTCTGAAGAAAATGTGTCAGCAGTCTTGATTCGTGACCCCAACTTGACTGACGAAGGTGGTGAAAGCTTCGTCGGTATAATTACTCAACGCGACCTTTGTGCCAAAGTCATTGCTCAAGGTTTAGATGTAGAGACTCAGGTCGTTGAGGTAATGTCTACCGAGCTTATCTCTTTAGATCACAATGCTTATATTTTCGAAGCTATGTTGCTGATGCTGCGTTATAACGTGCATCACCTGCCTATTTTAAAGAACAAGCAACCGATTGGTTTAATTGAGGTTAGCGATATTATTCGTTATGAGTCACAAAATAGTTTGCTGATTGTGAGCAGTATTTTTCAGCAAAACAGTGTTGATGATTTAGTCCTCCTATCTCATCAACTTAAAGATTGTTTTGTAAGAATGATTAATGAAGATGCCAATTCACACATGGTGGGGCGAGCCATGTCGGAAATTGGCCGTAGTTTTAAGCAGCGCTTATTGGAATTAGCTGAAGAAAAATTGGGACCTCCACCGGTGCCTTATTGCTTTTTGGCTTTGGGATCGATGGCTCGAGATGAACAGCTGATTGTGACCGACCAAGACAACGCGATTATTCTTGATAACCAATATGTGGAAGCGGAACACGGTAAGTATTTTGAAGAGCTTGCTCGCTACGTATGTGATGGTTTAGCCGCTTGCGGGTATACCTATTGCAGTGGCGACATAATGGCGACAAACCCGGAGTACCGTAAAACGCAAAGTCAATGGGAGGAGTGTTTCGCTGATTGGATCGATAATCCTAACCCTCAAGCACTGCTTAACTGCTCTATCTTTTTTGACCTTAACGGTGTGTATGGTAGGCCCAAATGGGCCGAGCAGTTAAATGCCTTTATTCTTCGAAAGGCTAAAAAGAACAACCGTTTTCTGGCTTGTTTAGCTAGAAACGCGTTAAATCGCACACCTCCCTTGGGCTTTTTTAAAGATTTTGTGATGGAAAAAGATGGTCGACATAACAATTCAATTAACCTAAAACGGCGCGGTACAGCGCCGCTGGCCGATCTTATTCGGGTACATGGCTTGGCTATTGGCTCGCAATCTCAGAACTCTTTTGACCGCTTAGAAGACATTATTGAGGCGGGAATTTTACCGCCTTCAAAAGGAAAAGATTTACAACATGCGATGGAGTTTATTTCTTTGGTGCGGATTCGCCACCAAGCCTTGGACATAGAAGCCAACCAAGAGCCTGATAATAATATTGAGCCGGAAAACATGTCTGACTTTGAGAGGCGAAATCTTAAAGATGCCTTTTTGGTGCTAAGCAGTGCGCAAAACTTTCTGAAGTTTCGTTATACCGCTAACAGTATGCAGAACAGCTAATGCCGAACCTTAATCAGCAAGACATTCTCAATTGGAAAGCCTTCTTTAAGATTAAAGCCTTAGAGAGCAAAGATCAGCGTTTGATCAATTTTTATAACGCTAGCACCTATCATGCAGACACCAAGCTTAAGGATATTGAGTTTGTGGCTTTAGATTTTGAAACCACCGGTTTAGATGCAAAGAAGAACAGCATTATTAGTATTGGTTTGGTGCCATTTACGCTGCAACGAATTGCTTGTAGGCAAGCAAAACATTGGTTTGTTACCCCAGAGGATAAACTAAAAGAAGACTCTATTGTTATTCACGGCATTACCCATTCTGATTTAAAGGGCGCGCCCAGTTTGCTGCGGATTTTAGAGCAGCTACTAGATGAGCTGGCCGGTAAAGTAGTGGTAGTACACTATCGCAGAATTGAACGAGATTTTTTGCATCACACGCTACGCAGCTTGATTAATGAAGGCATTATTTTCCCGCTGGTGGATACCATGCAAATTGAAGCCGACATGTTAGCCGCTCAACCTAAAAAGCTAATAGATTGGATAAGAAAACCTAAGCCTACGTCTATTCGACTGGCTAATACCCGTAGCCGTTATAACTTACCTGTTTACCCGCCGCATGATGCACTTACCGACGCCATTGCCACCGCCGAATTGCTGCAAGCGCAGATCCATTATCACTTTAGTGCCGATACCCCTATCAACAAACTGTGGTTGTAAAAAAGCCGAGTAGCGTAGGCTTACTCGGCTTTTAGTTGTTAAGGCTTAGAAAGTTTTAACTGCGTTTTTCGGTACGTAGACCCATTAACAAGCTTACACACATCACCAGCAATATAATGGTGAATGGCAAGGCCGTAGAAATGGCGCCAGCCTGCAATGCTTGAATAGCTTCGGTACCGCCAACCCAAACTAGCGCGGCAGCTATTGCGCCTTCAATGGTCGCCCAGAATACGCGCTGAGGAACCGGAGCATCCACTTTACCGCCCGAAGTAATGCTATCGATAACCAATGAGCCAGAGTCTGAAGAGGTTACAAAGAATACCAATACTAAAACGATCGCCAGTAAAGATAAGATGCTGCCCATTGGCAAGGCATCAAACATTTGGAACATAGCTAAAGGCACTTCGGTTAAGCCGTCGGCGCCTAAGCTTCCAACTTTGTTGACGATTTGATCAATCGCAACGCCACCAAATACCGACATCCAAAGCGTGGTTACTACCGTAGGTACAATTAGCACGGCAATGATAAACTCACGGATAGTACGGCCACGTGAAATACGTGCAATGAACATGCCTACAAATGGTGACCAAGAAATCCACCAAGCCCAGTAGAATACTGTCCAGCCGTGCATCCATGCTGAGTCTTCACGACCTATCGGGTTACTCAGTGGAATAATGTTTTCTATATAGCCCATAACGGTGGTTGGCACGGTGCCCATAGATACCGCAAAGGTGACTAAGGCAACAAATACTACCAAGGCTGCCGCTAGCAACATGTTTACGTTACTAATAAGTTTCACGCCGCCGTCAATACCGCGAACTACCGATACCACAGCCAATAGTGTCACCAAGAAAATGATGCCTATTTGCAGTAGTAAGCCATTATCTATACCAAATACATGGTGGAAACCACTGGCGGCTTGTTGTGCGCCTAAACCTAAAGAGGTTGCTAGACCAAACAGCGTGGCAAGCACCGCAAGAATATCTACAACGTGTCCAGGCCAACCCCAAGTACGATCACCCAAAATAGGGTAAAACACCGAGCGCATAGACAGTGGTAGGCCTTTGTTAAAGGCAAAAAAAGCCAGTGATAGAGACACCACACCGTAAATGGCCCAAGGGTGCAGACCCCAGTGGAACATAGTGGCGCCAAGCGCTAATTTAGCTGCTTCTGGCGTATTGGCAGTAACATTAAGTGGTGTTTCGTACCAGCCTGTAAAGTAAGCAACAGGCTCGGCTACGCCCCAAAACATAAGTCCAATGCCCATGCCAGCGGCAAATAGCATGGCTATCCACGACATCATTGAGTAATCGGTTTTGGCGTTTTCACCGCCTAGGCGTATTTTGCCGAACGGGGATACCACCATGGCTAAGCAGAACAGCACAAATATGTTAGCTGACCACATAAATAGGCCATCAAAGGCACCGATGATTTGCCACTTTATTCCATCTAATGCGGCTTTTGATACGTCTGGGTCAACCAGCAGTACGGCAATTAAGAACACGCCTATTAAAGATGCACTAATGCCAAAAACGGGGTTATGTACATCAAAACCCCATTTTTGAACATTATCTTGTCCGACAGTGTAATCGGTATTATCAATACTATATTTATCTTGATTGGTAGTCATTCATCCTCATTTAGCACAACGCTTATGCGATTTTGTGTGCCTACTTTACCTTAATAAGCGTAAATTTTCAGAAACCAGCTCAAAGTAAGTCCTTCTATGAGCTTATTGTAGGTGCAATTTGATAAATTTTTTATGAAAGCTTTGTTTTGATGAGGCTCTGGCGGTGCTTTGTCTGCTTAGCATTAGAGCAATGGATTTGGCGTTCTTGTTTAAGGGTGTTTTTCCTTAGTTTAAGCCTCTACAATGAGCAACTAATTTGCTTTAGCTTAAACTTGGCTTGGGCTGAATATTACACTTTACTCTCTTAAGGAAGGGCGAATGCGTTTAGTATCGTGGAACGTAAATGGCATTAGAGCAGTGATGAAGAAAGACTTCATGGCTTCGCTAGAATCAATGCAAACCGATGTGCTGTGTTTACAAGAAACCAAAGCACAAGATGATCAAGTGCTTGAAGCCCTAAGTGAGCTAGAGGGATACCACATTTACAGCAACTCGGCGGTTAAAAAAGGTTACTCAGGTACTGCCATTTTAACTAAAGAGAAGCCGCTAAATGTTGAATATGACATGGGTATTGAAGAGCACGACCAAGAGGGGCGGGTAATTGCGGCAGAGTACGCCGAGTTTATTCTGGTCACCGTATACACGCCTAATTCTGGCAGTGAGTTAAAACGTCTTGCTTACCGCCAACAATGGGATGCAGATTTTCTGGCTTACCTAAAAGGCTTAGAACAACGCAAGCCTGTTTTAGTTTGTGGCGATTTAAACGTAGCTCATAAGGATATTGATTTAGCCCGTCCAAAACCTAACTACAACAAAAGTGCTGGCTATATGCAGGAAGAAATTGACGGCATTGATAATTTAACCGCCGCTGGTTTTGTTGATACCTTCCGCTTAAAGAAACAGGATGAGGTTAAATACAGCTGGTGGAGTTACCGAGCTGGCGCACGTGGCCGAAACATTGGCTGGAGAATTGATTACTTCTTGGTGAGTGAAGCCTTTGCTGCTCAAGTGAGTGATGCTGATATTTTGAATGATGTTATGGGCTCAGATCATTGCCCTGTGCAAGTGGATGTTGCGGTTTAATTTTCCCCTGAACTAAATAAAAACGCTACTTATTATAAGCAGCGTTTTTTTGTTGTTACTTGGCGGTTTAGTTTAGCAAGCTTGTTTCTAACTCAGCAAAGTACTCGCGGGCGTCTTTCATGTCACGGTAGCGAGGGTAGCCGTCTTCATCTTCCCAATTGCATGAGCGCTTTACATATTCCAACCACATTAAGGTTTGTTGCTGTTGGTCATTGATATAGCTAAGCACTGGCTGTTCAAGTTGCTTTGGCGCTGGATAGTATTGCTTGAGCAGTTGATGAACAGCTTGTGCTCTGCGTAGCTGTTTAACGGAGTTCAGATTACAGTACTTGAGTGCGTTTGGACCGGGATTAGCTAGCAGCAATTTACCGTCGAGTTCATCGCTAACAACTATACTGCTTAGCTTAACCGTTTCTATATCTAGCATCTTAGTTGAGGCTTGCGCTAACATGGTATAACTAAATGTTTCGGTTTGTACTGTTACTGGGTAGTAATTTAATGAGTGCCCTGGCATCAATAAACTGGCTTCCACCTTACTGCTTGCCTCCAGTAGAAATTCACCTTGCTGATTGGATTGTGTCGCCGCTTCCGGTGAAGCAGGGTGGTAAGCAGTAATACCACTTAAAGGACTAAAGTTAGCGCTCTCTCTTGGGGTAAATAACACTACCGTCCCTTGCACTTGTGGTGTGAGGTAAACGGTTTGAATGGTAGGTACACATGCTAACAATAATGAGCTCAAAGCCATTGTTGCTATAAGGCGAGTTTTGCCAGCAATCATTACCATTACTTGTTTTCCAGAATCTTTTGTCAGCTAGGTCTTATCGGCTGATGGTCACCGCTTAACTTGCATTTGTAACTCAAAACTAGGCGAATGTTACTGTTTTAAACGAAGCCTTCGGGCAGCGTTGGTGGCTTATTTCAACTGCGTTTTCAGCTTCTTATATAGGCTTGTTACACATTAAAGCTTTTGCCTTGTATATAAGCCGCAAATTGCAGCAAAATTCAGCCCGAAAGGTCAACAGCCCCTAGTAAATGCGTTAAGCTAATCGTTCGCTTAACAGTAGCAGTTTTAGCCATGAAGAAGCCAATCCCCGACGCCAAAAACTACGACATTGTTCCGCCTGATATGAATTACCTTTATTTTGAAGGCGCTAATCAATACCCATTTCAGCCCAACAATACCGATTTCTCCGAGGTAAATGCTTGGTGGTTAGCCGAATGTTCACTGCTTGCTTATTGCCACCCAGGCTTTGCTCGTATGGCTTTTAAACTAGCTGGCTTTGAGCAGTTTACTTTTTTTGAAGGCACCGGCACAGAATGCATGGCAGCCGGTAGTCAAGAAGCCTTAATTATTGCCTTTCGCGGCACAGAGCTTAAATCTTTGTCTGCCTTATACGAGTTAAAAACAGACTTAGACAGCATACTGGTAGCTTTTGCAGAGGGTGGAAAAGTACATCAAGGGTTTGCCAAAGCGCTCGATGAAGTATGGAGTGGCGAGCATGGCTTACAGCAGTTTATTGAGCAGCAGATAGTAGACTTCCCAGAACGACCCATTTGGCTTGCTGGCCATAGCTTGGGTGGTGCTTTAGCAAGCTTGTGTTTTGCTAAAGTGCCACAAGCAAGGGGCTTATACATTTATGGTGCTCCCAGAGTCGGTAATCAACAATTTATTGAGCAAATAAATCACCGGCCTATTTGGCGAGTAGAACATGCTAAAGATCCTATCCCAATGTTACCTCCCAATCTACCGGCAATAAGCTTTGGCTTCGCAGATATTGGAGAGCTGGTATACATTCATAGCGATCAAAAAATCGATTATCAACGACCAGAAAAGAGCCCTACCGAGTATAAAGCGCTTATTGTTAATACTTTTAAAGCTCAAGAACAGCGCCGCAAAAACCTAAGTGCTGATCTTGCTGAGATTAACCAACATCTGCTTGAGTCATTCAACGAATGGCGAGATAACCTTAAACAGTGGCAAGCTGACAGCAAAATTAGTTTTACCGATCACATGCCCATCTATTACTGCGTAAAGCTTTGGAATAACTTAGCAGAGTAAAATCGCTTTGGAGTTAATTGTGGGAGAAAATCAGAGAATTTATCTGTTACTGGCTGCTTACCCGCGCAAGTAAGCCACTTAAGCCAAACTTGGTGCTTGGCCGTTTCTGTAATATTGATCTCTAACAAGCTATTAACATTTTTGTGTGTTAGATACTATTTGGCGTACTAATACCAGCTATGATTAAAGTATCCGTAAACGTTGTTGTTAATGATTTGTTAAGGGGGGGGAGATGAGCACACAAATTAGCAGCTTTATGGAAACCAATGTAATCGGTGTTGCACTGGATGATTCGGTTGAAAAAGTATGCCAAGTATTAGACGACAATAAGCTTTGTTGTGTTCCAGTGTTTAGCCCTGATGGTGCGATTTTTGGTGTAATTAGTGCGAGCGATTTAGTGCACTTTAGTACGCTGCGAGCTAATCCAAAGTTGGAACATGCTTGGGAGCTGTGTACCCATCGGGTGATAGAGGTTGCACCTGATATAAGTATCCAGCAAGCCGCAGAAATTATGAGTTATGAAAAAATACACCACCTTATCGTTACCGAAGGTTCGACCTGTGTTGGCATTGTTTCGGCCTCTGACGTATTAAGTGCTTTCTTAAAAAACGAGCTTATCTAATTAGCCTAATGGTGATGGAGTGAATCTCAACCTACTGCACTCCCTGCCTTGGCTTGAGTAAAACGCTGCAATTAGTTTCATACATTTCAAGTTGCTTATAAAAATTTTGACTATTATAGAGTTATTAGTGATTTTTCCGGAATTATGTAGCAACCGCACAAGAATCCCGCCCCTGAATTGAATAAAATACAGTCATATTCTCTATTAATTGAAAGGCGTTAATATGGCTGAATCCCATGTAATCTCTGCACTTGTAAGTAAACACAGTGAGCTTGCAGGACAAATAAAACATTATCAACTGGAAATTGCTCGACTGAGTAAAGACCTGAGCCACGTTGAGGCAACGATCAAGGTGTTTGAACCTGAATACGACGTCAGAACCGTGACACCTAAGCGCACGACAGGCAATGCGAGGTTGTTTAAGCCAAGGGAATGCCAGATCATGGTACTGGATATACTCAGGGTGGCATCAGAGCCGTTAACGACAACGGCTATTGCCGACAAGGTACATGAATTAAAGCGGGTGCCTGAAGAACACCAGAAGCAGTTAAGAAATACGGTGGCGACTACATTGAGACAGGCACTAAAGGCTAACCAGGTTAATCAGTGTGGCAAAGAGGGATTGGCGGCATTGTGGGAGATTGCTGCTTAGCCAGCCAGCCGTTCAGCCAGTTTCCTGTTACCCTGCCAGTACCCACCAAAATCTCGTGAAGTACGGGTTTTGGTGCACTTCTTAAGAATATCGTCAAACATATCACCATTATTCATGCGGCGGTTATCTTCCCGATAGGCGGCTTCATTGGCATAGTTTAACAGATACAGATTACCGAACTTGTGGACCTGTCCGTACTGCATTCTGCGGAAGCGGGAGAAATAGCTTTCAGCGTAGTTGGTGGTGGTGCCATCTTCGTAGGAGTAGGCTTTCTGGTGGTTGATACGCTTAGTGTCGAATTTACCGTGTAGCGGATCATAGGCGCTGTTTTCATCAGTAAAGATGGTGCTTTGCTTATCTATAAAACGACCCGCTAAGTTGACTACATCAGCCTGGTTCTCTTTGTTAATGATAAACGGCAAAGTGCGACCTGTACTTTCTTCTGATTGTCTTTGACGAAACACCAGGACGCAGCGCTTGTCAGGGCGTTGATTCTCAGCCAGTCGGCGATCTACTCGTTCCTCTTTCTTGTTCTCAGGACGAACATGGCCGTTAACATAGGCTCCATCCATTTCTATGTCACCGGATAGTGCAGATTCATCACGATTATTCAGCAATGATTCCCTGATCTTGTGTGCTAGCACAAAAGCGGTTTTGTACTGTACATCCAGATCGCGTGATAGCTGCAAGGCACTAATCCCCTTTACTGCATTGGTATAGATAGCGATTGCTGCCAGGTAAACCGATAAAGGTAATTTGTGAGAAGAGAAGATCGTCCCGCTCGTGACTGAGAAAGTGTGACCGCAATCCTTATCCTTACAGCGCCATTGTTTGCGGGTTTTCAGGTAGTAGTGATGTTCGCCGCCACAATGAGGACAGACAGGCTTACCCTGAGGCCAGCGAGCCTGTTTGAATAACTCGAAGGATTCATCCGGAATATCTTTCTCAGACTGAGGGTGCGTGCAGAGGCTGACAACAGAAAATGTTGTTTTTTGTTTTTCATGCTACCCTCCTCTTTATCAACTTTAATGCACATTAATATATGTGCAACCATAATAGAACATAAATTAATGTGTATCAAGCCAGAATAAACATTATTTAATGTACATTGAAAATAAATCTATGTATAAATGGCAAATCTTTAGCATACACATCGAAAGAGGATTATACTGTATAAAATGACAGTATTTGTCAGTATGGATTATGAAGAGTTCAAACGTCAGTTAGGCAAAGCGGGTATTTCAGGGCGTGAGTTTTCCAGAATTGTGAAACTCAATCCCAACTCACTAACCAATTATTCGAAGACGGGGAAGATCCCCGCACACTGGGCCATTATTGCCGCTCTCATGGGAGAGATGGCAGAGAAAGGCCTGGACTTTAAAACGGTTATCGAAAGCATTGAGCTGGAGCCTAATAAGCCCAGAGGTGCAGCGAAAGATGGTCAGTTTGGTGGAAACAGAAAAGATTAAGGCACAGGAAAAAATGAAACAACACGCAGTCCAGCTAGTTAAGGATGTTATTGAAAAGACTGAAAGCGCTCAAAACGAGTATCAGTTGCAGCACGAAATCGAGTTGTCATTTAAAGAACTTAGCCGAAACCTGAACGGTATCTGGAAACCTTGCCCTATTCAGCGGCGGGTGCCAGATGGTAAAGGTGGTTATAAATGGGTCGATTCTGCTCACGGCGCTGTCATTATTGAGTATGAAGGCCCAAAGTCCTTCAATAAAAAGAATAATGGAAAGTGTAAACACGGCAAAAAACAGGCCGAAGAATACGCCCAACTGTTGCATCGCGATGAAGGTCGCGAGCTGTCAGATTACACCATGGTAGCGTGGGACGGCGAGAGTATAGCATTTGGTCGTCATGATTCATCTGGTGTGCCAGTGTGGGAAACCTTACAGCCTTTTGATGAAAAAGCCGCGACAAGACTCATTCAGGAACTCATTAACAACGGGACTCCACTGGTTTCAGCCATCCTGTTAAAAGAGGTTGTTGGACCTGACTCTAAGTATGGGCAACAACTCATTCCTATGTTTTTTGATGCAATCGTCCAGGCAGATGCAGGTGGCACCTCAAAGGAAAAGCTGCTCTACACCGAATGGAACCGCCTTTTTGGTCAGGTAGTTGGGATTCAGCCTGACGGAATGAGAAACCTGATAGAGCGTCAAAGTTCCCATCATGACGCTGAGTACACAAAAAATATATCGGCATATCTATTTTCACTCAATACTTACATTGCGCTACTGGCTAAAATAGTTGCCGCATGTGCATTACCCGGCTCCACACAAAACATTCTGAATACAACCATTGATGTGCAGGAGCGTATCAATTCAATGGAAACCGGAAAGTTGTTCAAGAATGCGGGCATTTCAAATATGTATGCCGGAGACTTCTTCTCCTGGTATCTGGAGGATGATAACTGGTCCCAATTTGCAAAGGTTATAGACGACTTGTTGGTGGAATTATCAATCGTTGATTTTGAAATCAGTAAGAAGCGACCTGAAAGTACCAGAGATCTGTTTAAGGGGATATATGAAGGATTCGTACCCCGTGAGCTTCGACACGCGCTTGGTGAGTTCTATACACCAGACTGGCTGGCAGAACATGGGCTTGATGTTATTGAATGGGATTTGGAATCTGATCTGCTTGACCCGACCTGTGGCTCAGGCACGTTTTTGCTTGAAGCAATAAGGCGAAGAAGAGTGGCAAAACCGGGAGCGGATGCAGTTGAGTTGTTATCCGGTCTGTACGGCATAGATCTTAATCCTCTTGCCGTATTGAGTGCGAAAGGCTCTATCGTGACGTTTATAGCTCCGTATTTAAACCCAAAAAATCCTGTGACAATTCCCGTATACATGGCTGATGCCATCAACACGGCCAATATTCAGCCTGATTGCTGTTATGAATATAATCTTCTGACTGATAAAGGTGAAAAGCTGTTCAGAGTGCCAGAGAAGCTTATTCTGGATGACCAGTTCTACGCCGTATTTCAGCAGCTTAAACTTTGGATTATGGATGACTTGCCCGCCAGTAAGATATCTGCACATCTTCTCAAATTGGTCGCATCATTAAACCTCAACAAAATAGAAGAAACAGCCCTCAATAATGCGGTTAATACATTGGTTGAGCTGCATAAAGAAGGCTGGGATGGAATATGGTGTTCTATCCTTGCAGAGCGATTCAGGGCGGGTTCGATAAGTCCGGTTAAATACATTTGTGGTAATCCTCCTTGGGTTAAATGGAGCCACTTACCAAGAGCCTATGTCAAAGCCGTTAATGATAAATGCCGAAGCATGGGAGTCTTTAGCTCTGATAAATGGGTTGGTGGCATTGAATCTGATATTTCTACCGTCATCACTTTTGAGGCTATTCGAAAATATCTGAAGGACGGTGGAAGACTTGGATTTTTCATAACCGGCACTGTTTTTTCAAATGAATCCAGTGAAGGCTTCAGACGCTTTAAAATTGATGAAGGCCGTATCAATTGCGCGGTAACTCTGGTGGAAGATTACAACGCCATTAAGCCCTTTGATGGTGTTAGTAACTTTCCGGCGCTACTGGTTGTTGAGCGTGGTGAAAATACCAGGTATCCAATCACTTACAAAAAGTGGTCAGCGAAAGACGCTAAAAACAAAACCATCCGCTCTTTTTCAGATGCATCAGACTTTCGTGAACGGGCAGAAAGTGAAAACTTGTTTGCAAAGCCCGCACCTGGCGGAAAGAACGATTCACGTCCATGGCTAATTGCGACAAAGAAAGAGCACAAAGTGTTTAAATATGTGTTCAATGAAGGAAAAAGCCACTACGTAGCCAGAAAAGGCATTACAACCGACAGACACGCCATATTTTGGGTAGACATCTTGGATAAGCAAGTGACTAATGGAAACGTGACTATCCGAAACAGAGTGCAGGAAGGGCGTACAAAGGGAATACCTGAGATAACCGATGTTGTTGAAGCAGAGCACGTTTTCCCTATGCTCAGAGGAAAGGATGTGACGAAGTTTAGGGCCGTCCCAACACCGTTTCATTCTCTCGTACCGCAACGAGAGATGCATGGAGATCCTGAACTGCCATTCAATTACCCAAATACTTACCAGTTCCTGGAGCAATTTAAAGAACAGTTAAAAGTTCGGTCCAGTTTAAAGCGCTTCCAACAGAACAAACCATATTATTCCCTCTGGAGTACGGGTAACTATACGTTTTCTCCGTATAAAGTGTTGTGGCGGGAAATGAACAACAAAACGTTTTTCGCGGCCTATATTGGTCCTGTCGAGGACGAAATACTAGGGACCAAAGTCGTTGTGCCTGATCACAAACTCTACTTTATTCCGGTGGAAACAGAAAACCATGCTGCGTTTCTGACAGGTTTTCTCAATTCAACCTATGTAGCAAAAGCTGTGATGGCTTACGGCTCACTATTGAGTCTCGGTTCCAGTGTAGCTGAATACCTCAAAATTCCAGAGTTCGACGATATGGATAGTGTTCACCTGGCTATTAGCGATATTGCCCGTATTGCAACAATGTCTGGTGGTGACATTTCGGAAGAAGAACAACAGGAACTTGATGATTTAGTTAACGAGGTGTTGGGAATTAAGTAATATTTGCAATGTAAACCCGGTAAAGCATTGTTTTTACTGGGTTTGTGCATTTGCTACATAATTCCGGATTTTTCTATCACTAATGTTTGTGAATGGTTTAATTTCAAATCTCTTATGGATATTGCGTAGTTTGCAGTGGTAGTTAGTCATTAAGGAAGCGATTTGTATGAAAAAGCTAAGAATAGAAACTTATCAGTTGGATACCGGAAGTCTCTCTGACTCAGTGAATTTACCCATATACATAGCAAAAACCTTCTTTAAATGTTTACCGCCTAAATTAGCTGCATATTTCTCCGAACACGCTGATAGCCTGACAGCACTTAAAACCTCTTTGCTAAGTCGTGATAGTTCTGGGGTGGTCTTGGAAATAGAAGATATTGAAGACAATGAACGCGTTGTGTTTAAGGTGATTTAGTTTAAGGCTGACTTTAAGACCTTGTTTTTAGCTGTTGGGGCGCAGCGATTTATGTGGCTAGTTTTGGACTTGACGCTCCACCCAAGTCGCAATTTGTTCAAGAGAGTTGTCGGCAAACATGCTTTTGCCAAAAAACTCAATCATTAAGATATGCGCGATTCCAGGGCTTTGAGTATTCCAAAACCAGGATTGCAATAGCCCATGACTGGCTCCTGAAAACTGCTTTATGCTTAGCTGCTCCGGGTCGTTATGGGCGAAGGCCTGGCGATAATGGTAAATGCTATCGTTGATATCTACATTAAGATCGTCTTGTCCAAAAGCTAATAGAATAGGAATGTCTATTCGGCTTAACTCTGAACTTGCATCATTCATCCAGTTTTTTGCGATAAAATCGTAACGAGCTTCATCAGTAAACAAGCCCTCATTAAAGTTGGGATCGCTTATGAGCATATCTTGGTGCGCGTTTTGGTAAGCCGCGAAAGACAAGTTTTGTTTTACTGCTTGAGTGAGCAAGGAATCAGCTAGCGTTTTATAGAATTCTGGATTGCTGCCAGTACCATTACTGATGCTTCGGTGGTATTGGCCTTGGCGCAACCAGTTAATCGCGGTGCCTACAAACACAGCGAAATCAACCTGATGCTGTTGATTGCTTATTTTAGGCAATACCCAGCCGGCTTGACTAAAGCCCATTAAACCGATGTGTTGTTGGTCGATAACGGCATTTTGCCTGCGTAGGTAGCTTATTGCATTTCTTACAATCTCTGCTCGCTCTTCCATAGAATGCCCTAACCAATTTCCACTTGAGCCACCAACACCGGGTTTATCCCAACTTAAAGTAGCAATGCCTCGTTTGGCAAATTCGGTCCATAGGGGGTTGTAATAGCCGTAGGCATCATAAGGCATCGCACCGTCGCCGTGTACTAGCACAACAACTGGGTAAGGGCCTGGAAGATCGGTGGGAGTAATTAATGAGCCACTTATATTAAGGTCACCAGAGGGGAAACTAATTTTCTTTTCATTAACTTGAGGTGAATCATCCAAGCAGGAAAACACCACTCCAACGATGAGGAGTAACAAACCATAGCGATAAATCGTTGATCTGCTCATGCTTTAATGTCCCTTGTTAAGCGCTTAGCTGCCTTACATTAAGTTAGTGATTATTATTATGAAACTAATACGCTAAATCTTTTGTATAGAACTGTCGTCTTCTTGTTTAAGCCGTGGCGGGTATGTCAGCGTTTGTAGTGAGATTTGGCTAGTGAGACTTGCTTAGCGAGATACGTTGATAGAATAAAAAGACGCTGCAAAAGCAGCGTCTTTGAGCGTTAAGAGGCTAGAGTTATTTAACTCTACACAAAAATCCTTTTAGATAGTGACCTTCTGGGTAGGGGCCGCCAACAGGGTGATCTTCGGCTTGCTCTAGGGTTTTAAGAAACTGCATGTCTCGCTTGGCATCAATGGCTGCATCGGCCACGATTTTTTGGAACAAGCTCGTTGGCATAAGGCCAGAACAGGAGTAAGTCAGCAATATTCCGCCAGGGCGTAGCATTTGCATGGCTAGCATGTTGATGTCTTTGTAACCTCGGCTAGCGCGATTTAAGCTGGCTTTACTATCAACAAATTTTGGTGGGTCTAGCACTATCATGTCGAATTGCTCATCACAATCGCGGTAGGCGCGCAATTGCTTAAATACGTCGGCGTTTAACTGAGTAATTTTGCTGGCGTCTAAGTTGTTTAATTCAACGTTTTTGGCGGCGATCTCTAAAGCGGCGTCAGAGACATCCACGTTGACCACCTTTTTAGCGCCGCCAGCCAAGGCATAGGTGCCAAAGCCGCCGGTGTAACAAAAACAGTTCAGTATTTTTTTGCCTTTGGCGAGTTGGCCAACCAGTTTGCGGTTATTGCGTTGATCAAGGTAATAACCGGTTTTATGGCCGGTTTCCACGTTAATCAGTAGGCGCAAACCGTTTTCTTTTATTTCCATTGGTTGAGCGGGTAGCTCACCATGAATCAGCCCTTGTTGAGGAGCTAAACCTTCTTTCTTGCGAACATCTACGTCTGAGCGTTCGTAGATAACATCATCTGGGAAGCAGTGTTTTAGCGCTTCAATAAGGTTGGCACGCTGAAACTCTGCACCAGCACTCAGTAGCTGCAATACCAATACATTTGCATAGCGATCAATGGTGATGCCTGGTAGGCCATCGTTTTCACCAGCAACTAAACGATAAGCGTTAGTATCGGCAAATTCACTGAGAATTTGTCTAGCCGCTTGGGCATCTTCTAAGCGCTCAATAAAAAACTGTTTATCAATCTCTTGCTGCTGATCAAAGCTCCAAACTCGAGCACGAATTTGTGACTCTGGCGAGTAGGCAGCAGTAGCCAAGTATTTCCCTTCGGCGCTGTAAACTTCTACGGTTTCGCCAGAAAGTGGCTTGCCCGATACTTTATGAATGCCGTTTGAAAAAATCCAAGGGTGACGACGTAACAACGCTTTGTCGCGCTTGGCCTTAAGGGTAATGATGCCGCTCATGTTCTGCTTCCTAATGATTAATGCCGCGCATTATAAGCGCCATGCTTAGCAAAACCCAAGTATAGTCTGGCTTTATTACTCGTTGGCAGGTTTACTCATGGCTTTGCCATTCATTTCTCTCTCTAGGCCGGTGTTGAGCGCCGAGCGCTGGCTGGTGCGTTTGCGATAGGCCATGAGTTTTGCGGGCAATTGCTGCTGAAACGCCATTGCCCAGTTTAAGGTGTGGCACAGCAGTATATCGGCAACTGTAAATTGCTCGCCCAACAAATAACCTTGTTCTGGCACCCATTGTTCGGCAATGGCTGCCGCTTTGTTAAATTCCCAAGTAGCGGTTTCTAGCATTTCTGGCACGCGTAGCTCTTCAGGTAAAGCAAAACGGTGTTTGCCCATACTCCAAAGTGCTTGTTCTAATTCACAAATGGTAAAGCTTACCCAGCGGTGGTGTAGGGCAGCTTGGTCGCTACCTGGGGTGGGCAAAAATTGCGGGCCGTATTTCTCGGCCAAATAAAGGCAAATAGCGGCAGATTCATTAAAGACTAGCTCGCCATCTTTTAATGCAGGCACTTTTCCGCAGGGGTTAAGGTTTAAGTACTCTTCGCTGCGGTGTTCTCCTGCTTGGAAGTTTATATAGTGATAATTCCATTCAAGTTGTAACTCTTCCAGCATCCACGATACCCTTAACGAGCGGGAGCGCGGCGAGCCATATAAAGTAATCATTCAAACTGTTCCTATTCTGCATTAGCAAGCATTGTATAATACCAATCGTACTAAATAACTGTTCATACTATCTGGTTAAAATGCTCGATAACTTCGTTAGAATTTTTGATTGTAGAATAACTACTTATCGAAAAATTCTGCCTTATTCTCGAGTATTTTTCCTGCGTTATTTCTGAGCACTTACTTAGTGTGATTGGTATAAAGTAGTTGTTTGAACGCGACTACGCGAGCTTTTGTTGTTGGTTATTTGTCAGCGTTTTGATGATCTGCTGTGAAACTAAAGAGCCAATTCAAGCTTGGTTTCATAGTAATTTGGAATCGGTTCCGTTTTGCTTGTTTAAACCTTGAGCATCTAAGCTTTGGCGATCATGCTGGTGTTATGGCGGGTTAGCGATACTGGAAACGATGGCAACGATTAAAGATGTGGCTAAGTTGGCGCAAGTCGGTGTGGGAACCGTATCTCGCTGCTTAGCTGGCAAGGGCGGAGTGTCTGCCAAGGCTGAGCAAAAGGTCAGCGAAGCCATGCAGCAGCTTAACTACCGGCCGAACAGTCTTGCTCGGGCTTTATCTACCCAGCGCTCCAACATTATTGGTGTTTGGTTACCTTCATTGTCCGGCCCTTTTTATCAGCACATATTACAAGCCATAGAGTTTGAGCTGCGCTTGCACGACAAACACCTAATTATTGCCAATGCTGAAGAGGCAAACAGTAATGAAGAATATCTGCAGCACTTAGACTATTTAATTAATCGTGATTGCGATGGGGTGCTGATGGTGTGCCCAGAAATCGCTATTTCAGATCTGCTGATTGCTCAAGCTAATTACCCGCCGCTGGTATTAATTAATCACTCCACCGATTTATTGTCTAAGCAGTCTTTTAGCGTTGATCATTATGCAGGTGGTTGTTTGGCGGCAAACAGCTTGTTGGCGCTAGGCCATAAGAACATTGCTTGTATAAGTGGCCGTTTAAGTGCCCAAGATGCGCAGCAGCGTCAGCAAGGTTTTGTCGATGAACTAGCTCGCCAAGGCCGGTCGATTAACCCGCAATTGTGTATTGAAGGAAGCTTTGATTTTGCCACTAGCCAGTTTGCAGTGCAGCAGCTACTGGATAAGCAACTGCCTTTTGATGCACTGTTTTGTGGTAGCGACAAAGTCGCCTTAGTGGCTTTATCAATCTTGCAGGGGGCTGGCATAAAGGTGCCGCAACAGGTTTCGGTATTGGGCTACGATGATGTCGATTTTGCCGCAGTTGCCTCACCACCTCTTAGTACTATTGCTATTCCTATCAAGCAAATGGCGACTGCCGCTAGTAGGCAGGTACTCAATTTAGCTTACGACTTAACATTAACTATTCCCAGCGTGTCTGAGCCGCGTTTTATTGCGCGAGCGAGCACGCAAATATCTCCTCATCTTAAAAATAAAGAAGACTAAGTTTATGGCGAGGTTTATAGAAGATGGAACACGTTACCACTTAGATGATCCTTGTATTGCGCCAAACAGCGCTGCTTACTTGTGGAACAAAAAAATGATGTTGCACATGAACTGTCGCGGCTTTGCGGTTAGCCAATATATGGATCCCGAACCTCGCAAATATGCTCATGTGCCCAATTTAGCTGCGCAAAGCTTTATGCAGCCCGAGCAGCCTTATTTTAGTCATCACCCTGGGCGTTTTTTCTACTTGCGAGATAATCAAACTGGAGAGATGTTCTCTGCTCCCTACGAGCCAATGAAAGTGGACTTAGACCACTTTGCTTTTGAGCCGGGTTTGGCCGATATTCGCTGGGTGGTTGAAAAGCTTGATATAGAACTAAACATAGGGCTTAGCCTTGCTGTTGATGCAGTGCTAGAGATCTGGCAAGTAACTCTGCAAAACCTTAGCTCGCAGCGTCGAGATATTTCTTTAATACCTTATTTCCCAGTGGGTTATGCCTCGTGGATGAATATGGGGGGGCAATACGATGCAGAGCTTAATGCGATTGTTTGCAGCAGTGTTACTCCCTACCAAAAAGTCACTGATTATTTCAAACATCAGCATTTCAAAGATCTTACCTTTTTGTCTGCTAATCGGCTGCCAGACTTCTATGAAGTTTCACAACAGGCTTTTGAGGGAGAGGGTGGTTTACATAATCCCAGTGCCTTGCAGCAAGGTGGAAACTTAAATAATGGCGAGGCGCATTATGAGTTGCCGGCGGCGATTATGCAGTTTCAATATAATTTACCGGCCAAGGGTAGCGATGTGCTTAATCTTAGTTTTGGGCCGGCGAAAGATAAGGCCGAAATTAAGCGACTCAACCAGCAGTATTTGTACGCCGAGCTAGAGCCACAACGCCAAGCTAGCCAAGCCTATTTTGCTCAGGCCAAAGGTTGTATTGCCATAGAGACGCCCGATCAGCCGTTTAATCACTTTGTTAATCATTGGCTGCCTAGGCAGGTATTTTATCATGGTGATAGTCAGCGTTTAACGACCGATCCTCAAACCCGTAACTACCTGCAAGATGCCATGGGCATGGTTTACCTCAAACCAGAAGCCTGTAAACAGGCGTTGCTAACCGCACTTAAACAGCAAAAGTTCTCTGGTGAGATGCCCGACGGCATTTTATTAAGCGAACAGGCGGAGCTTAAGTACATTAACCAAGTGCCGCATACCGATCATCCGGTTTGGCTTGCCATTGTGTTAAACGCCTATCTTCAAGAAACCAACGACTATAGCTTGCTCCAACTTAGGCTTTGTTGGGCGGATAACCCACTCGAGCAAAGTGTATTTGAGCATGTGAGCAAGGCGATGCAATTTTTGTGTGAGGCCAAAGATGAACGTGGTTTGCCTTATATCGCCCAGGGGGATTGGTGCGACCCAATGAACATGGTGGGCTATCAAGGCAAGGGTGTGTCGGGTTGGTTAGCCGAAGCCATTTCTTATGCCTTGCAGCTGTGGGTGCCAGTGTGTGAGTACCTAGGCGAAGCCGCCTTAGCTCAAGCCTTTAGCCAATATGCGGAACAATTAAACCAGCGCATTAATCACTATTTTTGGGATGGCGCATGGTATGGGCGCGGCATTACCGATGCTGGCAAGTTATTTGGCATAAGCAGCGATAAAGAAGGGCGAATCTTTCTTAATGCCCAGAGCTGGGCCATGTTATGTGGCGCTGCCAGTGATGAGCAAAAAACACAGATGTTGCAGGCCATTGATGAACAGTTAGACACGCCGTTTGGGGTAATGATGAGTGCGCCGGCCTTTACCAAAATGCGCGATGATGTTGGTCGAGTCACTCAAAAGTGGCCGGGCAGTGCCGAAAATGGCTCGGTGTATAACCATGCAGCAGCGTTTTACGCGGCTTCTTTGTATGCCAGCGGAGAAGGGGAACGCGCATTTAATGTATTACGCAAAATGCTGCCAAGCAATGCCCCTGACGAATTGAAAGTGCGTGGGCAATTGCCCATTTATTTACCTAACTATTATCGCGGCGCTTATTACCAATACCCACGCACCGCAGGGCGCTCTAGTAACTTATTTAATACTGGTACTTGCGCTTGGTACTACCAATTAGTGGTTGAGCAGCTATTTGGCCTACGCGGAGTACCACAGGGCTTGCTGCTTCGGCCGCAACTGCCAAGTGATTGGCAAAAAGCCTCGGTGGTTCGAGAATTTAGAGGGGCAACCTTCCATATTCAATACCAACAACTTAGTGGAGGCTGTGCCGAGCCTTTAAGCGCGACACAGCTATGGAGTGCTGACGAAGCTAAGCTCACCATTATTCAGCAGGCCGATGGTAAATTGCTGCTCAGTGGTTTCGTGGCTGGCGAGCGGTATCAGATAAGGGTTATACAGACGCTAGAAGACAAGGCCAGCCAAGCCGTTGCCGAGGGTGCCTTAGTATGAATGCTGATCAGGGCACGGTTTATTGCGTTATGGGGGTTTCCGGCTGTGGCAAATCTAGCATTGGTGAGGCGCTGGCAAACTACCTGCAAGCTGAGTTTATAGACGGTGATACGCTACATCCTCGTGCCAACATAGAAAAGATGTGCAGTGGCCTTGCGCTAAATGATGAGGACCGTAAGCCTTGGCTAGCGAGCATTGTGGCTAAAGCTGATGCTATTAGCCAGCAAGGAAAAACCGCCGTGATTGTTTGTTCTGCCTTAAAGAAATCTTACCGAGATCAATTGCGTCAAGTAGGCAGTAAAGTGGTGTTTATCTACTTAAAAGGTGAACAAACTTTAATTCGGCAAAGGCTAGAGCTGCGCAGTAATCATTTTATGCCACAGCACTTATTAGCTAGCCAATTTTTGACCTTAGAGACCCCTTCTGTTGCTGAAACTGATGTTATTGCGATTGACATTGACGCTAGCCCAGAGCAGGTATTAGCACGTTGTATTAATAGTATTAGTCGCAAGCCCGCGCTTAATTGAGGTTGAAATGAATCCCACTATCAAACAGGTTACCCAAAACATTATTGCCCGCAGCCAAGGCTTGCGCAGGGCTTATGTTCAAAGAATGGAAAAACAAGCAGAGCAGGGGAACGCAAGGGCGCATTTAAGCTGTGGCAACTTAGCCCATGCCATTGCTGCCTGTGGCCAGCAACAAAAAGACCGTTTGCTAGATTTTACCAAAGTAAATCTGGCGATTATTACTGCCTACAACGATATGTTAAGTGCTCACCAGCCCTACGCTCAATACCCTCAGTTGATTCAGCAAACAATGGCTGAACTTGGTCATAGCGCGCAAGTTGCTGGTGGTGTGCCTGCGATGTGTGATGGCGTTACCCAAGGCCAAGAGGGCATGGATTTATCGTTGTATTCACGTGACCTTATTGCCCAAAGCACTGCCATTGGTTTGAGCCATCAAGGGTTCGATGCCTGCGTCTTATTAGGGGTTTGCGACAAAATTGCACCAGGGCAGTTAATGGGTGCTTTGTCTTTTGGTCATTTGCCAACTGCCTTTATGCCCAGCGGCCCAATGCCAAGTGGCATTAGCAATGATGAAAAGGTGGCGGTTCGCCAACAGCATGCAGCCGGAGAAGTGGATAAAGCGGCGCTACAGCAGATGGAAAACAAAGCCTACCATGCGCCCGGCACCTGCACTTTCTACGGTACTGCCAATACTAATCAACTGGTATTTGAAACCATGGGCTTAATGCTACCGGGTAGCGCCTTTGTTAATGTGAATACCGCGCTTAGAGATAGGCTTAATCAACATTTGCTTAGTCACATGGTGGGCATTACTCGCGGAGGCTCAGCTTATCGCCCGCTGTATCAAGTTATCGATGAGAGTGCCATTGTGAATGGTTTAGTGGCTTTGTTGGCTTCTGGAGGCAGCACTAATCACACCTTACACATGATAGCGATTGCCCGTTGCGCTGGCATTATCATTAATTGGGATGATTTTGCGCAGCTTGCCGAAGTAGTGCCGCAACTTTCTAGCATGTACCCTAATGGCCCAGCAGATATTAATGCCTTTGAGCAAGCGGGTGGAGTGCCTTGTTTGCTGCGTTTGTTAGCGCAACGAGACTTGCTACATATCGATGCCACTACTCTCTATGGAAAGCTAAGTGATTACTTGCAGTCACCTGTTTTGGTAGGCGAAGAGTTAGTATGGCGGCCAGCACAGGCCAGCAACAATAATGATGTGATTGCAGCAGACGGCAAACAGTTTAATCGCAGTGGCGGCTTGCAGGTATTAAGCGGTAACTTGGGGCGGGCAGTAATAAAAACCAGTGCAGTTAAGGATGAGCATCAAGTTATTTGTGCGCCAGCCAAAGTATTTGATTGTCAGCATAAAGTGGTAGAAGCGTATCAACAAGGTAAGCTTGACCAAGACCTTGTAGTGGTGGTGCGTTACAACGGGCCTGCAGCCAATGGGATGCCAGAACTACATAAATTGATGCCAGTATTGGGCAACTTGCAAAAACAAGGTTTTAAGATGGCACTGCTTACCGATGGTCGCTTATCGGGCGCATCAGGCAAAATTCCTGCCGCGCTGCACTTAAGTCCGGAAACTGCCAAAGGTGGCTTACTAGCGAAACTACAAGATGGTGACATTATTCATTTGGATGCCATTAACGGCGACCTAAGTTGCCAAGTGAGTGAGCAAGAGTGGCAACAGCGCACTGCTGTCGCAGACAGCAAAGGCAAGCAAAATGAAGGTTGTGGTAGGGAGTTGTTTAGTTCGTTTAGGCGATTAGTTGGCAGTGCTGAGAATGGTGCCATGATTCTATTTGAGGACTAGCGGAGCAGTAGCAATGGCACCATTAACTGGGCGATAAATGGCTAACAGATTCAGAAATAATAACTTACCGGGTAAACTTACATTTTGGAAATGTGTTAATAAGAAATGTTGGGCGCAAGGTAGCAAGACAAAAGCTAGAATGTGTAGTCTTGTTTCAACTGTTACCGTTGCTACTTGGAAAAATTGGTTTAGCGTTATTGGGCCCTGGAAAAGTACCCTGTAAGGAAAACAGTGAAGAATTGAGCGCTACACCTTTGTGTAACTGGCTGGCAATAGAGATTGAGAGCAATACAGGAACAAGCAGCAACAACACCAATGTAAGTCGGTTCATAAAATACCCCTAACAAGCTGTACATGTTATTAGACCGCGAATAGCCTCTTTTGATTGCCAGCAATCTGTAATAAAACGTAAAGAAAAGTAAAACGGACCAATAAAGGTCCGTTTTTAAAGGGGAAAGCGAAGCGGTTTAGCCTGCCGCAATCAAATCATTCATATTGATAACCAGCTGGTCGAACTCGGCTCGCTCCTGCTTATCAATGGCAGAGGCGAGGGGGATTTTAGCGGTCATTGGATTAACCGCTCGGCCGTTAATATGGAACTCGTAATGCAGGTGAGGCCCCGTTGAGCGGCCGGTATTGCCTGAGTCTGCTATCACTTGGCCACGCGTTACTCGTTGCCCTTTGCGAACTTTAAATTTATTTAAATGTAGATAACGTGAGCGATATTTACCGCCGTGTTGAATCACGATGTATTTACCCGCATAAGGGTGATTCTCAACTCTAGTCACTACACCATCGCCAGCGGCTAGAACAGGAGTGCCAATAGCTACGCCGAAGTCGGCGCCATTATGTGGCGAGATTCGTCGGGTAATTGGGTGCTTACGACGTGGGTTAAAACCAGAGGTGACCCGATGAGCCCCTTTAAGCGGTACTCGCATAAAGGCGCGCGCTAGGCTTTCGCCATCTTTGTCATAATAGTTACCATTGCTAAACAAATACGCACTGTATTCGTTACCTCGGTTAAAAATACGCACCGCACTAATTTCACTTTGACCAGTGAGTTCGTCATCGATGTATTGGCGATTACGTACAACTTGGAATACATCGCCCGCTCTAAAGTCACGAGAAAAACGCAGTTTGTCTTTAAACATTTGCGCTACTTGCTCTACTTCATTTGGGCTTAAGCCAGCTTTTCGGGCTGATACATAAAAGCTACCTTCGATGGTGCCTGCTATGGCTTGTTTCTGCCATTGTCCTTCAATACTAATGGTTTCGTATTCGAAGCTGCTTGCATCAACACGCTTAAATATGATTTTTTGCGCCGGATTAAAGGCAAGTTGTAAGGCCAATAATTGTTGTTGGTCGTGGTCGATGGTAAATGTGAGCTCATGACCTGGGCTTAAAGTATCTAAAGCTAGTACCGAAATATCAGCTTCTAGTACTTGATACATAGTGGTTTGGTCGATGTTAAAGCGGGTGAAAATTTTACCTAAAGTATCGCCTTTCTCAATAGTGTATTGATAGCTGTGCTCGCCTCCAACCTCAGCTTGTTCAGGCTCTGTTTTTGCAGCAGTGAGTGTTGGCTCGTTGGTGTTTTGCTTCGCCACAACTGGCGATTTAGCAGCATGTCTAAACTGCTCAGCACTGGGCTCATCTTGGGTATTCTGTTTTACTATATCGATGGCTTCATTGGAGCGACTAGCCAGACTAAAAGTGAGGCCATCGGACTCTGACTTAAAGTCGTTTTGTGGCAGTTCGATGAGCTGGCGGCTGTTGGTACTTACTTGTTTGGAGCTAGGCCAAATACTGGCAATGCCCACGAGTACACCGCAGGCAATAATCAGCTGCCAATGTTTGCTGGGAAGCCTGCTAGGGCGACCAAACAAACGAGTTTTACTGTTAAACATACAATCTTTTACCTAATGAACGCTGTCTTAACGCAGCTGTTATTGTATTAATACTAGTGAGCGACTTTTGCTGGTTCGTGGTGCTATTCACGACACTTGCCCTTGTTGGCAACCAGAGCAAAGCCCTTGGAATTCGTAACTTTGCGAATGCAATCTAAAGCCTTGCTGTCCGGCAAACTGGTCCAATTCAATTTTTAATGATTCAGACAAGCTTATTTGAGTAACAGATTTACAGTCGGTGCAAATAAGCAAGGGCTGCGGAGTAAATGGAGCATGTTGGTGGCCAATGATGTAACGGCTACTTGATTCAATATGTTGAATGAAGTGGTGTTGTAGCAAAAACTCTAAAGCCCGATATACCGTTGGTGGTTTGGTATTTTGTTGCTGTTGTTGCAGCTTAGCTAAAATATCGTAAGCGCTAAGTGCTTGTTGATGTTGATGAAGAATAGCCAACACTGCTGCACGATTTGGCGTGAACTTAAGCTTATTTTGGCTACAGTAGTCACTGACACGTTGTATATAATTGGCTGTAGACATGCTTTACCGAAATAGATCTTAGCTGATGAGCGAAATACACCCACAAAATTTGAGCGTTACATTATAACAATCACTACTTATAGGCAAGCCTTGCAAGGTCAGGTATCGACATTGCCATGGTTTTTTATGTCTTATTTAAGTGATTGTAAATAAAGCGCTAAATTCTGTCGTTGATTGGCGACAGCTTGAAATGTACTGCTTTAAGTGATTATGCCATCTGCTATTGCTGTTTAGTTCACTGAGTGAAGATATGTAAATACCGAGTAATTTAATGTGATTGATTAGCGCTGAAGCTGCTGTAGATAAAGGTTCCATTAAAAGTGCTGATTTATTATTTAGTTTGCTCGCTTTGTAAGCACTCGAACCTTATTTGCGAAAAAGCGGTTGACTTGTTTCGGCTAAAAACGTTTAATAGCCGCCGTTGCCCGGATAGCTCAGTCGGTAGAGCAGAGGATTGAAAATCCTCGTGTCGGTGGTTCGATTCCGCCTCCGGGCACCATCTTTAAAAAGCCTGCTAAATTTAGCAGGCTTTTTTCGTTTCAAGCCTTGGATTTAGTTCTGCTGAGATTTATTGCGAGAATAGTGAATTAAGCAATGAAACACCGCCGCTTGCTTGTTTAAGTTTCTGTAGCCGTGAGGTTTATCGCCAGCAAAGCGCAACGCTTGTCCTTGGCTGAGTTTATTCCATTGTCCATTTGCCAAAACTTCCATCTCCCCACTGGTCACAATGACATGTTCACTCACTCCTGCTTCGTGGGGCTCAGATACTCGCTGATAGTTCTCTAACAAGGTGAGTTCGTACATCTCAAAGCCATACTTTTCATCGTAGGGGAATAAAATGGCTACGAGCATGTCATCGCTGGCGGGTTGTTGGCGAAGTTGATCTGCGCTGCGAATTTCTGGCTGAGCTTGTTCTGCAAGTTCTGGCTCTAAAAAGGTTGATAAGGAAGTATTAAAACCTCCTGCTATTTTCCACAGTGTGGCAATAGTTGGGCTAGATTCACCGCGTTCTATTTGTCCTAACATGGCTTTACTCACACCGGTTTGTTTGGCTGCGGTGTCTAAACTCCACTGTTTGTCTTTACGCTGCTGTTTCAAAGCTGCCGCGAGATATTGATTTAAGGCCAGCAAAATAACCTACTTGTTGAAAAATTAGTCTTGTACGTTATAGCGCACAAATGCTAGGCTTGTCTAGTTTGTGCGTTATAGCGCACGGTGTGGATGGGAGTTTACAGTTAAGCCAAGGAGTAGCTATGCGTGACTGGTTTGTTTTATCTCGAGTGTCGGCTGGTTTTATCGCAGTATTAGTGGGCTATACCAGCTCAGCGGCTATTGTGTTTCAAGCTGCTGCTTCGGCAGGAGCAAGCGAACAGCAAATTGGTTCGTGGTTGTGGGCTTTAGGTATTGGGATGGGGGCGACGAGTATCGGCTTTTCTTGGTATCACAAAAAGCCGATTCTTACTGCTTGGTCTACGCCTGGCGCAGCACTGCTAGTGACTAGCTTATCAGGGCTCTCGGTTAATCAAGCGATTGGTGCGTTTTTGTTTAGCTCGCTATTAATAACTTTAGTGGGTTTAAGTGGTTTGATGGATAAGCTGATCCGTTGGATCCCTCAATCAGTGGCCTCCGCGATGTTAGCTGGTGTGTTATTGCAATTTAGTTTGCAGTTGTTTCAATCACTAGAGAGCCAATTGATATTGGTATCCAGTATGCTGACCTGCTACCTAATCGGCAAATTGTATGCCCCACGCTACGTTATGCTGATTACTTTACTGGTAGGCATTACAGCAGCTTTCTACTTGGGTTTGCTGGAGTTATCGTCGGTGACTTTAGAGCTAGCTATGCCGGTGTGGATTAGTCCATCGTTATCATGGCAGGCTTTGCTAGGTGTAGGTTTGCCTTTGTTTGTGGTTACCATGGCCTCACAAAATATGCCTGGTATTGCTGCCTTGCATGGCAACGGATACCGGCCTGCAATTTCTCCACTGATATCTTGGACAGGTGTCGCCGGGTTGCTGCTAGCGCCATTTGGAGGTTTTGCTTTTAACTTGGCGGCCATTACTGCTGCAATTTGCATGGGCAAAGAGGCCGATGAAGATCCCACAAAACGCTATTATGCCTCGATTTGGGCCGGAGTGTTTTATCTATTGCTGGGCTTGCTGGGAGCAACGGTAGTAAGTATGTTTGCCGCTTTTCCTCAAGAGTTAGTGGTAGCGATTGCTGGTTTGGCGTTGATTAGTACTATCGCCAACAGTTTATCCACTGCTTTAGCCTGCACAAAAGGGAGAGAGGCGGCCGCGATTACTTTCTTGGTAACGGCTTCATCAGTGAACGTGTTTGGCATTGCCAGTGCGTTTTGGGGTTTAAGTATAGGTTTGATCGTGCACTGCCTGTTTTCTCAAGATGGATTGAGCGAGGAAAAGAAAGACACGGATGCTGCTGGAAATAAGGTCTAGCTTATTTTAAGGTTTAAGAACCGTGAGTTACTTTGATGGTCAGCTTGATTAAACGTTTCTGGATCTTGTTATTTAAGAGTGTGCTAGTGTTTACCCTATTAGCAGAGATACTAGTGTTAGGCTTGCGCTGGTTCGACCCTCCAACCTGGTCTTGGCGCATTCATCGAGCATGGTTTCCACCGGCCTCATACCCAGAAGAGATTAAATATCAGTGGCAACCATTATCACAAATCCACCAATCAATGCCCTTGGCGGTAGTTGCCGCTGAGGATCAGCGGTTTTTGTCGCACTATGGCGTAGATTTTCTAGCTATCTGGAAAGCTTTTAAAAGTAATCAAGAAGGTGGACGAGTAAGAGGCGGTAGTACGATTACTCAACAAACTGCTAAGAATCTGTGGTTGTGGCCTAGTCAAAGTTATTGGCGAAAGGCTGTAGAAGCTGGCTTTGCAGCTTTGCTAGAGTTAAATCTACCTAAATCCAGAATCATCGAAATTTACCTAAATATTGCTGAGTTTGGCCCTGGTATTTTTGGAGTAGAAGCCGCTAGCCTGTATTACTTTAATACACCTTCAAGCCAGCTTAGCGTTGATCAGGCGGCGAGCTTGGCAGCTTTGCTGCCAAGTCCTTATAGATACAAGCTAAGGCCTAAAAGTACATTTATGACCAATAGAATCGCATGGATTAGTCAACAAATGCAGCAAATAGGGCCGTTAGATTTAACAAGCGAGTAAATATAATGGTGACTAAAGAGCTGCTTGAAATAGGCTAATAACAAACTGTGATGATAGCTTTAGGCAAAGCAGAATGACAAAAACAGAGATTGCAATAAGGCTAGCTTTTGAGAGAGTTTTTAAGAATCCAAAGAACATAATGACCTCACTTGAGTTTAGCCATCCCTGGGTTTTCGATTCAAAGTAATTATACGGTAAATTCAGTAAATGCTTAATTTTTAAATTTGTTTTGGATCAATATTCGCCGCTGTTTTTTTGAACAATATTTAAGGAGTGTGACCGAGCAATCGATCTTAAACTCGATAAAAATGTTTCTAATTACTCATAATAAAAATGATAATGGTTTTCATTTGTTTTAATGTAAGTTAATGAAATGTAAATATAATATGCAGTGCGCTAAGTTTGGGTGTATACTTTTTTGACACCAAAAATTGGCAGCTTGGAGCGCAGTAATGAAAGCCGAACCCAAAATAATTGCTTTGTTAAATAAGGTCTTAGTCTCAGAACTTACTTCGATTAACCAGTATTTTTTGCATGCCAGAATGTATAAAAACTGGGGTTTTGATGCGCTGAATGAGCGTAATTATAAAAAATCGATTAAGGATATGAAGCAAGCCGACAAATTAATGGAGCGTATTTTATTCCTAGAGGGTTTGCCTCATGCACACATGTTGGGTGTGTTGCGTATTGGTGAAGCTACCGAGGAAATGCTGCAATGTGATATGGACTTCCAGCTCGAACAGTTACCAATTATTAAAGAGGCTATTGCAGACTGTGAACAGGCTAAAGACTTTGTCAGCCGAGATTTATTAGAAGAAATATTAGGTTTTGAAGAAGATCATATTGATTGGATTGAAACACAGCAATATCAAATTAAAAAAATGGGCCTAGACAATTACTTAGCTGCTCAAATTACCAAAGGAGATGATTAATGAAAGGTAATAGTGAAGTCATTGATGCGCTAAACCGCCTGCTAATGAATGAACTAACGGCAATGGATCAGTACTTTATTCATTCACGCATGTATGAAGACTGGGGCCTTAATAAATTGTATGAGCGTATAGATCATGAGTTCGATGATGAAAAAGGTCATGCCTCACTACTTATTCAACGTATTCTGTTCCTCGAAGGTACGCCAGACTTAAGCAAACGCGAGCCTTTGCGTATTGGTAGTGATGTGCCAAGCATGCTTGAGAATGACTTAAAGGTTGAATACGAAGTAGATGCGCTTCTTAAAGAAGCTATGGCCCTTTGCGAACTGAAGCAAGATTATGTAACACGCAATATGTTGCAAACTCTGATTGACGATACCGAAATGGACCATGCGTACTGGTTAGAGCAACAGCTAGGACTTATCAAGAAAATTGGCTTAGAGAATTACCTACAAAGCCAAATGTAAAACTTGTGCTCAGCAGATATAAAAACGAGAGCTCTTGCTCTCGTTTTTTGTTTTATACCAATCACACTAAGTAGGTGTTCAAAAAAACGCAGGAAAAATACTCGAGAATGAGGCAGAATTTTTTGATAAGTAGTTATTCTACAATCAAAAATTCTAACGCAGTTATCGAGTATTTTAACCAGATAGAGTGAACAGTTACTTAGTCAGGGCGAGATCATGAACGCTTTCGCCCTTTGATTTGACGCCGATCGCCGTCTGTGATCATATGCTCTCTTTTTGGGAGCCCTCACCATGCACATCAAATCGTTTCAGGAACACTTTAAGCCCGTCGAAGACCCTCGCCAAGGAGCCAAGGTGCGTCACCCGCTGTTCGATGTGTTGTTTGGTACCTTGTGTGCGGTGATTTCCGGCGCAAAAGGCTGGCACGATATTCGTGAATACGTGCTTGGCCACCACGACTGGTTTAGGGACCACGGGCTTTTTAAACTCGGTGTTCCTGTCGATGACACCTTTGCCCGGATCATCTCAAGCGTTGAACCTGAACAGTTCAGAGAGAGCTTTCTGGTGTGGATGAAAGCGGTACATGAACTAACTGAAGGCAACGTTGTTGCTATCGATGGCAAAACGCTCCGAGGCTCCTACAATCGCGACGAACGCAGTAGCGCCATCCACATGGTCAGCGCTTATGCGTCAGCCAATAAGTTGGTTCTCGGACAGCTAAAAACCGACAGCAAGAGCAACGAAATCATCGCAATCCCGGAACTGATAAAGATGCTTGAGCTGCGTGGCGCACTGGTCACCATTGATGCCATGGCATGCCAGACCAAGATCGCTAAAGCCATTGTTAAGCAAGGTGGTCACTACCTGCTGGCGGTAAAGGGCAATCAGAGCAACCTGGCAAAAGCGGTACAGGCAGCATTCAGTAAGCAGCGCGGGCAATCACCTGACGCACAAGAGCTTCAGACTGAAACAGGTCGGGGACGGATAGAATCCCGAATCAGCCACGTACTCAGAGCAGATGCGCTGGAAGGCGATTTCAGTAACTGGTGCAGCCTGAATACCATTGCTATGGTTGAGAGCTATCGCACCGAAAAAGGCAAACCGACCAGCCTTGAGTACCGTTACTACATCAGTTCTAAAGAGATGACAGCGACGCAAATTGCCACTGCTGTTCGCGAGCATTGGGCCATTGAAGCGATGCACTGGGTGCTCGATGTCAGTTTGCAGGAAGACGCCTGTCAGATATTTAAAAAGAACGCAGCGGAAAACCTAGCTTGTCTGCGCCATATGTCATTGAACATGCTGCGCTCTGAGCCGACTAAGGCCAGTATTCCGACGAAGCAGAAGCGCTGCTGGATGAAAACTGAAAACCTCGAGAAGGTGTTGGTCGCCGGGTTCTCAGCAATGGCTGATAGCTAAGTTTCGACGCAGACAATCGGTCAAAAAACATTCATGCGCTTGCCCTGGTTACTTAGTACGATTGGTATTAGTTGAGCTGCCAGCTAAATTGCGTCCAATTCCGCTCTAAGGCGAGCTGTTTAAGCTTAGGGCAGGGGTTAACCGTGTATGCATTGTCTACATACTCTAGTAAGGGCTGATCGTTAATTGAGTCAGAATAAAAGCTGATTGATGAGTATTGCCTTGACTGATCGGTGAGCCATTGCTTAAGCCGTGTGACTTTACCTTCTCGAAAGCTAGCAACACCCTGTATTTGTTCTGTGTATTTTCCCTGCTCGGTATGTAAATCAACGCCTAAGTGATGTTCAACACCTAGTAATTGCGCAACTTGGTTAACGATAAAGCTAACTGTAGCCGAGATTATTAGTACTTCATGGCTTTGCTTTAACTGAGAGATTAATACTCGGCCTTGTGGGTAGGCAATACGATTAACTTGCTGGCGAACAAAGTGACTTACTAAGCGGTCAACTTGCTCACTACTAAGGTGTTTTATCGGAGTTAAACTGAAAGATATGTATTGTTCTAAAGCTAGCTCGCCTAACGCATATTGCTGCATCATTGCTGCGTCTTGCTCAAGAAAACCTGCTTGGGTAACTACTCCTTCTTGTACTAGAAATTGATGCCATAGTACACCGCTGTCTCCGGCGATCAGTGTTTCATCTAAATCGAATATATGTAGTTCCACAAAAGCCTCTTTCACGAGTGAGTGACTAAAGACGATGCTAAGGAAAACTGAAGGATAGCTCAATGGCTAAATTTTATTTAGGGTAAAGAAAAGGCCAGCTAAGCTGGCCTTGTTATTTTATGCAGTATCTTTTTTGAGATTCTCTGGTAAGCCATCTGGTACTGGCGCCCAACTGCGTTGTTGCGCTTCGCCGTGAAGTACCTTGCGTAGCTTCTCGTTAGCAGCTGCAGCGTAAATTTTCTCGGTTTTGATTTCTTCTTCTTTACGTTTAAGGGCATCTTCCATATCTAACTGGAGATCTTTGTAACGTTTGCTGGTTGCCAAAAAGACTAGACCAATTAATACCACTAGCACCGCAACTACCGCGCCGAATAACCACCAAGCAATGCCTGATTCTTGGGCTTGGCCGGAACTTTCTGAGCGTTGAACGAGTTCTACAATATGAGCGCTTAGCTTATTGTTGTCTGCTCGTAATTCATCTCGTTGCGTTTGCATTTGGTTAAACTGTTCTTGCAACTGTTTTTGTTGCTCAGAGTTACCCGTGTTTTCAGCAATGGTTTTCTGTAAACCAAGGACTTGCTCGTTTACGCCAGCGAGTTGTTTTTCAAGCTGCTGATTTCGCTCTAACAACTGAGCCTCAGCATTGCTGCTACCAGCTTGTTCAACTTGCGCATATAAGCTTTGGTTAGACGCAGTCAATGTGCGGTTCTCATTGCTTATCTTATCGTTAAGTTGTAGCAGCGCTTGGTAATCAATCAGCTTACTGTTTAAGTCATTTTGTAAACGCTGATTAATTTTTTGAGTGTCATTCAGCGCAGATTGCAGCTTACTAATGGTTGCATTCTTTTTACTTAGATCATTTTTAAGCAAATCTAAGGTACGCTTCATTTCAGGGCTTGGACCACTAGACTTAGCAATTGGCTTAGGTTGGGCTACTGCTTTTGTGGCAGTCGCAGTGGTTGCTTTAGGCACTGGTGGTGGCAGCACGGCTTTAGGTTTAGCTACCGTGCTAGTTGCTTTCTTCGCCGTTGCAGTGGCGCTTTTAGCAAATTTTGCAGGTATTGCGGTGTAAATTTTGGGATCTTTTTCAACAATCCAAATTTCTAAACCATGTTTGCTTTTGATCCACTTCCACTCCTCTACACCCATATGGTGAAGAGCACCATTGGTTAGCGTATAAGAGAACTGTTTAGCATCTTTACGTACAGGAATCGTAAAGGCTACACCGAAGTCGTCAAACTTACTCGGCATTAACGGAGCAGCAGGAGTGGTGCCTTTACGCAAACGGAAGTCGGTTCTAGCACCAACTTGTTTGCCATTCACCATTTCCTCACCAGCCCAGACATGTAAACCCCAGCCGTCATAGTTGTTAGAAATGCTCTTGTAGTGAACAGTCACGCTATCTGCACTGGCAACTGTACTAATACACCAGAAAAGTAATATAAATATGGATGCTCTTTGCACAATTACTCCATTAACTTGTTTAAGTCGCATGAGCCCATAATAACTAAAAAAACATTAAAGAAGTAGCAACTAGATCACCAATATGGTGTTAAATTTTAAAGAAAAATAGACTTAGCTCCAATTGCTGCAGGTTTTTGCCGTAAAAATGTCCAGTTATTACTGTTAATTGATTTTATGGCGAATAACAAATTGTCTGACCTTATGAGGATTGCAAGATGAAATATCGTCAATTAGGAGAATCAAATCTGAGAGTGAGCGAAATTTGTCTAGGAACAATGACTTGGGGGGAACAGAACTCTCAAGATCAAGCATTTGATCAACTTGATTACGCTATAGCAAATGGAGTTAACTTTATAGATACCGCTGAAATGTATCCGGTGCCGCCCCAGCAAAGCACTCAGGGCGATACTGAAACCATCATTGGTAATTATTTAACGAAACGAAATTGTCGCGATGAGTTGATCTTGGCGTCAAAGGTTGCGGCTCCTTCAAAGTCAGATCGTGGAGGCTATATTCGGCAAGATATGCGGCTTACATGGAATGGTATTCATCAAGCACTACAAGACTCTTTAAATCGATTACAAACCGATTACCTTGATCTTTACCAAGTTCATTGGCCAGATCGTGCTACTAACTTTTTTGGCGAGTTAAACTATCAGCACCAAGAAGGCGCTGATCAAACACCTATCATAGAAACACTCGAAGCCTTAGCTGACCTTGTGAATTCGGGAAAGGTTCGCTACCTAGGGATCTCCAACGAAACACCTTGGGGAGCAATGCGTTATGTTCATTTAGCAGAGAAGCATAACTTGCCGAAGATCGTCTCGATTCAGAACCCTTACAATTTGCTTAATCGTAGTTTTGAAGTTGCCTTAGCGGAAGTGTCGCATCGCGAGAATATCCCTTTATTAGCCTACTCCCCATTAGCCTTTGGAGCACTAACTGGGAAGTATTTGAATGATAAGTGGCCCGAAGGAGCGCGCCTCACCTTATATAAGCGTTTTGCGCGCTATGGTCCAGATGCTCAACAAGCGATTCAGCATTATGTAGATTTAGCGCGTGAATTTGAGTTAAGCCCTGCCCAGTTAGCCCTGGCATTTGTCAATCAGCGTAGCTTTGTGGGAGCCAATATCATTGGTGCCACCAACCTTGAACAGCTCAAAGAAAATCTGAATAGTACTAAAGTGTTGCTGTCTGATCAGTTGGAGCAGCGAATTCAAGAGTTGGGTGATAAATTTAGGATCCCTTGTCCCTAATGCGTGAATCTATAATCAAAGAAGATCGTTCTGAAAACCTTAGGCAATTACTAGAGCAGGTAAGTGCTTGTCGTTTGTGTGAGAAACAGCTTGAGCCACGCCCGGTGGTGCAGGCTAGTGTTCTATCAAAGATATTGATTATTGGTCAAGCTCCTGGAATAAAAGTGCACAAAAGTGGCGTGCCTTGGGATGACGCCAGTGGTAAGCGTTTACGACAATGGTTGGGGCTAGAACCAGAGACATTTTATGATGCAGAAACGGTGGCTATTGTACCTTCTGCTTTTTGTTACCCTGGTAAAGGTAAGCATGGAGACTTGCCGCCACCAAAATTGTGTTTTGATACTTGGCATCAACAAATCATTGAGCAACTCAATAAGGTTGAGCTTACTTTGTTAATTGGCCAATACGCCCAAGCTCTTTATTTGCCCACAGATACAAAAACCACGCTAAGCGAAAATGTTGGTAATTATCAGCATTACGCGTCCCAAGGTATATGGCCTTTACCGCATCCTTCACCGCGCAATCGCCATTGGTTTGCTAAGCATCCATGGTTTGAGCAAGATTTAGTTCCTAAACTGCAAAACCAGATTAAGCAGTTATTAACCTAGTTGCTAAAGCTACGCTCATCTAACCATTGTTTAGGAGACATATTGGTGTTGGCTCTAAATGCTCGGGTGAAGCCAGATACACTTTGATAACCCACTTCCGAGGCAACCCAAGTAATTGGTTTTCCCCGCTTTAGCAGCTGTTTGGCTTGGTTGATTTTCCATTCCACTAAATAGTCGCCAGGCGAACAGCCGATAGTCTGCTTAAAGCTTTCAATAAAACTAGTGCGCGACATAGCCGCTTGTTCTGCTAGCCATTCAACTGAGTGCTCGAAAGCCGTTTGCTTATGTAAAGCCGCTAAGGCGAGCGATAGTTTGGGGTGCAATAAGCCGGCAATTAAGCCGGAGTGTTTGTTTTGTTGGTTAATACTGTGGCGTAGTAATAAGGTGACGAGGACTTCCACCAACTTGTCCATAATCACTAACGAGCCCTGGTCAGTCTCAAAGGCTTCGCTAAAGAGCAACTCTATGGTGCGGGCAAATTGAGCATGTTGACTAAGCGGTAGCACAATTTGCTCTGGCAAGGCATTCGCTAGCGCACTGTGATTGGCATTGTCATATCGAATAGTGGCACACACTAGCTCTGCTGGCTGTTGCTCATTCACAATAAGTCGATGGGCTTGCGGTTGGGGGAAAAAAATTAAACTTGGTGCAACTACATTTAATCGTTGCTGCTTGCTTTGAATACATAAACTGCCAGATCGCAATACATGAATGTGTCCAACGAGCTGATCACCTGTAGCCACATCAGATAAGCCACATAATTGCCCTGAATAAAAAACACCAGCGCTGATTGAAAACTGTCTGAGTAGGCTAGAAAGTTGGTCCATTTTAGTTATTCCGTACTTTTTGCACTAATTGCTGAACGATTGTATCCCAACAGACCGGAGCTAGCCGTTAATGTTTCATTGTCGTTTAGCACACTATTATTTGGAGAATGAAAATGAACACACTAAAAGCAATTATTCGTACCAGCGCACTTGCCACTTCCCTAGCTGTTAGTAGCTTTAGCTTTGCTGCCGATGTGGGTATGAGCGTAGACGCCAATGATTTAGCCATTAAGGGCTATGATCCAGTTGCCTACTTTGTCAGTGGTCAGCCAACCCAAGGTAACAATAGCTATACCGCCACTCATAATAATGCTATCTACCATTTTGCATCAGCAGACAATCGTGATGCATTTAAAGCTGACCCTGCTAAATACGCGCCTCAATACGGTGGTTATTGTGCTTTTGGCGTAGCCATGGAGAAGAAGTTTGATACCGACCCAACAGCATGGAAAATTGTCGATGGGAAGCTTTACCTTAACCTTGATAAAAAGGTCCAGCAGCGTTGGTTAGAAAACACCGGTGAATTGATTGTGGACGCCAACCAAAATTGGCCAGAAATAAAAGCCGTAGATGCCGCTAAACTTTAATTGCATCTATTACTATCTCATCAAATAGGGCTGCCTACTTGGTGAGATAGTATTGTTGGTACAAGTCTTCGATAAGTGTGGCCAACTTAAAGTCACGTTCACTTACTCCGCCTAATTCGTGGGTAGTTAATGAAATATCTACCTTGTTATAGCAGTTGGACCAATCTGGATGATGGTTTTGCTGCTCAGCGTAATCAGCTACTCTTCCCATAAATTCAAAGGCTTGTACAAAGTTCTTAAACCGATAAGAGTTTACGATAACGTTATTTTGGTACTGCCAACTTGGTAGGTGTTTTAAGGCTAAGTGAATAGCTGGTTGGCTTAGTGCATGCTCACTCATAATTACCTCTAACTTGTTTGATTACCTATAAGGTTAGTTTAGCGAGAGCGTGAAGTCAGTTTTACTAGCATGGGAAGTAAATATATTGGCAGTTGAATTGCTCCCATGTAAATCATGTATTCAACGCCAAGAAAGCTACCGGTAATACTATAGGTGAGCAAAACATTGCGGTTAGTGGCGGTTATGCCACTAATAATGGCGAGATTTCTTCCTTTATTTAAGAACAATAAAAAGCTGGCGACAAAGGCAATTAAACAGGCAGCACTAGCAATTGCCAAATACTCTAACGCAACGGCTGGACTGGTGTCATACACTTCGCGAAATGCTCCCATTAGACCCAAGGGGAAAAAAAACACCAATACTATGGTTACTGGCCGGATCTGAATAAGTGCTTTGTCGATCAGTTGTTGCTTGAGCAGTTTGTGCAGTAACAAACTGATAATAATAGGTAATATGATGAAAATTGCTAAACGTTGGCCATAAACCTGCATGTCTAATTGTAATTGCTGGTGATGACTAAAGTGGCTAAACAGATGACTATTAAGCAGTAATACGCCAGGCATTAATAGGGTAGAGGCAATTGTCATGGCCATACAGCGTTGAGCATCTAAGCCTATCGAGCGAACAATCGCGGGGCTGGCGAACAGAGAGCCAGTAGCGCAAGTGGCTGCAATGGCTAAATAGAGTTGGCTACTAACATTGAAAAACCAAGCAATTAGCATGATCAACGCGGTTAAACCAAGCGTATGCCAAATTGCGTAAAGCCAAATTGATGTTTGGGCTAAGTCTTTAACTAAAGTTTTGATGTTCAAACTTACGATGGTAAATAACATTAAAGCAAACAGTACCGCCGGTAAAAAAGGCAGTAAGGCATTAGAGAAGTTAGGCAGCGCAAAGCCGATGAAAACACAGCTGGCTAATAGCTGAGTAGAGTAGCGAGTGATAAACCTTAGCAAGTCCTTGCCCCATTTTGGTTATACGCTGTGCTAGCGCGGTGTTATTTACAGATTGAAACGCAAGTTAGAAACAGATTCAAACAAGTGTTTGAAAAATACTAGCAAAGAGATGTATGATTGCAAATGCTACATTTGGCCAATTGTTATTCATGGGCCGAGTATGGGATGCTAATCTGAAATCTATTGCGCGTCGAGTTACTCGTCGGGCTTGCAACACTGTTAAGGGTAACATGAACCAATTAGCGAAGTTTTAACTTCGTTAACTACATAATAACTATAAAATAAAGGAACGTTTGATGAGTAAACCGACTAATAACGCATCTAGCTATCATCAGCTGGAACACTACCAAGTATCGAATTTGCTTTATCAGTTTATTAATCAGGATGTTTTGCCAAACTCTGGTGTTGAGCAAGACAGCTTTTGGTCTGGGCTAGAAGCCTATTTAGACCACTTCATTACTAAAAACCAAGCCTTGTTGGCCAAGCGTGATAGCTTACAAAGCCAAATTGACCAATGGCATCAGCAGCATCCGGGCCCCATAGATGCCAAAGCTTATCAGCAGTTTCTACAAGATATAAATTATCTGGTTAAAGCGCCTGAGCAAGTTAGCCTTGCTACTTCAAAAGTCGATCGCGAACTTGCACTGTTAGCAGGCCCACAATTAGTGGTGCCGGTAATGAATGCTCGCTATGCATTAAATGCCGCTAATGCTCGCTGGGGTAGTTTGTATGATGCACTCTATGGTACCGATGTGATTGAGCAAAGTGGTGAGCTTGCCCCCGGCTCTACCTATAACCCTGCGCGCGGAGAAGCGGTTATTGCTTATGGCCGCGCATTACTTGATAAACATTGTCCCTTAGCTCACGGCAGCCATGCTGACGCTACTAAATACAGTGTGCTTTCTGGCGGTTTATTGGTTGGTCTTAAAGACGGTTCGAATACCACCTTGGAAGAAGCCTCTCACCTTGCTGGCTACCAAGGGGATGCTGAGCAACCTTCGGCGATTTTGTTGCAGCATCATGGTTTACATATCGAGATTCAATTTGATGCAGAACATCAAATTGGCGCGCAAGACAGTGCCAATGTAAAAGATATTGTATTGGAGTCTGCACTTACCACCATCATGGATTGTGAAGACTCTATTGCCGCAGTAGACGCCGAAGATAAAGTGGAAGTTTACAAAAATTGGTTAGGGTTAATGCGTGGAAGCTTAAGTGAAAGCTTAACCAAAAACGGCAAACAGATTACTCGCGAGCTAGCGCCTAACCGCCAATACATTAACGCACAAGGTCATGGCTTTAGCTTAAGTGGACGCTCGTTAATGTTTGTGCGCAACGTGGGTCACCTGATGACCAACAACCTAATGTTGGACGCTAAGGGAAATGAAGTCCCCGAAGGCTTACTTGACGCGGTATTTACCAGTCTTATCGCTAAACATGACTTGCTTGGAAATAGCCCTTATCGCAACTCGCGCGAAGGGTCGATTTACATTGTTAAACCTAAAATGCATGGCCCAGAAGAGGTTGCGTTTAGTAATCAAATTTTTGCAGCCGTTGAAGAGCTTATCGGTCTTACAGCTAACACCATTAAATTGGGCATAATGGATGAAGAACGTCGCACCAGTGTTAATTTAAAAGCCTGTATTGCCGAAGCTCATCAGCGAGTGGTGTTTATTAACACTGGTTTCTTAGATAGAACTGGGGATGAAATTCACACTAGCATGGCTGCCGGCGCTATGGTGCCAAAAGGTGATATAAAAGAAAGCGTGTGGATTAAAGCGTATGAACTCAACAATGTACAAGCCGGCCTTGCTTGCGGTTTGCACGGCAAAGCACAAATAGGTAAAGGCATGTGGGCCATGCCCGAGATGATGGCAGCTATGATGCAGGCCAAACAAGCCCACCCCGAAAGTGGTGCGAGTACGGCTTGGGTTCCATCGCCTACTGCGGCAACGCTGCATGCGATGCATTATCATCAGGTAAATGTAGCGAGTATTCAAAATCAATTATTAGAGGCGCTAAGTAGTGATGACCAGCGTTACTTAGATGACTTATTAACACCGCCATTGGCGGTTGATACCGCTTGGACTGAGCAGCAACTTATTGCAGAACTAGATAACAACATCCAAGGCATTCTTGGCTACGTTGTTCGCTGGGTAGAGCAGGGAGTTGGCTGTTCAAAGGTGCCAGATATTAATGGAATAGGTTTAATGGAAGACCGCGCTACCTTGCGTATATCTAGTCAGCACGTGGCAAACTGGTTAAAACACAATATTGTGAGTGAAGAGCTAGTGAAGCAGCGCTTTGAAGTGATTGCCGCATTGGTCGATGAACAAAACAGTGGCGATCCAGCCTATCTGAATATGGCAGGAAATGTCGCTACCAGTTGCGCCTATCAAGCTGCTCTTGATTTGGTATTTAAAGGTTGTGAGCAACCTAGTGGATATACCGAGCCATTATTACACGCATGGCGACGAGAATTTAAAAAACGCAAGTAAACATTTTCATTATTAATAAGCACCTTAATAGGTGCTTTTTTTGTATTAGTTTGATATTAAACAATAAAAAATTCTCTAAGGCACTGTAATTATTAGTTAATTTAGGTAGTCTCTTGCTTGTGGCTAAGCTGCTTAATTGAGCCTAGCTACTGAAGTGGATAATTAAATTTTTAAAGGATTAAAATGTTGTTACTACGACTGATATTTGCAGTAGTTGTGCTGTCTCTCACGGCATGTTCTACGATTAAAACTAAACCACTAGCCGCTGACGAGTCTCAATTCTTAGCAGATAAAACCTTAGTCTACACCCGCTATAGTTCGCTTCCAGACTTTCCTGCGCAAACTGCCGCTAACGTTCAATTTGGCTTACTCGGCTTAGCTTCGGCAATTTCTTTTGGTAATGCCATGATTGTAAACAATCAAATTGAAGACCCTGCTCTGGATATTGCACGTGAATTAGCCAGTGGCCTAAGTGATAGCTATAAAGTAAAGGTGGTGGATGATGAATCTAAATCAGTAACCATTCCTGAATTACCTAACATCATCGAACTGTACTCTGATTATGACTACATTCTTGATGTTCGTACTTTGTCTTGGAGCTCGATATATTACGCTAGTGACTGGGATAATTATCGAGTGAGCTATCAGGTGCATGCTCGACTTATCGATCGTGAAAAGGGAATCGTTATTGCTGAAGAAGCCTGTAATAATATGCCTGAGTATGAAGATACTGAGCAAGGGCCTTCTTATATAGAGCTGGAAAGTGGTGAAGGGCTTAAGCGTGAGTTAGCTCGTTCAGTGGAGTTTTGTGTAGAACACATTCGAAATATGGCGCGTTTGCGCGATGAGACAAACGCAAACAATGTTAAAGCTGCCACTGCTGAAAGTCAGACAAACACCAAAACCCTTTAAAGTTCGATATTTGCTACTAAAGCCTCTTTGTTAAGAGGCTTTTTTTGTTAAAAATCTAAGCCAATACCTATCACTAAGCGATAGTCATTTTTATCCGGTGTTATGTCGTCTGAGTCTGCTGTGGGGGACTCGGTGTAATCCCAAATAAAGTCGATGTCTAAATCTAGATCATCAGTAATATCGATGGCCAAATTAAGTAGGTTGTGGTGTTGGTAACCACCGGTCTTTTTCTGCGACAAGGTCATTTGGTAGTCATGAGTCAATTCAATGTTTTTGGTGATGTCTATTTCGAAGTGAGAACCAAAGGACAAACCCATACTGCTTTCTTTGTTTGAACTGCCTTCAGTGACTTCTTCAAAACGGGTTTGCTGCCATGAAGGACCAACAGATAACTCCCATTTTTTGTCATCATCGTCCAACGCAATGTAACCCACTTGTGAGGCTAGTTGGGTTTGTAGTTTAATGTTATTAAGTGGAGCATGATAAAAATCTGCTAATACAGGGCGAAAGAACCAATCGTGGTGTTTATATAAATCGTGAGATAGGTTGATTCGGTGGTTTCGCGCGGTGGTTTCATCATTGGACTCAGACATCACCCCTAGGTAGGTAATTATGGTGCGATTAAGAGCGGTTTTTCGTTCACTGTTAAGCTTACCGTTTATCTCCAAGGTATTAGTGTTTCCGCTGGCAACATTGGCGCTTAAGGTCGCTTTGTTCTTCCAGCGGTCTGCTTCTCGCTCGGCTACCCGATACACCGATATAACATCTTGGCGCGAGGCATAATGGGTGTCTTTGCCTATGATGGTCACGCCGTCTTTATTTACCATTAAGCGGCCACGTACTACCCCTAAACCTCGTAAGTTTACTTGAAACCAGTTGGCAGTGCGCAGCCGTTGAATATCGTCAATATCAATGTTTAGATCGTCTAATTCATCGCTGTCGAATAGCACTTCTTTTTGATAAAGCTCTTCTAAGTCTCCTTGAATGACTTCACCTGAGTCCAATTGAATCCAGTCTTTGTTTTCATCCAAATCTAGTGCGCTAAAGTAGTCTTGTTGAAATTGTTTGGTTATGGAGTTGGGTGTCTGCTCAGCCTCGGGAAGAGAGGTTTCTGCAGCTAACGCTAGGCTATGGCTAGAGCTTATTAACAATACAACAACTAAAAGGCGCATTAAGTGGTGGCTGCTCCATCAGACATTTAATAACAGTATTTTGATATTAGCGGCTTTTTAAGCGATACGGAATAAACGCTTGAGAATACAGGGTGTTTTGTTGAGCCTAATTCACCGCGGTTGCGCGTAGAGTGAAGTGAGATAATGGTTTAATTGGCAATTTGTTATCCCCATTAGTAATAATGAGTGATTGTAGAAAGGGATTTAAATGATGGCTGAAACACTTTTATCCCTTTTTTAGTTTACCAAGTCATAATTAACAGAGCTGGCTATTTTACCTGTGCATTGCGCATCCACTCGCGATACTCATCTGCTCCGTCTTCACCTTCAGCTGGAGACCAAGGCGCAAAATCGTTGGCTGGAGTAGGAACGTAAGCACCCTCTTTAATTTCTAGGCCGACTGTTCCAGCTTGCATACAAGCATATCCATGCCAAACATTAGGTGGAACTTCGATAGCTCGGTTTGTTTCTGGGGACAAACTATGGCGCTCGGTAAGTTCGCCTTGCTCATTAAATATTAGTAAGTCGAGCTGTCCTTTTAGCACTAAAAATAGCTCCCATTTGTGGGCTTCGCTATGGCGATGTGGGCGCATATAGGTATCTGGCTCTGTAGCAATAAACAAGCGTTGCACACCTGCATCCAAGGTGTCGTGCAAATTGTGGTGGCTGCGCTGGCGTGGCGCGGCTTTAGCCTTGTCGCTAAAGTCTGAAAAGTCCTTGTTGTTGATGATTTTCAACATTAACTAGCGTCCTATAAATGAGCGTATTTGATTAAGTCACAATAATGGAGCCAGATGGTGGCATATTTTCGCTGACTCAACAAATGCGAATTATCAGTGTAAGGTGATAGTTCATTCCCCATATTGGTTTAGGAATTAGCGATGAGCAAAATAACAGGTCACTGTTTGTGTGGAAAAGTGAGTTATCAAGTTGATAAGCTTGAGCCCCGCATGGCACATTGCCATTGCAGTATGTGCCGAAGGTTTCATGGTGCTGCTTTTGCTACTTATGGAGAGGCGAAAACCGAGCACTTTCGTTGGTTAAGTGGTTCAGAGTACTTAAAGAAATTCACTGCTGAAAATGGCACCGTGAGACAATTTTGTAGCGAGTGCGGCTCAAGTTTAAGCTTTGCGCCGGCTAATGATGATGGGCGATTTATCGAGTTTAGCTTGGCTACTCTTGATAGTGATTTGGATTTGAAGCCCGATGCTCATATTTTTGTGGCTTACAAAGCCAATTGGTTTGATATTTGCGATAGTTTACCGCAACACCAAGAGGGGCGTGAATAGGCCTTATGTATTCGCCTTGGTTTTGGGAAGTATTAATAAGGCACTTACGCAGTGTTAGTACTTAAATGTTTGATTGCACGGTAAAGTAGACTTGAGATTGTAAGCCTATGTTTCAAGCGACTAAAGTAGCGACAGTGATAGAAGAGTAATAGATATGTCGAAATTTAAAGAACTAAATAAGCTCAGGGCTAACGCTTATGCTAAGCAGCGGAATTTAATCAAACAAGTATTAGCTGGCAAGGTCAGGCAGTGTGAGTATTGCAAGCAGCCTTTGACCGCGGTGTTGCCAGGCCAGGAAAAAGCCCCCGGCGTATATTGTGCCAAGGGCTGTACGTCTATCGAGCTAGAACTAAGTTTACCAAAGTAATTAATCGCGTGGGGCCTGGCGACGATCTTGCTCTAGAAATTTTAGGCTTTCTTCAATCGCTACCTTGGTTTTTTCTACTAATTGTTCCCGTTCTGCATCGCTAATTGCACTCAGTACATCAACGTCATGTCGGATATAACGTGGTGGTAAGCGATTAAGCACCAAGCAACATAAATCTTGCAGAGTATCTAGGTCACAGCGCTTATGGATCTCTAAGGCATGAATTTGTTCACCTAGTAGGAACTCAGTAAAATTATGAATTTCCTCTGATAAGCGCATTATTTTTCCCTCAAGCAAATGTATATATTCAGGTTATATAAGAAAAGCCAGAGTCGCCACTCTCTGGCCCGTTAATCTTATTGTTGTTGAACCGGATTCACATTTAACGCGTTGTTGTATAATGCTTCGTATTGCCAAACAGATTCTTTCCAATGGAATCGAGACAACATTGCGCGGTGCCGCATTGCTTGAAACTCTTCGGGATGTTCTAAATATAGCAATAAAGCCCGGCGTAAAATGTTGAGTAAATCGGCCGGTTCTGGATCATAAAAGATATGCCCAGTTGCGTTTTCTGGATCTTCATCGTAATCACTTACGGTGTCTTTTAGGCCGCCTACGCCGCGAACTATTGGCAAAGTCCCGTAGGCTAAGCTGTACATTTGGTTGAGACCGCAAGGCTCAAATAAAGACGGCATTAAGAAGAAATCGGCACCAGCTTCAACTAAGTGAGCCATTTCATTACTGTAGGCATGAATAAAACGCAGCTTATCTGGCCATTGTTTTTGAATAGATTCTAGTTCTGCCACAATGCCACTATCACCGGTACCAACAATAACCACTTGTACGTTATGACGTAAAAACTGTTGCAGGGCAGGTAATAATAAATAGAAGCCTTTCTGCTCAGTCAAGCGACACACCATGCCAAAAATTGGTACGTTTAACTGGGCTAAATTAGCTTCTACTTGAAGTTCCTGGCGACAAACCGCTTTGCCGCTCATATCGGTGGCCGAGTAATTGGTCGGAATAAACTTGTCGGTTGCTGGATCCCAGTCAGAGTATTCACACCCGTTCAAAATACCGACTAAATCAGCACGGCGTTGTTCAAAGTAGTCACAAAGCCCATGAGAGCCTAAACGGGTAAGTAATTCTTGTGCATAATTTGGGCTTACGGCATTAATTTTGTCAGCAAAGCGAATACCCGCTTTAAGTAAGTTAATGCAGTTGTAGCCATCAAGTATTTGATCGACTAAGCCATCGGCTAAGCCTTCTAAAAGTTGAAATTGGTGCTTCTCAAAGATGCCTTGAAAAGCCGCATTATGGATTGTAAGTACTGATTTGCTGTTACAAAAAAATGGGTGACGGGCAAACTTTTGCTTAAGTAAATAAGGTATAAGCGCGGTGTGCCAGTCATTACAGTGAAATATGTCTGGCTTAAACTCTAGAGCCTCCGCTACTTGGAATACCGCACGCGAAAAGAAAGTAAAGCGTTCACCGTTGTCGTCGTAGGCAAATTCGCCCTCACTATATAACTGGTCTCGTTCAAAATAGTCGTTGTGTTGAATGAGATACACAGGTACATCTTCGAGCATCAGCTTGAAGACGGCGTAATCAATATCTAAACAGTCTTGGCCGGTTTGAAGGCTTAAATCGAGGATCTTCTCAGCTTCATCATGACGATTTATAGTTTTATAAAACGGCATAATAATTCTTACATCTTGGCCATGTTCTTTCAGGGCCAGTGGTAAGGCTTTAGCTACATCGGCTAGGCCGCCTGTTTTTGCTAAGCTTTCGACTTCAGACGCTACAAACAGAATCTTGACAGGATGGGCTGTCACAGAGCACTCCTTAACGATTAAGGCACCAAAGGGTGCCTTATGTGATTCAATATTAGAGTAATTGCTTATTTGTTTTCAAGGCAATTTGCAGTTTAAAAACCTACCTTGGCGTTTTTCGGTATCACTACAATCCCTTCTGGAGACACCGTAAAGCGCTTGCGATCTTCCTCGAGGTTCTCACCAATAATGGTACCAGGAGCAATTTCTGCATTCTTATCGATGATAGTACGGCGGATATGACAACCTTCACCAATTCTACAATTACCAATAAGTACCGATTCACTAACCACCGAACCGGGACGTACGTGGCTTCTAAAACCAAATACACTACGGTTAACTTCTGAGCCTAAGATAAAGCTACCTGCAGAAATGAGTGATTGGCTAACGCTGACTTTTTTGTCGCCAACATCTTTAAATGTGGCTGGTGGTAGCGGTGGGTAATGGGTATGTAGTGGAAACTTGGGGTTATATAGTGAGAATGGTGGCTCTTCGTCCAACAAGTCCATGTGGGCAGCCCAATAAGCGTCTAGAGTACCTACATCACGCCAGTAGCCACTTACCGTTTCGCCTGGAATGGTATTTTGGGTGAAGTCATAAGCAAATACTTTTCCTTTAGGGTAAAGCTTTGGAATGATGTCGTGACCAAAGTCGTGGGTTGAGCTGTCTTCTTTAGCGTCGTCGTAAAGAGCTTCTAATAGGGTTTCGCGCTCAAACACATAGTTGCCCATAGATGCCAATACGTGGTCTGGATCGCCAGGAATGGTTTTAGGGTTCACTTTAGGCTTTTCTTCAAACCCTATCATGCGGCCTTCTTCATCTACTTCAATGATGCCAAACTGATCAGCTTGTTCTTTAGGTACTTTAATGGCAGCAACGGTAAGTGCGGCTTCTTTACGGCGGTGTTCATCTACCATTTGGCGAACGTCCATTTTGTAGATATGGTCGCTACCAAAAATACATACATGCTCAGGTTCGTTTATTTCAATAAAGCGGGCATTCTGGTAAATAGCATCAGCGGTGCCGTCGTACCATCGTTTACCAACCCGCATCTGCGCCGGAACTGCATCAATAAAGCGGTCGGTAATACCTGACAAGTGCCAAGCTTGGCGCAAGTGAATGTTTAAAGACTGCGATTTAAACTGAGTAAGTACGTAGATTTTTAAGAAGTCAGAGTTAACAAAGTTATTTAAGGCAAAGTCTATCAGCCTATAACTTCCTCCAAAAGGGACCGCCGGCTTGGTGCGGCTGTCGGTGAGTGGATAAAGGCGAGTGCCTTCACCACCAGCGAGGATCATTGTAAGAATTCCTGCCATGAGACTTTGTACCTCTGTAATTGTGTTTGTTTCGTGAAATCGTTTTCAAAGTGGCTTGGCTTAGTTTCCAGATATTTACCTTAATGTAAATAGCAGAAACTGGCTTTTAGTAATTCCACATTAAAAAAAAGTCTTTTCTATACACAACAACGTAAAATCTTAAATTTTTTGTTGTCGAATACGCTCTCAAAGCGGGAGAAGTGCTGCTTAATTAGTACTTCATATTGTAAAAAGCTATTTGCAACTAACCATAACTCACCGTTGGCGTTTAAGTGCTGCTTTGCCTGGGTAAGAAATGTCTCAGTGGTTTCGTACTGGGTATCGACACCAGCATGAAAAGGCGGATTGCTTACAATAAAATCGAAACACTGCTTCACCTCGCTTAAACCATCCGAAGCAATTACTGTTCCAGTGAGTTGGTTTTCTTTAAGGGTCGCTTCGCTACTGACAATGGCGTATGCACTTACATCGAGCAAACTAATGTCTACTTTGTGTAAAAGCGCTTGGCTTGCACCAATAATGCCCGCTCCGCACCCAAAGTCGAGCACGCTACCTTGCAAAGTGGGTAGGTGTTCCAATAACAACTGGCTGCCTTGGTCGAGTTTTCCATGATTAAATACCCCAGGAAGGGATTTTACTTTTAGGGATGCGTTAGGAAGTGCTACCTCAAAGCTGTTTTGCCAACGGCTAGCATCAAACTGTGGTGCAGCTTGATTGAGCACGCCAAAATAGAGCCCACAACGGCGTGCACTGTCGATTTTATTTACTTTAATACCAAATTCAGCCAGCAGCTTTTCGCAACTTTTTACGCCGCCGCGGTTTTCGCCTACTACAAATATCTCGGCGCCAACTTCAAGTTGCGGCAAAATGCAGGCAAATAAATAAGCGGCTTCTTGTTTGGCCTTAGGCATAAATAGCAGCAAAGCATTGCTGTTGCTTGCTACGGTTGGTGCTGCGTTAAATTGACTATGGAGCTTGCTGCTTGGGTGCTTTGCAAAATACTGGTGGTAGCCAAAGTGACTACAACACACCTGCAACGATGCCACCTGTTCCAGCAAGCTCAAGAGGTAGTTGTCGGCTAGTTGACCAGCCACCACTAAATGCTGTTGAGTGAATAAGTCATCATGACGAGCAAGGACCTGGCTGGTAGGGTGTGGAGAGGTATTCATAATCTGGCTTGGTTGGGGCGTTGGTTACCCGCAATAATAAAAAGTTTTCAAGGAAAAGGCTATCTCATGAGAACTTATGCGGATTTATTTTTAAGGTTACTTGACTTTTACCGCGTGCTAAGGAAACTAGCTAGCAAGAATTTTGATTGTTAAGGACAGCAGCTTGTTGCCATTTTCTTTAGAATTGAAGAAGTATAAACGGCCCGAATTAAAACGCGGGTGGTTAACGGCTGGGTGTAACTAAATCGAAAAAACGTTTTTGAACCCGGCCACTGTGACCGGGTTTTTTTATTTTTGAAGTAAGTGATGGAGCGGGCATGTTTAAAGGATCGATAGTAGCGTTGGTTACTCCCTTTATTAAAGGTGAAGTAGATTATGCAGCGATTCGCGAGTTGGTTGAGTGGCATATTGGCCAAGGTACTCACGGTATTGTGCCTGTAGGTACAACGGGTGAAAGTCCAACCTTAACTCACGATGAGCATATTGCTGTAGTTAAAGCGGTAGTAGAGCAGGCAAAAGGGCGCGTGCCTGTTATTGCTGGCGCTGGTTCAAACAACCCAATCGAAGCCATTGAATATACTAAGGCTGCTCAACAAGCTGGCGCCGATGCTACCTTGCATGTGGCGGGTTATTACAACCGTCCAAATCAAGAAGGCTTGTATCAGCACTTTAAAATGCTGCACGATGCCACCGACATTCCGATTGTTTTATACAATATTCCGCCACGCGCAGTGGTAGATTTAAGCCCTAGCACTATTGCTAAACTGGCGCAGTTACCACGCATTGTGGGCGTTAAAGATGCTACTGGTGATTTATCTCGTCCATTATTTGAACGCCAATTAATTGAGCAAGACTTTTGTTGGTTAAGCGGTGAAGATGCTACTGCAGTTTCTTACAACTTAAGTGGTGGTCAAGGCTGTATTTCGGTTACTGCCAATGTAGCGCCAAAACTGTGTGCTCAAATGCAGCAAGCTACCCTAGATGGTGATTACGCTAAAGCCAGTGAGATTCAAGATAAGTTGATTCCTTTGCATCAAGCAATGTTTGCCGAGCCTAGCCCTGCTGGTGCTAAGTATGCGATGTCTTTGTTGAATAAATGCCAAGCAGAATGCCGTTTACCGGTGACTGAATTGTCAGATTCAACCAAGACCCGTATCCGCAATGTGATGCAGAACTTAGAACTCATTTAGTAATAATATAATTATTGATAAGGCCAAGCTTGCTTGGCCTTTTTATTTACTTAGCGTTTATTCAACTATGGCTTTCCTTCGCTTAAGCTAAGCCCCTGATTTAACTCTGCTATACTGATAATCACGCAAACTTCAGGGACGTAGTAGTGGCAGAAATAGATCTGGTGAGTTTTTTTCATGGCATTGTCGAAGCTGATAGCGGATATTGGTTACTGCAGCCTGATAACGGCCAAGTGTCGGTGCGTTACCCATGGCTAGATGCCCGTTCTGAGCAGCTTAACCTAGAGGAGTGGCTGGGGCGAGTTGACCTACGTTGCCGTGCTGCTTTTCAACAAGCTTTACATACCAGCTTGCAAAGCCAGCAAGCCTTTTTTTGTCATTATTGCCACAGCGATGACGAATGGCTGCGAATTCACGGAATGCCGGTTGAAATTCAACAGCAGCAGTATTTGCTGGCGAGTGTATTGCCCTTAACCATGCCAGTGATAAACGACGAAGCTAAACTGCGTGATCCACAAAGCGGTTTACTCTCAGCGTCGTTGTTTCGAGAGCTGCTAATTCAAGCCATGCGCTTAAGCCAGCGTAATCACGAACCTTTTGCCATCCTTACTTTGCATTACGCCAGCAATGATAGCTCCCTAGTCTGCGCTATTGTTGCTAAAGTTTTGCAAGAACAGTTGCGCCGCTCCGACAGCATTGCCCAGTTTAAAGAGGGGGAGTTAATCGCTTTGTTGTATGGCACCAGCAGGGGAGCGGTAAATACAGTCGCCAGTAAACTGAGTCGTGAGTTGCAAAGGCAACTAGAAGGGGTGACCTTAGATAGCTTAAAAATGGGCTGGGCCTATTACCCGGAGCATGGTGACAACGTTGATACCTTGTTAGCCCACCGTTTAGATACAGTAGAGGCGCTAGGCTTTACGAAATAAAAGTTCAGGCATCTTGGGTAAGGCGAGTTACCTGAACTTGAGTTCTAGTTTTACTTTGCTTGCTGCACTACAGTAGCACTGCTTTTTAGCATTTCGAGATAGATATTTTCATAATCGTCGGGAGTGATGACTAATCCATTGGCATCACTAAACGGCTTTATCTGGCCTGTTTCTGCAATTGCTATAGTGTTTAGATACTTAGCCATAAAGTAATCTTGCTGTGTGTTTGTTAAGTCTGCGTCAATTAACGCAAGTTCAAGGCTTTCTAAATCTTGGATAGACAACTCAACGGCACTGCTTTCTAACAAGGGCTGCAGAGCTTTAGGTGTGGCGTAAATGCTTTGGTAGAAAGCACGATTAGTATGGGTAAGCGCCTTTATTTGGCTACGTTGTACAGCAAAGTCATCAGCAGAAAAGCTATCTGCATTATCGATACAGTGTTTGGCTTCACCTCGTTCGGCAGAACAAGCTTGGTTGATGTCCACACTGGTGATTGGGCTAAGTTCTGGGAGTGTTAAGTTTAAGCTCGAGTCGGTTTCGTCTATTGCTATTACGCTCTCGAACTGCCAAAAACTGTCATTGCTGGTGCCGGAGAACAAACCTAGCCAATGACTGACTTGGTGAAGACTAGGAACTATCGAAAATGTGTCTACATCCTGATATAGGGTTTGCCATTGATAGCTTTGATTATTGTGAATGGCTAAAATTGCGCTACCTTCATCTAGGTCAAGGTTGTTTGCACTTTGCCAGTACATTAGCATTAAATCTTGATTGCTTAGGCTAGCCGCAACAATTTCGTCATAGTTGTCACTGTCGTAGACAAAACTTGGCGCCAAAAAACCATAATAAGCTAAGTTGGTGTGTTGACCGTTATCGCTATCGTAAAACGCTGTAACTAGGGTGTCACGGCTGGCAGGTAATGGGGATAACACTGGAATATGTGAAGCGATATTGCGACCAGATACCGCATTGGCCGAATAACTGGTTTGGTAATAACTAATACCACTTTCTTGTAGCACCGATAATGCGGCGGTATCTGAGGTATCGCTAATTGAACGATAGTCTTTACCTGCGTAACAGCTACTGCCAGTTTGGGCTGAACGTACGTTTAGCACTTTGTGGCCTAATAGGGCTTTTTCTACACTCAGCATATACACATCGGGGTTGCCGCTTAAGTTGCTATCAACCTCTTCCAGAGAAACGTAACCGTCCTCTGGTACTAAGCCGCTATCAATGGTCACAATGCCGCTGCTAGGGACATCAATAGCTGGAATGGTTTGTTCTTTGATAATTGAGCCGTCAGCGTTGTGGAAGAGGATGTTGTAGCCAGCGTTGGCAACGGATGCTGTTATTACTCGGCTAGGATCGCTTTCTGAAGTGCCATAAATAATACAGCCCGATTTTACATCACTCTCTTTTAGGGTATGCAATTGAATTATTTGCCAATTGTACTTGGGAGCACCGGGCGTAGAAGGCGAGCTGTCACCTCCTCCGCAGCCACTTAACATAAGGGTGGCAACCAAACTGGGTAACAAAGCTTTATTCACTGAAAATTCCTCAAACTACGCGTCAAAATATTAATACTGCTACGTAATTAGCAATAACTAAGCCATTTCATCTGGATTTTAGGTTTTTGCGCTGTGCTTTATTTATACTTTAGTGGTTATTGCTGTTTTTTTGGGGAGCGAGTAATTTATCGCTAAGGCTGTTGGTTAGTTTTATTGGTAATTCAACTACAGTGCAGAATAGATTTTTCATGCGTAAATAAAGTGATTATTTTTAGCAGTTAAGTTGGTTGGGAGAATTAAAGTAATTAATAGGTAAATTACAGACAGCAATGGTTTATTAGCGTTTAGGCTCGAGCCAGTAATTGTGGGCCTCGGGTGCCTTTTTCTTCCATATATTGAAAGTACAAACGAATGTGGGTTGCCGATTGATCCACACTGCGTCCCATTGCTTCTCGAATTGCCTTACGGTTAGCTTGTTTGGCGTCGTCACTGTCACGTAGCTGAGTGGCGGTTAATCCGGGTTGAACATCGTTATTACCAAATACCGCAGTACCTGGATTGGTCATTTGGCGCTGCGCCGTATACTCGGTAATGGTTTGACGCGGTGCGGTGCCTTCGATTCGCTGGCGAGCTTGATAGGTAGATTCTAACGAGGCGGCTTGTAGATTGTAATTAACCTGCATAACTGAGCTCTAACCCAAGTACATAAATGACCATTGGACTTATATCGGCTGAATCAATACAAACTTTACTGCCATGAGAGCTGAATAGCTAAAAACCTAGCTACAGGCTAGGTAGTGGGCAATGTGTTGATTGGCCGGCGATTGTTGCAGTTCATCAACGCTGGCAAATTGCTGGGTTTTGCCTTGTTCAATAAACGCCACTCGTTGGGCAACTCTCAATGCGTCTTGCCATTGATGCGTTACCATCAATACCGCTAGCTGATATTGCTCAGCGAGTTGTTTAACTAGCTCTAAACACTCTAGACGTAACATCGGATCAAGTGCGCTAAAGGGTTCATCTAGCAGTAGAATAGGGCGGTGGCGAATTAAGCAGCGAGCTAGCGCGGCGCGTTGTTGTTGACCACCAGACACCTGATCTGGGCGTTTATCTAAGATAGAAGAAATGCCTAGGTTGTCGGCTATCTCGGTTACTTGCTGTAGATGGGCAGCACTGAGTTTGAGCTGCTGGCTTATACCCAAAGCGATGTTCTGCTTGAGGCTTAAATGATGAAATAAATTATGCTGCTGAAATAGTGAAGTTACCGGCCGTTGATTGATCGGCAGTGTTAACAAGTCTTCATTTTGCCAGCTTAAACTGCCCGAGCTAGCCTGAACAAACCCGGAGATAAGCTCCAGCAAGGTGCTTTTGCCGCTTCCGCTGGCACCTAATAAGGCCACCACTTCACCGGGCTTTACTTCTAGAGAGTAACTAAAGTGCTGGTGATGGCGTTGGCACTGTAGCTTAGATATGTTCAGCATTGTCTCGTCCGAGGCTAATATCGAGTAAGTAAAATATGACACCACATAGCAGTAGCATGATTAGCCCTGTGGCACTGGCTAAAGCGTATTGATAGCTACTGAGTTGTTGAAACAGAAGGAGTGGTAGGGTGGTGACATCAACACTGCCGATTAGCGCAATCACTCCCATATCACCCAAAGATAAAACCATGCACAAGCTAATCGCCACACTTAAGGGTTTGCGCATTAAAGGCCAATAAATAAAACGCACTTGGCTAAGCGCTGGCAGGTCTAAACTCTGATTAAGTTTGGCGTATTGCTTTACGCTGTCGTTGAGGGCCGGTTTTAGGCTACGCATATAAAACGGTAAGCTCATTAAGGCGTTAATTAACGCAACTAAGGGCACTGTATAGCGGCTAATGTCGGTGCGGCTAAGCAGTAGAAAAAACAACCCGGTGGTAATCACCATGGCTGGTGCTAATAGCATCACAGACGCAAGTAACTCTTGGCCTTTGTGTCTTTTCGCGCCTTTGTTTTGGTTTAAGTTGCTGCTGTATTGCCACAAAAGAGCGCTGCCCAATATTAACACCCAAACCACACTTTGTAGCGCAATGTTTAACGACCACAAGCTGCTTTCTATCCACTGCTGCCAAGGTAAGGCTTGCCAGCTAAGCGCTACCAGCGGGCTAAACATGCCTAAGACAACTGAGCTTATAAACAGATAGTAGCTGGTAATAATTAGCCGGTGCCAGGTAAGTGACAGGGTGGTGTGTTGATGAATGCTAGTTAAGCTTTGTTGGTGGCGAATACTATCTTGTTGTTCTCGCCCCAGTAGTAACCAGCCAAGGCTAGTTGCTATAAGCAGTTGCAATAAGGCGCATTGAAGTGCGAATAAGGGATCAAAATCGTAGCGAAGCGCCTGATAGATCGCCACCTCAAGAGTTGTACTTTGCGGCCCACCACCTAGTGCCAGCACAATCGTAAAGCTACCAAAACACAATAAAAACACTAAGCCAAACAAACCTGCCAAGCGAGAGCGCAACATTGGCCATTCGATTAAGCGCCAATAACTAAATTGGCTGAACCCAAGTTGCTTGCCTTGGCGCCAATAGCTGGCAGGAATGGCTTGGTATTGCAAATAACAATAGCGCGCTATAAGCGGCATGTTTAGAAAGGTATGTGCGATTAAAATGCCCGGTAGGCCGTATATCTTCCATGAAAAAGGGGCTAAATGTTGCCAAAAACCATTTAAGCCAAAGCTACCAACGCAGCCTAGTACCACCAAAATCACCGGGCATACAAAACATAAGTTTGCTAGGCGCAACTGCCAGTTAAGGCTTTTGGGTTGCAGATAAAACCAAGCGCGAGCGAGCAATATACCGCCAACACAGGCGAGCAATGCCGACAGCAAAGCTTGCCAAAGGCTAAAGCGCAGTACTCGCCATAAATAGGGATCGTTAAACGCGCTCCAGCTTAACTCCTTGGTTTGCTCTGCAAGGCCCCAAAAGGCAGCGCAAATTACCAAGGCAAGAAATGCACTGGCGGTATAACCCGCAATGGCCGCCAGTTTCTTCATCATTTATTATTGGCTAACCGTGTTACGCCATTCTTTAGTCCACGCTTTACGCTGTTGGCTAACAGTAGCTTGGTCAAGGCTTAAGGCTTTTGGTGTTACAAGTGTTGAGAAGGCTTCTGGCAGCTCAGCTTCTGGGTTTACTGGCAGCATCCAGTTGGTGGTGGCAATAACCTGTTGAGCAGGTGCGCTAACCAAGAAAGCCAAAAATTGCTGAGCCAACTCTAGCTGTTGGCTGGTTGCACTTATTGCAGCCACTTCCACTTGGCTCATGTGCCCCTCACTAAACTCTAGCGCTTGGTAGCGGTTTTCTTGCTCGGCTACCATGTGGTAAGCCGGGGAGGTGGTGTAACTTAGCACTAAATCGGCTTCGCCTTTTAAGAACATGCCGTAAGCTTCGCTCCAGCCTTTGGTTACGGTAACCGTTTTATCTTTTAACTTGCTCCAAGCTTGCTCGGTATCATCACCATATAATGCTTTTAGCCAAAGCATTAAACCTTGGCCTACAGTGCTAGTTCGCGGATCTTGGTAAAGAATGGTGCCATCAAACTCATTAATTAGCTCTTCCATTGAGCTAGGTTTATTCTTTAACAACTCGGTATTGTAAATAAACGCGAAGTAACCGTAGTCATAAGGCACAAAGTTGTTGTCTTGCCAGTCTATGGCTAACTTTGGAAGGGTTAATTGGTGAGCTTGCACTGCACCAATTGCTTCAGCTTCTGGGATAAGGTTAGTGTCTAAACCTAAAATAACATCAGCTTTATTGCGTTTTCCCTCTAGCTTTAAGCGGTTCAAAATGGCTACGCCATCGTCTAAACCTACCCAGTTAATGCTGCAGTTACATTCAGCTTCAAAGGCTTTGCTTAAGGCTGGGCCTGGCCCCCAGTCAGAGACAAAGCTTTGGTAGGTATAAACCGTTAGCTCGCTGTTTGCTTGGGCATTTAAGCCAAATACACTAAGAGTACAGCAGGCTAGCCATAGCAATTTTTTCATCTTACACTCCTTGATAATAGATTTAAGACCACCGCCGGACGTCACTTTGCCTAACTCTCCACTGCCAGAATCGATAGCCACTTATTTACAACAGCATTTGGGCAACATTCTAACAGTAGACCGTTTTGCGGGGGGACATCAGCATTCTTGGTTATTAACAACCGAACACCAACGCTTGGTATTGCGACTCAATCAACAACAGCCTTGTTATGGCTTGGATTATCAACGCGAAAGAGAAGTATTACAACAGCTTAAAGGTCAAGCGTGGATTATTGATTTGCACCCGCTAAGTTTTAAGGGGCGGTTTCTACTCTATCATTACCAATCTGGTGAAGTGCTTAGTGGCTTAAGCTGTTTTTCTGACGCGCTTTGGCAGCAGCTATTGTCGATAATCATTAGCTTGCCACGGTTAGGCGAGGGATTACCCAAGTTTGATATGGTCCTCTATATAAGCCGTTATGTGGCGGATATTTCCACCGCTCAAGCGAAGCGTTTTCGACAACTCGCTTTGGCATGGCTTAAGGAGCAGCTTTGGCCAAGCGGGCTAGCCTTTAATCATCATGATCTACATTTAGACAATCTGCTACTTAGCCCCAAGCAGCAATTGTTTGTATTGGATTGGGAATATGCTGCCAGCTCTATGCAAGGCTGGGATGCTGCTAGTGTTGCGGTACGTTGCCCAGTAAGCAGCCAGCAGCGCCAAGATTTAGTGCTAGCCTCTCAATTAAGCGAAGCTCAATTTACTTTGTTAGAAGCTGCTGTTGAGCTATTAGATCTGGCTTGGTACTGGCAATATCAACCCAGTTTAGCTGGGTTAAACCAGCGCACAGAGCGCTGGTTGTTCGCTAACGTTTAGGACTTCAACTTATTAACGTAATCTTGCAGGGATACAGAAATGTGTATGACTTAGCGAGCTTATAAAAGATGTTATTTAGTGAAAGGGCTTAGAATAACTGGCGCAAGGCGCGCCAGTTGGGCATGTTAGCTTACTCTTCTACCAGTACTTCGGCGCGCCAATTACCTTCGCCTTCTTCGCCTAAGGTTTCTGCTAAATAGGGTAGTACTTCTTGCATTTCTTTCATCAATGTCCATGGTGGATTAATGACGATCATGCCGCTGGCGGTCATGCCAAACTCTTCACTGTCGTGGCGAATACCTAATTCAAACAATTGAATATTGCTAATGCCGCTGTTGATGAGCTGCTTTTCTAGTTTGTCGATGCGGTGGCGGTCTACCACAGGATACCAAAGTGCATAAGTACCAGAGGCAAAGCGTTTGTGAGCTTCTTTTAAGGTTTTAACCACCGTTTGGTATTCGTCTTTAACTTCGTAAGATGGATCAATTAATACTAAGCCACGGCGCTCTTTGGGTGGCATCAATCCGATAAGGCTTTGATGACCATTTTCTTGGCGAATTTTGGCGCGGCGGTCACGCTGGAATAAACTGTTTAACGGCGCTTGTTCACTTGGGTGCAACTCGTGCAAAAATAAGCGATCTTCACGGCGTAGCATCATTTTGGCTATCCACGGTGAACCGGGGTAGTGCTGGCGAGTTTTTTCTGGATGAATTTGATTAACCAGCTTTAGGTAGTTTTTAACCAACTCGGGCAAGTCTTCAGCATCCCAGAGTTTACCTACGCCGTTTTCGTACTCACTCTTTTTCTTAGCTTCTGGGCTATTAAGGCTATACGCCCCAGCGCCTGCATGGGTGTCGATGTAACACAAGGGTTTATCTTTTTGAGTAAGGTAAGAAATGATGCGTTGCTGCACTAAGTGTTTAAGTACATCGGCAAAGTTGCCTGCATGATAAGAGTGACGATAGCTTAACAAAGTGTTGTCTCGACATTGAAGAAATATGAGGGCTCAGCCAAGGCTGGCAATATTGCGCTAGTCTAGGTAGAGACCAGCGCAGATGCAAGTTTATCGGTGGTTTTAGGGCTTAGAATATTTGCCGTTTTTGCTCTGGTGCGGTATTTAGCAGCTTGGCCAATATTGCTAAGCCTTGATCGAGTTGTTGGTTAGATTCAGCTTGGCCTAAAGATAAACGCACTGCGTTAGGGCTAGCTTGATTATCTACCACAAAATGCTCTGCAGAAGCGACCTCTACACCGTGTTGCTGTGCTGCAGCAACAAATTGGCTGCAGCGCCAGTTAGCGGGTAAGCGCAGCCAGCAATGTAAACCGCCTTCTTGGTAACTGTAATCCATGCCTGCTAAATGGTGGTGAAGTAGCTGGGCCCGTTGGCCAATTAAGCGTCGTTGCTCTATTAGGGCTTTGTCGGCAAAACCGGCTTGTATCCACTGGATCGCCACATCAACCAGCAAAGGACTAATATTCCAAACACTGCCCCTTATCGCGCTATTAAAGGCGGTTTGCAAGTGAGCCGGCGTGTGTAAGTAAGCAAACCTAAGCCCTTTAAAAGCGCCTTTAGAGAAACTGTTTAAGTAAATAACCTGTTGCGGTGCCATTTCAACCATGGCTGGTGGGCGTTGGTCGGGCAGTAAGCCACATACATCATCTTCAATAATAATCACCTGATGCGCACGACAAATATCGATGATTTGCTGACGTCGGACTTCGGACATTATTGCGGTAGTTGGGTTTTGCAGGGTTGGCGTAAGGTATAAAGCTTTGGGATGATATTTCTCGATATGGCTTAGCAGGCTATCTGGGCAAATGCCTTGTTCATCTAAGGCAACACCTTTTAGCTCTATCTTTAATTGTTTAGCGAGGGTGATTAAGCCGGGATAACACAGGGCCTCGCACAGTACCCGTTCACCGACCAATTCAAGGGCGATTAAACATAGATTTAAGCCATGCTGGGCACCATAACTAAAAAAAAGTTGTTCAGGTTTAAAGCAGCTGCTGCTCTGATTAAGCCAAGCACACACCGATTCACGCTGAGCCACTAAGTTTTGGCTGTGGTCATTGTCTAATAACTGATCGAGCTGCTCTCCTGCTTGAGCATAGTTTTGCAGCAAGGGCACCAACTGCTGCGCCCGCGCTTGGGTAAAGGCGGTGTTTTGCCAAAGCTCAATATGCTGATTATTGCCCTTTAAGCTCCCCCATTGTTGCTGATAATTGGTTGGGCTTTTTACATAACTGCCACTGCCGGTTTTCGACTCTATTAAACCTTGCAGTTCTGCTTGGGCGTAGCCGCGGCTAATTGTACCTACCGTAACAGCGAGGTGCTCTGCCAGTTGTCGCTGAGGCGGTAATTTTTCGCCAGGTTTAAGTTGCTGTTGCTCAATATGAAGGCGGATCTGTTCAACAATTTGAGTCGCTTTGTTATTGCTATTATCTAAGTCCTGCCAAATTGTCATCATGACAATAAACCTTTTGATCTCTTGTTAGCGCTATATTAGCGTGAGCAATGAGACTTAACTACGATTTTTTAATCATTTTGGTTGATTGTATCGATACAATTTTGATTTTGGGAGGACGGTATGGATATCGCGTTATTTTCATCTATGGTGTTATTTGCTTTTGTTATGGCTGGCACGCCTGGCCCTAATAATATGTTGTTAACCTTTTCTGGTGCTAATTTTGGCTATAAGCGCAGTGTGCCGCAAATGGCTGGGATCCCAACGGGCATTGCAACGATGATTTTACTGATGGGCTTGGGATTGAGTTGGGTGTTTCAGCAATATCCTAGTGTGCAATGGACCTTAAAGATATTGGGCAGTGCTTATTTGCTTTATTTGGCTTTGCGTATTTTGCGTCAAAGTCAGCTAGCTAAGCAGCAGATGGCAAAACCGCTGAGTTTTTTTGAATCACTGGGTTTTCAATACTTAAACCCTAAAGCGTGGATGATGACCTCTTCGGCAGTGGCCAGTTTTGCCTTACCGGGCGAAGCTTACTGGGAGTCTATTTGGGCTTTAGTTCTCACGTTTTTCTTGGTGAATCCGGTTACTGGTTCAATTTGGGTAAGCTTTGGAAAGTTTATTGCCCGTTGGTTAAGTGCTCCTATCGCTCGGCAGCGTTTTAATATCACCATGTCATTCTTAACGGCTAGCTGCGTAGTGCTGTTGTGGGTGTAAGTTTCTAGCAATACTGGGTATTCGATGTGCTTAGTATTGCGTTTTGTCCTTCGCTGTTTGGTCATATTACTGATTTTAACGAATTGTTATCTCCCAATAACCCAATAATATGAGCGCTTGCCTATGCTCAGCCGATCACTTAGTCAAGCCCACTTGTTCATTGTGCTGGGTATCCCGCCTATAAACTAGCCGAAGACTACTTTGGTCATATTTAGAGCCTTGTGCGCTTATTAATCATATTGTTGGTGTAAAGTCGCGCTAACAGGTATAGATAAACCAGATGTTAGCAAGTTGTTGATTTGTAGGTTTGGTTTCTAGACACTCTATCTTTTTATTTGTTAATAACATGGACGTGTTAATGCGAAGTCTGATTAGTATTGCTTTGCTTTTGTTATTGTTTGCTTGTGGTGGTGGGGGCTCAGAGTCTGGACCTGCAGAGCCTCAAGAGCCCAATGTAGAAGTAGAGCTAACTGAAACCGCCCGCAAGGGGCAAGCTGTAAGCCTAAGAGCGAAAGCAACTGGTTTAGGCACCATTAGCAAAGTTGAATGGCGCCAAGTATCGGGCCCTAGCATTAACTTTGTTCAAAGCGACAGTTTAGAATTGGAAATTGTTCCAGATAACAATACTAGCCTTAGCGCTGATACTTACACTTTTGAAGTTGCTATTACTAACGACCAGGATCAAGTAACTCGCCAGCGTTTGACTTTTGAGGTGAAAAACGCAATGAGCAGCTCGCAAGCAGCCCGCTTATTGCACCAAGCTACTTTAGGGCCTAAAGGCAGCGAAATTGACGAGGCAACAGGCATTAGCGAGCAAGAGTGGTTAGCCGAACAAATGCAGTTGCCAATAACCAAGCACTTACCTTTAGTGGCTAATTACCCAGACCGTGAAGAGCCAAACCAAATTAACCGAATTGATGCGTGGTGGAAGGCCTCTCTTAATGCTCCAGACCAGCTGCGACAGCGGGTGGCTTTTGCTTTAAGTGAGATTTTTGTTGTATCTGATAGTAATACTGCTTTGAGCGGCGAGCCAGAAGGCATGGCGCATTATCAAGATATTTTGCTGACCCATGCCTTTGGTAATTTTCGTGAGCTGTTGGAAGACGTAACCTTATCACCAGTAATGGGCACTTATTTAAGTCATTTAGGCAACGAAAAAGCTGACGAAGAACTTAATATTCGCCCAGATGAAAACTACGCCCGAGAAGTGATGCAGTTATTTACCATTGGTTTAGCTGAGCTGAATCAAGATGGTAGCGTTAAACGCGATGGTGAAGGCAATACCATTGCCACCTATGGGCAAGAGGAAATTGAAGGTTTTGCGAGAGTTTTCACCGGTTGGACCTTTGGTGCAAGCGCCCGTTGGAAGCGACCAAGCCGTAATTTCACTATCCCTATGGAAGCTTACCCTGATTATCACTCGCAAAAGGACAAAACACTGCTAAATGGTGTGGTGCTAGCAGGGGGGCAAACTGCTGAAGATGACATGCGTGATGCGCTAGATAATCTATTTGAGCACCCTAATGTTGCGCCATTTATCTCTAAGCAGCTTATTCAACGTTTAGTGACGTCAAACCCCACACCACAATATGTAGAGCGTGTAGCCAATGTATTTGATGACAATGGCAGTGGAGAGCGCGGTGATTTAGCGGCTGTAGTTAGCGCTATTTTGCTTGATGATGAAGCTAGGCAAAACTCAGGAGTCATTAGTTACTACGGAAAAATTCGCGAGCCTTTATTACGAACCGTTCAGTTCTGGCGTGAACTAGATGCCGCTAGCCCTGCTAATTGGTACTTCACTTGGTCACTAAACGACAGCCACGGACAAACCCCGCTGGGCTCACCGTCGGTATTTAATTTCTTTAGGCCAGATTATCAGCCTGCCGATTTGTTGGAGTTAGATATTGTTGCACCAGAGCTACAAATTGCTAATGACGCAGCGTTAATTGGTCAGTTTAATAGCCAATACAGCGGCTTTCTATGGAACATAAAAGAGCTGATTTCTGAGCCAAGTGATAAACGCATTATGCTGAGCCTGCAAGCTCACGTGGATATTCTTGAGCAACAGGGTTTAGAAGCGTTATTCGATTACTACGATACCTTGTTTTATAGCGGCAGCATGAGCAGTGACCAGCGCCAAACCTTGCGTGCTGTGCAGGATATTTGGTCGAGTTGGACCCCTTATCAGCAAGTTGCATTTTTGTTGTTTACCGTGTCGGTGTCTCCCGACTACATAGTTCAGCTTTAGGAGCCTGAGATGACTTATAAAAACAGGCGAGAGTTTTTATCGCTGTGCTTAAAAGGTGGGGTGTCGATGGCAGCGCTCACCAGTATGCAATTAAAAGCGATGACAAGTTTGGCGACACCCGCGGCCAGCGCCGATGGATTTAAAGCCTTAGTATGTATTTTTTTGAAAGGCGGCAACGACTCTTTCAATATGCTAATTCCTCAGCAAGGTGATCCTTTAGCGGCTTACTTAAACAGTCGCCAAAATCTGGCGGTGAGTGATGCGATTGCGATTGACCCGATTACCGCAGTTGATGGGGGAATTGGTTTAAACCCTGCGTTATCACCCATTGCACCTTTGTTTAATAATCAAAAGCTTGCGGTAGTTTCTGGCGTAGGGAGTTTAGTTGCGCCAATTACCTTGGAGCAGTACAAAGCCAAAAGTGCTGCTATACCTAACAACCTGTTTTCACATAACGACCAGCAAGCCACGTGGATGCAAGGTCGAGAAAAAGAAAGTATTAATTATGGTTGGGGTGGGCGCATTTTAGAGTTGCTCAATCAACATGATAGCTTTGGTTCAAACATCTCTTTATCGGGAAATAACCTGTGGCAAACTGGCCCAAATGCAATTCCTTTTGCCATGAATAAATCGGGTATTACCCGAGTGAATGCTTACAACAGTACTTCGCAACGTACTCAAGATTTTAGGCAACAACTCGAGCAAATGTTTAGTCGTGCCAGTCACCCCTTGGCAAAAAGCTACAGTGATAAATTAGACACCTCGATTAGCAATACCGAGCAGCTAAACGAAGCGCTTGGCAGCGCCGAAGAGTTCACCGATGTATTTGGTGATAGCAATTTGTCTAAGCAATTGCTTGCAGTTGCCAAAACCTTATCTGTGCAATCGCAATTTGGGGTAGGGCGACAAGTTTTTTTTGTCGGCATGGGCGGTTTTGATACTCACGATGATCAAAATGTTAATCACCCGGATTTATTGCAGCAGCTTTCTCAAGCCATGGCTGAGTTTGACAGCGCGATAACGAGCTTAGGTTTATCTAATCAAGTGACTACTTTCACCATGTCAGATTTTGGCAGAACCCTAAGCTCTAATGGTGACGGCACTGATCATGGCTGGGCGGGTAATCAACTGGTGATGGGCGGCGCGGTAAATGGTGGCGAGATTTATGGCTCGGTTATCGAGCAAGCCTTAGACAGCGCTTATGATGTGGGCGGTGGTCGAATGATTCCACAAGTGGCAAATGAGCAATATTTTGCCAGTTTAGCCCGCTGGTTTGGCTTAAGTGATAGTGAGGTATTGGAGCTCTTCCCAAGCCTTAGCAACTTTAATCAAACGCATCTGTCGATGTTTAGCTAAGGGCTTAAATTAGCAACAACAAAGGCCAGCGAGATGCTGGCCTTTTGAGTAGTAAACTAAGCCTATTTGGTTTCTGTTGCTTTCTCTTCTTGAGGTAATACCAAGTTAAGAATAATCGCTACAATGCCACACAGGCCAACACCTTTAAGGGTGAACTCGCCTACGCCAACGGCCATGCCGCCAATGCCAAACACTAGGGTTACAGACACAATCACCAAGTTGCGTGGAATAGAGAGATCAACTTGTTTGCTAATTAAGGTGTTTAAACCAATGGCAGCAATAGCACCAAATAACAAACACATAATGCCGCCCATTACCGGTACCGGAATCGACAACAACAAGGCACCGGTTTTACCCACAAAAGCTAGGCCAATGGCAAATACTGCAGCCCAAGTCATAATCACTGGGTTGTAGGTTTTAAGTAGGCTCACCGCGCCGGTTACTTCGCCGTAGCTTACAACCGGTGGTGCACCAAAGCTGGCGGCTGTCATAGTGGCTAAACCGTCACCCAATAATGAGCGGTGAATACCAGGCTTCTCTACGAAGTTTTTGCCAGTAACATTGGAGATTGCCAGTATGTCACCAAAGTGTTCAATGGTAACAATCAAACCAATCGGGGCAATAAATAGAATGGCCTGCCAGTTAAACTCTGGTGTTACAAACTCTGGGATCGCAAACCAAGCGGCTTGGCTTACAGAAGTAAAATCTACTAAGCCAAAGAATAAGCTGAGTACATAACCTACCACTACGCCGCTAATAATTGGCATCAGTTTTAACATGCCTTTGGCAAAAATAGATACCACAATGGTAGTGAACAAGGCGGCTAAAGAGATAAGCAATGCGATGTCTTGTTCAACCAATACCGCTGAGCCATCACCGGTTTTACCTAGCGCCATGTTTACCGCAACTGGTGCTAAGCCTAAGCCAATCACCATAATTACAGGGCCAACCACTACCGGTGGTAAAAAGCGCTCAATCACTTTAACGCCACGTACTTTTACCACGGCACTAATAATAATGAACATTAAGCCTGCAGCCATTAGGCCACTTAAGGTAGCAGGTAAGCCAAATTGTTGCGTGCCCAAAATAATTGGACCAATAAAGGCGAATGAACTTCCTAAGAAAATAGGAATTTGTCGCTTGGTGCAAAACTGAAAGATTAAGGTACCAATACCCGCACCCAACAGTGCAAGGTTGGGGCTTATTCCGGTTAATAGTGGTACTAAGGTGGTAGCGCCAAATGCAACAAGTAACATTTGTGCCCCAAGTAGTGGGGTGTTCATCCGTCATTCTCCCTGAACAAAAAAATTTGCTTAGTGTAAGCCTAAGGCTGCTATAAAAAAATGATCAAGGTAGTTACTCTTTAAAAAAGTCTTTGTTTTATTATAGTTGCGTGATCTTTTAGACTTATGTAGCGGGATAGTTCAAAGTAATACTCTACGCTAGGAGGTAATGTGGCAAAGCAACAGAAACAAAAGGTCTCAGATGAAACGGTGACAACGGCAGATGCGATAGCAAAAGCTAATCAGCGGCCGGGTCAAACCAAAGAGCAAACCAAATTAATATCGGCGGGTATTCAAAAAGGCATTGAGCAATACAAAAAGCAGCATAAAGCTAAAATGCGTGAAGCCGACAAAGCACGCAAAAAACAAGCTCGCCAGCAAAGCGATAAGCAAGTTGAAGCACAGAAAAGCCCACAATCTGCAGGCTCAAACAAGCCGCAGTATTTGCCTTGGCTACTGCTAGGTTTGTCGTGGATAGGTTTTGCAGCCTATGTTTATAGTTACTCGCCAAATTAGGAGCTAAACATGCGCGGCAAGCACGTACTTATTCGCCCTTACTTACCAAGCGATGCTGTCGCCCATGCCGAGGCGGTTCGCGAAACGGCTATTAGCGGCTGTCGTTGGCTAGATTGGATGGAAGAAGATTACCCTGAAGAGGAAAGCCGCTCTTGGTTAGCGCTAAGCCAGGCTGCAATCGCCAAGAATATTGCCTTTGATATGGGCATATTTGCGAGCCAAGGTGGTGAGTTTTTGGGCGCTATTGCCATTAATCGTATTGAATGGAATTACCGCGCTGCCAACCTGGGTTATTGGATAAAAGACAGCGCCAGCGGAAAAGGCATTGCTACCGAAGCCGTGCGTTTAATGGCTGATTATGCCTTTAATGCTTTGCAGCTAAACCGACTAGAGTTGGTTATCGCTGAAGAAAATTTTGCCAGCCGCCGGGTTGCCGAAAAGGCCGGCGCTCAGTTTGAATGCTTAGCACGTGCACGAGTATTGGATTACGGCAAGCCCTGCCATGCGGCAATTTACTCACTGATTGGCGATGACCTACTACAGCCACAAAGTTAGCTATCTACGCTTTTAAGTGATGTACGACCACGTTGGTTAATAAATTTGAGCATCGATTTCCCCAGCAGCCAGGGGAGATCTTGATTCACGGCCTGATAACCTAAATGGCTAGCCACATGGTTAGTAAACTGATTCCATCCAACGTTAGCTAAACGCCACGCCACACTTTTTTGCTGAGACGCATCAATAAACAAATGCACAATCGCCCGAAAACGCGGAGACTCAAGGCTGTCTAACCACGTGAGGCGCAAACTTTCTCGGCTACTTAAATCTAGGTGTTGAATAAAGTTTTGAGTTAGTCGGCTATTTACCGCTGAGGTAATTGATTGCAAGTTAGGGAAGCAGTCGTTAAGTTCAGCGTCGCTAATAGCGCATTGGCTAGCGATGTTCTTCATCTCAATTTGCTGCCAATCACCCTCTAATAGAAAGGCCAATACCTGATCGAGAATACGTTCTTTAAGTTGCTGCTTAGGTGACAAGTTTGCTGGCGTCATGGCTCGCTTCCTGCGAATTAAGTGTGCAAACTTTCCACACACTTAGGGACTATAAAAATCGCTCAGGAAAGTCACTAATAACCATATCCAACCATGGTAACAATGCGGTGATTTCGGTGGGCTCATTTACAGTGTATGTAGACAAACGATAACCCGCCAGTTTGATTTGTTTAGCTTGGGCCACACTCAGCTTTTGATAATTACAATGGCAAGCAACGGCATCAATGTCTGCGAGTTGTTGTCGCCAGTTTTCTGGAGGGGCTTCATAAAGCTGGGCGAGCTCTAATTGCTTGGCATGTTTATGTAAAAACAACAAAATTTGATGATCGAAGCTGGATATCAGCAAATCGCTTAAGGGAAAATTACAGTGCTTAATCTCCTCTAGCACCGCTTCAGCAAGCTGTTGGCGGGGCTGTTGGTGATACTTAAGCTCTAAATTTAGCTTCAACCCTAATTTTTTGGCGTGTATTAAATATTGGCGCAAGCTTGGGATTTGTTGGCCAATAAACTCTGGCGCAAACTTAACTCCAGCATCGATGGTTAGCAATTGATCTAAGCTGTGATCAGCCACTTTGCCGCTGCTGTGGGTGCAGCGATCCAAGTTTTCATCGTGAAATACTATAGCTTGGTGATCACTTGCTAAAAAGGTATCAAATTCGACCCAGCTTAAACCTAGCTCAGCAGCTCGGTCTAAACCTGCTAAAGTGTTTTCTGGCGCGCTGCCTGCTGCGCCGCGATGTCCTACAATAATCACCATAGATTTACCGTTATTAAGTTATGTAATTCAGTTTAGCCCAGCAGACTAATGCCTGAATAATACATTTTTATGATTGTTCTAATAGGCTGGCTCCACAGTGTTTACAGTAGTCTGCATCATGGTCGTGACCTGCGCGCTCACAGTGTAAACAACGATGTTCGCGCTGTTCTCTGCGCATCTCGTTTACTAACTCAGCGCCCACAATGCCGGTTGGCACGGTGATAATGGCAAAGCCGGTTATCATGACTAAAGCCGCCAGTGCTTGCCCTAATGGTGTAGCAGGGGAGATATCGCCATAACCCACGGTAGTAATGGTAACAATTGCCCAGTAGATGCTCTTAGGAATACTGGTAAAGCCGTTTTCGGGCCCTTCAATGGCATACATTAAGGCACCATAAATGGTGGTAATTAAGCAGATACAGAATAAGAACACTAAAATCTTGCGCCTTGCCAGCATTAAGGCGCGCAGTAGCACGTTGGCCTCACTCATATAGCGCACTAACTTAAGCACCCGCAAAATTCGCAATATACGCAGTAAACGAAATAAAAGCATAACTTGAGCGGCGGGGTAAAGCAGCGCTAAATAGGTAGGCAGAATAGCCAATAAATCAACAATGCCATAAAAGCTTTTAGCGTACTCTTTAGGTTGCGGAGAGCAGTACAAGCGGGCGATGTATTCCAGCGTAAAAAATACCGTAAACACCACTTCAATAGCGATAAACCAGGTATGGTAGAGCTGCTCAAACTCACTCACCGAATCTAAGATAACCACGCTTACGCTGGTGATAATGGCGACAACTAATAGCAGATCAAAGCGTTTACCGGCCTTTGAGTTGTAACCAAAAATTATCTCATAAAGCCGCTGCTGCATTGGGCTTTGTTTGCTTGTTTCGTTAGACACACATTCATCCTTGATTAGCTTTCTGGCTTAAGTATATCGGGAATAATACGCAATGGTAGTTGCTGGGTTTTCCGGTTTGTTGATTATGCCTCGACCTGTTTGCAGTTCTCTAATACAAAATCTTTGAAGCGCTGATTGGCTCGAGACATATAGGCGTCGCGACGCCAAGCTAAGCCCAGTTCTAGATAAAATGGCGGATTAAAGCTTAATGAGTGCAGCGAGTCGCCCGGTTGCACCACCATGCTAAGCAGGGTGGTGATGCCAAAATCTCGTGCCACTATCGATTTAATCAACGGTATTAAGTTGGTTTGAAAAGAGACCTGCGGCACTCGCTGCTGCTCACGACTTATTTGCTCAATCACCTTGTGGTGAAAATAGCCCTCTCTAAATAGCACTAACTCATGATCTAAAAACTCTTGGTGGCTAATACTGTCTTGTTGGCTTAGCGGGTTATCTTGGCTACAACAAGCTAGCAGTTCTCCTTTGTAAATTGGTTCGCAATGTAGCTCGGGTGGTACATCGTGGGTGACTACAATGCCTAGATCTAATTCGCCGCTTAGTAGTTTTTTTCTCACCAATTCGGTACCTGCATCTACCACCGAGAGGTTAAGTTGTGGGTAGAGGCTTTTAAAGCCCATGAGTAAAGGCGGGAAGAAATAAGAGCCCATCATGCTAGGAATGCCGATGGTTACCGTGCCGCTTTCTAAGCCTACTAAGGATTGCATGGCTTGTTCGGCGTCTTCGGCCTGTTTAAGCAATTGTATTGCATGCTGGTAAAGAATTTGGCCTTCGGCGCTTAAGCTTACTTTACGCTCATTGCGTTGTAGCAATTGAATGGAGAGCTGCTGTTCCAACTTTTTTATGGTAGCGCTAATGGCTGGCTGGGCAATACCCAAGTGTTTAGCCGCGGCGGTAAAACTAGCTAACTCTACTACCGTTACAAATTGTCGCAGTTGTCGCAGTTCCATTTGTATATCCATAAGTAAAAGTTATCACGGTGATAATACTAATATATTTTATTTATTGGTAGTGGAAGCTTAGGATTTAACTATTCCACGATGTCGAGCACGCTATGCAGTATCAGCAAAACAGTAAAGGTTTTTGGAGAGTCACCGCAGCGGTATCGGCCGCTTCACTGGTAACTTTTTTCAATTTGTATTTGGTGCAACCTTTGCTACCTATGTTTGCCAGTGAGTATCAAGTTTCTCCCTTGGCGGCAAGCGCGATGCTGTCGGCTGCCATGTTAGGCATGGCTTTGGGTTTGCTGCTGTTGGCTTCTTTGTCGGATGCCGTGGGTCGGCGCAAGATACTGCTGTTCTCTATCGCTTTAGTCCCTTGTTTAAGTTTACTGATAGGCTTGGCGCACCCCCAATCGTTTTATGCCATTGTCGCTTTGCGTTTTCTACAGGGTGTTTGTTTGGCTGGTGTTCCAGCAGTAGCGATTGCTTACTTAGCAGAGCAATTAGATCCGCAAGCTTTGATCAAAGCGGTGGGTATTTTTATCGCGGCCAACTCTTTAGGTGGAATTGGTGGGCGTTTACTTGGGGGCTGGAGTGCCGACTTGCTGGGCTCTTGGCAGATGTCGTTTATGGTAGTTGCTTTGCTTAGCTTGTTTATGGCGCTAGCGGTGGTGATGCTACTGCCAGCAGAACAAGCTAAAACCTTAGGTCGCTGGCGCTTATGTCAAAGTCTTGCTAACTATAAGCGGCATATCCGCAACCCACAGTTAGTATGTGCTTACTTAGTGGGAGGCATCGGTTTTGGGGTGTTTATAAACCAGTTCTCTTACCTCACTTTTATTTTGGCCGAAGCACCGTTTTCGCTGCCCGCTAGCCTTACATCGTTATTGTTTCTTAGTTATCTAGGAGGCACATTTACTGCCAGCTCGGCCGGGCGAATTGCGCAACGTTACGGAGGCAAAAGTTGCATAGTGTTGGGTTTGTTGGTGATGACTATCGCCAGCTTATTAAGTCTGTTTGGCGAGCTATGGGTGTTGTTATTGGCAATGGTGGTGTCATCCATGGGCTTCTTTTTCTGCCATGCTCAAGCCAGCGCGTGGGTAAACCAACATGCCACTCAAGCTAAGGCCAGCGCATCAGCTCTTTATACTATTAGTTATTACATTGGCGCAGCAAGTGGCGGCGCATTAATGCAGCCCTTCTTTGCAGCTTGGGGCTGGCAGGGCATTGTGTTGGTAAGTGTTTGCTCACTGTCGGCGGTGGCATTTATGGCGCAGCGTTACCTGCATACTGACGAAGGCGCATTAGAGATTGCTAAGGTGTAAGGCTATAGGCGGGTGATTGCTCCACTGAAATGCTGTTTAGCGTTTTTTATCACTGGGCTGCCATGGGCGGGAATCACATGTTCAAAATCTAGTTCTAATAGGCTTTTAATCTCATTTTTTTCTGGTTTGGCCATTTTTAACCAACCTGGTCCAACATTATAGGCTTTAAGAAAACCCATCATCTTCATGAGCACAGCACCAGCAAAGTTGAAGTAACTATCGGCTGTTTGCCAGTTTTGTAAGCTATCACCGGCAATCAGTACTCCTTTATTTTGTGGTAACAAAATGAGTGACTCCTTGGGCTCGGCTGAACTTATTTCTATATATTTAGCGTCATTTATAGGAAGCTTAGTCTGTTGTGTACTCAGTATATGATCCGGCTCAAAGTAGATGTTTTCTTGTTTGGCTACTCGGCTAAGCTCGCTGTTATATGGTGCGTCAACCGACCACACCTTCGCGCCATAGTGGTGTTTGTAAAATGGGTCGTCCATGCCATGAAAAGCGGCGAGACGAATAACATCGCTTACCTTACCTAGCATATCCAGTTGGCTTAAACCTGCAGGGCTTAGTTGCACCGAATTAATTAACACCAGCTGAGAGCCCTGTTTAACAATACACATATTACGGCTAAACGACATACTCAAGGGTTTAGTCATGGTCACAGTACCAGTTACAAAATAAATATTATCAAATAGTTGCTTTATATCGCCGTGCTTTAAAGCCACGCTTAAAGGCGCTGAATTGTTCATGGTTAAGCCACATTTAGTTGTTTCTATAAACTTAGCTTAAAACCTTTATTTTGCTATCGGTAAATATCTTAATGCCTGGCCTGTTTATATTGTGGTTAGCCTTGCTTTTTCAATCGGCGTGAATGGCGGATTTTTAGCAGTCACAGTGACTATCTTGTTTACAGTTTTGCCATTAAATTGTCACATTTTGTTCGCCATTTTTGTGTTTTATTGTCATTAAATTTCGTCAGGCTAGACCAGTTAATGGCGCCGCTATATGCGGCATTCTTATGGTCTCAGGGACGAGTAATATGAACCCCAGAAATTTTATGTTAGTGGGCCTATGTGCCTTAGGTACTAGCGCTCAAGCGAATGTACTCATTAGTGAATATATAGAAGGTAGTAGTTTTAACAAGGCAATTGAAATTGCGAACTATGGTGATCAAACAGTCGATCTAAGCGCTGGTGACTATCAGCTGCGCTTGTTTTCCAACGGAGCAAGCATTGCCACCAATACCCAAGCGTTAAGTGGCAGTTTAGCGCCAGGCGAAACCTTAGTATTTGTGAACAGCAATGCGGTGATTGGCAATAACGACAATGCCCTAATTCCCCCGGGTGTGGGCATTGAGTCAAGTGTGATTAACTTTAATGGTGATGATGCAGTTGGCTTGTTTGCCAACGATGTATTGCTTGATCGCGTTGGTCAAATTGGCGTGCGTCAAACCTGGAATGATGGCGGCGCTTCAACGCAAAATCAAACCTTGCGTCGCCTTGATGAAAGCAGCCCAGATAACGACAACGGCCAAGAGTTTGTGATTTCATCTCGCTGGTTCAACTACGCAATAAACACTGTTGATGGTCTAGGCTGCATTGGCCAAGATGCTTGTGATAATGGTGGCGGGCCAATTGATCCTCCAATCTCAGAAATTGGCCAATGTGGTGATACAAGCACTGCGATTCATAGCATTCGTTCTGCCAATTTATTAGACCAAGAAGTGGTGGTTGAAGCTGTTGTTGTGGGTGATTTCCAAGGCGATGCCAACAATAATCAATTATCTGGCTTTTTTATACAGCACGCCGATGCTAACTGGGATGCAGACCCTCAAACTTCTGAAGGGATTTTTGTTTACCACTATGCTGATGAGGTTTCGCTAGGCCAACGAGTACGCGTAAAAGCAACTGTAGCCACTTATAGCGGTGGTAATCAGCTTAAAGATGTAAGCGGCTTAATTGTGTGTGGCGAAGAAGCGCTACCTAGTGCAACCAGCCTAAGCTTACCCTTGGTGGATGCGGATCTTTATCACCTAGAAGGCATGCGTGTGGTGCTGCCACAAACCTTGCATGCCACGCCTGCCTACACCTTTAATCGCTATGGTGAAACGGTGTTGTCCTTAGGTAAGCGCTTTAAGTCTACCCAGGTTTACCCAGCCAATACGCCAGAAGCCGAAGCTTTAGCCCTCGCTAATCAGCTTAACCGCTTGGTATTGGATGATGGTTTAAGTTCGCAAAATCCCGATGATATAGCCTACTTCCCTAACTTCTCGGCCTTAAACAGCCTGCGCGCTGGTTCGCAAGTGAGCAATGTTGAAGGTGTTATTAATTACAGTTTCGGCCAGTTTCGGGTGCAGCCTACGGTAGTACCTAACTTTATCGATGCAAACCCAAGAACCACCGAGCCAGAACTAGGCGAGCTAGGTAACTTAACTGTTGCAAGCTTCAACGTGCTTAACTTTTTCACTGATTTAGACATCGACAATGCGACTGATTTTCGTGGTGCGGATACTGCTGAAGAGTTTGAACGTCAGCGGGCTAAATTGGTCTCGGCCTTAGTCGCGATGAATGCCAACGTTGTAGGCTTAATGGAGTTGCAAAACAACGGTTTTGATGAGGCTAGCGCAATTCAAAACTTAGTTGATGCGGTTAATGTTCAGCTGCCCGAGCAACAACATTACGCCGTAGTGAAGCCTTTAAGTGAACGTATTGGCAACGATATGATCACGGTAGGCTTAATCTACCAACCAAGTGTGGTACAAGTTTATGGCGATGCAGAGCTAATTCGCGCTTACCCGTTTGATGCTGATACTGCTAAACATCGCGTTCCTTTAGTGCAGCAATTTAGCATGGTAGACGGCGGCGAGCGCTTTTATGTTGCAGTTAACCACTTTAAATCTAAGGGCAGTAACTGTAATGCCTTAGGCGACCCAGACATGGGAGATGGTCAGGGCAATTGTAATGGTCAGCGCACTTTAGCGGCGCAAACACTGAGCCAGTTTTTTGCCGAAAAACAACAGGTCTTGTTGTTAGGAGACTTTAACGCGTACGCCAAAGAAGACCCAATGTTAGCCTTTGAAACGGCCGGCTTTACTAACCTAGTACCACTGTTCGAAGCAAACAGTTACTCCTACTACTACGATGAAGAAGCGGGCAGTTTAGACCACGCCTTGGCCGATTCAGCCTTAACATCACGAGTGCTAGATGCCACCGATTGGCATATTAATGCCGACGAACCAACCGGTTTAGATTACAACACTGAGTATAAGTCTGATGCGCAAATCACTAACTTTTATGCGCCACATGCTTACCGCGCATCGGATCATGATCCCGTCATCATTGCTTTAGATATGCGCAGTGCGGGCACTATTAGCACCGCGACTGAACTCACCATTGCCGAAGGCAGTAATGGCTCGTTAACGATAGAGCGTTTAGCCGGTGATTTTGGCGATGTAGTGCTTAAGTACCAAGTAGTTGCGGGTTCTGCCGATGAGCAAGATTTAGCATTGCTAAGTGGCGAACTAACTTGGCTTGATGGTGATATGAGTAGCCGTGAGCTAAACATTGCTGCGTACACCGACGAGCTAACAGAGGGAGCGGAGCGCGCCTATTTGCAGTTAAGCATAGAGCAAGGCGCGGCCAGTTTAGCCTTGCCGCAAGTTGAGCTGATTATTCAAGACAACACGCCATTAAGTGTAGCCATGCAGTTTGAGCAAATGAACGTTGCTGAGTCTGCTGGCAACATTACCATCCCGCTGGTGTTAAATGGTGAAGCTAGCACTACTGTTAGTGCGTGGGTATTGGTATTGCCATCGTCTGCTAATTGGTTTGACTACCGCGCGCCGTTTTTCCAGCGTGTACAATGGAGCGAAGGTGAAAGTGGGGTTAAAACGGTGAGCGCAAAAATCGTTGATGATAAGCGCAAAGAAGGTGACGAACGCTTTAAGGTTTACTTGTTCTCAGCCCGTCCTGCCCAACTAGGTAACATTACCAGCACTTGGGTAAATATTAGCGACAACGATTAGCAAATTGTGAATAAATAAAAATAGGCGAGCTTTAAAGCTCGCCCGCTTTATCTGTTTTACACTGCTTAGCTTTTGCTGGCTACAATGGCGTAAACCAGTGGCGAGTTATAGTGCTCGTGTTCATAAACAAACTCGTCGGCTGCGCGCTCGGTTAAATCTTCAAAACAATTGTATGGGCTGTAATCGTATTCGTTTAGCAACTCAATGTTTAAGCCAGCTTGAATCAGTGCATTTACTACATCAGATAAGGGATGACCCCAGGTTAACATTGGGCTCGCTTCGCCATTGTCGTTTTCGGTATAAGTGCCTTCTTCATCTAAATCTGCTTCATCACGGTGAAAGTAACCATAGCCACTGACTAAATCGTGCACCGGATGAAACTCAGCTAAACAAAGCCTGCCGCCGGGTTTTAAGCTGGTTGCTACTACTTGCGCCCAGCGAGTAATGTCGGGCAGCCAACATAGTGCGCCGTAAGACACAAATACCCAGTCATAGGTGGTTTGATTTGTGTCGCCAAAAGCATATACATCACTACAAATAAACTCGGCCTTTAAGCCTGTTTTTTCGGCCAGTTCTTCAGCGCGCTTAATCGCCTCGCTAGAGAGATCAACAGCGGTAACCTCGGCGCCCAAGCGCGCCCAAGATAAGCTGTCTAAGCCAAAATGGCATTGCAGGTGTAACAGCTTTTTACCATTAACATCGCCCATGAGCTCGCGCTCAATAGACTTGAGTGAACTGTTCCCAGCGAGAAATCCATTTACATCATAAAAATCAGAATCTACGTGAAGCTCAGTACGTTTGTCCCAAGCAGCTTTGTTTAGCGCTAAATAGTCCATAATCGTTTCTGTGTGCAAAGTATAATGAGCAATGAGTTTACGTCAGTTTGAACTATTTAGAACGTAAATATTTGCTTTAAATGACACCTGTTGAGGGAATAACTTTTAGTGTTTATTGGCGATATGCTCGTGTTGTAACAGCATATCTTCCAAGGTGATCAAGCCTAAGCAGATACCTGAGTCCCCTTCAACAATTGCAACGGTATAGGGCTGGTTAACAAATTGCTCAAATAAATGTTCGTAGGTGGTATTTATGGCTACCTTTATATGGCTTTTATGCATCACCTGATGAACCCGTTTATTAAGTGTAAGCAAATCTCGGTTTTGTTCTCCTTTGGTATTTAAATAGGGGCTAATTGCCGCATTTACATCACCTTGGTGTAGCACCCCTAAACAGCGACTTTTCTCTATAACGATTAAGTCTCTAGATTGATACTTTTTAAAGCGTTCGACCGCAGTTTTTAACTTGTCGTCGGGTCCAATTTTGGGAAAGTCACGGCGCATAATACTGTGTGCGTTAATAATGTTTTCTTGGTACACATGCTGACTTAAGTGAGGGTATATATTATCTTGCGTGGTAGCCAGAATATCAGCCAAGCTACGTGGTTTACTAAAAATGTAACCTTGCAGCATATCTGCGTTTAACTTGGATAATAGGTAGAGCTCTTGTTGGGTTTCTACGCCTTCGGCGATCACCTTTCCCCCCATTTTATGGGTGAGCTTGCACAGCATGTCGATCATTGCGTATTCGTTAGATTCTTCCGTTAAACCTGACACAAATGAGCGATCAATTTTTACAACGTTTACCGGAATTTGCCGCAGATAAGAGAACGACGAATAGCCGGTACCAAAGTCATCTAAGGCAATGGCAATATTACGTGCTTTAAGTTTGTCTAACCACTCAGAGTGGTAGTAAGAATCATCAAAATAGGCAGACTCGGTGAGCTCTAAGGTAATTAAGCCTAAATCTATATCACTAGCTTCAAAAATATTTAGGGTGTCTTCCAAACAACAATGAGAGACCCTATCGTTAACCACTGAGCGATTAATTGACATCCCTAAGCTATTGCTACGGTAATGTTTTTGTAAAATAGGTAAATCGTGTAAGGCTTGTTTGGTGACTGCCGCATCAATTTGGTCAATCCAGTTGTATTCTTCGGCTATCTCAATTAACTCTTGCACGCTGTAGGGGATGTTTGTATCTAGCTTTACTCGGCATAATGCTTCGAATTTAACAATTTTTAGCTCGGGCAAAGCAACAATAGGTTGGTAATAAGCTTCTATTTTGTTGGCTGTAAGCGCTTGTCTTAGTAAGGTAGCTAAAGTCGCTTTTCGGTTAAAGCGCTTGGATAAACGCCGATCAAAATAATATAAGGAAGAGTCGTTGCCTTGGCTATTTGCGATGAGCGCTTGGCTAGCATGTGCCAACATTTGTGATGGGCTAGAGGCATCAATTTGTAGTACCGAGGCACCACCATGTACAGTGGCAGACAGGCCAATATCTTCATAACTATTGTGCCCCTCCAATGCGGCTAGAGCGCTTTTTAAAGTGTGTTCAATGTCTTCCATTTGCTTGGGTACTATCCAATAAGCAGCAAACATTTTTTCGTTAAGTATGCCTAAGTGACCTCGTTGACTAAGCTGGCTAAAGCGTTGCGCCACTAACCATTGGCGCGTTACTGCACTGGTGGCTTGTGCAAGGTTAACGCTAAATACCAAGGTCACTATGGTCACGTCATTACTAAGCTGCTTATAATCAGCATTTAGTTTCTTGCTAAATGCGTTTTTGTCGGGAACATGCACCTTTGAGCTGGCGTTCGGGTTGTCTTCGTCCCACAGGTCGGCAGAGGTATCTAAGCGGTGGCTAGAGGAAACATAAACGTGGTCTTGGCCTGGCAAATCAATACGCTGAATACGGGCCTCATGGGCGTATACCTCACCTTGTTTGGTTTTTGCTAACAATTCGCCGGTCCAAATTTTTTGCTCGTCTACATGGCTCCACAGCTTTTGATAAAAAGATTGTGTATAGCGGCCACTTTTAAGTATTGATGCTGGCTGGCCTAATAATTCATGTTCTTGGTAGCCAGTGTTGTTACACCATGCCTTGTTCACTATTAAAATAGTGTGATTAATATCGGCAATCATTAGGCCTTCATTTGACTGAGCAAAAATACGTTTTAAAAATGCTAGCTCTTGTTGTTTAGTCAGAAAATACTGCTTTAACTCAATAGTACCGGTAATCACCTTGTCATTTTTTGGTAGGGGATTAATGACAATCTCAGCAATGTAGCGATGTTGGTAAGCATTTAATATAGCGGTTTGAATAATCGGTTTACCGGTGTCTATTACTTGGCGAATATGCTTCTTGAGTAGTGATACTTGGTTTTTTTCAAAGGCCGCAAAAAGCTGGGAAAGCGTGATCACCGATTGACTAGGGTAACCCAGCATAGCAATAAGTTGCTGAGGGCAAGTAAAGTTGTTGTTTTGTAAATCAATACTCCAAGCTTGGGGAGCAAAATCTTTAACTTTTTGAAATGATGATTCATCAACGACCATTATTCACTTCTCAATGTGGTTTGGTTTGTTTGTGGGTACTTGTCATTACAAATAACAATTAGATTGCTCACTTAAACTCTAGCAAACCTTGAGTTAAGTTACTGACAAATTAGTGCCTTAATGTTGATGGTTTGCTTTAGTTCAATATTTCAAGGTGTTTATATTCACTCTGTTCAAGCTTATTTTCAACAGGCTGTAAGTCTCCCTTAGGGATATGGCTAAAGCTTACAATGCAAAAAGAAAGGCTGCCTCGCGTTATCTTTTTTCCTCGTTACTCAGTGCCAAGCGCGCCTGCGCAACTCGCTACGCTCAAACAGTGCTCGGCTTAATTGCTAGGCTCTTGCGTGACTCGGTGATAATGAGGGTGAATAACTTACTATCGACGATGGTGTTCTATTTCGCCTTTCGGCGACGTCATTTTTCTTTGGCGACTAAAGAAAAACGAAGCAAAAAGAAAGGTCGCCCCGCATTATCTTATTTCCTCGTTACTCAGCGCCAAGCGCGCCTGCGCAACTCGCTACGCTCAAACAGTGCTTGGCTTAATCGCTTGGCTCTTGCGTGACTCGGCGATAATGTAGGGGAGCTGATAATTGACTGCAGTGGTTAGTTTCGCCTGTCGGCGACGTCATTTTCTTTGAACAGCCAAAGAAAACGAAGCAAAAGAAAGGCTGCCCCGCATTATCTTATTTCCTCGTTACTCAGTGCCAAGCGAGCCTGCGCAACTCGCTACGCTCAAACAGTGCTCGGCTTAATCGCTTGGCACTTGCGTGACTCGGCGATAATGAAGGGGAAGGAAGAGCGAACATGAGGAATCTTAATTTATTGAGCTTGTTGTTATTTTAGAAAGTACTGTTAGGGTATGATTGTTGTAGATTTTTGCAGGTTGCTAGCTTTTTTGCATATAGAACCCAGATACCTTATAAGGTCGCAATAACCAAGTATTAAGCTGAACCTCAAATTGGCATACCAAACTAATAAGGAAGCAAATGAAAAACCAACCCAAACCATTCATCTTTGTTTTAATGCCATTTGATGACGTACTCAGTGATACTTATAAATTTGGCATCAAAGGAGCAGCTGAGGATGCAGGAGCATATGCAGAAAGGCTTGACGAGCAGATTTTTAATGAAGGAATGCTGGATAGAATATTTAACCAGATAAATAAAGCAGATGTAGTTGTAGCTGATATGACTGGCAGAAATCCAAATGTTTTCTACGAGGTGGGCTATGCTCACGCATTAGGAAAGAATGTAATTCTTCTCACTCAGAGTGCTGATGACATCCCCTTCGACCTGCAGCATCAGCAACACCTTGTTTATGATGGAAGCATAAGTAAACTGAAGGAAATGCTGTCTAGCAAGATTAAGTGGGCATTAGAACAGGAAAGAACGGACAACAAACCAAGCGAGTTTCTTTCACTGAGAGTATTTGATGTAGAAGTTCCCGCCAATGGCGACGGGGAAATCCCGTATATAGATGGCAGTATTCCAAGCGATGAAGAATATTTTACTCTCCCTGTTTATTTAAGAAATGAATCATCTAAGCCCGTTACTCCAATTACTCATGCATATCTGTTTTTGGAGGCTAATTCAGAGGTTGTTCCTGCAAACTATACAACTCAACAAATTATCAGTAATGCAGGATCTCCTCATAGTAAAGAAACAAAAAAGGTTGTTCCTCATCAGTTGCAATCATTTGATGCAATGGCGTTTGAAAATGATGATCTACTCTCACGGCAAGTGAGAATTCCAATTTCATTTGACGCGTTACCGCCTGGAGCAATAGAAGAAAGAAACATCGGTTTAATGTTTAGAGAAAATAGTCAAGATATGAATAAAAGACGCTTCAAGCTTCGAGTTCATACACAAGATAATGCTTTTCAATATACTTTCGATTTACGTATTCATGCCACAACTGGCAGATAACAAATAATGGTATTGATGGTGGCGGGGGAATGATATTGTCACATTGCTTAAGATAAGTTGCAGGTTAGCATTTGAATATAGCTGTTTTAAGAATTCAAGGTAATGAAAAGGAAATCGACGTAGTAAAAGCGTTGTATCCATTTAATATCATCGGAGAGTGGGAAAAAGGCGATTCAATTTCTAGAACTAGATTCTTTTCGTCATCTGGTTTCAGTGTGGATTTACCTGATGCAGATTCTCCAACGGAAATGCTTAATAATATTGAGTCTTTTTTTAACGAGTTAAGTTCTAGTTCTATCAATTTTGTTAACTTAAATCTAACTGCAAACTTGGATGTCGGACTTGGGGTTGGTGAATGTGAGCAGTATGCAGCCGAGTACGAAATCTCATTACCTCTCATGGAGTTAGCTTTAAAGGTTGGAGCTTCAATCTCTTTGACTGCCTATCCTGTTAATGAAATAGAGCAAACAAACGACTAGCCATCTATTTGGGTTGAGTGGCTTATATTCTTTACCCCTCGTTACCTTTCGGCAGCGCTACACTAATCACACAGCATATCGCTAACATCGCAAAGCTCACCCACAAACAGGCGGCGAGGCCGGCCATTTGAAATACTACGCCCGACAATACTGTACCCACTAATCGCCCCATGGCATTGGCCATGTAGTAAAAACCTACGTCCATGGATACGCCGTCTTCGCTGGCGTAACTCACCACTAAGTAAGAGTGCAGTGAGGAGTTAATGGCAAAGGCGATGCCAAATAACATTAAACCGACGATTATGGTGGCTTGTGGCTGCCAGCCTAGTTGCACTAAGTAAGCGAGGATGCCGGTAATAATGCTAAGCAATAGTGCCCAGATTAAGGCTGCGCCTTGCCCGGGCACTTTGCCCGATTGGCTGCCGGTGATTTTGGGAGCCAAGCCTTGCACTACGCCATAGGCGATGACCCACGCGGCCATAAAGGTGCCGGTTTCGATGTGTGACCAGTTTAAGCTGGCACCTAAATATACTGGCAGGGCAACTACAAACCATACGTCGCGGGCGGCAAATAAAAATAAACGGGCTGCTGCTAAAATATTGATTTGTGGGCTTTTAGAAAATATTTGCGAGAACTTAGGTTTGCTCTTGGCTTTGCCTAAGTCTTTTTCCAGCAGTTTTAAGCTTAATAGCAGCACCACAAACAATACCGCCGCCATAGCCAGCATCGATAGCTGAAAGCCAATTAAGTTAAGCAGCGCACCACCTAGAAAAAAGCCAAAGCCTTTTAGGGCGTTTTTTGAGCCGGTAAGAATGGCCACCCATTTGTACAAGCTATGTTGTTGGTCACCGCTCACTAAGCCCTTAATCGAGCTTTTAGCGCTCATTTTATTTAGATCTTTAGCTATGCCCGACAAGGCTTGCGCTGCCATAACTAAGGGAATAGATAAAAACTCAGAGGGCAAACCCAATGCCAACAAGGCAATAATTTGCATGGCCAAGCCAATGTTCATGGTGTGGTTAAGACCAATACGCGCCCCTAACCAGCCACCAATTAAATTGGTCACTACCCCAAAAAACTCGTAAAACAAGAACAGCATGGCAATCGCAATCGCCGAATAACCTAGCTGGTGAAAATACAGCACCACCAACATGCGCAATGCACCGTCGGTAATGGTGAAGTTCCAATAGTTAAAAGTAACTAATAGGTATTGTTTAAGTTGTTGAGGTAGTGCTTTTATCATGTTTACCTAGGGTCTGTTGATCTTTGGTGTTGAAATTTTGTTCGAGATAAGCGGGCTTTAATTGCGGCGAGCACTTTGAAGCCTAGTGGGCTAAGCGAGAAGTGCTTAACAAAGAGTAAAGTTCGCTTATCTGAACCCTTCGGGCAGCATTTGTTAGCCATTTATTCAGCGTTAGTGAGTGATTATTAAGCCCACTTAACTTCACACTCACTGCCTTGCCTAAATGGCGAATAAATTGCTGCAAAAACCATCAGCAAGGTTCAACAGGTCCTAGCTTTTATCTGCTAAACCAACTTTGCGAATAAGCTCGCTGGTGCGGGTTGCATAGCCCATTTCGTTGTCGTACCAGGCGTACACTTTAAGCATGCGTTTGCCTACCATCATGGTGGATTGTGCATCTACAATGCTAGAGCGTTGGTCACCCTTGTAGTCAATAGAAACTAGCGGCTTTTCTTCGTAACCCAGAATGCCTTTTAGCTCACCTTCGCTGGCTTGCTTAAACAGGCTATTTACTTCTTCGGCGGTGGTATCGCGCTCTAGAGTAAACACCATGTCGGTGAGTGACGCGTTAGCTAAAGGTACGCGCACAGCGTGGCCGTTTAGCTTGCCGTCTAGCTCTGGGAAAATATCGCAAATTGCTTTAGCGCTGCCGGTAGTGGTAGGAATTAACGACATGCCACAAGCGCGGGCGCGGCGTAAGTCTTTATGCGGTGCATCTAAAATGGTTTGGGTATTGGTTAAATCATGAATAGTGGTCATGCAGCCAGACTCAATACCCAAATGCTGTTGAATCACCTTAATTACAGGTGCCAAACAGTTAGTGGTACAAGATGCGGCGGTAACAATTTGGTGTTGGCTAGCATCAAAAATATCGTCATTCACACCCACAACAATGTTGGCTACACCGTCTTCTTTAACAGGCGCAGATACCACAACACGTTTAACGCCTTGGGCTAGGTAAGGTGCTAGTTTGGCTTTAGAACGGTGCACGCCGGTAGACTCAAGTACCACATCACAGCCCGACCAATCTACTTTGCTTAAGTCTTTTTCTTGGTAGCACTTAATGGTGTTGTTGTTGATAACAATGCCATCGGCGTTGTGTTCAACGCCGTGGTGCCAGCGCCCCTGTACAGAATCAAACTCGAGTAAGTGGCCTAGTGTTTCGGCATTGCCGGCCACATCGTTAATCATTACAAACTCTAACTCTGGCCAGTCGTAAGCTGCGCGCAGGGCAAGGCGGCCAATACGGCCAAAGCCGTTAATTCCTACTTTAATGGTCATTGCTAAGTCTCTTATTTGGCAAATTGTTGAATGTAAGTTTGTTGAGCAGGCACGCTGAATGCGTTGGGGCGCACTGCCTTAATTTTTGCGATGGCATCGTCTAGCTCGAAACCTAGCGCTAGCATAATGCGAGCAGCTAGCAAGCCAGTGCGGCCACTGCCACCTTTACAATGAATGGTTAAGTTCATGCCATTGTTTAGTAGCTGTAAAAAACGCGGAAGCACGCTTTGAAATTGCTCTTCCCAAGCTTCGTCTGGCACAGTGTCGTCTGCTAAAGGCAGGTGGAACCACTGCATATCGTGAGTGACAGACGTTTTCGGTAAATCACTTAAGTTATTGTCGGCCAGCTCTTGCTCGGTCATTAAGGTGATGAGTGCCGGGCTATTTTTGTAGCAAAGCTGTTGTAGTGAGGTAGAAAGATCTACCCCTTTAGTGCCTGGGCAAGGAGTTAACAGTAGTTGCGCTGTGTCGCTAACATCAACGGTAAAAATAGGATGTGAAGACATAAAAGTACCTTAATCTTGATTAACTAATTGGGGATTAGCCTGCTGCCTAATGCGTGCTAGCGGCTGGTTTATATAACTGGGGTTGGCTACTCGTGTAGTTGATAGCGTTTGCGCCACCCATTCTGGTAACAAGGGATTTAGGTGATAAAACACCTGCTGGCCTTGGCGCGTGGTAGACAATAACTGACATTCGCGCAGTAAGGCTAGGTGGCGCGATACCTTTGGTTGGCTTACTTCTAGAGCAGTACAAAGCTGATTAACGCTCAAGCGTTGTTCATCTTCTATCAGCATCAAAATTTGTAAGCGAGTATTGTCGCTAAACTGCTTAAATACATCGATGGCTTCGATTTGCAGTGCGGCTTGTGGGTTGTGATTAAAGCGCACAAATTCGGCTAAACGTAGTTCTAATTCGCTAAATACTTGCTCGAATAAGGCCATGCCTTGTTCGCCAGCGGGATCGGGCAAATTCCAATGCAAAATCGCTGCGCCTTTTGGCAGTAAGGCGCATTCTTGTTTAGCGCTGTCACACAAAGTAATGATGAAATTAAATAAAGCAGGGCGCTGAGTTTGCTGTTGAATATTTTGCTCAAGCTCCGCAATGGTTTTGCTGCGTAGGCCGCTGCTAGATAGACCTTGAGCCTGTAAGTGTTTAATGGTGCGAGGGTCGATACCTTTAGGCTGAGTGCCCGCACTATAAGCCACAAAGTGCTCTGGGTAACGTTGGTTAACCAAGGCTTCGGCTAACTGAGAGCGAGCAGCATTAGCGGTACATAAAAATAACACAGACAACATTACAGCAACCAGATATATGTAAAAGCGTATATACGGTATTTCATATATTATGTTTGAGCAAGTAAATTTTTCATCATGAGAAAAATTTAGTTTAACTGACAAATTAACACGGTGTTTTACAAGGGATTTGCTAAGTTTTAAGAACTAGTCAAATTTGGCTAAGGCTGAAACAACATATCGGGTTTAAATGGGAAGGAGTTTTTATGTTAGGTGAAGATCATTCTTTGGCAAAAGAGTTTCCAGAGCTACTAGATAAAATTACTGCCTTAACTGGCAGCGATGAGAAGTTTGCCGCAGACACCAAACGCTACAATGCCTTAGATAAAGAAATTCGTGTATTGGAGCTGCGCGGCGGCCCGATAGATGACGAGGCAATGCACCAGCTAAAACATGATAGGGCAGAGCTTAAAGACTCCCTTTATTTACGCTTAAAACACGCCTAACTGCTATAACACCCTCGCCGAGCGTAATGCTGGTCTAATACCATTTGTTAATGCGCTCGGTTGGTTTGTGTTTATCGCTAAGCTGTTTTAGTGTTTCTCTTCCTCGTTATTTAATTTGTATTGTGTAACAAGTAAAAAAATAGGGGAGCCTTTTAGATAAGCCTGTAAGCATCGGCAGTAAACCTGGTGGAGCTGTGTTACTGCAGTTTGATAAATGCTAAGTTTTTCTTCGTGTTCAGCGGCTTGCTTGGTTATATTAGCCCGCAAACTAAGTAAAAGAGCAAAACATGGCTAAAAAGTACTACGTGGTATGGCAAGGGCGAGACACCGGCATTTTTAACGATTGGCTCACTTGTAAACGCAGCATTGATAAGTTTGCTGGCGCGCGTTACAAGTCTTTCCCCACTTTAGCTGAGGCTGAAGCTGCTTTTGGCGGTAAGGCCAGTGCTAGTGTAAAAGCTTCCGGTGCAGCGCCAGCGCGTAAACGAGCGTCGGGGCAAACGGTGAAAACTTATACCGCTGCGGAAATCAATAAATTAGCCGCAGAAGTGAAAATTTATACCGACGGTGGCTGCGAGCCAAATCCAGGAGAGGCCGGCTCGGGCTTAGCCTTGTATCGCAACGAAGAGTTGGCCGAGCTTTGGTATGGCCTATATAACCCCATGGGCACTAACAATACCGCAGAACTAAACGCCCTTAATCAAGCAATGATTATGGCCCAGCAAGAGCTGGCAAAAGGCTTACGAGTGGCGATTTTGTGTGACTCTAAGTACTCCATTCAATGCATTACTCAATGGGCTGCAGGCTGGAAGAAAAAAGGCTGGAAGAAAGCCAGTGGTGAGATTAAGAATCTGCAGTTAATTCAGGAAATGTTTGAACGCTACCAACAGCTTAAAGACAAACTGCAAATATTGCATGTAAACGGCCATGTGGGAGTAGAGGGCAACGAGCTGGCAGATCGTATGTCGATGGTGGCCATTGCCGAGAAAAAGCAGCCTTTTGTTGCTTACAGCAAGGCTTTAAATATTCCGGCAATTCTTGCCTTGCGAGCGGGCTAGCCAATGGAAAATAAGCCTGAAGATACTCATCTTAGCGAACAACGTTTAGTGAGCTTGTCGGATATGGCAAACGCGGCTCATTTAAGCATTCAGCAAGATTTTGCGCACATCGATCCGGTGATAGGCATTAGTCGTAACATGCGTAAAAATGGCGTGCCGGCCGATGTGATGACCATAGATTGCTTAAAAACCAGCAAGCGGATTATTGTGATTTTGCATGATCAAAATCCTGAGCAAGTGCTGTATAAATTTGCTTTTAAAGAGCAAGACCCCGCGGGCGATTTTACTCAAATCGCTTTTGCCGAGTTTAACCAACAAGTACTTTACGGTTGGATAAAATCTTACTTTTCTCCAGCTGTAAACTAAGCATACAACCAGAGCTAAGGCTCTGGTTTTGTGTTTTATATCTTGCTAGCCATTGTTGTAAATAAGCTGGTTGGTTTAATCACTCTCCCGTTCAGCGCTTTATATCTGTTCGTATAAGAAATGAGCTTTAAACAGCTAGAAAGAGATGTTTGCTGTTATTTCAATAAAGCCCAATTTCGGGACGTGTTGCACCATGCTTGTGCGCTATTTTGTTTCAGCACTCAAAATTCGGCTTTTTCTGCCAATTTAGCGATTTTTTATACTCCTTAAGTAATAGGTTTTTGCGGGATTTTATTGGTTCGCCTTTTGCTTTGTATCTAAGCATTAAAGCGGGCAGTAAAAGCCCAGCAAAGAATAAGGTGAGGAGTTTACGTGGTGTCTCAACAACAATGGATTAAGACCACCTGCCCATATTGTGGAACGGGCTGTGGTGTTGAAGCAAAAGTAGCAAGTAATGGGGCGGTGGAAGTACGCGGTGATGCGAGCCATCCGGCCAACCGAGGCTTGTTATGTTCTAAAGGCTCAGCGCTGGGTGAAACGGTGATTAAACAAGGCCGTTTAGAGCATGCATATATTAAAGGCCATCAAGAATCTTTAGATAAAGCATTAAGTTATGTAGCCTCTCGCTTCAGCCAAACCATTGCTGAACATGGCCCCGAATCGGTAGCATTTTATGTTTCGGGACAGCTATTAACTGAAGACTACTACGTTGCTAACAAGCTGATTAAAGGCTTTATTGGTTGCTCAAACATCGATTCGAATTCTCGCTTATGTATGTCGTCTGCGGTTGCTGGCCATAAACGCGCCTTTGGTGAGGATATTGTCCCGGGGAGCTATGAAGATTTAGAGCATGCTCAGCTGGTGACCTTGGTTGGGTCAAACCTGGCCTGGTGTCACCCCATTGTTTACCAACGTTTAAAGCGCGCTAAGCAAGCCAATCCAAACTTAAAAGTTGTGGTGATTGACCCACGTAGAACCGATAGCTGCGATATTGCAGATTTACACCTGCCACTAAATGGCGGTAGCGATGTAGCCTTATTCAATGGTTTATTAGCGTATTTAAGTGAGCATGGAAAACTAGATAGTGATTATATCGCCCAGTTTACCGAGGGCTTCGAAGCTGCGGTGGCAAGCGCTGTAGAAGATGCTGGTGATTTAGCTGCCTTAGCCAAAACCTGTGGCTTAGAGCCTGAAGCGCTACTTCGTTTCTTCCAGTTGTTTGCTAACAACGAGCGTTGTGTCACCGTGTTTAGCCAAGGCGTTAATCAAAGCAGCCAAGGCGTAGACAAGGTTAATGCGATTATTAACAGCCACTTAGCTACAGGTAAGTTAGGTAAACTTGGCGCTAGCGCATTTTCTATTACCGGTCAGCCTAATGCTATGGGTGGGCGCGAAGTAGGTGCTTTATCTAACTTATTAGCCGGCCATTTAGACTACAAACCAGAGCATTTAGATGCCTTAGCGGGCTTTTGGAACACGTCCAACGTAAGCCAAAAGCCTGGCCATAAAGCCGTTGACTTGTTTGATAAAGTCGCCAAAGGCGAAATTAAAGCTATTTGGATTATGGGCACGAACCCTGCGGTAAGTTTGCCTGAGTCTGCAAAAATACGCGAAGCGCTGTTGTCATGCCCAATGGTGGTGGTGTCAGACTGTATTGCCGAAACCGATACAACCCGTTATGCCGATGTATTGTTACCGGCAGCAGGCTGGGGAGAGCGTGATGGCACAGTGACTAACTCGGAGCGAATGTTGTCTCGTCAGCGCGCTTTTGTTGAGGCGCAAGGTGATACTAAGCCTGATTGGTATTTAATAAGCCAAGTAGCGCAAAAAATGGGGTTTGTTGAAGCATTTTCTTATACCAGCTCGGCCGATATATTTAGTGAGCACGCTGCGTTATCTGGCCTGTTAGCAGAAAGTGGGGAGCGTTTATTTAACATAAGTGAGTTGTCGGGCAAAGACCAACAAGCCTTTGATGCCATTGAGCCACAGCGGTGGCCGGTAAGTAAACAAGGTAGCGATAATCGTAGTTTGTTTAGTGATGGTCGTTTCTCTACCGCTTCTGGTAAGGCACAACTTATTGCGGTGACTAACCAAGCGACTCAGCAAGTGACCAGTGAAGCCTTCCCCCTTGTATTGAACACTGGCCGGATGCGAGATCAGTGGCACACCATGACACGTACAGGTTTAGCTGCGCAGCTAAGTAGTCATAGCTCAGAGCCTTTGCTAGAAGTGAACCCACAAGATGCAGCTAACCAAGGTTTGTGTGATCACAGCATTGTGAATTTATCTAGCAATGTTGGTCAGCTAAAAGTGCGAATTCAAATCAGTGAAGGGCAAAAAGCCGGGCACGTATTTATGCCTATTCATTGGACCGAACAATATTCAAGTGATGGTTTAGTGAGCCAAGTGGTTGATAGCTCTGTGGATCCTCTTTCTGGTCAGCCTGAGTCAAAGTATACGCCGGTTAAATTGGCAGTTTGGGAATATGCCAGTGAGGCAGTCTTGCTTACAGCTAAGCCTTTAACAAAAGAGCAATGCCAAGCCTTACCTGCAGATTATTGGGTGAAACAAGGTTTGGCCGATGGCTTTTTATATCGCTTGGCTGATGGCCGCAGTCCTGCTGAATTAGCGGCCAAGCTAAAGGGCTTTTTAATGTCGCAAACCAAGCTGCAAAGCTTAGATTTTGCGGACCCTATCAAACAGAACTTCCGCAGCGCTTTGGTGATTGAGGGCGAGCTTTTCTCTAGCTTTAGCGTGGCGGCTAAAGGGGAGCTTAATGCAAGCTCTTGGTTGGAATCGTTGTTGCAGCAACCTATGTCTGACAATATTCGCCGCGGCGTGCTGGCAGGTACCAGCCCTGCGCCAGATTTAGGCAAAATAGTTTGTTCTTGTCACCAAGTTCGCGAGCAGACCATTAGTGATGTGATTAGCGAACATGCTTGCGAAAGTGCAGAGCAAGTGGGTAAGCATTGTAAAGCAGGAACCAACTGTGGATCTTGTGTTCCTGAGATAAAACGGATGATTAAAACTGTAACCATTGAGTAGCTAAGGTTTTTATGGCGTGGTTTGTGCATTGAACTAGTGATTAATTTTAGGCTATGCGCTGGTAGTATTGATATGGACAACAAATGCTGTGACTAGAAACCCTTCAAAAGTGGTGAGCTTGAATCATGCTCTATTAGCAGCTAAGCGGACACAACTCAATCCGCTTAGCTACTTCCCACATTACCAACCCATAGTGTACTTACCCACAGGTGAAATTGCCGGGTACGAAGCTTTGGCGCGCCGAAATAATCCGGCAGGAGAGCCTACCAGCGCCGGAGAGCTATTTGCTAATCATCAATATTCACTTAGCAATCGTCGCCAAGTAGATCGTTATGTAAGGCAGCAAGCCTTAGAGCAGTTTTCGCAATCACAGCAAGAAGGCTTTCTTACTTTAAATATCGTGCCCGATTGGGTGGATATGCTCAGTGAAGATATTGTTACGCCAACCATTTCGATGATTGAAAAAATTGGTATAGACCCAAGCCGTGTAGTGATGGAAATTACTGAAGCGAGTGGCAATATCGACAATTTGCAGCGAGTGGTGAAAGAGTACCACCAAGCTGGTTTAAAAGTGGCGATTGACGACTTTGGCGCTGGGGCTTCACAAATCGATCGAATTATCGCACTCGAACCAGACATCATTAAGTTAGATATGCGTTTGTTTAAAGACGCCACCAAAGGAGGCTTGCCCGCAGATGTGGTGTTGTCTATTTCTGAACTGGTACAGCGTGCGGGCTGTGAACTGATTTGTGAAGGCGTGGAAACCGAGCAGGAGTTTCACTTTGGGGTAGAGTGTGGTGCGCGTTATATGCAAGGTTGGTTGTTTTATAAAGCGGAGAAGGCGTTTCTATCTGCCCAGTCTAGCCAAGCTAAAGTTAAAACCCTATTAGCGAGTTATTTAAAACGCAAGAGTCAGCGCTCTTTAGCAACGGTAAAACACAATGTTTCTGTTAAGACTACGGTACTGGCGCTTAAACACCAATTACAAAATGGTGGCAATGCCTTAAGCTTAGAGCGGCAGCTCGCGAGTATGGGAATATTACGTTATTTTTTATGCCGTATCGATGGCACCCAAGTCTCACCAAACTTTGAAGTCACTAGCTTTGGTATTGAGGAAGATGATAACTTTGTAGGGTTTAACTGGAGTTTTCGACCCTATTTCCACGCCTTAATAGCTTTAGATTCGGTAAAGCCTCAGCAGTTAATTTTGTCGAAAATCTATCGAGACTCCAGCAGTAAAGAAATGTGTAAAACCTTTAGTACTTACTTAACTAAAGATTTGGTGTTGTTAGTGGACTGTAAGGTGGCAGACGATACCTTGTTGGTAGAATAAAGGGCTAGCAAGCTAGCCCCTTTTGAATCAACTTAGCATTTCACAGGAGACTAAAATAACGCCGCCGGCTGATACAGTGAAGCGGCGTTTGTCTTCGGCATCATCATAGCCAATGATCGTACCGTCTGGCACAACGCAGCCTTCGGCAATAATCGCCTTACGGATCTTACAGTTCTTACCAATGCTGCAGCCATTAAGTGCAATCACTTGCTCAAGCTCGCTGTGCTCTTCGACTCGCACATCCAACGAAAGTAGAGAGCGATCCACTTTAGCGCCCGATACGATGGTGCCAGCGGATAGTAGTGAATCGGTGGCGTAACCTCTGCGATCCTCTTCATTGAATACAAACTTAGCACCGGGGCGTTGTTTTTGATCGGTAATGATCGGCCAATCACGGTCGTATAAGTCTAGTTCAGGGTTAGGGTCAACTAAGTCCATGTTTGCTGCAAAGTACTCGTCAATATCACCGACATCGCGCCAGTAAGCCGTGCGCCCCGGATGGCCTTTATCGGCAAACACGTAGCCATAAACCTTGCGGTCTTTAAGCATGTTGGGAATTACGTTGTGGCCGAAGTCGTGTGAATAGCCTGGTTTTAACAAGCCTTTGCGTAGTTCATCGTCTAACACATCCATATTAAAAATGTATATGCCCATAGATACGAGGGCTTTTTCAGGATTGCTTGGGTCAGATTTAGGGTGAGCAGGCTTTTCTTCAAAATCGACTATTCTACCTTGATCATCTAAGCCCATTACGCCAAAAGAGGAGGCTTGTGATAAGGGTTTTCGAATACAAGCTACGGTAACATCGGCATCGTTTTCTGCATGGAAGTTGATCATGCGCGAATAGTCCATTTTGTAGATGTGGTCGCCACCTAGAATCAGTACTCGGTCATAGTGTTCATGATCAATAATATCGAGGTTTTGGTATACGGCATCAGCCGTGCCGCGGTACCAGTTTTCGCCAGTTCGTTGTTGCGCAGGAATAATTGACACTCGTTCGTTTAAGGCGGGGTTAAGAATTTGCCAACCCGATTGTAGATGCATGATCAAATCATGCGCCATATATTGCGTGAGTACCCCAATATTTCGCACCCCAGAATTAATACAATTTGATAGGGTGAAATCGATAATTCTATATTTACCACCAAAAGAAACTGCGGGCTTAGCAACCTTGTTGGTTAACTCTTTTAAACGAGTGCCTTTGCCTCCAGCAAGAACCAAAGCAACTGAACGTCTCACTAAGCGATTACTGGAAGTATGGGAATAGCGGTTTTCGGACATATCGAAAATTTCCTCGTGGGCCTAATAGAAAGTCTATGATAACGCTTTCATGCTGAATGTAACTGTCATTTATGACAGTTTTGGATTAAATATTTTATTCGATAAGTAAAAAAAAGATGATTTTTCTAAAAGGTGATCTTGAACAGCTAGCTGGCCCAAAGATAATTGGGCATTGCTACGATTTTAAAGCTGCTCAATTAGTGGGCTGTTAAATTTTTGTTATCTGTGTTGAGCTCAATTACTCTTGTGAAAACTGTTAAAAATAGCTGCTTGATCTAATTTGTAACACAAAATAGCTGTTTTCACTGGTTTAGCCAGCTGGTTCATTCTGAGTGCTCTAGCTGTTTATCATTTAATTGCTTGAGTCCGGCGTTAAATTTGTCGCGAAGCTCTGGGTCATGAAAACCCAATAGCCGCGGTGATTCTGGAAATATGAGGTGCTTGGTCACTGGCGCAGTAGGGCGTTTATTGGCAATAAGTTTTTGATTTAAATAGTGGAATATCCGCTTGTCTAAAACAATTACATCCACTTGTCCGCGGTATAAACGCTCTAGTTGGGCAGATTGGTTAGCAACTTCGGTATAGAATTTAGCTTGCTCAGTTGCTTTGGCAAAGTGTTCACCAAGGTACTTCTTAGCATTTTGAAAAGCCATTAAACGAAACTTAGCTAAGTCATCAATGGACTCGATGTTTAGCTGACGAATAGACAAGCTAATAGCGATGTTTTGATAAAAGATAACCGGTTCCGAAAGATAAGCGTGTGTGCCGTTGTTAGGGGCGTTTACAATGGCGTCTACGGCATTTTGTTCTAGCATCCGTTCTGCACGTAGATTAGAAGTGAAAATAACTTGCTTCACTTGATAGCCTGCATTGCTAAAAGCCTGCTTAATAATATCTAGCTGAATGCCAGATTGCTGCTCTTTGATGATGTAAGGCGGAATGGATTTGCTGGTGGCCAAGGTAATGGTTTGGGCTTGGGTGAAGCCCATGTAGCTAACAAAGAGAATTAATAAAGCAGGAAGCCAAATACAGGGCGAGATCATGAACGCTTTCGCCCTTTGATTTGACGCCGATCGCCGTCTGTGATCATATGCTCTCTTTTTGGGAGCCCTCACCATGCACATCAAATCGTTTCAGGAACACTTTAAGCCCGTCGAAGACCCTCGCCAAGGAGCCAAGGTGCGTCACCCGCTGTTCGATGTGTTGTTTGGTACCTTGTGTGCGGTGATTTCCGGCGCAAAAGGCTGGCACGATATTCGTGAATACGTGCTTGGCCACCACGACTGGTTTAGGGACCACGGGCTTTTTAAACTCGGTGTTCCTGTCGATGACACCTTTGCCCGGATCATCTCAAGCGTTGAACCTGAACAGTTCAGAGAGAGCTTTCTGGTGTGGATGAAAGCGGTACATGAACTAACTGAAGGCAACGTTGTTGCTATCGATGGCAAAACGCTCCGAGGCTCCTACAATCGCGACGAACGCAGTAGCGCCATCCACATGGTCAGCGCTTATGCGTCAGCCAATAAGTTGGTTCTCGGACAGCTAAAAACCGACAGCAAGAGCAACGAAATCATCGCAATCCCGGAACTGATAAAGATGCTTGAGCTGCGTGGCGCACTGGTCACCATTGATGCCATGGCATGCCAGACCAAGATCGCTAAAGCCATTGTTAAGCAAGGTGGTCACTACCTGCTGGCGGTAAAGGGCAATCAGAGCAACCTGGCAAAAGCGGTACAGGCAGCATTCAGTAAGCAGCGCGGGCAATCACCTGACGCACAAGAGCTTCAGACTGAAACAGGTCGGGGACGGATAGAATCCCGAATCAGCCACGTACTCAGAGCAGATGCGCTGGAAGGCGATTTCAGTAACTGGTGCAGCCTGAATACCATTGCTATGGTTGAGAGCTATCGCACCGAAAAAGGCAAACCGACCAGCCTTGAGTACCGTTACTACATCAGTTCTAAAGAGATGACAGCGACGCAAATTGCCACTGCTGTTCGCGAGCATTGGGCCATTGAAGCGATGCACTGGGTGCTCGATGTCAGTTTGCAGGAAGACGCCTGTCAGATATTTAAAAAGAACGCAGCGGAAAACCTAGCTTGTCTGCGCCATATGTCATTGAACATGCTGCGCTCTGAGCCGACTAAGGCCAGTATTCCGACGAAGCAGAAGCGCTGCTGGATGAAAACTGAAAACCTCGAGAAGGTGTTGGTCGCCGGGTTCTCAGCAATGGCTGATAGCTAAGTTTCGACGCAGACAATCGGTCAAAAAACATTCATGCGCTTGCCCTGAAGCCAAATAGGCTTTGGGTGTTTATTCATTGGTATACCAAGTCGCCGTTCTACTTAAATTATGGCAGATAGAACGACTTTTTGATTACCCATCGGCGGATATTTTATTGCTTACAGATTTCCAGCAAAGTAAGGCATTTAGCTTAGCACCGGAGATTCTTGCTTTTTAGTCGACAGTAGTTGCTTCCAGTGAGCTACCCGCATTGGTAACTCTGGAGAAGGATGATCATGGTCCACCAGAGACAGTAGCTCGCTCATTGGCACTGGCTTTTTACCTTTTAAAAATACTCCTCGCACTAAGATGGTGGCGTACAACGTATTATTGCCAATAAAGCGGTGTTCAAAATACCAATACTTTTCATCCCAGCCTAATAGCTTGCTGTGTAGCTCTACCTTGGCCATAGGTTTAATCGGGCGAATATAAGTTACCGACTGAGCATTCACTACGCCTAACCAGCGCTTTTTAAGTGCCACCGAGCCCAGTTTGGTTTTTAACATCATATCGATACGCCCTAGATCACCAAAGCTAAAGTAGCGAGAGTTCGTAAGGTGCATGTTGGCATCGCAATCTAAGGGTAAGGCACGTAGTTTAATAACAAAATCTTCCGTGGGATCTCGGTGAGTTTTGGCACTAAACCAATGGCGGATAAACATGCTTAATAGGCGAAAGTAGTGATTCATAATTTACTTTGTGGTTTTTTACAAGTTTTTAACATGAGAGGTCGGATGAGTAAAGAGTAGAAAAACAAAAGTCTTCAAAGCAGTTACTTTGAAGACTTTATATTTAATAGTAAAGGTCTTATTCGATTACTATCCGCTTGTGGGTTAAGCCTTGGTGGCAGTCTACGCAGGTTTCTCCGCGGGCGGCTATTTGCTGGTGATTTAATCGCGCGCGCTGTGGTTGTTTGCTTAAATCAAAGTTGTCACCTTGGTGGCAGTGTCGGCAGTTGGCTGAGTCATTGGCTTGCATATCACGCCAAACGGTTTCAGCAAGGGCTGGCCGGTGCTCTTCGAAATTCTCCTTGGTTATGGTGCCTACCATCATGTGATAAATATCGGCGGTGGCGGCAATTTTTACCTGTAGCATTTCCAAGTATGGGTGTGGTACGTGGCAGTCGGCACAGGTGGCGGCGATGTTGCTGCCGTCTCCGTAGTGACTCGATGCCTTGTACTCTTGCACAATAGTGTCCATTTTAAGGTGGCAACTAAAACAAAACTCATTAGTACTGGACAGTACTAAGCTGCCTTGCACAGTTGCTAAACCTAACACTAATACAAATACACCAATGGGTATCCCAACAATGAGTGGCTTTTTAAGCCAAGCCCATAGCTTTTGCCACCGAGTCTTCTGCTGGTTATTTGTCATATCAGCATCCTCTTTTAAAAGAGGGGAGCATTACTGCTCCCATCGGTGGCTATTTGCTTTCGCTTAAGTAACGGGCTTTAAACGCCGCTTGTGCTTCTTTTCTGGCTTTTTTCACTTCTTCCGGTTCGTTGCCACTAAACCAAGCGTGCTCTGGGCGATCGAGTATTTCGGCAAGAACAGCGCGGGCTTTTTCTGCACCTTCGGTATTGCCGTTGTGTTCGGCTTTTTCTACCACTTCTAGGAATTGTGGAACTAACTCTATGTAGAAGCGTTCTGCGACTTCATACATGCCGTGCCATTGCACGTAGTCTGGTGCTTGCATGGCAGCGCCGTGACGAGCTCTGCGTCCTTCGTGGTGCCATAAGTAGAACCAGGTCCATTCTATCTCTTCATCAAAGCCAGTTTCGGTTAGCATTTTTTCACTCTTCAACACATCCATTAAGTCTTTACCTGGACGGGCGAATTTGTCGTTGTATAAAACAACCAGTGAATCAAATTGTTGGTAGAAATTGTCGATCATCGACTTAGTATGGCAAGACTCACAGACGTTCTTCATGTCGTCGCGGCGTGCTTCCCAAGACTTAACTTCTTTACCTTGGGCCTTCGCTTTAGCATCAATTTTTTCCGAGATCGCTGGGCGCAATGTCCATGAAATGCGGTTGCCAACATCATGGGTAACAGGCAGCTCGCGAGTAGCTGACATATGACAAGTAGCACACGTTGGCGCGGCGTCGTAATCTTCACCAACAATCCACTTGGCCGAGTCGAGGTTCATCCGATCAACGTTGGCGTAGAAATTAATGCCATGCTTAGACTCTTCGTAAACCTCTTTTTGAGGGTGGTCTGGCCCTAGGTGACACTTACCACAGGCTTCTGGTCTGCGCGCTTGCACCATCGAAAATTCGTGGCGTTGGTGACAAGCAGTACAAGCGCCAACCGAGCCATCTGGGTTAATTCGTCCAATGCCGGTGTTGGGCCACGTGGTGGGGTCTAAATCGCCGTTTTCCAGCACTTTCACCTCAGAACCGTGACACTGCCAGCAGCCATTAACCGCAGCGGGAGACTGGCCATTAAAGGTGAGTGCTCCTTCCACTACCTCTGCGAGGAAGTTATCTAGTGAGCCAATGATCTGCCCAGCTTTTGCGTGGTGGCTTTTAGCGAACTCGTCAACTTCTTGAGTGTGGCAATTAGCACAATCGGTAGGTGAAACAATCACCGAGATAGTGTGGCCTTCGTGAGTGATGGCGTCTTTGTCTTCAGGGTTTGCTTGGTGACATTCGTAGCACCCTACGTTGGCTCCGTAGTGTTTTGAACGGCCCCATTGTGCATAAATTGATGGGTTTTTGTCTTTATGACATCCGGCACACTCGGCGCTTTCTTGGCTGAGCTGCTTGAATGGTTTTAGCACTAAGGCTTTGGGTTCCGCATTACTTGAAAATGACAGTATTAAACACAGCGCTGCTGCCAAGGTGAGTATTGCAGTAATAACACTAGAACTACGGGGATGGTTATCCATATTTGTACCCTCTTTTTGCTTCCTGCTAGAAGTTCTTGTTGTTCGCTTTTTGAGCAAATTAACCATAGTAAAAATATGGTTAAAAGGGTATGTTCTAAATCAACTTTATGTGATTTATTTGTAAATAGGATTGATGGTTTGTTGAGAAAGTTCTTTAAGTCCTTGCTTTACCGATGTAAAAGCTATTTTGTCTAAAGGAAGGTTTTTTAGATTCTGCCATTGCCAGCCTGCCACATCATCTCTTGCTTGTGGTGATATTTTGCTGTCTAGCAAGTAAACAAAAAAGCTGTCGCAAGTATGATAAAGCACTTGGTTGTAGGTATATTGATTAGCAAATGAGCCAAAGTAGCTAAATTTTTCGGTGGCTAGTTCAAGCCCAAGTTCTTCATTTAGCTCTCGTTGTAAGCCCTGCTCTAAGCTTTCGCCATATTCAATGAATCCACCCGGTAAGTCCCAGTAGCCTTTTTGCGGATCAATGGCGCGCTCTACCAGTAATAGTTCTCCTTTATATATGAGTAAGGCGCCAGCGGTAGAGGCCATATTGTGAAAGTAGCTAAATTGGCATTGTTCACAAACCCATTGTTTAACATCGATTTGCTTGAATGTAGTACTGGAGCATTGTGGGCAATAAGTAAGGGCTGGCAAGCTATGTTCGCTTTTTGAGATTGAGACTTTGTTAAATACTACCCAGCTTTAGGTCTTAAATGAAGTCAAGGATTTGGGCCTTAGTGTTATATGGTGGATTAGTATCGCTATTTAGTTTTAAGCGTTACTCACCACTATTTATGCTCTGCAATTATCTTGATAATTAGAACATTTACCTTTGTTTGTATTGAAGTTTTCGCCAGCGTTTAAAGTTGGTGTTAGGTCATTTTATGCTCTAGCTCTCTCGCATATACTGCTTTTAGTTATTATTCCATTGCCTAGTTAGGCAGCTACTTACAAGGATCGTTAATGAAACCGCAGTTAAAACCCAATTGCCCAAATTTTTCATCTGGGCCTTGTGCAAAACGACCGGGCTACGCACTTAGCCAGCTGAACATTGATGCGCTGGGCCGCTCTCATCGCAGTAAAATTGGTAAAGCTCAACTAGGCGAAGCGATTCAACTTACCGAGCAATTATTGGAGTTACCAGAAGGTTACCGAGTGGGCATTGTTCCGGGTTCTGATACTGGAGCGATGGAAATGGTGATGTGGTCGCTTTTAGGCCCTAAGCCATTAGATATTTTTAGTTGGGAGTCTTTTGGTAAAGGGTGGTTCACCGATGTGAGCAAGCAGCTAAAGCTTGAGCAGGTTAATCACTACAGCAGTGATTACGGCCAGTTGCCAGACATGAACCTAGCTAACCCTGATAACGATTGCATTTTTACCTGGAACGGCACCACCTCTGGTGTGGCGGTGCCAAATGGTGATTGGATAAGCTCGCAACGCAGCGGATTAACGATTTGTGATGCTACTTCTGCAGTATTTGCTATGCCTATGCCTTGGGAAAAGCTTGATGTTGTGACTTACAGCTGGCAAAAAGCGTTGGGCGGTGAGGGCGCTCATGGGGTGATTATTCTTAGCCCACGAGCAGTAGAACGATTAGAGAGCTACCAACCAAGTTGGCCAATGCCTAAAGTATTTCGATTAACCCAAGGAGGGAAACTCATTGAAGGTATATTCAAAGGCGAAACGATTAACACGCCGTCGATGTTATGTGTGGCGGACTATGTCGACGCCCTCAAATGGGTTCAATCGTTGGGCGGAGTCTCGGCAAGTATCAGTAAATCCGAGCAAAACCTTGAAGTTATAAAGCGATTTGTTGCCGACAACGCGTGGATCAGTTTCTTGGCTAAGCAGCCTGAAACCCTATCAAATACCAGTGTTTGTTTAACTCTAGATGCTTCAGCTGATCAGGTTAAAACCATTATTGGTCTGTTAGACCAAGAGCAGGTTGCTTTTGACATAGGTGCCTACCGAGATGCTCCTGCAGGCTTGCGCATTTGGTGTGGTGCCACCGTTGAGAAAGAAGATCTAGAGCGCTTTATGCCATGGTTAGCCTGGGCATACAAGCAGGTGTGCTTATAAGTTTGTACAGATTTTAATATTCTATTTTCGTGCTGCAGTTTGTCACGAAAACACCGTAATTGTTGTTTAGGGAGAAACTGTATGCCGAATATTCGGACCATTAATAATATTCACCAACAAGGTTTGGCTTGTTTTAATGAGCGCTACCAAGTGGCTGAAGGGCAAGAGGCTCCAGATGCCATTATGCTCCGCAGCGCTAATCTACATGACTACAATTTTCCAAGTGAAGTTAAAGCCTTAGCGCGTTGTGGTGCTGGAGTAAATAACATTCCCATCCAGCGTTGTAGTGAGCAGGGTATCGTTGTGTTTAATACGCCTGGCGCTAATGCCAATGCCGTAAAAGAGTTAGTCTTGGGGGGAATGCTACTAAGTGCGCGTAACATCTCTGCTGGTTTAAGCTTTATTGAGGGCTTGAGCGAAGATATGGACGCAAAAGCTTTGCAGCTTAAAGTTGAAGCCGAGAAAAAAGAGTTTGTTGGCTCGGAGCTTACCGGTAAAACGCTAGGAGTAGTTGGCTTAGGTGCTATTGGTGCCGAGGTGGCTCATGCTGCTCTTGGTTTAGGCATGAAGGTGGTTGGCTTTGACCCTGCGCTTAGTGTGCAAGCAGCTTGGCGTCTATCTTCAGAGGTTGAGTGTGCTGATGAGCTAAAAGATCTTTTAGCTGCTAGTGATTATGTCACTATTCATGTGCCTGCTAACAAACATACCCAAGGCTTAATTAATAGCGATAACTTAGCATCTATCAAACAAGGTGCTGTGTTGCTCAACTTTGCGCGAGGCAGCATTGTAGACGAAGACGCCTTGCTTACCGCCTTAGCCAAACAGCAGTTATCTCAATACGTTAGCGACTTCCCTAGCCTTGCTTTACTAAAACATCCTAAGGTACTTAGTTTGCCACACCTAGGCGCAAGCACTCATGAGGCAGAGCAAAACTGTGCAGTAATGGCAGCACGCCAGTTAATTGATTTCTTGGAGAATGGAAACATTCATAATTCGGTTAATTTTCCTAACATTAAGTTGAGTAGAACGGAAGGCTACCGTATTGCCTTTGCTAACGACAACGTACCCAAGGTATTAAGTAATGTATTAGCCTTGCTCTCAGATATGGATATTAACGTGATTGATATGCTGAACAAGAGTCGCAATGACATTGCTTACACTTTAATGGATATTGCTATGCCAGCCACTAAAGAGCTTTTAGGCGCAATTGCCAAGGTAGAACATGTTTTTCATGTGAACGCGATTGGTGAACACGCTTAAGGTTTATGTTGTTGTTTACGAATTTCCCGGTTTTGTAGTTTACTAAGTGTGAAGCTGGGAAATCTTAAATCTAATTCTACGGCGAGTATTCGTAATAACAATGCCGCGCTACTAGATAGCAATATATTGTACACATCGTTGATGCCAAAGTGATTGAGTATTACGTAGCTTAAACTACCCAATAAACATACTGTTACATATATTTCAGGCTCAAAAATAACCAATTTAACTTGTAACATTAAATCGCGTATTGCAGAGCCCAAGGTGGAGGTTATTACTCCCATCAATATGGCAATTAATGGAGTTACTTCATAGCTCAAAGCCTTACTAGTGCCAAGTACGGCAAACAAGGCAATACCTGCAGCATCCATCCACAATAAAATGCGGTCAATTTTAATCACCCAATGAGCAAAAAAGTAAGTCATTATTGAGGCGACAATGCATACAGTTAGGTAGTTGGGGTCGGCAATCCAAAATATTTGCTCGGTTCTTAATAATAAATCTCGAATTGTGCCACCACCAATGCCGGTTACGGTGCCAACAAATACAAATGCCAGAATATCTAGCTCGCGCTTTGCAGCAGCCAGCGCGCCAGTTAGCGCAAACACAAATACTGCGATTAAACCTATCAGGTATAAAGTGGAGTGAAAATCTAATTCAAGGGTCATATTGGCTACTGGTGATGAAAAACAGCTAGATTATAGTCTATAACTATTTGGCGACTTTGATTTCTAACAGAAGTCAGCTTTAGATTAAGCCCATTAGGGCCGCTTTCACTGTTGCAGCGGTTTTATTTACTACATCTAGTTTGCGCATCGCTTGGCTAATATGAAAATTGACAGTTCGAGCGGTGATACTAAGTATGGTGGCTATCTCTTCAGCGGTTTTTCCGTCGGCAGTCCACTTTAGCATTTCCAATTCACGCACGCTCAGTTCTGGCATTTCAAGCTTTTCCTCGGTAATGCGTGATGCAAGTCCATGATGAGTGACTTGAGTTAGCCATAATAACTGATATCGGTAGCGCACTAACTCTGCGGGTGTGAGCATCTCAGAAGAACGGGCTAGGGTTAACATGCCTACAGTACCATTGGCTTGGCGGGAAGATTGCGCCCAGCCGTACTCAAGACCAAATGCTCGAGCGTCTTCCATTAGCTCTGGTGTTTGGGAGAACACTTGGTCACTCCAAACAATCGGCAGTTGGGACGTCATCCCATGGTGCACTGTAGGATCAACTGCCAAATAGTTTTTCTCTTGGTAGGTATGTTGCCAAATAGTGGGGTAGTTATTGAGCATTTCGGTGCGAGGAGCAGACAAGGGATAAGGAACCCGCAAGCCATAAGCGCAAAAGTCAAACCCTAAAGCGTTGGTGATTTTAGATAATTCTTGGAAAAAGGCCTCACTAGAACCTTGGGTTTCCAACAAACAGAACTGTTCTTCTAACCAAGCTTCCATGGTGGTTTTATCTTCTCCTATTTTATGCAAAAAATGCGCATAATCATTTATCTGTAGAGTTACTAGTATAGCGCAACTGTTAATGTTGACAATTGAAGCTTGAGCTTCAGAATGCTTTCATGAGGGAAAGCTCAAATAATTAAAAAATAAAATTATGAAAACACAGGCAAGTGTACAGAATGTAATCGAATCGGCTCGCTATCAGGTTGTACCTAGCAGTGATGGTTTGGTGAGATTATCTATTGAGCAGCTCAATGTGCTCGATTTTAGTCATATTATTTCTGGTTTAGACAGGATTAGTAGCGAAGAATTTAATAGTGACCAGGCAATTTTTAGTGGCTATACCGAATGGTTATTTGAAAATGTGTGCGCTATCACTCTAGGTTGGGATTGGCATTGGCAATGGACAATTGACCGGATGCAATGCCAAGTAAAGGGCTTGCCACGCAGTAACATTTTACTGCAAGAGGACGGTTTTGATGTAAGCCCACGTCGTAATGATGAGCTGTTATTAGAAGCTATTAATGCAATGTCTTGGCAAGCAACAACTGCGGGAGCGATTAAAAAACGCTACCGCGAGTCGCCGATGACCATTGATTAAGCAATATCTATGTAGCAGGCAAAGAGGGCGTATCCATTAACAATTTTTGGTGGACCGGCACGGTGGTAGCGGAACCCTGCATTGCGTAACATTCGCTCTATACCTAGTGGTGAAACTGAAATTAGGCGTTTAGCGCCATGTTTTTTAGCACATTCAATAGAGGCTGTAAGTAAGGCTAAAGCTTCACTCGACATCAGTTGAGTTGGTGCTTGGTTATGGTTATCAAAGTCCACCGCTGCAAAGCGTGAAAGTTCCCAGATGTCGTGTTGTTTGGGGCATGGAAGGCCATTTAGTAGTTCTGGAAATACTTCCTCTAGTAAGTAAGGTTGGGTGGTTGGTAGTAAACGTGCGCAGCCACTAATGTGGTCTTGGTCGTTTTTAGCGATAACATAAACGGTGTCGTCGCGATCAAATTGGTCTTGCTCTATGCCATCAGGGGTATCGAGCTCCCAGCCAAGCATTTCTACAAACACTTGGTGACGGTAATGATTAAGGTGCTGAAAAGTAGTTGGTGAAAGTTGTTCTGCAACGCCATTAACAAAGTCCATTAGCATCTCTCCCTTAGTGATGATGCTATGAGTACAATCCAGTGCGAGCAGTTTTTAAACTGTTAAACCTAACAGCTAGCTAAGGCAGTTATAATCAGCTATGGCTTTGTTTTTGTTGTATTTATCAATTGAGTCCTTGCGCAAATAATTATCTAATTGCTCAAAAAATAAACTTATTATAATTCAGTTAACTAGCTAATATTTGGTCTAATTATTATGAAGTTTCACTCTGCATTCATTAATCATGCTATTGGGGAATTGTCGATAGTCTGGATAGGGGGTAAACAAAATATTCGGTGCAAAAAAAATCCATTTTTTTTGATTTGAGGCATCTATATTTGCTTTTAGTGCTTCAAATAGCTGCCAATTAGCCTTGCCAGCTATTAAGTGTGTTTGTGCTGACTCAACCAATTTATTATCAAAGTTAATTTGCTGAACCTGCAATAATTCCTTCTTTAAATAATCTCGCCAATCATCATTAGGGGCACAAAGCTTGGCAAAGATAGTTAGCACTTTACGCCAATTATTATTGTTGTTTTCTAGAATTGCATGGCTTAGTTCAGCACCCTTTAAAGCTTGATGATTCTTTGGCAGAGAGGGGATTTGGGTATTGAGATAGAGTACGATTTGCGGATTTTCGCTACCTAATTGCACTTAACAGTCCTTGTTATTTATCCACTTTCTAAGTGTGGGAGTGTCATGCAACTGACACAAAATTGTTGCTTCTTTGTCATCTTCTGCTTCTAGCCTAACGGCGAATACAGGGAGAGAGCAATGATTTCAGCACAGCAGGTACTCAATCAACATTACCCCAGCCTAGCACAGCATCCGCGTCGTTATTCCTTGGCTAAATGGTTTTTTTCTAAAGTGTTGTTTGAAGAAGAATTTCAAGCCTTTGGTGAAAAGCACCCTCACTTAAAAGGGGTGGCTTTTATCGACCAAGTATTCACTGAGCTTAATGTTAGTTATCGCGTTAGTCAGAATGAGCGAGAGCGCATTCCTAGCGAAGGGCGAGTGATTATTGTAGCTAACCATCCAATAGGTTCGATAGATGGCCTTGCTTTGCTACATCTGGTTAGCCAAGTACGTAAAGACGTGAAAATTGTTGCTAATGAAATTCTCTCTGCCATTAAGCCACTTGACGATTTATTACTGCCAGTAGACAACATGCGCGGCAATAGCCAGCGTAAGCAGCTTAATGCTATTAAAGCGCTATTAGATGAAGAAGGGGCAGTGATTATTTTTCCTGCCGGTGAGGTCTCTCGTTTAAAGGGCGTTAAGGTAAAAGACGGAAAGTGGACCAAGGGTTTTGTGAGCATTGCCAAAAAAACCAACACTCCCTTATTGCCTATTTGCGTAAAGGCTAAAAACAGCAAGTTGTTTTATTTTTGCTCTTTTGTATATAGACCTTTATCTACTTTGTTATTGGTAAAAGAGCTGTTTTTTCATCGCGATAAAGTGTTCTCGATGGTGGTGGGTGAGCAGATCCCAGTAAAGAGTTTTGGTTTAAGTGGTCTAGACCGTTCCACCCAAGCTCAGTTAATCAAAAAGCACCTTTATCGTATTGGCAGTAACAAAAAAGGCCTGTTCCAAACAGAGGCTGCGATTGCTCATCCTGAGCAGCGTCTTGCTTTAAAAAAGGCGATTAAGCAATTAGAGAAAATAGGTGAGACGCCAGATGGAAAGCAGATTTGCATCTGTTATGGAAACTCTCAAGCTTTGGTTTTATCTGAACTTGGCCGCCTCCGAGAGTTAGCTTTCCGTGCCGTAGGTGAAGGCACTGGTCGACGCACTGATACCGACAAATACGACGCAAACTATATGCATCTTATATTGTGGGACGCAGAGCAACTCGAAATTGCCGGAGCTTATCGTTTTGCCGATACTAAACGTTTAATCGAAGATAAGGGCATTGGCGCGCTATATAGCCAATCACTCTTCGAATACGATGAGAAAAACTGTGACTTTTTAGCTTCGGGTCTTGAATTAGGGCGCAGCTTTGTGCAGCCGAAATACTGGGGCAAACGCAGCTTAGACTACCTGTGGCTGGGTATTGGCGCATTTTTAGCGCGCAATCCACATTATCGATACTTGTTTGGCCCAGTGAGCATTAGCGCCGCAATGCCAGAGGCTGGTAGAGACTTGCTGATTCATTTTTATCAAACTTACTTCCCTTCGAACAAAAACTATGCGCGTTCGCGTCAGCCTTACCAGCTGGCCAAGCAACTAAAAAACAGTATTCACATGTCCTTCAGCGGTGATGATTATAAAGCTGATTTTGCCCAGCTAAAAAGTGCATTGGCAGCAATGGGTACCGCAGTGCCAACGCTTTATAAGCAATACACCGAGTTATGTCACGCTGGTGGGGTTCAGTTCATCGATTTCAATGTCGATCCAGAATTCAACCAGTGTATTGATGGCTTGGTATTGGTTGACTTACATCAGCTAAAAGAAAAGAAAAAAGCCCGCTATATCGACACCCACATTAGTGAAGAGCCGAGGTTAGTTGAAGTGACATAAAGGCGCTCTATTTAATAGGCGAACATTGCTGTAGCGCCTTTTTTAGGCGGCTTACTGCCTGCTCCAGCTGAGGTTCTGTTAAGCCAGTGAAGTTTAGTCTAATTGCTTGGTAGTCTGGTGTATGATTGCTTGGCCAAAACTCATCCCCCGGCACTATTGCTACCTTTTGCTTTAATGCAGCCTCTGCTAAAGACATTGCATTGTGATGAGGAAGCCTTGCCCAAATAAACATGCCTCCTTGGGGGACATTAAATTCTAGTTCATCGCTAAGTTGCTGCTGCAAAAGCTCTGCTAAGTAGTCTCGCCGAGTTCGGTAAGTATTGGTCAACTTATCCAAGTGCTCAGCAAACGAAGGGTGACGAACGGTGGCTAATAGCATCAACTGCATGGGCTGAGCGGTATGTAAATCGCTTGCTTGTTTCACTTTAATTAGCGCTGCTAGTAATGCTTGTTTGGCCCTTACATAGCCCACTCGCATGCCTGGTGTGGCTATTTTTGAAAAAGAGCCGAGGTGAAATGCTGCATAACTAGACAGCTCACTCACCGTGGGAAGTGGCTCACCTTGGTAGCGAAGTTGGCGGTAAGGGGCATCTTCAATAAGTGCGACTTTATATTTAGCTAGTAGGCTGGCAACGGCCTTTCGTTTGCTAAGGCTCCAACAGTGGCCGCTAGGGTTTTGAAAATCTGGCACAGTATAAAAAAGCTTTATTTTGTAGTTAGCTAGCTGTTGCTCTAGCTGGGCTAAATTGGGGCCGTCAGCTTCTGCTATCACGGTATGTATCTTGGCTTCTGCTAAATCAAAAACCTGCAAGGCGCCTAAATAACTAGGGGCTTCACACAAGACTTTATCCCCTGGGTTTAAGTAACTTCGAGCGATTAAGTCCAAGGCTTGTTGTGAGCCTGTGGTAATTAATACCTCCTCCGCGGCACCATTTTCTTCAAGTAGCCATTGGCGAAGCGCAGTTAAACCTTCGGTGGCACCATATTGAAAGATGCTAGGTTGTTGAGCCAACTCATCAGCTGCTTGCTTTAAAATATCTAGCGGAAACAATTCTGCATCGGGTAAACCGCCGGCAAGAGAGAGCATATCAGCTTGCTGAGTTACTTTTAAAATGTTGCGTATATATGATGGTTTAGTTTGTTTAACTCGCTTGCTCACCGCTAACATGGCCATTTACCTACTTTATAAAAACTGCTGACTATCATTGCAGAAGCTGCTGCGGCAATGCTTTAGCGTTTATGTGCAATGACTTGTCCATATGTGCTATTTTGAGGAACTGACGGTGGGTCTTTAAGGTATCGAATGTCTTTAAGCACAGATGGAATGCGAGTAAATCGAATCAACGATGCCCTCTACTACATTCACCAACATATCGCCGAGCCCTTAGATGCGAGGCAATTGGCTAAAGTAGCAGCGTATTCCCCCTATCATTTTCATCGTTGTTTTAAGCAAGTGACTGGCGAAAATGTTAATGAGTATATTCGCCGTGCGCGTTTGGAGCGTTGTGCAAATTTATTAATGTTTTCACCCGGCCTCACCATACAAGAAGCATCGCAATGTTGTGGTTTTTTGTCACCGGCGTCGTTTTCTCAAGCTTTTAAAAAGCACTTTGCCTGCTCACCTACACAATGGCGAAGTCATGGTTACAGTAAGTTTAGCCAAGCTAATTACCAGCAGCATTGGAGCGATGACTTACAACAGCGAATCCTAAATGCCAAGGTGCTGCAAATGCCTGAGGTTAAGGTGCAGCGCTTGCCTGCCCAACCAGTCGCTTATGTGAGGCACCAAGGCTACGACCGTTCAATTCGCCAAGCCTATGAAAAACTGCAAGTTTGGGCTGATAGTCAAGGCGTGGAGTGGCAAGTAAATAAGCTATTGGGTTTGTATCATTCTAATCCTGATATTGTTCCGGCGCCGCTTTGCCACTATGTTGCTTGTTTAGCGGTAGATGGCCCAATAATACGTCGAGGTGGTATTAGTGCCTTAACGATTCCCGAAGGCATGCATGCAACCTTGCATGCCGCTGGAGAATATGGAGATTTGTTACCAATATTGCATAAATTTTATATGCAATGGCTGCCCAATAGTGGTTACCGTTTAGGTAATACGCCTGCTTATGTGCGCTACTCTCGATGTCAATTTCTGGATCCAAATGAACGCTTTGAGTTACAGCTTTGTATACCGATAACATTGTAGTTAAGTTGCTGTAATTGTTATTTTTCATTTATATATCAAATGCTTTTCTATTTTTAACACAGTTGTCAATGTAATATTATTGTCATATTTTAGTCATAAAATCTTTGCCCAAATTAGCGCCTAATAGGCCTGTTAGGGATTGCCGCAGAGCTATTTTTAGCCAATCTGCGAATGGAGTTTTTATGCGAGTATCACGATTCTCTAGACTATCTGCGATAGCATTATTTGCCGTAAGTGCGGTGTTAATTGCAGCCTTATATTTTTCTTTAGTTGAGTTGTCGAGCTCCAATCAGCAGCTACAGAATTATCAATCTCTTAAATCTCAGTTTAATAGCCAGCTGGTGGCTAAGGTAAACAATTACTTAAATACCGGTAACGCGTTAGAGCTTAGTGAAGCTGAGCGTTTGCTGCTGGAACTGGTAGAGCGCTCCAATCAGCAGCATTTGCCTGGCTTGGCTGAGCTGCTAAATCAGCTACATAGTGCCTTGCAAGACCGTTATTTAGCACTGGGCAAACTCAGCGGTAATGAGCAAGGCTTGTTGATAAATGCAGAGCGTGAAATGCTTGGTTGGGCAGACAGCACCGTAGATTATGGCTTAAGCGCTAATGGTGCCAAGTCACGAGATTATATCCAGCAAGGCAGTGAGTTACTCAATGCTTTGGTTAACTTATCTATGCAGCGAAGCCGCTACTTTGCAGACCCTAGTGCCAACAGTAAAACTGCTTACGACGATGCATTTTTGCGGGTAAACAAACAAGCAAAAGCAATTGATGCTTTACCATTGTTGGGGGTGATGAGTGAAGTTGAAGTTGATGAGTTTGCCTTAGGCGACCCTGAAGAAGCTGTCGATTTAGCCGAAGAGATAAAGAGCGAGTTAGTAAGTTTAACTCAGCGCTACCCAAGAGAGCTGCAATCGACTAACGCTTTAATCGAACAACGGATGGTATTACGCAGCGCATTAGCGGCCGACATTGAGTTACTTACACAGCAGATATCTCAAGCTGAGCAAGGTGTTATTAAGCAGCGAGATGGGGTTACCCAAACGGTTAAGATTACCCTATACAGTGTTGCGGGCTTAATTTTGCTAATTGCCATCGTAATGCAAGTTGTGATGCAAAGCACCGTATTAAAACCGCTTCGTGAACTGCGAAATGGCTTTGCCTCACTCGTTGAAAACGGCAGTATCGAGCGATTAAAAGTACGCCGAAAAAATACCGAAATTGGCGAGATTGCGACTTTCTTTAACCAGCTGCTAGCCAAGCAAGAAGACTTAGAAGAGCTTAAGAATAAGCAGCTATCTGTTGTATCTAATTCACTCGATTCGGTGACTAAACAGGTACGTGAGGTGTACTTAACCTCAGAGCAAACCGATCACCAAGTAGCTGAATCTCAATTGCTGATGGAACAACTGCGCGCATTAACAGAGCAGCTTAATCAGGTTTCTAGCGATGTAGAGCACAATGCCAACGCTACCCAGAGCGCGATGAACGAATCGCAGCAAAATGTAGAGCAGGTGATGAATGCCAGTAAGCGCACCAGTACCGCTGTTATTGAAGGGCGAGAGTCATTGGCAACCTTGGTAAAAGCCGTCACAGACGTGAGCGCAATTTTGGATGTGATTCGCAGTATTGCCGAGCAAACTAACTTACTCGCTTTAAATGCGGCTATTGAATCGGCTCGGGCCGGTGAACATGGCCGTGGTTTTGCCGTGGTGGCAGATGAAGTTAGAACGCTATCAATGCGTACTCAAACTTCACTAGAAGAAATAACCGGTATTTTGAATCAGTTAAAACTGTCTTCGACTAGCCTAGAGTCAAACATTGGTGGCATAGCAGAAGCCAGTGAGCACCAACAGGCTATTTCTTCTAAGCTAATGGAAACCACTCATCAAGTGCGTGAGCAAGCAGAAACTTCTGCTCAAGTGGCACATCAAGCCAGTGAGTATATTCGTGAACAAAGTGAGCATGTAGGTAGCTTCACTTCCAAAATGAGCACCGTGAAAACGCAAGTAGAGTCGGCCTACGAACTAGCAACTAAAATTGAATCGGATGTAAGCCAGCAAGTCGCTACTATTGTTAATGCCTTAAAACCAGCCTAAGCCAATTAAGCCAAGTGCATCTTGGCCTATGCATGCTATACTCGCGCATTGGCTCATACTGAGCTTATCGAATGTGAAAAGAGAGATAAAATGCTAGAAATTGGACGCCTTAATCAACTAGCCGTGATTGAAATGGCTGACTTAGGTGCCTACCTAGAAGGTGGCGAGTTTGGTGATGTTTTGCTACCAAGCAAAGAGCTGCCTACTGATTTAAGTATCGGTCAGCAAATAGAGGTATTTGTTTACCGAGATAGCCAAGGTAATCTATTAGCGACTTTACAGAAGCCTTTGGTGCAAGTAGGTGAATGCGCTAACTTGCAGGTGAAGGACATTAACGACGTTGGTATCTTCCTTGATTGGGGCCTAGACAAAGATTTGTTCTTACCTTTTGGTGAGCAACAGCAGCCAATGGAAGTTGATCGTCATTACGTAGTGTATGTCTACTTAGACAACGAGCAACGCATTACCGCCAGCAATAAACTTGATCGTTACATCGATAAGTCTGATCACAACTACAAACGTGGTGACAAAGTTGAGTTATTGGTCGCTGGGCGTACCGAGCTAGGTTACAAAGCAGTGGTAAATAACAAGCACTGGGGCGTACTGTATTACGATCAAGTGTTTAAGCGTATTCGCGCGGGTTATGCTGGTACTGGCTATATTCAAAAAGTACGAGAAGACCAAAAGTTAGACGTAAGTTTAGAGCCCATCGGCATACAAAAAGCCATTGATATTGGCGACACCATTTTAGCTAAGCTTCGCGAAGAGCAAGGCTACTTGGCTTTGAGTGATAAAAGTACCCCGCAAGCCATTTCTGCTATTTTTGGTGTAAGTAAAGGTACCTTTAAAAAAGCGATTGGTAAGCTTTATAAAGAAGGTTTAATCACCATTAGTAAAACTGGCATAGTGTTAAACGACAAAGAATAGTGAACGTTTTTTATTAGCCAGATTAGCCCGCAACTTAGCGGGCTTTTTGGGCTTTTTAAGTCGTCAGCAGCTCGAATATATCAGCACTTATCTTTAGCAGACCGCTTTGTCGTCATTAGTGGGCAGGTAGGTGCTGAGTAAGTATGCTTATAGTGTTAGATTGTAACAGCTACAAGCATACTATCGTCAGCAAAGTGCTATTCGATGTTTTCTACAAAGTTATACTCTGTTGTTTCGCCTGATACTACTGAAATGGTGGCTTGCTGTTCACTTGGGTCTGCAATCAATATTTCGTCATAAAGTTCTGGATCGTCATTAACAGCACTACAGCTAAACGCTAGTAAATAATCCGCAGCAGGTAAGTGAGCAAAACTGTAGGAGTATTCACCTGTTTCACTATCTAGTTGAACCATTTTCGAAGCGTAAGGCTGAACCACATTCGCGGGAACCTCGGTGTCTATTTCTGGATCAAACTCATCACCAAGTACAGACTCTTCAGCAATAGGGCTGGTGTAAAGGTAAACAACATTCCCTGTGTCAGCGACACATTCACCTGCAGAGAGAAGGTTTGGGTCTACAGTGCCCGAGACATTGCCAACCGTGGTATTGTCAATAATAGTTACGCCATGAGGTTTTAAGTTGTAGCTAGCACCGCCAGCGGTGCTCACTAACGATTTTCTCAAGTTAAAGTCGATAGTATAGGCCTGAGTTCCCTCTGTAGTTACTGTAAAGCCACCTAAACGAAGTTTATTACTTGGCGTTTTTAACGGTAGTACCGCATTCGAATCTTCTACAACGTTACAGTATTGAGTATCACCATTTTGATTTTGTGGGCACTCATAAGTATTTATGATTAGCTCACTGTATTCACCAACTGGTAATTCTGCATCGCTTAGCACTAACAGGCTGTCACCATTTTGGTAATCAAGTAGGTTAATGCTTATCGGATCGCCATTTTCATCTTCAATGGGTAATTCGATATCATCTTGGTCTGTACGCTGTAAGGTTAACGAAGCGTAACTTACATTTACTTCTTGGGCGCTATCGACAGGTGCGTCTGCGATGGAAAAGGAGACCAATGCTGTAGTGGGCTGGCTGTCGGAGTCATCGCTACCACAGGCGGTAAGTCCAAGGGTTAACGAAGCAATAAGTGATAACTTAAATATATTATTCATATTTTTCTCTTGTTAGCGTTTAGTCTAAATTTTGCGTCGTCTAGTTTTAATGTTTCGCCTTTGAGTATAGTTTTTTTGGCGAGCGGCGCTACTTTAACACAGCATTTACTGGTAATAAGCAATAAATCGCTTCGTTAGCATTATTGGATGGCTTGGCAATAAAAAAAAGCCCAACCAGCATCGATTGGGCAAACAATTGCAGTTAGGGAAATTTACAAACTGTAACGTAGCTTTAGCTCGTTGGGATGCGGCGTTAAATAAGCTTGTTTAGCCACATAGTGGTTAGGGTGCTCTCGTAAGTAGTGCTGTATAAGGCTAATGGGCACTAACAAGGGCAATAAACCTTCTCGATATTGATGAATACGTTCGGCCAATTCTTCACGCTGTTGAGCGGTGATTTCTCGCTTAAAGTAGCCCTGCAAGTGTTGCAATACATTACAGTGATTTTTACGGCTACAGTTATGTTTCAAAATTTCCATAAAACCTTTGATGTAGTTAGCGAAACCCTCTAGGTCTTGATTGCTGCTAATGTTGGCTAATAATGGACCCAGTTCGCGATATTTTGCAGGGTGATGCGCCATCAATAAGTATTTATATTTAACATGAAAATCTTGTACTTTAGCCACGGTAAAACCTTCGTGCTCTAGAGTTTTCCACTGGTGATAAGCAAATACTCGGTTAACAAAGTTTTCGCGCAGTACCGGGTCATTTAAACGGCCGTCTTCTTCTACTGGCAATAAGGGATAAGCTTTCATTAATTCGGCGGTAAATATACCAACACCGTCTTTAGTGGCATTGTTTTTAGCCGGTGAATAAACGCTGACTCGTTCCATACCGCAGCTAGGAGACTTTGCACATACGATGTAACCGCTATGATGACTTAACTGAGGTAAACGACGCTTAGCGTACTGTTGCATTTTTTCGGTAACATCGAAGCTGCCGTCACTGGCTTGGATGCTAATCACGTCTTCTTGCTGAACTAAACGAATGGTTTTTCTTGGGGTGCCCATGCCTATAGCCATTTCAGGGCAAGTGGGTTCAAAATCAAAATACTTGGCTAATTCGATGCGACAAAAGCGCGATTGTTTGTGTCCGCCATCGTAGCGCACTTCTTCACCCAACAAGCAGCTACTAATACCTACAGAAATTTTGTCGCTAGAAAATTTATTCATGCTGTCAGCTCCTTCACATTATATTGAGTATAACGTTGCTCAAACAATTAGGATCACTTAGAGCTCAGCATTTCTATCGCTTGTTATTAAATATATGATTTAGCTTGTCGGCTAAGCGCTTGCCGGCACGAACAATTTGTAGCTCTAAAGTGGGGAGATGTTGGTTTGCGTAGTTATCGGATAAGTTTTTATCGCCAACTTGATAAACAGCCGACAATAGATCACGGCTTTGATTTAGCCATTCTTCATAGTGAAAAAGCGGGTCGTTGCTAGGATATTGGCGCTGAAGTTGCTCGGCATATTTGCCCAATGACAGCTTGTTACTATCAAGTAGTTGGCTATCCCACACCCGATGTAGATTTGAGTTTTCCCCATACCAACTAACTGAGACCTTATTACCGCCCCGATCGTTTGCGTAACCTACATGTAAAGGTTGATGAATATCACCCACAAAGTGAATATAAAACTTTAGGGCTTGTTGGCGCTCTAACTTACTGATATTCGGCTGCTTGAGCTGCTGTTCAAAATACTCCAGTTGGCTGAGTACATCTCCTTTGGGGTTTCGCTGGCTTTGCTCAAGTGACAGCCCTTTGGGAATATTAATGTAGTGCCAAGGGCCTGTGTGCTCCCAAGCTTTTTGTTTTCTCGCATAGTCTGCCCATGTTGCAAGTACCACCATGCTTTTGCCATCAAGTATTTGCTCTATGTGTTTTTGGCTTTGCGGGTCGAGTTGTTGCTGGGCAATATAAGCGATTAGTTGATGCCCTTTCATGCCAAAGGCGAAACAGCTTTGAGACAGTGAGAATAGACAGATAAAAACAATACTAAATCTCACTGCCACTAGATGTTGAGCATTTAGACGGCTTAGCATTGCTAGTTTATTGATGTTTATAGTTGACTAAGAACATGTTCGGCCTTGCTCACCTCAAAGGATTTAGGCGGTTCTACATTTAGCTGAGTGACCGTTAAGTTATCAATTATCATTGCGTAGCGCCGCGAACGTACCCCGCCAAAACTGGCGGTGTCCATTTCTAAACCAAGTGCTTTAGTAAAACTGGCATCGCCATCGCCCAACATCAGTATATTTTCTGCGTTTTGCGCTTCGCCCCATGCTTGCATAACAAAGGCATCATTCACTGAAACACAGGCAATAAGATCTACGCCTTTGGCTTTTATTTCGTCAGCCAACACGACGTATCCGGGGAGGTGGGCTTCAGAACAAGTGGGGGTAAATGCACCGGGTACCGCAAATAGCACCACCTTTTTGCCCGCAAACAGCTCATGGCTGGTGTGATTCTGCATACCTTGTTGATTAAGTTCGGCTAATGGGGTGTCTGGAATAACTTGCCCTAGTTCTATCATTTTGCACTTCCTAGTGAGTAGTGAAACCAAGCTATTGCTTGCTTAGACGTTTTAGCCTAGGGGGTAACTTAGATTAGTGCAAGTGGTGTAGTAATTTACAACTTCAAGCTTTGCTCTAAGGTGTTAAAGCTCTGCTTGTTGGTTAGAGAGCCAAGCTTAATGCCGCCTATAATAAAAAGAGCAGCCGATTGGCTACCCTTGCTAATAGCTAAGCTTAGCGAGTTACTTTGATGGACTTAAATCTTGCTCTAGCTTATCGCAAATATATCTACTAATTGGGAAGGCAGAAGTAGCTGCGGGCGAGGGCGCATTACATACGTGCAAGCTACGCGGGCTGCTTGCAAATAAAAAGTCGTGAACCAAGGTTCCATCTGTTAACACTGCTTGAGCCCGAATGCCTGCAGGGTAAGGGCGCAGATCGTGAATGTTTAAACTAGGGCAGTATTTTCTTACCCGCTGCAGATAACCTGATTTAAACATGGAGTCTTTAGTTTCGCTGAAGCCGCTACGAAAATGTTGTTTAGCCACTTTCCAAAACCCCTTGAAACCGAGCATTTCTCTGGTATCGACAAGGTTAAAAGAACCCTTGTTGTAACCCTCTCTTGACCAACCTTGTACGGCGTTGGGCCCTACGGTGACGCTGCCATCTATCATCTTGGTAAGATGAACTCCTAAAAATGGCAAATCGGGATTGGGGATGGGGTAAATAAGGTGTTTAATCAGCTGGTTATGACGAGGCTGTAATTGATAGTATTCGCCTCGATAAGGAACAATTTGAAAATCGATATCTAGCTTAAGCATGTTGCATAGGCGGTCGGCCATCAGCCCTCCGCAGGCAATAAGGTATTGGCTACTAATTTGACCATGCTGCGTATCAATCAATACCTTATCGGTTTGTTCGCTCAATCCTGTTACTTGGTGAGACAGCAAAATTTCGCCGCCCGCTTGTTGAAATAACTCAGCCAGTTTTTGGCAGATTTGAGGATAACTAACGATGCCGGTGTCTTTTACTTGCAAAGCACCTAAGCCAACGATGTTAGGTTCTATTTCCTGCAGTTGTTTGGCGTTAAGCGGTTTTACCTTAATGCCATTTAGCTCACAGCGTGTGGCGAGCGCCTGCATATCACTCAACTCTTGGTGATTAGTGGCCACGAGTAGTTTGCCGCATTGCAAGTAGGGAATGTCGTGCTGTTGGCAAAAGCTGATGGTGTCTAATAAACCCTGCTTACAGAATTCGGCTTTTAGGCTGCCTGGCTGGTAGTAAACGCCAGCATGAATCACGCCGCTGTTATGGCCTGTTTGATGAAAGGCGAGTGAAGATTCTTTTTCTAGTAGCACTATTTTGGCGCTAGGTTTTCGCTTGATCAATTCTAAAGCGCTGGCAAGGCCTACGATGCCTCCACCAATAATGCTGTAATCGTAGTTCACTGAACCATTCCTTTTACTACTGATATCCATATAACGTTAAGTTTATTCTGGCATAGAAAAATCTCAGCTTAGACTAAAGATATAAATCTGCTACTGAATAAAGCCTGCGTCAGTGATAAGGTCAAACTTATTAAAGGGCTAATGAGGCGCTAAATGGATTTCACAATTTATCATGGAGTGTTGTTACTCACAGTAGGATTATTTGCTGGAGTTATCAATACCTTGGCGGGAGGGGGATCGAATCTAACACTTCCTGCGTTAATGGTAATGGGGATGCCTGCAGAGGTTGCAAACGCAACCAATAGGGTGGGTATTTTTTTGCAGTGTTTAACCGGGGTACTTGGCTTTAAAAAACACGGTAAATTGGACACTGATGACGTAGCCCCAATTTTATGGCCAACCTTGGTGGGTGGTTTGGTTGGCGCAGTAGCGGCCTCCTATGCTCCTTCATGGATCATTAAATATTTGTTGCTTGGCGCCATGCTGGCGATGGCGGCATTAATGCTGATTAAACCTAGTGTTGTTGCTCCCGAGGCAGGAACTGAAGCGCGTAAGATGAAAGATACTCCCTCAGCTAAATGGAGCTTGGCCGTCGCAGGTTTTTACGGCGGTTTTGTACAAGCTGGGGTCGGGTTTATTTTGGTTGCCGCGTTGGCTGGGAGTTTGCGCTACGATTTAGTTAGGGCTAACGCGCTGAAATTAGTATGTACCATTGCTTTTACTAGTGTGGCCTTGGTGGTCTTTATCGCCCGTGACCAAGTGTTATGGCTACCGGGTTTAATATTAGCTATTGGTTATATTGTTGGCGCGCACTACGCGGTTAAATTTGCCATAAAAGCTGCTGCTAATACGCTTAAATGGTTTTTGTTTGTGATGACCTTAGTAGGTTGCGTGGCCGCATTGTGGTTTTAGAACCCATAGCGCCAATTTATAGGGAAGGTAGTATGCAAAAAGTGTTAATCATCATTGCTATGCTAGCATTGAGTGCTTGCAGTTCTAAGCCTGAAGGTATTGAACCTGTTCAGAATTTCAATCTAGATAAGTACTTAGGCACTTGGTACGAAATCGCCCGCTTGGATCATTCATTTGAGCGCGGCATGAGCCACGTTACTGCGACTTATACCCTGCGTGATGACGGTAAGGTATCTGTTCTTAATAAAGGCTTTTCCGAGCAAGACCACCAATGGTTTGAAGCAGAAGGCGTAGCACAGTTTGTTAGTGAGCCTGATGTTGCACACTTGAAAGTGTCATTCTTTAGGCCATTTTACGGCGCTTACGTGGTGTTTGCTTTAGATGAAAAAGACTATCAATATGCTCTAGTTGCAGGGCCAAACCGAGACTATTTGTGGTTGTTGGCCAGAAGCCCCGAGCTATCGCACGCCATTCGTACCGATTTGGTACATCAAGCTAAAGCGCTTGGCTTTGACACCAGAGAGTTAATTTTTGTTGAGCACCATAGTGATGTGATAACGTCAAAAGAGTAAAGAGATGTGACAACAGGAGCAACTATGTGGACTGAAGGTAAAGTTATTCAACGCATTGATTGGAACGATGAACTGTTTTCCTTACGCATTAAAGCAGAGATAGACCCTTTTGTTGCAGGGCAGTTTATCAAGTTGTCTGAAATGCGAGACAACAAACGTATTGCTCGTGCTTACTCGCTGGTTAACCCTCCCAGCACCGACTACATAGAAATACTGGCTATTAAGGTGGAAGATGGGCTGTTGTCACCCAATTTACACTTATTGCAAGCTGGCGATAGTATTGAAGTTTCAACTGCGGCAGCAGGGTTTATGGTATTAGACGAAGTCCCTCCCGCTAAGCACCTTTGGTTAATCGGAACGGGTACTGGAATAGGCCCATTTTTCTCAATATTAGAAACGCCAGAGCCTTGGGAGCGCTTCGAGAAAATTGTGCTGGTTTACGGCGTACGAAAAGCTAAGGACATTGCTTATCAAGAACTGATCGATAAATACTTAAATGAGCAAGCGGATAAATTTGTCTTTCAAGCCATGGTAACCAGAGAAGATTGCGCCGGCGCACTACGGGCTAGGATCCCAGCAGCACTGGAAATGGATCAGCTGGAGAATTCAGTAGGGCTTAGTCTTAACGCTCAAGACTCTCAGGTGATCATGTGTGGCAATCCGCAAATGATCACTGATGCTCAAAGCATACTTGAGAATAAAGGCTTAAAGAAAAACCTTCGGAGAAAGCCAGGACAAGTAACGGTAGAACGTTATTGGTAGTGTGTTTTTTGAGCGTAGATGTTACTCTTTTATATAGAATATTTGCCATTTATTTGATGCACTGATTAGCAATGAGCGCAAAAACTCAGCAATTGTTGTCGGTATTTTTTACAATATGACCATAATAATTAAGATCTATTATTTAAGTTGCTGTATATAAAGAGTTATTTATCTTGGCTTGATTTTTGCTTTATTTGGCTTAGTGATATTAAAGATATACATACTGCTATTTTGGGGGCACTGTGTTTAAACAAATTTTATTAGTAGCAAGTTGCGCGGTTTCGTTGTCTGCTTTTGGCTCTACTCAGACTTGGGACTTTAGCACATTTACCGAAAGCGGAAGCGGTAATGGGAATACCTTCAGTGGTAACGGTCTTACTCTTTCAGGGTGGTCTAATACCGACGGTGGTGCTCAGAATATCGAAAGTGGCGAGCTAGATTATGCAAACGGTTATGGTTTGACATTACAAAACCGTGATGAAGGTGGAAGCTCTCCAGACCATGCAATCGACAGCTACAACAATCGTGACTGGAAGAAAGATTATGACATGGTTTTACTTAGCTTCGATGAAGCAGTAAACCTTGCTGGTTTCTCGTTGGGCTGGGCTAAAGAGGGGCGTAACCGTGAGGCTGATGTAACTGTATTAGCATACTCTGGTAACGATACTCCTACTTTAGCGGGTAGTAACTGGGGAGACGTGGCAAGTGCTTGGTCAACTGAAGCTCAGGTTGATGATGCTAACTCATACGCATATCAAGCAATCAGCTCTAGTGCTTCTTCTAAGTATTGGTTAATTGGTGCATATAACCCAATTTTTGGAGATATGGGTTTCTCAACCGCTAACGATGCATTTAAGTTGGCTGGTGTTAAAGCGAACAGCCCTCAAGTACCTGTAACCAGCGTACCAGAACCAGGCACAGTATTAATGTTTGCTGCTGGTTTACTTGGCATCGCATTACGTAGCAGAAAGCGCCAAGCTTAAACCAATACTTCCTTTTCCTGTTTAATCAAAAATACGAAATACTCTGTATTTCGTATTTTTTTGTCTTTTTTTTACTACCTGTTCATTAGATACTGTTTAAGGCTTAATTGACTAGCCCTTGAAGCAACAAGGAATTAGCTTTGATAATTAACAAATTTTTAGTAGCTCTGTGTTTACTGTGTGTAACGAATCTTAGCTTCGCAGATCAGCAGGCTAACGAGTACGAACTCGCCGTTAAAGCCTTTTATAGTGGAGAAGAGAATGAAGCCTTCATCCATTTAAAAAATGCACTAAAAGCTAATCCTGAACACCTTTCCTCAAAGCTACTGCTTGCCAAAGTATACTTTAACGCAAATAACTTAGGTTCTGCTGAGAAACAGTTAGAAGAAGCCCTAGCTTTAGGGGCCGACATTAATTTGGTGTTGCCATTGCTTGGCAATATTTTAATGTTGCAGGGAAAAACCAACGAACTGCTTGCGTTTGAAGAACGAATTAATGAGTTCTCTAACCCGAGTTTATTTGAGTGGAAGCTATTGCGTGGTCGAATTTATTTGAAGAATGCTCAACCAGAATTAGCACGCAATGAATTTGAGCAAGCCACTAAACTTATGCCGAACAAGCCAAGTGCGATGAATACCTTGGCAACCTTATATTTAAGACAAAAAGAATACGTACTTGCAGAACAATGGATAGAGCGCTCATTACAAATAGCCAAAAATAATGAGAGAACATGGTTGCTGAAAGGGGACTTGGCAGCGAGTCAGAACAACTTACCCCTCGCCTTGGAACATTATCAAACGGCTTATCAACTTGATCCTCAAGACCCAAAAATCTTGCGAAGCTTAGTGATGACTCACCTTAAGCTTAATCAGACTGAGCAAGCTAAACGCTATTTAAAGCAGATCCAAGAACAAACACCCAATGATCCCACGGCGATACTGATTGGTGCTACTTTGTTTGCCGGTGAAGATAATACCGAAATGGCCGAGCGAGCCTTAGCGGATTTATCTCAAAAAGTTTCTGCTGCAGAAACTGAGGAGCTAACAGACGCAAACACCTTGCTATTTATTCAGGGCGCGTCGGAATTTATTCTAGAAAACGACGAAAAAGCCCAGCAGTACCTCAGTCAGTACTTGCGTCAAAAGCCCAGTGATCTTGGGGCTACCCGAATGCTGTCTAAGCTTTATCTTCGTAACAATGAGTCCTACAAGCTGCAGTTACTTCTGCAAGATAACTTCGATTACATCATTCGCGACTTAGGCTTGTCGGTTCAACTCGTGTATTTGTACATTGATGCTGGTAGGTTACGCGCGGCTCAACAAGCCTTTGAGCAAATTAGAGCCTACCATAGCGACTCAAATTACATGGTGATTTTGGATGCTGAATTGGCTCGGGCAAGTGGTGAATCCGAGCGGGCCTTAAGTTTGTTGGAAGCGCTTCCTTTTACCGAGGATAACGCGCCAATAAAGTGGTTACAGTTGAAAGGTGAGTTGGCTTTAGAACTGAACAAGTTTGACCAAGCTAGCCCGGTAATTGAGAGTTTAATTGCCAGAAACATAAACAATGCTAATGCGCAAAATTTGATTGCTGCTTATTACATTAAAACTGAACAAGCAGAATTGGCACTGCGTTATCTTGATGAAGTGTTAGCAACCAACCCCAATAATGTAGGCGCTAGCTTTAACAAAGCGGTGGTCTTGAGAGCCCAGGGCAGCACTGAAGAAGCACTACAAATCTTAGACACCTTGTTAGCAATAAACAAACAGCACACGCCAAGTCACCTTTTGGCTGCTCGCATTCACCTTGAGCAAAAAAGCTATCTAGAAGCGACTGAACAGCTTGATAAAGTTTTGCTATACGAACAAGACAATCGCCAGGCACGCGAGCTAAAACTTGATACGTATATGCAAACAGCACAATGGTCGAATGCCTTAGCCGAAGTTGAGAAGCTAAATCGAGAGTATATTTTGAATGAGCGTTACTTAAGTGCTTATGCAGAAATTCTTATTCGATTAGAGCGATATGAAGACGCAGACTACCCCTTAGGTTTATTAGACAGTATTTGGAAAGAGCAGCCAAATAAGTTAATAGGCTTAGCCAGAATGCAGGCCCAGGCCAAGCAGTTAGCAAATGCCAAGAGTTCTTTATTAAAGTCTCACCAGTTGGCACCAGAAAATATGTCAACGTTGATCCTATTAACTAAAGTAGAACTGGAACAAAACGACTTGGAAGCTGCAGAAAAGACGGTGGCGGATTTAGCCAACAAATTTGGTGAAAGTAGCCAGTTGTTTCTCTTGCAAGGCGATATTCAAATGCGCAAGAGCCAAAAGGAACAAGCGCAGCAAAGTTACAGTAAAGCTGTAGAGTTGAATGCGTTTAATCGAGAGGCGGTAGTGCGTTTGTATCAACTGGCTAAGCAAGGCATTGCCGATGATGCTTTTCATCAACAAATGGAAGGTTTAGTTACTACTGCTGCAGAGTTGGCTTGGCATAAACGTATTTTAGCCGATAGCTATTTGCACCATAAGCAGCTTGTTAAAGCTCAACAACACTATGAAGACCTGCTCGCCTTGCCAGCATTAACGCAAGATCCGGGGATTTTGAATAACTTGGCAAATATCTACTCTGGCCAAGACTTAGATAAAGCTTATCAAACCGTTGCACAGGTAGTAGAGCAAGGCGCTAAAAACGCCGCTATTTTAGACACTATTGGCTGGATTGAAGTACAGCGCGGCAATGTTGACCAAGGTTTAGTTTACTTGCGAGAAGCCTACACAATGAACGCATCGGATGCTGCGATTCGTTATCATTTGGCTGTTGCTCTTAGTAAGTTGGGGCGTAAGGTCGAGGCTAAAGCGGAAGCAGAAGCAGCGGTGGAGTTGGATCAGCAATTCTCTGAGTATGAAGACGCTAAAGTATTATTGGAGAGCTTAGGCTAAGCCCCTTGGAGGAATTAAAAAGGCCACGTAAGTGGCCTTTTTTAATCCTCATACTTAGCTAATACGTTTGTATTTTATGCGATGAGGCTGAGCAGCTTCTTCGCCAATGGTTTCTTTTAACCAAGCTTCGTACTCGGTAAAGTTACCAGCATGGAAGTTTACTTGCCCTTCGTCGCGGTAATCTAGAATGTGAGTGGCGATACGGTCTAAGAACCAACGGTCATGCGAGATAACCATGGCGCAGCCAGCAAATTCCAAGAGTGCGTTTTCTAGTGCGCGTAATGTTTCAACATCTAGGTCGTTGGTTGGTTCATCTAATAGCAGCACGTTGCCACCAGTTTGCAGTAACTTAGCCAAATGCAAACGGCCACGTTCACCACCCGATAGCTCGCCCACTCGCTTTTGTTGGTCTCCACCTCTAAAGTTGAATCGACCGACATAAGCGCGACTTGGTACTTCGATATTACCAATTTTTAGTATATCGGAACCGCCAGACACTTCTTGCCATACGGTGGCTTTATCATCCATCGCATCACGGAACTGATCTACGCTAGCTATTTGAACACTTTCGCCAATTTCTACGCTACCAGAGTCTGCTTTCTCTGCTCCGGTAATCATCTTAAAGAGGGTCGATTTGCCCGCGCCGTTAGGACCGATAATACCTACAATCGCTCCCTTAGGAATGCTAAATGACAGGTCATTAATAAGTACTCGTCCATCATAAGACTTAGACAAGTTAGTAACATCAATAACCTTATCACCTAGGCGTTGCGCAGCAGGAATAAATAGTTCGTTGGTTTCATTTCGGCTTTGGAAGCTTTGAGTATTCAGCTCTTCAAAGCGAGCCATACGGGATTTACTTTTACTTTGACGACCTTTCGCGTTTGAACGAACCCATTCCAGCTCTTTCTGAATTGATTTCATTCGAGCTTTTTCTTGAGAGGCCTCTCGGTTCAAGCGTTCTTCTTTTTGTTCTAGCCAAGAAGAGTAGTTACCTTCCCATGGAATACCTTCACCGCGGTCTAGTTCTAGAATCCAGCCTGCTACGTTATCGAGGAAGTAACGGTCGTGGGTTACCGCCACAACAGTACCTTCATAATCATGTAAGAAGCGCTCTAACCAAGCTACGGATTCTGCATCTAAGTGGTTGGTTGGTTCGTCTAGTAGCAGCATGTCTGGTTTTTCAAGCAACAAGCGACACAGCGCTACGCGGCGACGTTCACCCCCAGACAGCTTTTCAATTTTTTGGTCCCACTCTGGTAGGCGCAAAGCATCGGCTGCGCGCTCTAATTGGTTCTCTAAACTGTGTGCATCATGAGTGGCTAAAATCGCTTCTAGTTCACCTTGCTCTTTAGCTAAGGCGTCAAAGTCTGCATCGGGTTCTGCGTATTCGGCATAAACTTGGTCTAAGCGAGTTTGGGCATTTTTTACCACCGCTACTGCTTCTTCAACCACTTCGCGAACTGTTTTGTCTAAGTCCATTTGAGGTTCTTGGGCAAGGTAACCAATTTTGGTTCCTGGGTTAGCACGCGCTTCACCCTCAATATCGGTATCAATACCTGCCATAATGCGTAACAGGGTAGATTTACCCGAGCCGTTTAAACCGAGTACGCCAATTTTAGCGCCAGGGAAAAAGCTTAAAGAAATATTTTTAAGAATATGTTTTTTAGGGGGAACGATTTTACCAACGCGGTTCATCGTATAAATAAATTGGGCCATTTGCCGTTCCTTTAAGGGTCTATACTCGAATTTTTGTGTCGCTAAAGCATACACCCAAATTCGCTAAATTTATCTTCCGCTATGATACTGGCTTCGTAGATGGAAGCTAGCTTTGTGAGCTACTTTATACGGCGGTTTTTTGATGTTGCATAGTGAAGCAGCATAAAGCGGTACTATCAGCTTGTTTTTAACAGAGATAGCCAGCGGAGCTTGTCGAATTTCTAAAGTAATAGTGGTATGTTGGAATTATCACTATTTAACACTACAGATTAAATGAAACAGATTTTATTGGCCTGTGTTGCCCTATGTATGGCATTTTCAGTTTCAGCCTTAACTTACGATTTACCCGAAGATGGCAGTCGCCTGTTGGGCGGAAACCAATGGCACAGAGTGCAAAAAGGCGAAACTATAGCGCTTATCGCCGAGCGTTATGGCGTAGGTTTTTTAGCGGTAATGGCGGCGAATAAAGGGGTAGACCCTTTCTTACCAGAGGAAGGTACCGAGCTTCTTATTCCCACGCAAATTTTGCTGCCCGATGTGGAGCGCAAAGGGGTGGTGGTAAATCTTGCCGAGTTGCGTTTGTATTACTTTCGCCCAAATAGCACCGAGGTAGATGTTTTACCCATTGGCATTGGTCGAATTGGCCGCGAAACACCAGAGATGAGCACTTACATTAGTCAAAAACGTGAGCAACCTACTTGGACACCTACTCAAAATATTCGTAATGAATATGCAGCCAAGGGCATTATTTTGCCACCAGTTGTACAGGCAGGGCCAGAAAATCCACTGGGTGAATATGCCTTGCGTTTGGCTTATGGTAATGGTGAATATTTAATTCATGGCACTAACAAAGAATTTGGTGTTGGCCTGCGCGTAAGCTCTGGTTGCATTCGTTTGTTTCCCGACGATATTGAATATCTGTTTTCGCAGGTTAATGTGAAAACGCCGGTGAGGATCATTAATCAATCGATTAAACATTCGCTTGAACCTAGTGGTGAGTATTTATTAGAAGTGCACCAGCCGCTTAATCGCTCTGAAGAAGAAGTAACCCAAGCAACTACCTTACAATTGAGTCGTGATGATATTAAGTTTATTACTCAATCAGGGGTTGACTCGTCGGTGGTGAATCAAGCGCTGAAAAACCAGCAAGGTATTGCTTTGTCGGTAGGTGAAAAACAAGGATAAAAAAAGGTGATGCTTAGCATCACCTTTTTTACATCGCTTTAAACTTACTTAGTGTAAGAAGATGCGATGTTGTCGATACGTTCGTTAGCGCGCATCGCTTCAGCTTTAGCTTGGTCAGCACTCATTTGAGCTGACTTAATGTCGCCACTCAAAGAGCTTTGCTCTGCACGAAGAGCTGCAACTTCGTTTGATAGTGCATCAACTTTGTCGCTTAGAGATTGTACGTTGTTTTCTAGAGCGGTAGTGTTTGAAGAACAACCCGCTAGTAAAATGGTAGAAGCAATAGCGCCTGCAACTAAAAACTTATTCATGGTAAGTCCGTCCTTTATATTCAATTCTAACGATTGTCAGCAATCGTTGATTCGTTTAAGCAAAGCTATTCACTGCAATTGAGTGAGCCGCTGGTATGATTATGGCTCAATATGAGCAAGCTGCAAGCGTTTGTTAGTAAAACCAAAAAAAAATAAGGCGAATACAGTTATTTAAGTTGATTTATTAACATTTATTTAACAAGAGGCGTCGTCGTCGAGAGACATTTTAAATAACAGCTAGCTAATTGTTAGTTAGCGCTTTTACACTGCTTACTAGATTGTTTCTTAATATGCTTAAATTCTGCTTGCTGATTGGCTTTGTTTTGATAACGCACTGGCAAGCTTTTTACCACAATTAAGTAGTCACCTAATGCTTGTTTTTGTTGCTCGTTTAACTTAATAAACTCACTGTGGTTTATCGCCACTAAAGAACTAACTTTTTTACCTTCGAGGCGTTGTTCTACTCTTGAGTAGGTGCCTTGTCGTTGTTCAATATGAAAGTTGCCCACCGTGTGCATCACTTGTTGAGTAGTTTGAGACTGTAGTTGCAGAGCGATAGATTCTGCCATTGTTTCGTCCCAAGCTAACATGGCGAGAAAGTGATTTTTGCTTTGTTCGCTATCGCCATGGTGAGCGTTACCAAACAGTCGCTGTTGGTAGGCCGGATCGTTGGTTGTAAAGTCTTGGGCAAGTTTGCTGCGTTCAGATTCTTCTAAGCCCTCTAAATAGCCTAAGCCTTGCTGACCAATACAGCGAACATGCTCGCGAGGAGCGTTGGCTGCTACTACCGTAAGTTGTTTATCTTTGGCAAATTCAACTAGCGGCCGATAATCCGAGCGGTAGTTATCCCAGGCCTTGGTTTGTTTGATAAGCCATTCTTCACCTATTTCGTTGGCTAGGTAGCTGTCTAATAAAGCTTGTTGGCTGCGAGAAAATTGCTCCATCGATAAACTAATTTGGTTTTGTTGCTGATATAAGGCTTCCAATAAACGCAGCTGTGCTAAGTGGATAGCGGGGTGACTGTGGTATTCGCCAAACAGTATCACCTGCGAATCAGCCAGTTGCTTGGCAAGTGCTTGGGTGTTTTCAAAAATTTGTTGGTCGTTTGGGTTGTAGAGTACGTAGTCATAGTAGGTCTGCAATTGAATATCTGCAGATGGCTTTGTTTGATCTACAGGTGGAGTAGCGCTGCAAGCCGATAGAAAGAAAAATGACAAAATGAGGCCAGAGAGGCGAAGTGACATAATATAAACTCTAATTGTAGATGATAATCATTATCATCTTAACCTTTGTTGGGCTGAGATGTAATGCCTAAATTAACGTGAATTTATTTCATAAAGATCAAAGCAGCTAGTGAGAAAATTGCAAATTTAACAGGCTAAACGCACACTACAGCTTCCAAGGCAGCTAGCGTTTTATTGTTACATTTGTTCATTTGAATAGCGTTAATGGTAAAAAATTTTGCTGTGATCTGAAAAGGACTCAGGTTAGAATGCGCCTTCGAAAAATCACCCACCAACATGTAACAAAAGAGTCAGGAGATACTGATGTTAAAGCGTGATATGAATATCGCCGATTACGATGCCGAATTATGGCAAGCCATTACTAAAGAAGAAGTTCGTCAAGAAGAGCACATCGAGCTGATTGCTTCTGAGAACTATGCCAGCCCACGAGTAATGGAAGCGCAAGGCTCTTACCTTACTAATAAGTACGCCGAAGGATACCCAGGTAAGCGTTACTATGGTGGTTGTGAGTATGTAGATAAAGCAGAAGTACTAGCCATTGAGCGTGCCAAGCAACTATTTGGTGCCGACTATGCAAACGTGCAACCACATGCTGGTTCACAGGCTAACTCAGCTGTTTTTATGGCTTTGCTTAAAGCAGGTGACACAGTGCTAGGTATGAGCTTAGCTCATGGTGGTCACTTAACTCACGGTGCAAGCGTAAGCTTCTCAGGTAAAATCTACAACGCCGTTCAGTACGGGATTAACCCAGAAACTGGTGAGTTAGACTATGCTGAAGTTGAGCGTTTAGCTAAAGAACACAAACCTAAAATGATTATTGCTGGTTTCTCAGCATACTCAGGTGTGGTTGATTGGCAGCGTTTCCGTGACATCGCTGACGAAGTAGGTGCTTACCTGTTCGTAGATATGGCACACATTGCTGGTTTAGTAGCTGCTGGTTTGTATCCAAACCCAGTGCCAATTGCTGATGTAGTAACAACGACTACTCACAAAACGCTAGCTGGCCCACGTGGAGGCTTGATTTTGGCGCGTGCTAACGAAGAAGTAGAGAAGAAGCTTAACTCTGCAGTATTCCCAGGCGGTCAAGGCGGTCCTTTGATGCATGTTATTGCTGCAAAAGCGGTAGCGTTCAAAGAAGCGATGGAGCCAGAGTTTAAGCAATACCAGCAAAACGTATTAGATAATGCCAAAGCTATGGTAGCGGTACTGCAAGAGCGCGGTTACAAGATTGTGTCTAACGGTACAGAAAACCACTTGTTCTTGGTTGATCTCATCGACAAAGACATTACTGGTAAAGATGCCGACGCGGCACTAGGCCGTGCAAACATCACAGTAAATAAAAACTCGGTTCCAAACGATCCGCGTTCTCCGTTTGTAACCAGTGGTTTACGTATTGGTACTCCAGCAATTACTCGTCGTGGCTTAGATGTCGCTGCTTCTAAAGAGTTAGCTGGCTGGATTTGTGATGTATTAGATAATTTACAAGACGAAGCGGTAATTGAGCGCGTTAAAGGCCAAGTGTTAGAACTTTGCCAGCGTTTCCCGGTCTACGCTTAAGTAAGCATGTAAACGTCAGGGATTGACTAGATAAAAGAAAGGAGGCTTTATGCCTCCTTTTTTGTATTTGTTTGTTAGGGTCTGTTGATCTTTGGTGTTGAAATTTTGTTCGCTTATCCGACCCCTTCGGGCAGCATTTCTTAGCCATTTATTCAGCGTTAGCGAGTGATTATTAAGCCCACTTAACTGCACACTCACTGCCTTGCCTAAATGGCTAATAAATTGCTGCAAAAACCATCAGCAAAGATCAACAGACCCTAGTAAAACTACGGATTATTAAGACTAAATGTGAATAGGAACACAAACCAAGGAGGGATAGGCTGGGTTTTAGCCTGAGAATTAGACAGTTGGTACTGAAATTGCTCAGTTTTTAAGACCTAATTGATAAGTCAAATTACCAGCGCTAAAGGGTAATTGCAGAAGAGAGAGAATCACCATGGACATGAATCCTGTGGCTAGTGCAAAACGATTAATGATTATGCAGTTTGTAATTTGGGGCAGCTTTATGTTGTTCATCATTTCTTAATGTTTGCACATTAAAGATATCCGTTGGCAATGGAATTGCCTGATTCCGCTTGTTTAAGCGAAGGATGAGAGAGTGTTAAGCGCTTGCCTTGATTAAGGTGAGTAGTACAAGCCACTCTAAGTAAAGATGTAAAATTACCTACCTTTTCTTCTCGCTGTAATACTTCATGGTAAATTTGTGTTAAAAAGCCCGCCAAACTAAGGTTGGCCTCTTCGGCTATTTGCTCCAGTAGTTGCCAAAATATCGCTTCCAATCGAATACTGGTTACTACGCCATCTAAACGTACCGACCGAGATTTCAATTCAAACAATTCCGCTTCAGTGCCAGAATAGATTTCACACATAGGCAATCCCACCATGATCAAACCGAAGTCTAATCATGGTATACAAAATCAACTTTTGCCGTTTTACTTTAGTATTAAGCCAATAGTTTATTAAATTGCGCTAGCCATTGCGGGTGGGCAGGCCAAGCTGGCGCGGTGACCAAGTTCCCATCAGTAAGGGCTTGGTCAACGGCAATATCGGCATAGTCGCCGCCAGCGGCTGTCACTTCAGGCGCACAAGCCGGGTAGGCAGAAATGTGTCTGCCAGAGGCAATACCTGCCGCCGTTAATAGCTGTGCGCCATGGCATATTGCCGCTATCGGCTGTTGTTTAGCGGCAAAGGCTTGAATTATTTCTAATACCTTAGCATTTAAGCGTAAGTATTCCGGGGCACGTCCGCCGGGCAACAATAGCGCGTCAAACTCCTCGGTATCGATGTCAGCAAAATTGCCATTGAGGGTGAAGTTGTGCCCTGGTTTTTCGGTATAGGTTTGATCGCCTTCAAAGTCATGGATGGCGGTTTTAATTTGTTCGCCAGTGCGTTTCTCTGGGCAAGTTGCGATAACTTCGTGGCCTACCATTTGCAGCGCCTGAAATGGCACCATTAATTCGTAATCTTCAACAAAATCACCTGCAATAATCAGTATCTTCGCCATGATGCTTTCCTTAACAAGTTATTTACATTTATAGTGCAGCCTAACTTGTGCGGTAAGCTAAGCGGTAGTAATTGGTTACTACGCAAACGCAATTTGCTTAAATAACAAGCTTAACTTGAATCTAATCAGACTGTTAACAAGCTAAGGGCTAAACATTAAGTATTTGCTTCAGTGGTTAAACTGAGAGCTAATTCTCATTATTTCTTCCTTTACTAAGTTGGCACCATTCTCTATGGACAAGACCTTATCTAAATAAAGGAATTGTGGGCATTTTCGATAGTTACGCTTTAGCTAACCTGTACCTCTGACGGTTTAGCAGATAAAATTGCCGGATACTCGAATAAGGGATCGCCCATGCATTGTCCATTTTGTTCTGCTCATGAAACTAAGGTTATTGACTCGCGTTTGGTTGCCGATGGCCACCAAGTAAGAAGGCGTCGTGAATGCTTAGAGTGCCATGAGCGCTTCACCTCTTTTGAAGTAGCTGAGTTGGTGATGCCAAGAGTGATTAAAGGCAACGGCATTAGAGAACCCTTTAACGAAGAGAAAATGCGTGCTGGTATGATGCGCGCGCTGGAAAAACGCCCAGTAAGCGTTGACCAAGTAGAGCAAGCAGTTAACAAAATTAAGTCGCAGCTGCGGGCGACTGGCGAACGCGAAGTTGCTACTAAGTTCATCGGCAAGATTGTTATGGAACAGTTGATTGGCCTAGATAAAGTGGCCTACGTGCGTTTTGCTTCGGTTTATCACTCCTTTGAAGATATCAAAGAATTTAGTGACGAAATTGCTAAGTTGGAAAAGTAAGTGAGTTTTAGCGTTCAAGATTGCCAGTTCATGGCAAAGGCCATTGCTCTTGCCAAGCGCGGAAGATATACCACGGCACCCAATCCTAATGTGGGTTGTGTGTTGGTAAAAGACGGTCAGATTATTGGTGAAGGTTTTCACCGTAAAGCCGGCGAAGGGCACGCCGAAGTGAATGCCGCTGCAGATGCTAAGCAACGAGGCTTTAGCCTCTTAGGGGCGACTTGTTATGTCACCCTTGAGCCCTGCAGCCATGTAGGCAGAACGCCCGCTTGCGCCTCAATGTTAGTTGAGCAACAAGTGGCTGAAGTAGTGATTGCTATGGTTGACCCTAATCCACAGGTAGCTGGGCGCGGTATTAAGCACCTTGAAGAGGCTGGTATTAAGGTTCGTACTGGTCTAATGGAGCAGTCAGCGCGTGCGCTTAACCCCGGATTTTTGAGCCGCGTTGAGCGTAAACGTCCCTTTGTTCGCTTGAAACTTGCGGGTTCTATCGACGCTAAAACCGCTTTGGCCAATGGCGAAAGCAAGTGGATTACCTCGGCTCATTCTCGCAGCGACGTGCAACGAGAGCGTGCCGCTAGCCATGCTATTTTGTCCACCGCTACGACGGTTATTCGTGATAATGCCAGCCTAAACGTGAGATTTAATGAGCTAGGCAGCCTTGCAAAGCAACTTGATGAAACACTGCTGCGTCAGCCATTGCGGGTGATTATTGACCGCAAACAACGCCTCGCAGAAGCAGCTCAAGACCTTAATATTTTTAACAATAGTGAGTCTTTGTGGTTGGCTGGCCATCAATCACAAACGCAACTGCCAGCCGTAAAACAGCTGGTGATTGAAGACACGCCAAACTTTTTGCCGCAATTAATGCAGCAATTAGCTGAAGCGGAAGTCAATGACATCTGGGTTGAAGCTGGAGCCAAGCTAGCGGCTGCTCTAATTCAAGCCAACTTGGTTGATCAACTTATTTGTTACCAAGCCGGTTTATTGATGGGAGCCGATGCTCACAGTTTAGTGGGGCTAGAGGGCTATCAGTCGATGAGTGCGTTAAATTCTTGGCAATGCCTTGAAACTCGCCGAATTGGCCCCGACATTAAAACTATCTGGATCCCGCAAGCACAGGGCACACATTAATGTTTACTGGAATAATTGAAGCCCTAGGCAAGATTTCTCGCATTGAAAAACGCAGTGGTGACGTGCGATTAAACATCGCTAGCGCTGGTTTAGACATGTCGGATGTAAGGCTTGGCGATAGCATCGCGGTAAACGGTATATGTTTAACCGTGGTCGACTTTAGCAATGAGCACTTTTGCGCCGATGTATCTACTGAGACTTTAAGTTTAACTTCACTGGCTAAATGCAAACAAGGTGACAAGGTTAACCTTGAAAAAGCCATGCTTGCAACTAATCGCTTTGGTGGTCATATTGTCAGTGGTCATGTTGATGGCTTAGCAGAGGTAGTAAGCATTAGCCCCAGTGCGCGTGCGATTAATATTTGGCTAAAGGTTCCTAATGATCTGGCGCGCTACATAGCCCATAAAGGATCTGTAACCGTAGATGGCATTAGCTTAACGGTGAACGAAGTACAACAGCAACAGCTACGTTTAACCATTATTCCCCATACAGCCGAGCAAACAACCATTGGTGCTTGGTCGCCTGGGCAAAAAATTAACTTAGAAGTTGATGTTATCGCTCGCTATGTGGAGCGTTTAATCGGCTATGCTGATGAGAATACTAACGATTCAAAAATAAATACTGCATTTTTGGCGCAGCACGGCTTTATGAAATAGCTCGCCCAATCAAGATGCGCTAATAACGATAAATACTATCCCCAAAGGTAAGAAAGGTTTTGCTATGTCACTAAGCAGTATCGAAGAAATTATTGAAGATTTACGCCATGGAAAAATGGTGGTGCTAATGGATGATGAAGATCGAGAGAATGAAGGCGATCTCATCATGGCAGCCGATATGGTAACACCAGAGGCCATTAACTTTATGGCTACCTATGGGCGTGGATTGATTTGTTTACCCATGACTAAACAGCGCTGTCAGCAACTAAAGTTGCCGCTGATGGTGGATGTGAATACCGAACAGTTTGCTACTAACTTCACGGTATCTATTGAAGCAGCACAAGGCGTGACTACCGGTATTTCTGCTGCAGATCGCTCGCGCACTGTGCAAGCAGCAGTTGCCCGCGATGCTAAGCCTAGTGACATTGTTATGCCTGGGCATATTTTCCCGCTAATGGCACAAGAAGGTGGGGTACTTACCCGCGCTGGACATACTGAAGCAGGAACTGATTTGGCAAGGTTAGCTGGTAGAGAACCAGCTGCAGTGATTGTTGAGATCCTTAATCAAGATGGCACCATGGCTCGTCGCCCTGATCTTGAGGTGTTTTGTAAAGAACACGGTTTAAAGATGGGCACTATCGCCGATCTCATCGAATACCGTAATAACAACGAAACCACTATTGAGCGAGTTGCAGAATGTAAAATGCCTAGCCGCCACGGTGATTTCAAGTTGATTACCTACCGCGATACCATCGATGAAAAAGTCCACTTTGTTATGCAAGCCGGTGAGATAAAAGAAGATGAGGCCACGCTGGTACGCGTGCACTTGCACAATACCTTTAGTGATTTATTAGGCAGTGACCGGGCTGGAAAGATGAGCTGGCCACTGGATAAAGCCTTAGAAAAAATTGCTCAAGAAAATGGCGTGCTGGTGCTACTTAGTACCGATGACAAGGCTGATAATTTGATTGACCAAGTTAAAGCCTTCGCCCTGCAAGATCGCGGCGAAACTCCAGCACAAAAGCAAGCACACACTGCTTCACGTACTGTTGGAGTAGGCTCTCAGATTTTGGCCGACCTAGGTGTAAGCAAAATGCGTTTATTAAGTTCACCTAAGCGTTATCACGCATTATCTGGCTTTGGTTTGGAAGTGGTTGAGTATATCGACCAAGAATAACCTAAGTGTTAGTGAGACATAATTTTAATAAGGGCCTAGCAGATTAGTTGTGCTAGAATAGCGCGATTTTTTTGATGGACTCAAAGAAAAGGCAGAAATAGGTATGAAAGTAATTGAAGCAAATTTAGCTACACCAAACGCTAAAGTGGCTATTGTTATCGCTCGTTTTAACAGCTTTATTAACGAGAGCTTGTTATCTGGCGCTGTGGATACGCTAACTCGTCAAGGTGGAATTAGCGATGACAACATTACTGTTGTTCGTGTACCGGGTGCGGTAGAAATTCCACTGGCTGCTAAACGCATTGCAGCAAGCAAAAAGTACGATGCTATTATTGCTTTAGGTACGGTAATTCGTGGTGGCACTTACCACTTTGAATTAGTGGCTAACGAATGCCACAAAGGTTTAGCTCAAGTTATGATGGAATTTGATATTCCAGTTACCTTTGGTGTGCTTACTACTGAGTCTATCGAGCAAGCGATTGAACGCGCTGGCACTAAAATGGGTAATAAAGGTACCGAAGCCGCCCTAAGCGCTTTGGAAATGATCAACTTAATTGATCAGATAGAAGTTTAATTTGAGGAATTCTCTGTGAAACCAGCTGCACGTCGTAAAGCTAGACAATTTGCTACTCAAGCAATTTATCAATGGCAGGTGACCAAGGACAGCGTTGCTAACATCGAGCATCAGTTCTTAACCGAACAAGATATGAGTAAGGCTGATGTTCCTTATTTTTCTACCCTACTTACAGGCGTAGTGGCAAACTGCGACAAGTTAGATCAAGCGATGAGTTCTTCGCTTTCTCGTAAGCTAGAAGAATTAGATATTGTTGAACACGCAATTTTGTTGATTGGTGTTTACGAGCTATTAATGGTGAGCGATGTGCCGCCTAAAGTTGTGATTAACGAAGCGATTGAATTAGCTAAGTCATTTGCCGCTGAAGATAGCCACAAGTTTGTTAATGGCGTGCTAGATAAAGTTCTACGTTTACAGCAATTTAAGTCTTAGTTACATGCCATCTCAGCCTCCTTTGGGTGAATTTGATATTATCGAAAAGTTCTTCCAGCGCAGTGCCTCACGCCCAGATGTATTACTGGGGGTTGGGGATGATGCTGCGCTGGTAACTGTTCCCGAGAATAATCAAATTGCTATATCTACCGACACCTTGGTAGAAGGCGTACACTTTTTCTCTGATATACCACCTCGCGCGCTAGGGCATAAAGCGCTTGCCGTTAATTTAAGTGACATGGCCGCCATGGGCGCAGAGCCGCGTTGGGTAACCTTAGCGATCACCTTGCCGAAAATTGACGAAGCGTGGTTAGCCCAATTCAGCAAAGGTTTTTATGACTTAGCCGAATACTTCAATGTCGCTTTAATTGGTGGTGACACCACCAAAGGCCCCTTAAGTATTACCGTAACTGTGCATGGTGTAGTGCCAGAAGGTAAAGCTTTACGCAGAGACGGAGCTAAACCGGGCGATTGGGTATATGTGACTGGCAATATTGGTGACTCAGGCCTTGCGTTAGCGCATCTTCAAAACAAAATTAGCTTAAACCCACAACAGTTAGAGCTAAGCTTAAAGCAGCACTATTACCCGCAACCTCGAGTTCTAGCTGGGTACGGCTTGCGTGATATTGCATCGGCAACTATCGATATCTCAGACGGTTTATACAACGATTTACAGCATATTCTTAAAAAGAGCCATTGCTCAGCGACTTTGAAGCTGGAGAATTTGCCGCTTTCAGAAACCATGAATGAAGCGGTAGGTGTGGACCAAAGTATTGCCTTGGCGTTAAACGGTGGTGAGGATTATGAGCTGTGTTTTACTGTGCCTGAGTCAAATAAAGGTTCAGTTGATACCTCCTTGTCATATAGTGGTGTGCCTTATACCTGTATTGGGCAATTGGCACCTGGCCATGGCGAGATAAAGCTAAAATATCAGGATAAACCCTATCAAATCGAACCCACCGGTTGGGATCACTTCAACTAATCCTAGCGAGTAGCGAGAACTGCCATGGATAAAGCTTTAGCCAAATTAAGCTTACGTAACCCTCTACACTTATGCGCACTCGGCTTAGGTAGTGGTTTAGCCCCCAAAGCACCGGGTACTTTTGGTACTTTAGCTGCCATTCCTTTATATTTATTGCTCGCGCCATTACCTGTTTGGGCATACGTGGCAGTGCTACTCCTAAGCTTTGTTTTTGGTGTTTGGTGCTGTCAAAAAGCCAGTGATGCGATGGGGGTGCATGATCATGGGGCTATTGTGTGGGATGAGTTTGTTGGTTACTGGATTACCATGTTTATGGTGCCGCTATCTCCCCTTAATGTGCTGCTCGGTTTTATACTATTTCGCTTTTTTGACGTATTGAAGCCTTGGCCTATCAAAATTTTGGATAAAAAAGTTCATGGTGGCTTTGGTATAATGATAGATGACGTATTAGCTGGCGTGTTTGCAGCAATATCTTTGCAAGTTGTGCTGTTTGCTCTCGCTTAATTGAGCATTCGCTCTGCTTGCTAAATTTGTTCTCCCCTAAATGTAGTTAAATCTGCTTATGCAAACCTCGTATAAGCTTATTCTTTATTGCATAAATATGACGATATACCGAATCCTTAATCACTATAACTGTATTCTTTGATTTTTGGATTATAAAATCCTGTTTATGCTATTTACAGTGGCAGATAAAAATACTAATTTATTACGGGCAAAAAGCGGATCAGGCTTGATTAACTCTTACTCAGTTCACAATTGTTGTTTGAATAGCGACAATTGCTAGTACAGGGTCTAGATTTATCAAGAACAATAATTATTAGTCTATTCGCAAACACACCGGAAATGCAGCCATAACGGTTGCATACATGACAAGATGTCACACGGAGAATCATAATGAAGAAAGGATTGGCGAAGCTGTCACTTGCACTGGTTGCTAGTGCAGTAGCTGTAGGCGTTCAAGCGCAAACATTTGTCTTCTGTTCAGAAGGCAGTCCAGAAGGTTTTAACCCAAGCTTATATACAGCAGGAACCACGTTTGATGCGTCTTCAAAGACCATCTTCAATCGTTTGGTTGAATTTGAAGTAGGCACAACCAATGTTGTTCCAGGTTTGGCAGAGTCTTGGGAAGTTTCTGAAGATGGCCTAGAGTACACCTTTCATTTACGCAAAGGCGTAAAATTTCACAGTCAGAAAAAAGGTTTCAAACCTTCTCGCGAATTTAATGCTGACGACGTAGTGTTCACCTTTGAACGCCAAGACGACCCAGAGCATCCTTACCATAAAGTATCAGGCGGTTCTTACGAGTACTACAGTGGTATGGGGATGAACGATCTGGTTAAGGAAATCGTTAAAGTTGACGATTACACGGTTAAGTTTGTACTAAGCAAGCCTGAAGCTCCGTTTATTGCAAACATGGCGATGGACTTTGCATCTATCTTCTCTGCTGAGCAAGCTGATGCCATGTTAGCTGCAGGTACGCCTGAAAAACTAGACTTAGACCCTGTGGGTACAGGTCCTTTCCAAAAAGTACAATACCAGAAAGATTCAATTATTCGCTACGTAGGTAATGCTGATTACTGGCAAGGCGCGCCTAAGATTGACCGTTTGGTATTCTCTATTACTCCAGATGCTTCAGTACGTTACGCCAAGCTTAAAGCAGGCGAGTGTCACGTAATGCCTTATCCAAATCCTGCTGATGTTGAACAAATGCAAAGCGATCCCGACATCAATCTAATGAGTCAAGAGGGTTTGAACGTAGGTTACTTGGCATTTAATACCCAAAAACCACCATTTGATAACGTTAAAGTTCGCCAAGCACTTAGCCTAGCGGTTAACAAGCAAGCGATTATTGACGCGGTATTCCAAGGCAGTGGTAAAATTGCTAAAAACCCAATCCCACCAACAATGTGGTCATACAACAACGATACCGTTGATTACCCTTACGATCCGGTTAAAGCAAAAGCCTTGTTGGCCGAAGCGGGTGTAACTGATCTTAAGACTAACATTTGGGCAATGCCAGTACAGCGTCCATACAACCCTAATGCTCGTCGTATGGCGGAAGTGATTCAAGCAGACTGGGCTAACGTAGGCGTTCAAGCTGAAGTGGTTAGCTATGAGTGGGGTGAATACCTTAAGCGTTCTAAGCAAGGTGAGCATGATACCGTGCTACTTGGTTGGACCGGTGATAATGGTGACCCAGACAACTTCCTAAGTGTATTGCTAGGTTGTGACGCTGTTGGCGGTGGTAATCGCGCGATGTGGTGTCATAAGCCATTTAACGACGTAATCATGAAAGCGAAGCAGATCTCTGTGCAAGCTGAGCGTGCACCATTGTACGAAGAAGCACAGTTAATCTTTAAAGAACAAGCTCCGTGGGTAACTATCGCTCACTCAGTGGCTTACAAGCCAGTTCGTAAAGAAGTTCAAGGCTTTAAGATTGATCCATTAGGTGGTCACCACTTCTATGGCGTGTCGCTAAAATAAACATACCTAAGGGGCTGGCAACAGCCCCTTTCCTTCCTTCAGACACAGAGCTGTAGTTATGTTCCAGTTTATTATAAAAAAATTGATGTTGGTGATACCCACCTTCATCGGCATTACTCTTTTAACCTTTACTTTGATTCGCTTGATTCCTGGCGACCCAATAGAAGTAATGGCAGGTGAAAGGGGCGTGTCTCCTGAACGTCACGCAGCCTTGCGTGCCGAGTTGGGCTTAGACCAACCCTTGTTGGTCCAATACTTTGATTATGTGAAGAATATTGCGAGTGGCGATCTTGGACGTTCATTAATCACCAAGACGCCTGTAACCGAAGAATTTATGACCTTGTTTCCAGCCACCGTAGAGTTGGCTACCTGCGCAGCAATCTTTGCCATATTGGTAGGCTTGCCCTGCGGGATTGTTGCTGCTGTGAAACGAGGTTCCTTATTTGACCACTCGGTCATGACTTTTTCTCTCACCGGCTACTCCATGCCCATATTTTGGTGGGCCTTGCTATTGATGCTGGTGTTCTCGGTTCACTTGGGGATAACCCCGGTATCCGGGCGGCTTGATGTGACCTTCTGGATAGATGAGGTTACCGGCTTTATGTTAATTGATACTCTGCTCTCCGACGAAGACGGCGCATTTTTATCTGCATTACATCACTTAGTTTTGCCAAGTATTGTGCTGGGCACCATCCCGATGGCGGTTATCGCCCGTATGACCCGCTCATCAATGCTTGAAGTATTAGGCGAAGACTACATTCGTACCGCTCGCTCAAAAGGCATGGCGCCAATGCGAGTAATTGTGGTGCACGCTTTGCGTAATGCGCTTATTCCAGTAATTACAGTAATTGGTTTGCAGGTAGGCATTTTGTTATCGGGTGCGATTCTTACCGAGACAATTTTTGCTTGGCCGGGCATTGGTAAATGGTTGATTGAATCTATTGGCCGACGCGACTACCCAGTGGTACAAGGGGGCATTCTGATCGTGGCTACCATTATTATTGTGGTGAATTTGATTGTCGATATTCTTTACGGCGTGGTAAACCCACGGATCCGTCACGGCAAATAAGGAGGAGTGTATTATGTCTGAACAAACAACAACTCCAGCCACCACTGGACCACAAGTACAAACGCCGTTACAAGAATTTTGGGGCTACTTTAGCCAAAATACTGGAGCAGTAGTTGGCTTGGTGTTTATCGTGAGCATGATCGTGATTGCTTTACTGGCAAGTGTAATTGCACCGCATTCTCCCATTGAGCAATATCGTGATGCCTTACTGCTACCACCGTTTTGGGTAGAAGGTGGTACCACCGCTCATATCCTCGGAACCGATGATGTTGGCCGTGATATCTTGTCGCGTCTAATTCATGGTGCGCAACTATCATTGTTTATTGGTTGCTTAGTGGTAACGCTGTCCTTAGGTATTGGCGTTATTCTGGGGCTAATTGCTGGATTCTTCCGCGGCTATGTTGAAACCATCATCATGCGCGCAGTAGACATTATGTTGGCCATGCCAAGCTTGTTATTGGCAATTGCAATTGTAGCCATCTTAGGTCCAAGCATTTTCAACGCAGCTATGGCAATTGCCATTGTATCTATGCCGCACTATGTGCGTTTAACTCGAGCCTCAACCATCGCCGAGTTAAACAAAGATTACGTGATTTCTTCACGGGTTGCTGGTGCTGGCTCACTGCGTTTAATGTTTATTACAATTCTACCTAACTGTACTGCACCACTTATCGTGCAGGCTACCTTGGGCTTCTCGAACGCTATTTTGGATATGGCTGCACTGGGCTTCCTAGGTTTAGGTGCTCAACCGCCAACACCAGAGTGGGGAAGCATGCTAGCCGATGCCTTGCAGTTTGTACAACGTGCTTGGTGGGTAGTTACCTTCCCTGGCTTAGTGATTCTGTTAACGGTATTAGCCTTTAACTTAATGGGCGATGGTTTACGTGATGCCCTTGATCCCAAGTTGAAGCAGTAGGAGAAGCCTTGTGTCTTTATTAGAAGTGAATAACCTTACTGTTGAGTTTGGTGATGGAGATAATCCATTTCGTGCGGTGGACCAAGTAGGTTACAGCGTAGAAAAGGGTGAAATTGTAGGTATTGTTGGTGAATCGGGCTCGGGCAAAAGTGTTAGTTCTTTGTCCATCATGGGGTTGATTGACTACCCAGGAAAAGTGACTGCCGACACCCTTAATTTTGAAGGGCAAGACTTATTGGCCATGGCAGAGGATAAACGTCGCGCGATTACCGGTGCTGAAATCGCGATGATTTTCCAAGAGCCAATGTCGAGCTTAAACCCGTGTTATACCGTTGAATACCAAATTAGCGAAGCGCTTAAAATTCATCAAAGCGGTGACAAAAAGTGGCGTCGTAAACGGGTAATCGAATTACTTGAGCAAGTGGGTATTCCAGATCCCGAATCGCGCTTAAAAACCTATCCGCATCAGTTGTCGGGCGGTATGAGCCAGCGGGTGATGATTGCCATGGCGATAGCCTGCGATCCAAAGCTGTTGATTGCCGATGAGCCAACCACCGCTTTGGATGTAACCATTCAAGCGCAAATCGTCGATTTGTTGTTGGAATTACAAAAGCAGAAAAACATGGGCTTGGTGCTGATTACTCACGATTTAGCATTAGTGGCTGAGTCTGCTCACCGAGTGATTGTGATGTACGCAGGACAAGTAGTAGAAACCGGACCAGCTGAAGAGATTTTCTCAACGCCGAAACATCCTTATACCCAAGCCTTGCTCCGTTCACTGCCTGAATCATCGGCAGGTAAAGCGCGTTTAGACGCACTACCTGGTGTGGTGCCCGGTGCGTTTGACCGACCAATTGGTTGCTTGTTAAACCCGCGTTGCCCTTATGCCACCGAGCGTTGTCAAAATGAACAGCCTGCAATGCAGGGAGAAGGAATGCGTCAAGTGCGATGCTTTACACCACTGGATGAAAGCGGGAGACCAAGCGCATGAGTGATAGCATTATGAAAGCAGCGGCTTTAGATGCTGCTCCGGTAGAAGAAACTATGCAAGAATCGGTATTGGCGGTAAATGGGGTTAAAAAGCATTACCACGTAAAAGCCGGTATGTTTAAACCAGACGCTACGGTTAAAGCGCTAGATGGTGTGAGCTTTAAGTTAGAGAAGGGGAAAACGCTGGCAGTGGTTGGTGAGTCAGGCTGCGGTAAATCGACCTTGGCTCGGGTATTAACCATGATTGAAACCCCCACTGCTGGAGAGCTTTGCTTTGATGGCAAAGATATTCTTAGCTTGGGTAAAGATGCCGCCAAAGCCTTGCGTCAAAAAATCCAAATCATCTTTCAAAACCCTTATGGTTCGCTGAATCCGCGTAAAAAAGTAGGAACGATTCTCGAAGAACCTTTGGTGATTAACAGCGATATGAGCAAGGCTGAGCGAAAGCAAAAAGCTTTAGCGATGTTAGCCAAAGTGGGCTTACGCCCTGAGCATTACGATCGATACCCTCATATGTTCTCTGGTGGTCAGCGTCAACGTATCGCTATTGCACGCGGTTTAATGCTTGATCCTAAGGTTGTGGTAGCCGATGAGCCAGTATCCGCGCTAGACGTGTCGGTGCAGGCGCAGGTGCTAAACCTGATGATGGATTTGCAAGATGAAATGGGCTTAAGCTATATCTTCATTTCGCATGATTTATCAGTAGTAGAGCACATTGCAGATGAAGTGATGGTGATGTATTTAGGCAAGGCAGTAGAATATGCTTCTTGTGAGGAGCTGTTTGCCAACCCTAAACACCCGTATACTCAAGCGCTGTTATCAAGTACACCGCGCTTAGATCCTAGCCATCGCCGCGAGAAAATTAAGCTAGAAGGTGAACTGCCTTCGCCACTTAACCCACCTAAAGGTTGTGCTTTCCACGCACGTTGTCGTTATGCCAATGAAAGATGCAATAAAGAGCAGCCAAGTTTGGTAAGCGAAGCTAATGCGCAAGTTGCGTGTTTTGCTCGAGAAGAAGGGCGAATCGCTTAACTTGCACGCTATCCAATCAAAAAGCGGGCTTGTCCCGCTTTTTTTATTGCCTCATCACGTGTAAGTTAGCAGCATTAATCGTTTTAAGGTTCAAGACGTTGGCGTTGTTAGCAAAGTTGAAAATCAAATCCCTGCCTATTACTTTGTTGTTGCTTGTAAGCCTTGGGGCTTGGCAACACGCTAAGGCCAATACAGTGGTATGGGGAACCGCTTTTCATGCCGAGCCACAGCAACTTGTTGATGAACTAGATGCAAATAGTAACTTTATTAATCACTTGTTATTCGATCCGCTATTTTTGTTGGATCAACAAGGGCGTATTGCGCCACGTTTAGTCACTAAGTGGAAAATTGTTTCTCCTACACAAATTCAATTTGAGTTACGTAGTGGCGTAGTGTTTCACTCTGGCAACCCACTGACAGCCGAAGACGTAGAGTGGACCTTCCAACAAATTTCTCAGCAAGCGCATTTACATGCTTTGTTTGCGCCCATTAAGAGCTTAAAGGCGCTTAATACCCTGCAATTTGAAGTTCGTACTTATCGGCCTTTTTCTGAATTGATTCAGCGCTTAAGTTTTATCTTCCCTGCGGATAAACAGTTTTATACCGCTGAAGAAAATACCAACCCATCTTTTGCTGTATCGGGTACCGGCCCTTTTAAAGTAAGCCGTTACGTGCCGGGTATTGTTACCGAATTTGAAATTCATTCAAGTTACTGGCGTACTAATCGTAGCAATGTACAACGGATTAAAGTGGTGCCAATTAAACAAGCTGAAATGCGCATGGCGAGCTTGTTTTCTCGCGATGTTGATATCGTAGACCACGTGCCAGAGAACTACGTAGAGTTGCTCAATAAAGATAAGCAATTGTCGGTGATTCAAACTGAAGGTTTAAAGTGGTTAGCTATTGAATTAAACCAGCGTAACCCAGCCTTAGAAAATCGACGGGTTCGCCAAGCGCTAAACCTAGCCATTGATAATATTCGTTTGGCTGAAGTATTAGGGCCTTATGCTTTGGCATCTACTCAGCTAAGCATTCCAGGGCGAGCTGGTTACAACGCCGAGCTATTGCCACGTTATAATTTGCTATTAGCTCACCAATTATTGCAACAAGCGGGTTATGAAAAAGGTTTTAAACTTACCATGGCTGTGCCAAAGTCATTATTTGGAGAGCAATCTAAAGTAGTTTCTCAACTCGTATCTATGCTGGATCGGGTGAATATCTCTTTGCAGCCGCAATGGTTAAGTGATCAAGACTACCAATTAGCAGTGGATAGCTGTTCAAGTGACTTAGTGTTAACACGAAGGCAGGGAGATGCAGGCAATGTATTGTCGATAGCGCGGGCGATGTTTCTCAGTGAAGGTGAACCGATTACCAATGAAGGTGGACTTTGTAAGGCCTATCAAAATGATAAAATTAGCCAACTTATTTTGGCCGGTGAGCAAGAGTTAGATGAGGAGAAACGCGCTAAAATTATTGAGTATTTAGAGCAGAAAATTTATCAAGAAGCGGTATTTGTACCTTTATACTGGCAAAGAAAAATCTGGGCATTGAACCAGCGGATTAACATAAAGAATATGAATCGGGCTAGTCCATTCCCATTGTTTGAGCAGCTACAGGTACTCGAATAACAACTTAAGCTTGGCAGAAGCGTTCAATTTTTTGTTGAATGCCTTTGCTATCTAAACCGAGTAAGTCATAGATTTGTTCTTGGCTACCTTGTTCTATAAAGTTGTCAGGGAGGCCTATGTTTAATACTTTTACTTGGTTAAGCTGCTGAGCAAATAAAAATTCGTTTACTGCGGAGCCGGCGCCGCCTTGTATCGCATTCTCTTCTAGGGTTACTAACACATCGTGCTCAGTTACTAGCAATTTGATACAGGCTTCATCTAAGGGCTTAACAAAACGCATATCAACCAAGGTCGCATCAAGTTGCTCGGCTACTGGCGCAGCTTTACATAATAAGCTGCCAAAGTTGAGAATGGCGACTTTCTTGCCTTCTCGAATGACTCGCGCTTTACCAATCTCGATAGCGCTCATCTCGGCTTTAACCGGGGTATTATCGGCACCACCACGCGGGTAACGCACCGCTGCAGGACCTTGGTGTAAGTGGCCGGTGTAGAGCATCTGCCTACATTCGTCTTCGTTAGCCGGTGCCATAATTACCAAGTTAGGCACGGTGCGTAGGTAGCTTAAATCAAAAGCACCTTGGTGAGTAGGGCCATCGGCACCCACAATACCGGCACGGTCAATGGCAAACAAAACCGGTAGGTTTTGAATCGCCACGTCATGAATTAATTGATCATAAGCGCGCTGCAAAAAGGTACTGTAAATTGCAACTACTGGCTGATAGCCCGCAATCGCTAAGCCTGCGGCAAAAGTTACAGCGTGCTGTTCGGCAATAGCTACATCAAAGTATTGTTCTGGATACTCTTTAGAAAAGCGCACCATGCCCGAGCCTTCACGCATGGCAGGAGTGATACCCATTAGCTTTTTATCTTTGGCTGCCATATCGCAGAGCCAGTCTCCAAATACTTTAGAAAAAGTAGGCGCAGCGCTTTTGCTTTTAGGTAAGTTATCTTGGCTTGGGTCAAACTTAGGCACACCGTGATAACCAATAGGATCTTGCTCGGCAGGTAGGTAACCTTTACCTTTTTTGGTCATAACATGCAGAATTTGTGGACCTTTTAGGTCGCGCATATTGCTTAAGGTGCGCACTAAGCCTTTTACATCGTGGCCATCAATAGGACCAATGTAATTAAATCCGAATTCTTCAAATAAGGTGCCCGGCACCACCATGCCTTTTAGATGTTCTTCAGCCCTGCGGGCTAGCTCTTTAATTGGAGGCATACCACTTAATACTTTTTTACCACCTTCACGCAGCGACGAGTACAAAGAGCCAGAAAGAATATTGGCTAAAGAATTGTTCAGGGCGCCAACATTTTCGGAAATCGACATCTCGTTGTCATTAAGGATCACTAGCATGTCGTTATGAATCGCACCGGCATGGTTTAGTGCTTCAAAAGCCATACCTGCGGTCATGGCGCCATCACCGATAACTGCAACTACTTTACGACCTTGTTGCTCTTTCTCAGCCGCAATGGCCATGCCTAAGGCGGCACCAATAGAAGTGCTTGAATGGCCTACGCTGAGTACATCATATTCACTTTCACCGCGCCATGGGAAAGGGTGCAAACCTTTAAACTGACGAATAGTCGACATTTTTTCACGGCGACCAGTTAAAATTTTGTGCGGATAAGCTTGGTGGCCTACATCCCAAACCAATTTATCAAACGGGGTGTTATAGACGTAATGCAAGGCAACCGTTAACTCAACCGCACCTAAACCTGATGCTAAATGGCCACTCGATTGGCTGACACTGTTAAGAAGGTATTGGCGCAGTTCATCACACAGCTGAGGTAGCTGTTGCTGCTCAAGCTGACGAAGTTGCGGCGGCAAATCAGCCAGAGCAAGCGTAGGGTAATCTTTAATATTCAGTGTCATATAAAATGCTTATCATTATTCTTATTGTTGACGACTAGTTGTTTCGATGTACGACATAATCAGCTAATAAGGCTAGCAACTCACTATTGTAAGGCAAAGTCTCTAAGGCTTGAAGCGCTTCTTTACCTAGGTTTTCAGCTTTTTCTATTGCGCCTTCAAGGCCCAATAAACTTGGGTAAGTGCTCTTATTTAGGGCTTGATCTGAGCCCTGAGGTTTACCTAAAGTGTCGGTATCACTAATTATATCCAAAATGTCATCACGAACTTGAAAGGCTAAGCCTAAGGCATCTGCATAACGAGCTAAAGCTTGCTGCTCATTTGCGTGCTCAATCTCGCCACAAACCGCGCCTAACATTACCGCTGCTTTGATTAGAGCACCGGTTTTATGTTGGTGCACTTCTTCCAGCTGCTCAAGGCTAACCTGTTGGTTGGTTGCGGCAATATCTAGCGCTTGACCACCACACATACCGTTATAACCAGCCGCTTGGCTTAATATTTTAAGCATGGCCACTTTTTGGGTATCGCTGGCAGGCGCTTCGGCAACTAAGCTAAAGGCGAGGCTTTGTAAGGCATCACCGGCTAGAATGGCAGTCGCTTCATCATAGGCAATATGGCAAGTTGGTTGGCCACGGCGTAGTTCATCATCATCCATGGCTGGTAGGTCGTCATGAATCAACGAATAGGCGTGAATGCATTCTACAGCAGCTGCAGCGGCATTAAGTATGTCTTTGGGCGCATTGGTTAATTGGCCTACCAAATATACCAGCAGCGGGCGCACTCGCTTACCGCCTAGCAATAGGCCGTGACGCATGGCTGCCAGTAGCTTGGGGTCATTAACAACTTGATTGGCTAAAACACTGTCTAAATGGGTGTTTATTTGGGATTGGTAGTCAACAATGGTACTGGCTAAACTAGCGTTCACTCAGAAGGCTCCTGCACTAAAGGTTCTAGTGAATCGCCATTTGGCCCTTGGCGAAGTATCTCAACTTGCTGTTGAGCCTGTTGCAGTTTAGCTTGGCCAGCATTGGCTAAACTGATGCCGCGTTCAAATTGCTTAAGAGAATCTTCTAGGCTTAGCTCACCTTGTTCAAGCTGTTGAACAATGTCTTCAAGTTCATTTAAGGTTTCTTCAAACTTCATTTTTTCTGGTTTTTTTGCAACCATGCTAAAGCCTCTATCAAGCATATTCTGGCGCAAAGTTACCTTAGCCGTTTGGGTAGGTCAAACTTGCGACTCAAGTATTTTTATATTGGCCGATAAATATAGTAGAGCTTGGTAGGTCAAGATATTGAAATGAGAACACAAAATTACCTTCGATTCTGGTGTGCGAGTAGACTAGTATTAGTTTAATTAGAATCTCTAGGCTACAGGTTAAAAGGAAAAAGCAGTGGATTTAGCAACGCTGATTGGGATTATCGGCGCCTTCGCCTTTGTTGTTATGGCGATGGTGATGGGTGGCGGAATCGAGATTTTTATCGACATTCCTTCGGTACTAATTGTTTTTTGTGGCTCCTTGTTTGTTGTATTGATGAAGTACAATTTAGGTCAATTTTTAGGCGCAGTGAAAATTGCGGCTAAGGCTTTCATGTTCAAAGTTGATAAGCCCGATGATTTGATTGAGCGCTCTGTAGAAATGGCAGACGCGGCCCGAAAAGGTGGCTTTTTGGCCTTAGAAGAAGCCGAGATTTCCAACCCCTTTATGCAAAAAGGCATCGATATGCTGGTGGATGGCCACGATGCTGACGTAGTGCGCGCCACTATGGAAAAGGACATCTTGCTCACTTCCGAGCGCCATGAGTTTGGCGCCGGTATTTTTAAAGCGCTGGGTGATGTAGCGCCAGCCATGGGGATGATTGGTACCTTGATTGGTCTGGTAGCCATGTTATCTAACATGGATGACCCAAAATCCATTGGCCCAGCTATGGCGGTAGCCTTGTTAACGACTTTGTATGGTGCAATTCTTGCCAACATGGTGGCCATTCCTATTAGCGAAAAATTGCTGTTGCGTGCTGGTGAAGAAAAGCTTAACCGTAGTTTGATTCTGGATGCTGTATTGGGTATTCAAGATGGCCAGAATCCGCGAGTGATTGAGGGTGTTTTGAAAAACTACTTGCCAGAAGGCAAACGCTCACTAGGCACAACAGACGAGTAGGTAGCGCAGTATGGAAGAACCTTGCAAGTGCCCCCCAGAAGGACTGCCCGCATGGATGGGCACCTTCGCCGATCTCATGTCTCTGTTGATGTGCTTCTTTGTATTGCTGTTGGCCTTCTCGGAAATGGACGTACTAAAGTTTAAGCAAATTGCTGGTTCAATGAAGTATGCTTTTGGTGTGCAAAACCTACTGGAAGTAAAAGACATTCCAAAAGGAACCTCGGTTATTGCACAAGAGTTTAGACCGGGCCGCCCTGAGCCAACACCTATCGAAACCATCATGCAGCAAACCATTGATATGACTCAGGCCAAGCTTGAGTTTCATGATGGTGAAGAAGCCGATGCTGGTGGTCAGCAAAAAGCCGCTGGCCAGCAAACGGGTGGCCGAGCCTCAGCAACCCAAGCTCAGTCTTCACAAAGCCAATCCGAAACCCAAGCCCAACAAAATGAAACGGCTAAACGAATTGCCCAGCAGTTGCGTGACCAAATTGAAGATGGCGCCATTGAAGTGGAGTCGCTTGGCCAGCAAATTATTATTCGGGTACGAGAGAAGGGGGCTTTCCCTTCAGGCTCTGCCTTTTTACAACCTAAGTTTCGCCCGGTTATTCGCCGTGTGGGAGAGGTGATTAAAGACATTCCTGGTATTGTCACCGTGTCTGGCCATACCGATAACCAGCAAGCAGAGTCAGAGTTGTACCGCTCAAACTGGGATTTATCTAGTCAGCGTGCTGTGTCGGTGGCTCATGAACTCATTAAAGTACGTGGCTTTGCCGAAGAGCGCTTAATTGTTAGCGGATTGGCAGACACTCAGCCTTTAATGAAAAACAATACCATCGAGAACCGCCGTCGTAACCGCCGGGTAGAGATAGGCATTATGCAAGGTAAGGCTTCTCAATCAGGCGAGATCGCCGTTTCTGGAGAAGAGTAAATAATCCCACTCGCTTAGCTGAGCTAAGCGAGTTTTGTACTTTCTCTATGTGTACTTTCCCCAAAATTCCTGCCAAGGCGAGCTAAACTAAACAATATTGGCTCGCTGCCTTAACTCGCGGTATAATTCGCGCCCAAATTTATCAAGGCCCTTGAGTTATGAAGTTCATCGTTAAACTATTTCCAGAAATTGCCATGAAGAGTAAGCCGGTTCGTAAGCGCTTCAGTAAAATTCTTCAAAGCAATATTCGCAATGTAATTAGTCCAATCGATGAAACTATTCGAGTGCGTTTAGATTGGGACCGAATGGTTGTTACTTCACGTAACGACAGCGAAGAAAACCGCGAAGCGGTGATTCAAGCGCTTTCTTCCACTCCGGGTATCGTGCACTTTTTGGAAGTGAAACAGCATCGCTATACCGATTTACACAACATCTATGAGTTAACGTTTGACGCTTGGAAAGATCGCTTAAAAGACAAAACATTTTGTGTGCGGGTTAAGCGCAGTGGTAAACATGATTTCTCATCTATTGAAGTAGAGCGTTATGTTGGTGGTGGTTTAAACCAACATTGCGAGAGCAATGGGGTGCGGTTAAAAAATCCTGATGTTACGGTGAAAATCGAAATCGCCGACGACGTGATGTATCTGGTGCAAGAGAAGCACCCAGGTTTAGGCGGCTTTCCTATCGCAACCCAAGAAAGTGTATTGTCGCTTATTTCCGGTGGTTTTGACTCGGGCGTGTCGAGTTATCAACTCATCAAGCGTGGCGCAAAAGTACACTATTGTTTCTTTAACCTAGGTGGGCGCGCTCATGAACTAGGCGTGAAGCAAGTCGCCCACCACCTATGGAAGCGTTTTGGTTCATCACATAGGGTTAAGTTTGTTGCGGTAGACTTTGATCCAGTGGTGAACGAGATCCTTGAAAAAGTAGACAACGGCCAAATGGGCGTAGTACTTAAACGTATGATGGTGCGGGCAGCGTCAAAAGTGGCTCAGCAGCTGGATATTCCCGCACTGGTCACGGGGGAAGCAGTAGGCCAAGTTTCTAGTCAAACCTTAGTTAACTTAAGCATGATTGACCGAGTGTCAGAAACCTTGATTCTTCGCCCGCTAATTGCCACCGATAAACAAGATATTATTGATACGGCTAAGCATATTGGCACCAACGATTTTGCCGAAACCATGCCAGAGTATTGCGGTGTTATTTCTAACAAGCCTACGGTGAAAGCAGTTGAGTCGAAATTGCTAGCCGAAGAGCAAAATTTCGATTTTACGATTTTGGATAAGGTAGTAGAAGAGTGCCGCATTACCGATATTCGTGATGTAACCAAAGAAGCTGACGAACAAGTGACTGAAGTCGCTGGTGAAGAAGAACTAGCACAAGACAAAGAAGCGGTAGTATTAGACATTCGCTCGATAGAGGAGCAGGAACAACAGCCTTTTAGCTTAGAAGAAGTAGAAGTAAAGCATATCCCATTCTTTAAGTTAGCCACTCAGTTTGGCGATTTAGATCAATCTAAGCATTACATGCTGTATTGTGACCGAGGGGTTATGAGCAAACTACAGGCTTTGTATTTGCAAGATGCTGGCTTCAAAAATGTTGGCGTTTATAGCAAAAAATAGCGATTTTAAAAGCCGACGAAAGTCGGCTTTTTTATTGGGCTTGCCAAGCAAACTTATTAATAACTATGCATTTTCTGCGCAGTTAGCATTTTTACAAGCTTTTACTGCTGACCCGCTCAAATCCTGCGTCTTGTCACACCCTTTGCCGCTGGGTGGTATAAACTTAAACTAGGTTTTAGCATAAAGGGGTAGATGTATGAGCGATCTATTTTTAGTTACTGCCACCGGGGAAGATAAGCCCGGTACACTAAATCGCTTGGCCGATATTACCCACTCTCATCAAGGAAAGTGGTTAAGTAGTCGGGTGGTAAATTTAGATGGTCAAGTGGCTTGTATCTTCAAAGTGCAGGTTCCGCAAAAAAATACTCAGGCCTTGCAGCAAGCCTTGCTTGCAGTAGATGACTTACACTTAAGCATTAACGGCTGCAAACCTGCCCACTTATCTCAAAGTGAATCATTAAGTTTGGTCATTGATGCAGAAGATCGCCCCGGCTTAATTAATGATATTACCCGTTTATTGGTGGGACATGGTGTTAATGTTAACAAGCTTGAATGCCATCGAATGAGCGTACCTGAGGCTGGGGGAAGTGTATTTACTGCCGAACTTGATCTAATGGTGCCAGACAGTGAAAACACTGCTGGAATTATTGCCGAAATAGAGGGTTTGCAATCTCAGATGGTGGTTAACCAAGTTCATTAATCGGTATGTCACAGAGAGCAAAAAAGGGCAGTTTAGCTGCCCTTTTAGTGAGTAAAGCACAGTGAACTCGTTATTTGAGATTGAACTCTTTAACTGCATTAAGAATACTACGAATACTGTACTGGCCAATAAACTTGCCATTTTGCACCACTGGCATTCTGCGGCGCTTTTTCTGAATGAGTTTTTCAGCAACGGCTAAAATATCCATGTCGGTGCCAATAATATCCACTTCTTCAGTCATGTAATCGGCGACAGAACCTCCAATTTCACCGTGGTAGGTACCTTTTAATATCGCCTGCAAACAATCTATTTCAGAGATTACCCCCACAACTTCACGTCGCTCATTAATAACGGTTGCACCTGATACCTTGGCAGTAAGCATGATGTCGATGGCTTCAAACAATGAGTTTGAAGGAGTTACTGTGACCGGATTTTTGGTCATGTAGTCAATTGCACGAATAGAGGTTAACGCCATGCTTTCTTCCTTAAAATTGCAGGGTTTCTTTAAGATATGAATAAAAAAAATGCTTTTTGTCCAGTTGTTTGTATAAAAAACTGGTGTGAGTTAAAAAAACCAAGGTGACTTTGAGTTAATTGTAGTTGTAATGTTGCTCAATGGTTGTATTTTTTGTGGCGAGCCAATTTACTGGGCTAGTTACACCAAAACGGTTTTGGTAAAACTAACTACTACCTTGGTCTAGCGATGTAAATTGTGTGAACAATGAATACTTTAGTCTCAGTCGATACACGTTACACTTGGGTTTAATTGCTTTAGTTCAGCCAAAGAGATCCCGCTAATGAGTCAACGTAAGCTGCATGATTTGTTTTCGCCAAAGTCTATCGCGGTAATTGGTGCATCTAATCGCGCTTCACGTGCTGGCAACGTGGTAATGAAGAACCTAATGAGCGCTGGTTTTAATGGCCCCGTTATGCCGGTTAGCCCTAAGTACAAGGCAGTGCTTGGTGTATTGGCCTATCCAAGTATCGAGAAGCTTCCCCAGCGTCCAGATTTAGCCGTTGTGTGTGTCAACGCCAGCCGCTTACTAGAGGTCGTGGAAAAGCTCGGCCAATTTGGTTGTAAAGCTGCCATTATTACAGCCGGTGGTTTAGACATTAAGTTAGACGGTCAAGAGCAAACAATTGCCGAACAAGTGTTGGCGTTTGGCCAGCGTTACGGCATGCGCATTTTAGGGCCAAACAGCTTGGGTTTAATGTTGCCTAACATTGGATTAAATGCCTCATTCGCCCACGCCAATAGCCAGCCAGGCAAGATTGCCTTTGTGTCGCAATCTGCTGCCGTGTGCACAACCGTGCTCGATTGGGCAAACAACAAGGGCATTGGCTTCTCATCCTTTATCTCATTGGGAGATGCCTTAGATATCGACTTTGGCGAATTGCTCGACTTCTTAGCCAGAGATGCCAAAACCCAAGTGATTATGCTGTATATCGACTCGGTGAAGGATACCCAGCGCTTTATGTCGGCTGCTCGAGCGGCCTCACGCAACAAAGCCATATTGGTGATTAAGTCTGGCCGCAGCCGTCTAGGTGCGCAAGCTGCAGCCCTGCATACTGGCGGATTGGTGGGTAACGACGCGGTATACGACGCGGCATTTAAGCGTGCTGGTATGTTACGAGTAAAAGACCTACATGAGTTGTTTGCTGCGGTAGAAACACTCACTTACGCCAATCCATTGCAAGGCGAACGTTTGGCGATTATAAGCAACGGCGGCGGGCCAGCGGTGCTGGCGGTTGATGCCTTGATGGAGCGAGGGGGGAAACTAGCGGAGTTCTCGGACGATACTTTGGCTAAGCTGTCTGAGGTGCTACCCAGCGCATGGTCGGGGCAAAACCCCTTAGATATTGTTGGTGATGCTGATCCTTCTCGTTATGCCAAAGCCTTAGATATAGTTGCTAGTTCCGGCGAAGCAGACGCATTGCTGCTAATGCACGCACCTTCGGCACTGGCGGGGGCAGAGTCTACCGCTGATGCCTTAATTAATGTGATTAAGCAAGATAGCAAGGCGCGTCGCCTCAATATACTTACCAATTGGATGGGGGAAGAAACCGCCTATTCTGGCCGTTTGGCGTTCACTAAAGCGGGCATTCCGACTTACCGCACCCCAGAAGGGGCTGTGGGAGCATTCATGCACATGGTTGAGTTTCGCCGCAACCAAAAATTGTTGTCAGAAACCCCCAGTACTACCGACAAAACCTTGGTTGATCAAGGTGCTAAGCAGTTGCTCCAGCAAGCGATTGATAAAGATATATTTGTGTTGGAAACCCATGACGCTAAACCTTTACTACAGGCTTACGGTTTGCAAATCATCGATACCTGGTTTGTACACAATGTTGAAGAAGCCATTAGTTGTGCCGACAACATTGGCTATCCGGTAGCCTTAAAAATTCAGTCGCCCGATATACTGCATAAATCTGATGTGCATGGTGTGAGCCTAAACATTAATAACCAGCATGAGCTGGAAATAGCCGCAGAATCAATGGTCGATAGGGTTAAGCAAGCTTACCCACAAGCCAAGGTTGAAGGCATGATCCTGCAACGAATGGCCTTAACTGCTGGCGCACAAGAGCTGCGTGTGGCAGTAATTAATGACCCGGTATTTGGCCCTGCTATTTTCTTAGGCGAAGGCGGCTCTGAGTGGGACGAAACCCAAGATGCAGCGGTGGCGCTTCCGCCACTTAATATGAGTTTGGCGCGTTATTTGGTTATCTCGGCGCTTAAAGCAGAAAAAATACGAGACAGACGCTTGCCTAACGGATTAAAAATGCAGGCGCTTTGCAGCATGTTAACTCGGCTATCAAACTTGATTATCGATTGCCCAGAGATTGCTCGTTTAGATCTTAACCCAGTGCTAGCTGCGGGGGATAACATCACCTTGCTTGACGTGAATATGCGTTTGCAAAAAGTGGATGAACGGCTTGCTCAGCGTTTAGCTATTCGCCCTTACCCTAAAGAGCTAGAAGAATATTGTCAGACTAAAAACGGCACAAAGGTATTGCTTCGCCCGATTTTGCCAGAAGACGAGCCTAACCATTTGGCCTTCGACTCATCGCTTACCGAAGAAGATCGCTACAAGCGTTACTTTGGTGCACGCGGCCAAATGACCCATGAAGAAATGGCCTTGCTCACTCAAATTGATTACGCCCGAGAAATGGCCTTTATTGCGGTAGATGAGCAAGCCGATGATGACCGGGCAATTCTAGGAGTAGTGCGCGCCAGCATCGATCCCGACAACTTAGATGCTGAGTTTGCCATGGTGGTGAGAAGTGACTTGCAAGGCCAAGGTTTAGGTAAACACTTGCTGCAAAAGATGATTCGCTACTATCAACAAATGGGCACCCAAACCTTAAGTGGCATGACCATGATCCAAAACCGCGGCATGGCGGGTTTAGCCAAACACCTTGGTTTTAAAGTGAAATTTGAGTTGGAAGATGGGGTTATTGAAATGCAGCTTGAGCTACAAAACAATCCCCCTGCAGAGGCGAGGGGCAGTTGAACTTTGGTGTTGAAATTTTGTTCGAAATAAGCGGGCTTCAATCGCGGCGAGCACTTAGAAGCCTAGTGGACTAAGCAAGAAGTGCTTAACAAAGAGTAAAGTTCGCTTATCCGAACCTTTCGGGCAGCATTTCTTAGCCATTTATTCAGCGTTAGCGAGTGATGATTAAGCCCACTTAACTGCACACTCACTGCCTTGCCTAAATGGCTAATAAATTGCTGCAAAAACCATCAGCAAAGATCAACAGACCCTAGTTAGCGGCTTTTTAGTTATTGGCTTGAACGAACAAATTGTTGCATCACAGCGCAGTTAGCATTGATGCGCTGGTCAAAATCTTCTCGTGCAGGGGTTTCGCTGCACGCGCCGCGTTTAGCACCAATGCGCACTAAGCATGATTCAAACGAGCTGTCGTAATGGTTGTGAATTAAGCCATCATCTAGTGGGCAACCGTCAATGCTGTTGTCCTCGGCCACTTTAAAGTACTGCGCCAAGCTATCTCGCAAACCTAGGCTAAAAGGCCCTGCATCTTGCTCTGGCTCAAAAGAATACACATAGCAGTGGTGTTGCAATACATCTTCGTGGCAGGTCAGTATGCCGTCACTGCTTAGTGCTTTTAGCAGCGCTTGTTGCTTAATAAGCAGCTTGCCTTCTTTAGAGCTTTCTTCGGTTTCAATTGCGGTGCCATCGGTTACACCAAAGCCACGATTGGGGTTTTCACCATATTGGTTAAAGCGATGTCCGGCTTTAAATCCTGTAGGGTTTACTAGCGGCAATAGGCTTAAGTTTACTGATAGAAATACATCATCGTTAAGCTGGCTAAGAAACTTTAACATGCCCCATGGTCCAGCTGCTTCTTCTCCATGAAAGCCAGCGCTAATAAGAATATTAGGTAAATGTGGCTTGGGCTCCGCAGAGCGATATAAATCAACAGGGTAGCTTTCAATTTTACCAAGTGTTTGCTGTTGCATGCCTAAACGCTGCATTTGTTCATGAAGTAATGAATAGAATCTATCGATGTCATTGCTGGCACAGCCAAACTGTTGAGACTGCCAATGAAACTGTTGGAAAGAAGAACGGCTCAAAACCTAAGCTCCTGCATGGTTAAGTGATTGCTTAAGCGAACACTACCAGTACTTTTGCTTAGGCTCTAGTCTTGAGCAGTATTTACTTGTTTTTCTATATGGAGTTAGCGTTTTAGCTTAAGTGCTTAATCGTCGTCATCGTCAGAGTGAAGGCTTACTGCTTCTGCGAGTTTTTGTTTAAATTGCTCGGCAATGGCGTGATGTTTTTCATTTAAGTAGAAGTAGCTGGTTATGGTAATAAAAGGTTCTTTGAAGCAAGGTTTTATTAAAGCTTGATCGGTTTCATCAAGTAAAAACTCTATGGAGCGTTTACTTGCGGGGAAGTAATCGGCACGATGACGGCGAAGCATTTTCACCATTATGTGCGGGGTAGATACTTTCTCAAAACCCACTTCGGATAATTGATAAAAAATACCAAAGTAGGGAATGCCATTTAAACCTACCGGTTTAAAGTTACTCAGCTGGTTTGGGTCACTTGGGCAACTATGAGTCTCGGGTACCCAAATCCACAGCGAGGAGCTCTCGATGGGCACATCAATTTTTATCATGTGGCTAGAATCATGCCCTGATATTTCGTAGGGGAAAGCCTCGCCATCTAACTCGCCATGTTGCACCAAACGGTGAGCACGCGTTTCTGGCAATGGAATAAGCTCCAACTTAATATCCATTTTTGCGGCGGCTTCTACCAAGTAATTTAGACCGGGCTCATCTTCGCTCGAATCTAAATCGTAGTCGAGCACGGCGATTTTCATTAATGAAGCAGCATTAATGAAAAAAGGAATCAACAAAAAGCTTAGGATTAGCAATCGAATTGGCATTATTAGTTAAATATTTTATTGGCTTAGGCAAAGTATAGAGGGCATTTTAGCAAGGCTGGTTACAATTTAGTCATTTTGTGCTAAAAGCCTAAAAATACTCCGAAATGGCTAGATAGTGCTGCCTTATATGTTCAATCAGCAATTTGATTTTTTTGGGTTGCTGGCGGGTAAAAGGATACATGGCGTAAATGCCTAGCACCTTTGCAGCTTGGCCTGTTAGGACTTCTTGTAAGTCTTGTTTGGCTAAATCTTGGTACACCAAACATCGTGGTACATAAATTAAACCATGCCCAGCTAACGCCGTTTTGCGTAATGCTCGCGCGTTATTGGTGCTAAAGCCGCTGTTAATGCGAATGGCTTGAGTATTCTCCCCAACCTTAAATAGCCAGTCTTCGGCGCCTCCTTCTTGATAGCTATAACTTAGGCAGCGATGTTGTTTAAGCTCATCTGGGGCTTTGGGAGTGCCATGCTGTTTTAAGTAAGCTGGGCTGGCTACCACCACCCAATGCGAGTCGATAATATGCCTGGCAATTAACGATGAGTCAGGCAAGCTGCCGGTGCGAATCACCAAATCAAAACCATCTTCTAGCAAGTCTACAAAGCGATTATCCATCGACATCTCAATGCTAATTTCGGGGTGTTGTTCGCTAAATGCTGCTAAAGCTTCGGCAAGCAACAGTTCGCCCGAGATCGTTGGCACACTAATGCGGATCTTGCCGCTTAGGCTTTCGCCATATTCGCCTACTTCGGCAAAGGCTTCTTGTGCACTAAGCGCAATGTGTTTGGCTTGGCTATATAGTGCTTGGCCGGCCTCGGTGAGCGAGAGTTTACGGGTAGTGCGATAGAGCAGTTGTACCGCCAGTTGCTGCTCTAAACGAGCCACGCGCTTGCTCACTACCGAATTAGTTAACTCGCGCTGTTCTGCAACCCGAGAGAACGAGCCTTGCTCAACCACGTCGGCAAATAAAATCAAATCATCTACATTTGGCATATTTTGGAAATAATTAATTTCTTTGTTTCTATATATGGATAAATTGCCAAGGTGTAAAGTAAATGTTAATTAAAAGTGTGGTTTTAGCTAAGGCTTGCTTGGTACTTCACGGTTTACTTGCACTAAGGTCTGATTTCCGCCGGAGCAGGATTAACTAAAATCAAAGCTAAAATGCTAAACCTTGTTTTATAGCTGGTTGTTTATTAGTAAGGGAAAGGGATGAGTCAAACGGGATTAAGGATATACCCCAGCAAACCCAGTAAGGTGTATTTTTACGCAACTTGCTTGCTAGACCTGCTTGATCCCGATGGTGGCATAGCCGCCATAGAGTTAATTGAACGAGAAGGGGTAGAGGTTATTTGGGTAGAAAAACAAAGCTGCTGTGGCCAACCTGCCTATACCTCTGGCTACCAAGAACAAGCAAAAACCGTTGCCTTAAGCCAAATGGCACTATTTCCCGAAGATCACCCAATAGTCGTGATGTCGGGCTCTTGTGCCGGAATGATGTTTAAACACTATCCCCACTTATTTGCTAATGATGATATTTACGCCGACCAAGCGGAAGCATTTGCTGAACGGGTTTTTGAGTTTAGCGAATTTTTAGCCCATATTTGCCGGGCAAAACTACACGACCAAGGGCCCTTAACCTCGGTTGTGTTACACACCTCCTGCAGCGGGCGAAGAGAGTTGGGGATCCATGCCAGCTCGCAAGCTTTGCTGTCTCAGCTAGATAAAGTAGAACTTAAAAAAGCAGAGTACGAAAGCGAATGTTGTGGTTTTGGTGGCAGCTTCTCGCTGCGCCATAGCGAGATAAGTCAAGCCATGGTGGAAGATAAAGCCAGGCATTTACAAGGTTCTGGTGCCAGCTATTTAGTGAGTGCCGATTGGGGCTGCTTAGCTAACATTAATGGACATTTGGCCTATCGAGGAGAAGCCAGTCGCTTTAACGGCCAGCACCTAGCGAGCTTTTTATGGCAACGCACCAAGGGAGCTAAAGCATGAGTGTACAGCATTACTACCCTAGCCAGTTTAAACAACAAGCGAGCGATGCCCTCGCCAATCAAACCTTACGCAGTAACTTTCGCGGCGCCATGGATTACTTGCAGCAAAAGCGCAAAGACGCCTTTAGCGACCCGCAAGAGCTCGCACAATTGCGTGAACACGCCGAGAACATTCGCCAACGCTGTTTAAGCAAGTTACCGCAGCTACTAGAGCAGTTAGAGAAAAACTGCCAAGCCAATGGCATACAAGTGCATTGGGCCGAAGATGCCAAGCAAGCTCAACAGCTAATTGCCGAGTTAATTCAAAGCCAAGGCGCGACTAAGGTCGTTAAAGGCAAATCCATGGTGACCGAGGAGATCGAGCTTAACCAACATCTAGAAGGCCTAGGCATTGAATGTGTTGAGAGCGATATGGGTGAGTACATTGTGCAGTTGGCCAAAGAAACGCCCTCTCACATTATCATGCCGGCCATTCACAAAAATAAGCAGCAAGTAGCCGACTTATTTAAGCAACATATTAAAGACTTCGATTACACCTTATCGGTAGACAAGTTAATCCAAACCGGCCGCGAGGCCTTGCGCACCAAGTTTAAGCAAGCAGAGGTGGGCATATCTGGGGTGAACTTTGCGGTGGCTGAAACGGGCACTTTATGTTTGGTTGAAAATGAGGGCAATGGCCGCATGACCACTACCGTACCACCAGTGCATATTGCGGTTACTGGTATTGAGAAGGTGGTGGAGTTTTTAAGTGATGTGCCACCACTATTTAGCATTTTAACTCGCTCGGCGACTGGCCAGCATATTACCACTTACTTCAATATGATCTCTGGTCCACGACGTGCGCCAGAACGAGATGGGCCAAGCGAAGTGCATTTGGTATTGCTCGATAATGGTCGCTCACAAGCCTATGCCGACGAAGCCTTGCGTAAAACCCTGCAGTGTATTCGTTGTGGTGCCTGTATGAACCATTGCCCAGTTTATACCCGTGTTGGTGGCCATGCCTACGGCACCACTTACCCAGGCCCTATTGGGAAAATAATCTCGCCCCATTTACAGGGTTTAGCGCAAACCAGTGACCTAGTAACCGCCTCAAGCTTGTGTGGTGCCTGTGAAGAAGTGTGTCCGGTTAAGATCCCCATTCCTAGTTTGTTGCAGCGCTTGCGCCACGATGCAAAGCTGCCCGCTGCCGAGCAGACGCCAAGTTTGAAAGGGCAAGCGAGCGCTGCTAGTTGGACAGAGCACACCGCGTGGCGGATGTGGGCTTGGTTGAGTACTCATCCTAGTATCTACAATTGGGCTATGGCTGTTGGTGTAAAGCTTGCCAAATATTTGCCTATGCCAATGGGAGAGTGGACGCGTTGTCGTAATAAACCTGAGTTAGCCAGCCAAACCTTTCACCAAACAATGAAGCGCCGTGCTAGCAAGTCGGTAACTCGTTCAGCAACTGGGGGAGCACGCTAATGGCGGTGAGTAACTCAAGTGCCAAGCAAAACATTATGCAGCGTTTGGCCGCAGTATCGGCCTTAGCGCCAACAAACCAAACCAGTGCTAATGCCTGGCAGGCTTCTTCACCAGAGCAGGCTTTAGCCCGTTTTGAACAAAGCCTAGTGGCCGCCCATGCCGATGTAATTATTCTAGAAAATGCCAAGCAATTATCGGCTTGTTTGCAGGAGTTACAGCAACAGCACCAATGGCAAACTGCGCTATGTGGGGAAGGCGGCGAATGGAGCGAAGTCTTTAGTTTAGCGCTTGCCGAACACTTACAACTAAACCACTTTTTGCAGCCTTTTGAGCAGCTCAAAACTGCCTTGTTTGAAAGTACCGATGTCACTTTTACTGGCTGTGCTGCCGGCATTGCTGATACCGGCACTTTGGTGCTTAAACCCAGTGCCGATGAGCCCCGCAGCTTATCGCTGATTGCGCCGTGTCATGTGGCTGTGATTAAAGTCAGTCAAATTGTCGATAATTTTAGCCAATTAATCAGCGAGCAACATTGGCATAAAGGATTACCAAGTAACGTAGTGCTGATATCGGGGCCGTCTAAAACTGCCGATATTCAGCAAACCTTAGCGTATGGTGCACACGGCCCCAGCCAGCTAATTGTGATTGTGATAAATGGCGAGTAGCCGAGATTAAACTAATTTTTAACACCAAGTAGAAGCAGTGGAGCAGCCAAAAACATGACTCAAACACATAACGAGTTAGACGGACCTTACCAACAATTGTTTGAGCACTTGTCACTTACGCTTGCTCCCGAGCAGCTAATGACCAGTGAAGCGCAAACTTTAGCTTATGGAACCGACGCCAGTTTTTATCGCTTAATTCCGCAGCTGGTGGTTAAAGTTAACACCTTAGAGCAACTGCAACTAGTAATGGCCAGCTGCGCTAATTTGCAGCTGCCTTATACCTTTCGTGCTGCAGGTACCAGTTTGTCGGGGCAAGCGATCAGTGATTCTGTGCTTATTCTGCTTAGTGATGATTGGCGCTCTCATCAAATATTGGATAATGGCAACAAAATTAGTCTGCAGCCAGGGGTGATAGGCGCCGACGCCAACCGTTATTTAGCGCCTTTTCAGCGAAAAATTGGCCCCGATCCAGCTTCGATTAATGCTTGTAAAATTGGTGGTATTGCGGCCAATAATGCCTCGGGCATGTGTTGCGGCACCGCACAGAATTCTTATCACACAATGGCATCTATTACCTTGGTACTTACCGACGGGACGGTGCTTAATACCGCTGACCCACAAAGTGTGGCGGCCTTTAAGCAAAGCCATGCTAGCTTGTTAGAACAGCTGAGCGAGTTGGCTCAAACCACCCAACAAAACACCGCTTTAGCCGACAAAATTCGCCATAAATATCGACTAAAAAACACCACCGGTTATAGCTTAAACGCGCTGGTGGACTTTACCGACCCCTTCGAGATTTTGCAGCACTTGATGATTGGCTCAGAGGGTACCTTGGCCTTTATCGCCGAGCTTACCTACAACACTGTAGTGGAGCATCCACATAAAGCCTCAACGTTATTGGTGTTCGAAAATAGTGATGTGGCCTGTAAAGCAGTAGAAGTATTAGCCAAGCAAGCGGTTGCGGCAGTGGAGTTAATGGATGGCCGCGCGCTAGCATCGGTGGCTAACCAAGCGGGTATGCCCACGTTTATCGCCGACCTAGATAATCAAGCCTGCGCTTTACTCGTGGAAACGCGTGGTAGCCAAGCCGATGAATTAAGCCAATTATGCCAACAAGTGATGGACAGTTTGCTTAATTTCCCCCGCATTGGTGAGGTTGCGTTTACTACTAAATCGTCTGAAACCGCCGCCTTGTGGGCTATTCGCAAAGGCATGTTTCCTGCTGTGGGCGCAGTGCGAGAAACCGGCACAACGGTAATTATCGAAGATGTGGCTTTTCCAGTAGAGCGCCTAGCCAATGGCGTGAACGAGCTGCAAGCATTGTTCACCAAGCATGGTTATCACGAAGCGATTATTTTTGGCCACGCCTTAGCTGGTAACCTGCATTTTGTATTCACCCAAGGCTTCGAAGACCCCGATGAAGTGGCACGTTATGGCCGTTTTATGGATGAAGTAAGCCAGCTGGTGGCGGTTAAATATCAAGGTTCTCTAAAGGCTGAGCATGGCACTGGCCGGAACATGGCGCCCTTTGTTGAGCTAGAGTGGGGCGCCGAAGGCATTGCACTTATGCAACAAATTAAGCAACTGTTTGACCCACAAGGTTTGCTTAACCCCGGCGTTATTCTTAATGATGACAGCCAAGCCCATTTAGCAAACTTAAAACCGATGCCAGCCGCCGATGACTTAGTGGATAAGTGTATTGAATGCGGCTTTTGTGAACCGGTTTGTCCCTCGCGCAGCTTAAGCTTGAGCCCGCGGCAACGCATCGTTCTGTACCGAGAATTAAGCGAATTACGCCGAACTGGCGACAAACCTCTGCGCTTGGCCGAGCTAGAAAAAGACTTTAAGTACCAAGGCGTAGATACTTGTGCAGCAGTAGGCTTGTGTGCTGACCGTTGTCCTGTTGGCATTAACACCGGCGATTTGGTGCGTAAACTGCGCGAAAAACACTACGCTAAACATCAAAATATCGCTCGCTGGACAGCGGAGCATTTTTCTAGCGTAGCTACAATGACACGTTTAGGTTTAGGTACTGCAGAGCTTGGCCATAAAATACTGGGCGACAAAGCCCTAGGTGCCATTAGCAAAGGCATTACTAAGGTATCGGCGGGTAAGGTGCCTACTTGGAACCCTAGTTTTCCGCGTCGGGCCAAGTATCAACCACCTCAAGCTCGCTTTCATAAACAAAAGGTGGTGTATATTCCGTCTTGTGCCTCGCGCACTATGGCACCGCCCGCCAATGCTATCGACCCGCGCCCCTTGCTGGAAGTGACATGCAGTGTGCTTGAAAAAGCCGGCTTTGAGGTGATTATTCCTGATAATGGAGACGATCTCTGTTGCGGCATGCCTTATCACAGTAAAGGCATGTTCGATATTGCAGCGGGTAAATCGCAACAACTGGAAGATACTGTTTGGCGGCTCAGCGAACATGGCCGTTGGCCAGTGCTTATGGATACCAGCCCTTGTGCTAAACGTAGTAAAGAACAGTTTGGGCGTGATCTGGATATTCACGAGCCCATTGGTTTTATTCACCAGCACGCGTTAGACAAGTTAGAGATTGCCCAACTTGATGAACCCGTGATGCTGCACCTAACCTGTAGTTCACGGCGAATGGACATGCACGACCCCTTGCTAAGCATTGCCAAGCGCTGCGCTAAACAAGCGATATTGCCTGAGCATATCTATTGCTGCGGCTGGGCAGGCGACAAAGGCTTTACCACTCCCGAGTTAAATCAAGCCGCGCTAGCCCCACTTAAAGCACAAGTACCAGAAGGCTGCACCCGTGGCTACAGCAATAGCCGAACCTGCGAAATAGGCTTATCACAACACAGCGGTGTGGTGTATCAATCGATATTGTATTTGATAGATGAAGTGAGTTTGTAGAGAGACGAGTGTTAGTAAGCGAATAAGTTGAGGCTTATTCGCTTTTACTTTTATTGGCTTAAACACTCTAAAGTAAGCTCTCCTTTAGCGTTTCTTAGATTTAAATGAATGGAAAAATCATCATCTGTTTTGTTTCTTGGCGCACTTTTAACAGTGGTGATTAAGCCTTGGTGATTTATTTCTGCAAGGAACTGGCTTACAAATGGCTTGTTTAAGCTGGTTTCTAATATCCCTGCTGTTTTAATCTCGATGCTTAGCGCTTTGTTACGCAGAATTGACTGAGAGTCACCCGCAGTTTTGGCTAATAAGCTTATGGTTGGTATAGGTATAACCGCGGGTTCTCCATCAATAAAAGCTTCATTGATTAACATACAACCAATATGTACCTCGCCAGAGTTAGCCGCTATAGCAGTATTTATATTGAAAGAAGCCAACGCAGCGAACAGCAAAGCTAAGCTTCTTTTTAATGCTCTTGTATTTTTCATGAATGTATTAATAAAAAATTCCCTTTCCAAGCGGTTGATTATTTAGAATTTGCCAACGTAATATTTTCTCTAGTTTCCACATCGACCTATTCACTTCACCCAGAGTTTTGTCTTCAATTTCTCGTAACAAAGCCGCTAGCTTTTGAGTCACTCCATATTTGCTATCTAACTTATCAAGTCCCCAGCCAACAAGTAAACCTACAAAAATGGCAATTGCTAATGGAGCAGCAGCTAAAGTCGTTACAGTGCCAACAGCAGTAGCCGCGATTGCACCCACAATTGCCGAAATACCAACTTTGACTAATGAAACCGCTAGGTCTGCAACTAATTCACTTAATAGAAATTGGTCTTTTAGTAGGTGTTCTAAAATAATAATAGGTACTGTCAAAATAAATGTTAGTCTTGCCCCGGCTCTAGCAGAGGATTTAATCGCTGCTTTACCGACAGCCATGTCGACCACTTTTGTGTTTGTTGATAAATATCTGGCAGCAGTAAAGATATGCCGTTGACCAGGTCTGCCTTTAAAAATAATGTAGATTTTTCCATTAACTACTTTTTCATAAACTTTACCTGAAAAACCTAGATCTCTAATTAGTTTTGTAAGGGTGACTAGATCATTACCAGTAGCGGTTAGCCCAGCAGCAGTGCGTGTCCCCGATACAATCTGACTCTTGATTGCTTGTTCATAAAATTCTTTAACTTGATTACTTTCTAAAACGTAAACAAGTTGATGATTATTGGTAACATCTTGGGTGAATTTTTTATCCATAAAATACGCTTATTCATTCCTGCAATCTGTCAAAAAACAAACATGCCTTTATTTGATGTTATTGTCAATTAAGTCGTGGTGTTTACTGATTGATCAGGCTAGCTACAGTAATAGCCTTGTTGAAGTTAAGTTCTGAAAGTTGCCTTCTCAGGCTTCTACCGATGATACTTAAACTGCAACTCTACTAAGCGTTGATATAGCGGGCAGCTTTGCAGCAGAGATTGGTGATCGCCAACATCAATTAAGCGGCCTAGATCCATTACTGCGATTTTGTCGGCGTGCTGAATGGTTGAGAGGCGATGAGCAATAATTAAGGTAGTTCGCTTATTCATTAACTCTTGCAGGGCTTGTTGAACGTGGTGTTCGCTCTCGCTGTCTAGGGCGCTGGTGGCTTCGTCTAGTAGCAATATACTCGGGTTCTTTAATATGGCTCTAGCGATAGCAATGCGCTGGCGTTGGCCGCCAGATAATCGCACGCCTCGCTCACCCAAAAAGCTGTTATAGCCTTGTGGTAATTGGCTAATAAATTCATGGGCGTGGGCTTTTTTAGCTGCCTCTATTACTTGTTCGTTGCTGGCATCGGGATTGCCATAACGAATGTTGTGGAATACGTCGCTGCTAAACAGGGCTGGGTGTTGTGGCACTAGAGCCATGTGTTGGCGCAGCGCTGCAGGTTCTAGTTGGCGAATGTTTACGCCGCCTAAACTTACCTCGCCTATTTGCGGGTCGTAAAAGCGTTGCAGCAATTCGAACAGGGTGGTTTTACCAGCGCCCGATGGCCCAACTAGTGCCAGTACTTTGCCTTTATCTGCCTTTAATGTAAGTTGCTCTGTTGCTGCAATATCGGGCTTAGAAGGGTAGTGAAATGTGACATCTTTAAAGGCCACTTCGGCGCTTAACCCGTTAGCTGAGGCAAGGTCTTGGCTAGGTGCGGTAATGTGGCTTTTTACTTGTAGAATTTCAATCAAGCGTTCGGTGGCACCTGCGGCGCGTTGTAATTCGCCTAATACTTCTGAAATGGTCGCCAAGGAAGAGGCAACCATAATGGCATAAAACACAAAGGCGGCTAAATCTCCGGCCGACATCACGCCGTTTATTACATCGCTTCCGCCTACCCACAACATGCCGGCAATGGCACTAAATACAATCACGATAACGCCAGAGATTAAGATGGCACGTTGTTTAACTCGCTGTCTGCCTACTTCAAAGGCCTTTTCTACTTCTTTTGAAAACAGCGCACTTTCTTGGGCTTCGTTACTGTAACTCTGCACGGTTTTTATTTGCTCAATGGCTTCGCCTGCGTAGCTGCCTACATCGGCCATTGAGTCTTGGCTTTGGCGCGAGAGAGCTCTAACACGTCGGCCGTAAATCAGGATAGGAACCAAGATAAAGGGCACCGAGGCTAATACAATAAGGGTGAGCTTTATATTGGTGGCAAATAGCATGATTATTGCGCCCGCACACATTAAGACACTGCGCATAGCCATAGAAAATGACGAGCCAATAATGCTTTGCAATAAGGTGGTGTCGGTGGTGATACGCGACATAATGTCGCCACTGCCGTTGGTTTCAAAGTAGCTTGGGTGCAAGGTAATTACGTGATTAAACACGGCTAGCCTTATGTCGGCGCTAACTCGCTCTCCCACCGAAGACACTAAGTAAAAACGAAAAAAGGTGCCAATAGCAATGAGCAGGGTGACCATAAGTATAAATTGAATGGCATTACCCAGCTCTTGTTGCGACTGCTGGGCGAAGCCTTCATCAATTAAAATGCGCACCCCGTAACCCACCGAGAGGGTGAGAGAGGCGGTGAAGATTAGCGCAAGTAAAGCCCCAGCCACCTTAACTTTATAGGGGCGAATAAAAGCAATTAACTCAAACAAAATGCGCAGGTTTTTAGCTTTTTTCTGTGGCTGCGCAGAGTTTGGGGTGGCGTTGTGCGCATGGTTGTTAGTTTGCGTTTGCATTGCTGAGCCTTGGTTGTAGCCAGCGTTTCGCTAACTATTTTGTACTGCGTGATTAAGCCCAATATAAGCTTGATAGTGCTGCTCATATAACGATTGCTTCAAGTGCTTAGAATAGCAAAGCTTAGCTTTTGAGGTGGGTAGCAATTGTCATTTTGTAAGTGTTGTTAAGCAGGTTTAATAGTGGCGGTTGGCGCCTAGCTTTGTGGCGTCGTTAATCGTTTTGTAAACCTTTAGTTGGCAGGCATCGCAGCGGGTTTCTAAACCAATGTACAAAGGGCTTTGGCAAAAGTGGCAATGGGCAGCCTTTAGTGGTTCTAGCTTGGCTCGCCGTTGTTTGTGACTAGGGCACTTTTTGTGTTTAAGCAACCAAACAAAGCATAAGATGTTGATGGTAAAGCTTAAGCCACGCAGCCACCAAATATAGTCACTGTATTGCGGTGCTTCCGGGTCAAATAGTAAGCCGGTTACGATCAGCGAAAATAACAAAATCACCACTTTTGATACTAAACCATTGGTGTAGCGGCTGTCGGTTTGATTATTACATTCGCTACAAAGCCAATGCTGCCTTTTGTTTAAAGGCAAAATGGGGATCCAAAACAAACCTAACCAAGCGCGATAACGCCACAGCTCGGCAATCACTGGTTTCTCACAGTAATTGCAGTAATCTCGGCTGTAGCCAATCCGTTTGGCGTTTCGTTTCTTAATCCCTAAGTGTAAGTACATGCTGGCCGTTATCCGAGCCTAAGGTGCTTGGTGCTTAGGCAAATGGAGTTGATTTTTTGTTCACTCAAGCATGTATGTTACTGATTGGAATACAAGTAATACAGAATATTGTTGTGTTATGTGACGTGAGGTTTGCGGAAAATAAAAAGGCCAGCAATTAGGCTGGCCTAGAATTAGTTTAGGCTATTAAGCTTTGCTGCGGTTATTTAGCAAAGTTAAAAATTGGGAAGCATTTAAAGAAGCCATTGTCGGCACAATTGATTAGGCCAATTTGTACGCCGTCGATTTCTTTAGTCATGTTAAATACACCCAACTGGAAGTTAGATTTTTCTGAGATGCTAGCGAAGCCTAGGTCTGCTTTGGTATAGCCCTCTGAAAAGTTTACTGCGCTCCAGTTTAGGCCATTTACGTCGTTAGTAACGTTTACTGCAGCTAGGTTAACACCGGTAGTTGAGCCAGTATTCCAGTTAAATAGGCCTAAAGACACCCCTTTCATTTCTTCGGTTACTTTAGCGCCACCAAAAAGTAGTCCAAAGTTAATACCTGTGGTGCGCTTGGTCTCAGACATACCTAATACCGAGAAGTCTACACCTTTTACTTCGTCTACTTGACCATGAAGTACTGATAAACGTACGCCGCCAACGGTGTTTGAATCTGGTGCGTTATAGCCGTTGATCGTTGAGAACATTACTGGCGATTCGGCAAAGGCAGGAGCAGAAATTACGGCGCTAAGTGCTATAGCTGAAATGAATTTTTTCAAGGGTGAATCTCCATAAGCTGCATTGGCATAATAAGTGGTTTCGCCAAGGCAGGAGTCAATCAATAAGGGAGTGCAGTATATAATATGCTTAAGTTAAAAAGCGAGAGCGTGATGTTTACTATTTCAGTTATAAAAGGTCTTACTATGCACTACTTGGATTTAAGCTAATTTTTCACAGGTTCAATAATACTGCTACAACTTTTTCTGTTACTTTTGCGTCTTAAATATTTCCAATGAGGGTAAAGCATTGCCTCCAAAGTCGAATAGGCCTTGGTTTTCCCAGGCATTACCCATTTGCCATTGATCACTGCCGTAGGCCATTCCAGCTTTTGTCGCCCAGGTTGCGCCTTCTACAGGTAACCAAGCTGGCTCCCAATAATAAATGCCCAGACCTTGCTGGTTAGGTAGGTTATTAAGTAAAAGCATTATGTCGGAAAGAAATTGGGCTTGGCCGTTTACCGACACTTGATAACCTTGAATTGGGCCTGAGTCAGAATAACTGTTTTCTAGTCTATCTGCGTTTGCATTGGTATAGGGGAATGAGGTTTCAACGAGCAAAATGGGCTTGTTATATCGATTGCTTAGGTCTTCCATATTGGCTTTTACATCGGCAATCGGGCCGTGCCACCAAGGATAGTAAGACATACCAATAATGTCGTACTCAACACCGTATTGATGTATTTCATCAAACCACCAACGAAAGTATTCATTTTTACCAGCTTCGGCAAGATGCAAAATAATTTGAGTATCTTGCTCTCCGCTATTATCGTGTACTGCCTGAATCCCAGCTTTTAATAGTAGTGATAGCTTTTCGAATCCTTGGCTACCGGGTCCCCAGTTTTTGCCGTCTGGCCATAGCATTCCACCATTGATTTCATTGCCTATTTGAACACTATCAGGCACTACACCTGCGGCTTGGTAAGCTTGCATTACCTGTGCGGTGTAGTCGTATACTTTTTGATTTAAGTTTTCAAAAGATAGGTGCTGCCAAGCTTTGGGCTTGCTTTGTTTTTTGGGATCGGCCCAAAAGTCGCTGTAGTGAAGATCCAGTAGAAAAGTCATGCCATTGTCTTTGGCGCGTTTAGCCAAGTCTATGGAACGTGTTAATTGGTTATTTCCTCCGCCATAGCTCTCTCCGGTGTTAGATTTTGGATCTATCCATAACCTCGTCCTAATGGCATTCACCCCGTGTTTTTTTAGTATTGTGAATAAGTCTTGCTCAACACTTTGGTGATAATACTTGCCGCCTAAAGCCTCAATTTCTGGCAGCATTGATATATCTACCCCGCGGATGAAATCGTCCCTTAACTTGGGTGCTGTTATGTTGGCGTCGTCATCGTTGTCACTGGAAGAACTCGCTGTTTGGCAGCCTGCGAGTAGGCTAATGGCGAAGCAAAATACTAATCTAAGAGTTATGTTCAATAGGGTCTCTAGCTGTGCTGTGGGGTTGCTGGGTATGTATCCACAATACTGTGGTTACTTAGCCATTGTTTGAGAGTGTCTATCGATTTAGTGTGCAAGATTGCTTTATTAAGAACTTAGACCGGCTTCTCATTGGTGCTTATTCAGTGCTTATTATTATTGGTTTTTGTGGTGTAAGTCTGAGTGCTCATAGGTATGAGCGAAGCGAAGTGAGCAGGACAGGCTTTGCTGTTGTTCATTGAGGAGTACCTTGTACGCTCTAAGTGAAACATAGAGTGTACAAGGCAGTAGTTATTTAAGGCGTTACAATATTAAACCAGAAGTTAAACTCGTCTAGCATGGCTAAAAAGCTATCAAACACCACTTTGTCGCCGGCAATTTTTATGTCGCCGTTGGCAATGGCATCATCAAAACTAAGCTGTTTAAGCTGAATATTGTTCATGGTTTGCATGCTTAAACTTAGGCTTACGTCGGCTTTGGCTACTTGTTTTTGGCTATGGTTTAATACGGCGTTTTCTAACGTTAAACTGTGGTGACTGTCTATGTCGGTAAAGTCGATGTTAATGGTGAAGCTTTTCCCTTGCGCCTTTTCGGCTATTAAACGCACCGCGAGGTAGTCAAACAGCATGTCTGGTGTCATGGCTCGAATGGTATCGGGTGTGGCTGTTTGCGTGCCGCCAGCGCTAGGAACACCATTGCGCAGTTCGTAAGCACCTTGCAAATACACTGAGCGCCAAGGGCCAGATTCTGCCTGATAGCCAAGTTGTTCATAAGCGTCAGCGAGTAGTTCTTTAGCTGCTTGGTTTTGCTGGTTAGCAAATACGGCGTGTTTCATTACCTCGGCCACCCAGCGATATTCGCCTTTATCAAAAGAGGCTTGAGCCTTTTCTAATACTTGTGCTTCACCGCCCATAAACTCCATGTATTTTTTAGCCACCATTTCTTGCGGTAAATTATTTAGATCTGATGGGTTACCGTTGTACCAGCCCATGTAACGCTGGTATACCGCTCGGCTGTTGTGGCGTAAAGTGCCGTAATACCCACGGGTTGGCCAATTGCTCTCTAGCTCTGGAGGTAGCTTAAGCATTTCTGATATTTCTTCACCGTTATAACCTTGGTTCATTAAACGCACCGATTGGTCATGGGTAAATTTGTAAATATCGCGCTGCTTTTTGAAGTAGGGAACAATGTTGTCGTTGCCCCACACTGGCCAATGATGGCTCTGAAATTTTACTTCTACCGTGTCGCCCCAACGCTCTATGGTCTCGTTAAGAAAGCTTGACCACTTAAGTGCATCACGCACTTGTGCGCCGCGTAGGGTAAGAATGTTGTGCATAGTATTGGTGGTGTTTTCTGCCATCCAAAGAGCATTCCATTTAGCAAACCATGTATTCATTTCGGCGGGGGCTTCGGTACCTGGTGTCATTTGAAATTCCATCTCCACACCGTCAATGCTTACAACCTCGCCTGTTTCTTTGATTTCTTGAGTGGGTAAGAGTAAACCCGCCAAGCCGGTAGACGTGGTCATGCCTAAGCCGCCGTTCACACCACCAGTTGCGTTGCGTGGTAGTAGGGCACCGTACATATAAACCGCACGTCGTCCCATGGCATTGCCGGCAATCACATTCTCTGATACCGCGTGTTCGGTAAAGTGTTCTGGCGCTAAAATTTGCACCTTTCCTGCTTCTACATCGGCTTTGGTAACAAGACCAGTAGCGCCACCGTAATGGTCGATATGACTATGGCTATAAATAATGCCAAGCACTGGGCGCTCCCCTAATTTTTGATTAATTAAGTCTAGGGCTGCTTTGGCGGTTTCTGGTGAAATGAGCGGGTCGAATACTATCCAACCGGTGTCGCCTTTAACAAAGGTAATGTTAGATAGATCGTAAGATCTCACTTGATAAATATTAGGTGTAACTTCAAATAAACCGTATTGAATAACCAGTTGAGCATTGCGCCAAAGGCTGGGGTTTACCGTGTCTGGCGCAGCCTTATCTACCGATATAAACGCTTTGTACTGCTCTAAGTCCCATACAACCTTGCCGTCGGCCGATTTAATGGTAAGGGTGTCTGGTTGAGCAATAAAGCCGCGTTGGGCATTCTCAAAATCTTCGGTGTCGTTGAAGGGAAGGCTTTCCAATACAGCAGCATTGGCTTTTTTGGTAAACTCGGTGGCTGGTTTGGGTTCGGTAGCAGCTAAGCTTGGCAAGCTGAATAGCATTATAACAGCGCTAGTAATCGCAAACTGAAGTGGGTGCATTATTTCTTCCTTGATCAATAAATGACTTAAGTTGAAAAACCGCTGCAAATACTGCTAAAAGTATCCACATTATGCCGCCAAACACATGCTGTTGCACAGGCAAGCTACTTGAGTATTGGTGCTGTTATTAAGAGCCGCAAGTTTAGCGGAGAACTTAGCTGGCTACATTGAGTAGACCTTACCTGGTGATTTGCCAATTACCCGCTTAAACGCCCGAGAAAAAGCCGCTTCAGAGTTATAGCCGAGCTCTTCGGCCAGTTCTATTAACGGAACGTGCTGTTGCTGTAAGCGCTGATGAGCGAGGTTCATTCGCCATTGAGTGAGGTAGTTTTTAACGCTGTTGCCAATGAGTTGGCTAAACCGGGCTGAAAACCCCGAGCGCGACATACCACATTCTTGGGCTAGGCTTGCCACTGTCCAGCTTTTTTCTGGCTGGTGGTGAATCGCCCGTAAGGCGATGCCTATTTGTTTATCGCGTAATGCTCCCAACCAACCTTCACTGGCCTGTGGCGCTTGTTCAAGCCAATGGCGAATGAGCTGTATCACCAGAATATCGGCCAAGTGGGTAATGATGGTTTCCCCGCCAGGTTTAAGTTGCTGCGCTTCAGCGGTAATAAGATCAAGGGTATTGGTAAGCCATTGCGGGTGTTCTAACTCACTTTGGTGCAGGCTTAATACCGGTGGCAATTGCTGAATGAGTTGTTGCGCCGCCAGCTGGTCGAAGCCGAGCACACCACAGGTTACCTCTGTTAACTCGCCGCTTTGGTTAATCTCTAAGGTTTCGTATCTCTCACTTAGGCGTTTTACCCCAGACTCAAAAAGTGGCGTGGGGCTTAGTTGAGGATTGCTCGTTAAGCTATGACCAAGTGTGTGCGGTATTAATACCAAACTGCCTTGTTTTAGTTGTTGCGGAGCTTGATTGTTAATACACAACCAGCACTGGCCTTTCGTCACTATGTGAAACATCAACTTACCAGGCAAAAGCGGCATAGAGATAGACCAGTCCCCGCGCAACACCGAGCGACAATACAATCCGCCATCTACCCGCAGTTGATGCAGCGTTTCTCCCAAAGGGTCGTTAGCAGTAGGAAAAAATACCGGATTGATGGACATAACCCTTACTCTCGCTTATTTGGACGAATGGTTAAAAATTGTAGCTTTAAGGGTATTAAACATCCAGTTGCTTTATCAAATACTAAATAGGTGATTAACACACTATGTCTTCAACAAATATTTAGGAGCACAAGATGACAGCAACCACCTTAATTATTGGCGCAAAAGGTAAAACCGGACGTCGCGTAGAATCACTACTGCAGGCTAAAGGCATAAGTACTCGCGGTGTTTCCCGCTCAAGCTCTCCAGCTTTTGATTGGCTCAAACCAGATACTTGGCTAGAGGCAATGCAGGGTTGCGAGTCTGCTTACGTAACTTACCAACCCGATCTGGCGGTTCCCGCCGCCAAACAACATATTGCGGAGTTTATCGTACAGGCTAAAAAAGCCGGCATAAAACACCTAGTGTTGCTATCGGGCAGAGGTGAGCAAGGCGCCGAGCAGGCAGAGCAACAACTCATTAATAGCGGTTTAAAGTGGAATGTAGTGCGAGCCAGTTGGTTTTCGCAAAACTTTAGTGAAGGCTTTTTAATTGAGTCGGTGATCGCCGGACAAGTTGCTTTGCCAGCCGGTGATGTATTAGAGCCCTTTGTCGATGTAGACGACATTGCCGAAGTGGCAGTAGCTTGTTTAACTAAACCGGCTTTAGCAAATACTTTGTTTGAAGTAACGGGCCCCGAGTTATTAACCCTGCGCGACTGCGTGGCGCAAGTTGCTCAAGCACAAAATAAGCCCATTGAGTTTATCGATATTAGTGTAAGCCAGTTTGTTGAAGCACTAAAAAAACAAGGCATGCCAGCAGACATGTTATGGCTAATGAATGAGTTATTTGGGTCGGTAATGGATGGTCGAAATAGCCATTTGTGCAAGGGGGTAGAGCAAGCTTTGGGGCGCAAGCCTAAATCTTTTTCTGCCTATGCGGCGGAAGCTCATGCAGCAGGTGCCTGGCAACTATAGTTTAAATCAACGTCTCCATTAACAAGCGAGTGCTGGGCATTCGCTTTTTCTTTTCTCTATGGCCTTTATTCGCTTGGCTATTGCCTCGCTAAAAAATGAGAGACAGTTCAAAAACCCGATTACTGATAACTGGGTTACTAGTCTGGCTGCAACTAAGCTGAAATGATGAACCAGTATCTCGTTAAATTTAGGGCACTTTTGCTGTTTGTTTGCCCAGCCGTGTTTGCTTTTGCGTTGCCATTTGTAAAGCCAGTTTCCCAAGCTGGCGATTTTTATGGGCAACTTAGCCAAGCTCAGGCTTACAATATTTTGCTAAATCAGCAGGGTGAGCTTAGTGATTACCATGGCAAATATACTTATTTGTTTTTGGGCTTTCAGGGCTGTAGTCAGGCTTGCCCTCGCCAGTTACTCAATTTAGCGGCCTTAGCCGATGATGCGGCATTACAGGCCGCCCAGTTTTTGTATATTGATTTAGTGATGTCTGCCCCTCAACAGGCCTTTAGCTCTGCGATGTTAAACAAGGTGGAGTTTCGTCAGGTTGCTGACTTTCAGCAATCTATCGAGGTATCACAACGCTTTCCAGGTTATGTCTCAACCAGTTTCGACCAGCAAGTTGTTGACCACTCAGCATACTTGTACCTGCTTAACCCTCAAGGTGAGGTGAGCTTGGTATATACCCAGCAAAACCTTGATATTAGCCAGGTAGTTACCGATTTTAAGTTATTGCAACAAGGTGATTTATTATGATTTCTAACTCCGCACAGCTAGCCGATAAGCAGGTACTGTACATTTTATTGGCTCATTTACCAGTAGTAGGGCTGCTGGTACCTATTGGTTACGCAAGCCATTCTTTTGCGCTAACCATGTCGGTGCTCATCTCTATTGTAGCCTTGCTTAACTATACGTATATGCGCGGAACTCGTCTGTCTTCTTGCATAAATGCCATGTTGCTGATGGTGTATTCCATGGTAATGATTCAGGCCCAATTGGGCCGATTAGAAATGCATTTTCATATCTTTGCGGCCTTGGCGTTTGTATTGATCTACAAAGATTGGTTACCAGTGGTGGCTGCGGCGGGCTTAATTGCCGTGCATCACTTGGTGTTTACTGCTTTGCAGCTAAATGATGCGAGTTTAGGCGGTATACCGGTGATTTTATATAGCACCGGTTGCTCCTGGGGAACGGCTTTTGTGCACGCAGCTTTTGTGGTGGTAGAAAGTGGGGTACTGATTTTTTACGCGATCAACATGGCTAAGGATGCGAAGGTGTCGAACTCGGTTATTTTGGCCGTCGATAAGTTGGCTGAAAACAAAGACCTTACTGCCACTATTACCAGCAATACTGAGCACCCCACGGTGATTGCATTCAATACTTTAATTACCGAATTCAATGAACTGTTTAGCGACTTAAAACAATCTATTGTCGATATAAATGGTTTAGTGAGTGGGCTAAACCAGCAAAGTAGCGAAACCAAAGAAATTGTTATGCAGCAAATGCAGCAAAGTGATTCTGTCGCTAGCGCCTCTGTGCAGTTATCCCATTCGGCGCGTCATGTGGCTGATAATGCCAGCAATGCGGCAAATGCCGCGGAGTCCGTAGAGGCGCAAATTCAGTCTGGCTCAAAAGATGTAGATGAATCGGTAGCTGCCACCCAAACACTAAATAGCTTGCTTAGCGATTCGGAAGTTTATACCAGCCAACTTAACGACAATGTACAAGGAATTAACGCGGTTATCGAAGTGATTAAAGCGATATCGGAACAAACCAATTTGCTGGCCTTAAATGCCGCCATTGAAGCCGCCCGCGCAGGCGAGTTAGGGCGCGGTTTTGCAGTAGTGGCTGATGAAGTGCGGGCATTGGCAGCCAGAACCCAGCAATCGACAGGAGAGGTTAATCAAATCATCGATACCTTGCAAACCAACGCTTCGCAAGTGGTAGATTCAATGCAAAAAGGGTTGGTGTATTCCGATGAGTCTAAAGCCAAAATTGAGTCTGGTGGTAGCGCGCTTTCTCAAATTAATCAGAGCGTAAGTGATATGCGCGATGTGAATACCCAAATAGCTAACAGCACCACCGAACAAACCGATGCTTGTAACCAGATAGAGCAAAGTATTAATGAGATCAGAGACAAAAACACCGTGTTAATTGAGCAAAGCCAGTTGCTTGCCGATACCGCAGAAAAAGTCGCTAATACTATGCTTTCGCTGGAGCAACGAGTCGCCTTGTATCAAACTCAAAAGTGATTTAATGGCAAGAGGCAAAGCTTAATTCTTTGCCTTGCTTGCCTTAGTTTGGGTTGCGATTGGATACCAACCGGCTCGCAAAATATTTTACTCAAGAGCAACCATTTGCAGAGCTTTTAAGTTCGATGATTTGTTCTTAATATCCTGCTTTTTACACATTAATCGTAGGCGGCGATAAACCTCGTAGTTTATTGTAAAATGGGTTCCATACCCCTATCACTAGAGCAGGGCGGGATCGCACTTTGTTAACTAATATGATCTAATTGTGCCAAACCCTCAGCAGCACAGTCATTTTGAACCTTATTGAACACTTATCTGTTGTAGAAGATACTCGATCGGACATCAACCAGAAACACAACCTTATTGATGTTATGTTCCTTGTGATCAGCGCTATCGCATCGGGATGCGAAGGTTGGCAAGACATTGAATTTTTTGGAGAAGAAAAACTCGACTGGTTAAGAAAATATCGACCATTCGAGCATGGCATCCCTCGAAGACACACGATAGCTCGCATCTTGCGTTCCGTTGTTGCGGAATCTTTGCTTGAAGCTTTGGCTCTTTGGATTAACGAACAACGAACTACTCAGAACAAACCCATTATCGCTTTTGACGGAAAGGTTCTACGGGGCTCCTATCGTAACGACAGGAAAACAGCATTGCAGTTGGTCACGGCTTACGACACCGAGCGTGGCCTCGTTCTAAGCCAAAAGCCGACTGAGACTAAAAATGGTGAAATAAGCATTGTTCGTCAAATGCTTGATGTCATTAATGTAAAGGGTAGTGTTGTCACGGTTGATGCACTGCATTGCCAGCGTGAAACACTAGAAAAAATCAAAGAAAAACAAGCGCATGTTGTTGTCCAGGTTAAGAATAATCAGCCCAAGCTTAGAGCGGCTGTTGTGGAGCAGTTCCAAGCGATTTTTGATGCAGGTAAAGAGAAAATAGTCACCGAGGTCAAAGAGAAAAAACATGGTCGCAGCGAAGAGCGATACGTATTTCAGATAAAGGCCAAATTGCCCGACGAATTGGCGAAGAAATGGCCGACGATAAGAAGCATCATAGCAGTGGAACGCCATCGTGTGATCAATGGTAAAGGTACTGTAGATACCTCTTACTACATTAGTTCTTTGTCGCCAAACCACAAACTACTGGGCCATTATATTCGCCAGCATTGGCGGATTGAGAACAGCCAACATTATGTTTTAGATGTTGTTTTTAAAGAAGATAGCTCTCGTATTACTTTAGATGGTGCCGTTGAAAACATTGCGTTATCTAGACGTTTTGTGATGAATATGCTCAAGCAATGCGAATGTGGTGCGCCGAGCCAAAAAGTGAAGCTGAAGAAAGCGGGTTGGAACGATGATTATAGGGCAAGAGTCTTCTTTGGGTTATAAATCCATCAAAGTATGCTCCCGCCCTGATCACTAGAGTAAACATGGACGTTAAACCTTACATAGATTATTTCGAAGAAATTGCCCATCTAGAAAGAGATAAGCAGTTTGACTTGTTAGAGCAGGCTTGTGAGCAGATTAATGCTTCCAGTCCTTTACCAGTATTTCCGCTGATTACTCATTTAGTGCGTTTAGGTTTATTGTTGCTATTGCTTGGTGGCAGCTATTTACTCTTTGGTTTAACCATTTGGATCTTAGCCGTAGCCGGTGTACTGGGTTTGTTAGCTGCACGTGTAGTAAGCAGTGAAATAACCGACACACTTATTCGCAAGGCGCTTAAATCACTTCTGCTTGAGTAATGATATATTGATTTATATCAAAAGCTTATAGCGCTTTATTACTTAGCCTCTTGGGGTGTTTTAACCTCAAGGAATAGAGTATGAACAAGTGCGGACAATGCAGGCAATTTACCCGAACTCGTGAAAACCAAAAAGATCTTTGCGGAGCATGGGAACAGCCAACCATGGCTGATCGCCAAGCCTGCGATTTTTTTGCTGCTAAAAAGCCTTCTAGTAACTCAGCTTCCTTAGCGTCAGAGTCTGGAAGCTAGCACTGGCAATAGAGCTTAGCGTGATTTTTTCGTTTATTGAGTCTAGCGCTGGCATTGTCTACAATGACGCACTTTTTACGTATTTCAGGTAGTTAACATGAGCGAAAATAACGCTAAACCTGCTTTGCCAGATCACCTTGCGGGCAACCCTCGCAGCCCTTTCCATGTTGCCGAGTGTTTCGAGCACGACATTGGCATTAAACTTAATGGCAAAGAGCGCACCGACGTTGAAGAATACTGCATTAGCGAAGGTTGGGTAAAAATCCCGTCTCCTAAAGCTAAAGACCGTTTTGGCCAGCCAATGCTGATTAAACTTAAGGGTGAAGTAGAAGCCTTTTACAAATAGTCTTGCTACCTCAAATAGTTAAGCCTCAGTGTCGTTAAGCCATAATCTCTTATCGACACTGTGGCTTTTTTATTGGCTCATATAGCCTAATTGAGTGGCCAAAATATACTGTTATCTTCTGCATTGCCTGTTACTTTCCAACGTCGTTTTTTGTTCACAAATCTGTTGTTGTTATGTTGTAAATCCCTTTTCAAATTAATGTTTTTTCACATGGCTGTTTCGCAAACTTACAAGCTTACCCTTTATTGACCAAGGTCAATTCACTCGCAGTTACTTCTCGCTGCACACTGGCTGCAATAAAAAACCAAGGTCAAAGACCAAGCACCCGTGGAGCGAGTGATGATAAATATCCCACAAGTTAAATTAGGTATTGTTGCGGTTAGCCGCGATTGTTTCCCACTTTCATTGTCTGAGCAGCGCCGCCAAGCAGTGGCTGCAGCGTGCACTGAAAAAGACATTGAAGTGGTTGAGCTACAAACCATTATCGAAAATGAAAACGATGTAGTGAAAGCCTTAGCTGAAGCCGAGCAAGCAGGCATTAATTCACTGGTTATTTATTTAGGCAACTTTGGCCCAGAAGGTCCACTAAGCATTATGGCGCAGCGATTTGCTGGCCCAACTATGTTTGTCGCTGCCGCCGAAGAAGCCACTGCGGGGCTTAAAGATGCGCGCGGCGATGCATACTGCGGCGTATTAAATGCTTCTTACAGTGCTGGTTTGCGTAACTTAGCTGTGCATATTCCAGAATACCCAGTTGGCACGCCAAGTGAAGTAGCCAACATGATTGGCGATTTTGTTCCGGTTTCTCGCACAATTTTGGGTTTGCAAGGGCTTAAGATTTTCTCGTTTGGTCCGCGTCCACAAGATTTTGTGGCTTGTAATGCGCCTATTAAAGCCTTGTTTGATCTTGGCGTAGAGATTATGGAAAACAGTGAGCTTGATTTGCTGGATATCTATCAAGCTGCCGAAGGCCATGCCGACATTCCTAAAATTGTTGCCGAGATGGAAGCAGAACTTGGTGATAACAACCCATACCCAGATTTGCTGCCTAAGCTGGCGCAATACGAAGCGGCTTTGTTAGATTTTCATGCGGCTAATATGGGCGCGTCTACCTTTGGCGTGTTTGCCAATAAGTGTTGGCCGTCGTTTGAGAAGTTCTTTGGTTTTGTGCCATGTTACGTAAATGCACGTTTAGCGCAGCGCGGTATTCCGGTTGCTTGTGAAGTTGACATTTATGGTGCTTTGTCTGAGTACATGATCACCTGTGCTACTAATCACCCAGCCACTTTGTTAGACATTAACAACACTGTGCCACAAGACATGGTTGAGGCCAACGCGGCGGTAATGGGTAACTATACGGCGAAGGACTTATTCATGGGCTTTCACTGTGGTAATACTGCGCCAAGCTGCATGAAAAACTCGCAACTGCGTTTTCAAAAAATTATGCATAGCTTGATGGAGCCAGGCAAAGAACCTGATATCACTCGTGGCACCTTGGAAGGACAAATTAAACCGGGTGAAGTAACCCTATTTCGTTTGCAATCCACCGCCGATACTAAGTTGCGAGCCTACGTTGCGCAGGGTGATATTTTAGATATCGACCCGCAATCGTTTGGTGCAATTGCTGCCTTTGGTATCCCAGAGATGCAACGTTTTTATCGCCATGTGTTGGTTGAGAAGCGTTATCCGCACCACGCTGGTATTGCTTTTGGCCATGTAGCTAAAACCTTGTACCAAGTGCTTAACTTACTGGGTGTGTCTGACATTGATTACAACCAGCCAGCTCAAGAGCGTTATCCAAACGAAATCCCAAGTGTGTTTTTATAAACGCGTAAATAGGTAAAAATTGTAGTCCTGAAAGCCGACCTTAGTCGGCTTTCTTGTTTGAATTTTCTAACTTATGTGAGCAGATATTAAACTGTAGAAAACCGCTAAATTTGCTTATAGTTAGCTTGTCCATTTGGTTCGGCGTAGGGATAAACTAATGAGCAAGCTAAGTAATCGTATAAGTTTTTTGTGGCTTTTGAGTGGTGTACTTGCGGCTATGCTTTTCACTGGTGCGCTTAATGCGAAGCCTACTCAACACACCAGCCAAGATTACAACTTACAAGTAGAGGCCCTCACTCAACTGCCTGGTGTGCCTTGGGGTATGGCTTGGCTTAATGCCGATACATTGATTGTTACTTTGCGCCATGGTGAGTTAGTAAGTGTTAACCTTACTCAAGCTAAACAAGGGAAGAAAGCTTGGAAAAGTATTGCAGGTTTACCGGCAATTTGGGCGCAGGGTCAAGGTGGATTGTTAGATGTTGTACGTGGACCCGATGGAAGCTTCTATTTTACCTACAGTAAGCCACTCAATGGCAGCGGCGTAACAACCCTAGCCAAAGCGCAAATTAAGCAAAATGAATTTGGCCAAGTGATGATGAGTAACTGGCAAGATGTGCTCGTTACCGACTCTGCGGGTTCTACTAATCGTCATTACGGCAGTCGAATTGCGTTCGATGACACTTATCTGTATTTCTCTGTTGGTGATAGGGGAGAGCGTGACAATGGCCAGAATACTGCCAACCACGCAGCCAGCATTATTCGACTAAACCTTGATGGTAGCCTACCAAGCAACAACCCTTTTGTAGCTAATAGAAAAGTAGCCGACGCTATATATAGTTACGGTCACCGCAACCCTCAAGGCCTCGCTTATGATACAAAGCACCAGCGCCTATGGGCTATAGAGCACGGCCCGCGTGGTGGTGATGAGCTAAATCTAATTGAAGCAGGCGCTAACTATGGTTGGCCAATTACTTCTCATGGTAAGGAATATTGGGGGCCGTTAAAGGTAGGCGAAGCAGAAATAAAAGAAGGCATAAACTCACCCTTAAAAGTGTATGTTCCCTCTATTGCGCCCGGTTCATTAATGCTTTACTCCGGCGCTGCTTTTCCGGCTTGGCAAGGTGACTTACTAAGCGGAGCATTAAAACTACAGCATATTAACCGCATCATTATGGATGAAAACGGTATGCCCGTTGGTGAAGAACGTTTACTTGAAGACTTGAATGAACGGGTGCGCGCGCTACTTAGCGATAACCAAGGAAACATCTATTTTAGTGGTGATAGCGGCAATATCTACAAGCTTAGCCCAGCGCTATAGCTATGCCGCTTCGGCATAGCTGTTTAACAGTACTTCAGCCACTGCTTTAGCCTGTTTGGCTGAGTCTAAATCGTTAGTGGTGTGAGCGCCTACTATCGCGCCATCGGCTAAAATAGCTAGCTTTTTGGCGGTCTCTAACGGTTGAGTAAGTGTTAATTCACTTAGCTGCTTTTCGATAAGTTTTATCACCAAATTTTTGTGTTCGGTGCAGGCAATATGTACCGGATTATCCGCTTGGTGGTATTCGGCTGAGGCATTAATAAACATGCAGCCAAAAAAGTTATCTGAGTTAATCCAACTATCAAGGGCATCAAAAAAAGCCATGATGCGGGCAAACTGTGGCTGGCACTTTTGCTGAGGAGCAAGCTGTTCAATGCTGTTTTCTAATAGCGCTAACAGCTGCTGATCACGCCGATATAGGCAAGCAACGATAAGATCTTCTTTCGACTTAAAATGGTTATACAAGGTTTTTTTGGCCACGCCTGACTCAGCCAAAATGGTATCAATACCCGTAGCTCTAAAACCGTGTTGGTAAAACAGCCCTTGGGCGGTGTCGATAAGTAAATCGCGTTTAGTACTGGCCATAATGTTTCCTGATTGCTTCGTGTTAAGTATACCGCTCTGTCTCCTGATTCGGCAAACTCTCTGGTTCAAAAATTTTTCAAATTTTAATTCTCTAATTAAAACAGACTGTTAGCTGACCATTCAAATTTGTCGCTGCTCTTTGGGTGATATTTCTATTGACATAGACAGATCTGTCTCCTAATTTAAATGGCAAGTAGACAGACTTGTTTACTTTGCGAAGGCGAAGTCATCAGGTTTGTCAGCCAAGAATGTTTAATCAATTAAGGACAAAGTTATGTTAAAGCTTTACGATTTCGAGTTGTCTGGTCACGCCCATCGAGTGAGATTAATGCTGGCATTGCTAAAACTGCAGTATCAAAAAACTCCAGTTAACTTAGCGCAAGGAGAGCACAAACAAGACGCTTTTCGCTCGATTAACCCTTTTACTCAAGTACCGGTACTTGACGACGATGGCCTGGTGATTCGAGATTCCATCGCCATTATCATTCACCTTGCCAATACCTATGCGCCGAGCTGGAACCCGAAAAACAGCGAACAACAAGCGCAGATTCAACAATGGTTGGCGCTAGCTGCACGCAACCTCGCCGAAGGACCAGCTCGCGCTCGTTTAATTACGGTATTTGGCGCCAAGTTTGATCAAGAGGCAGTAATTGAAGCCAGCCATCAAATGCTGTCGATTATTGATGGTTTGCTTGAAGGTAAAGCGTGGATGGTAGGTGAGCGAGCGAGCATTGCCGACGTAGCCTGTTACTCCTACATCGCTCATGCACCAGAAGGCAAGGTTGAGCTAGACGCTTACCCAAATATTCTGCGCTGGTTAGCGAATGTAGAAGCGCTTGATGGATTTGTTGCAATGCAAAAAACTCCCTTAAAAGAAGCCGTTTAAGTTAGTGCAAATAGCTCGGCGTTTAGCGAGATAAACGCCGAGCTAGCCTAAAAATTGCTTAAACAGAACGCATTCAATGAATTACGACTCAAACATAGGAAAACAGTATGACCATAGAGCAGCGCCTTCCGTTACCGCCTTTTAATGCCGACACAGCTGCACTAAAAGTGCGCATGGCTGAAGATGGTTGGAACTCACGCAACCCAGAAAAAGTGGCTTTAGCCTATACCAAAGATAGCCATTGGCGAAACCGCGATAGCTTTATTAAGGGCCGCGCGCAAATTCAACAGTTTTTGAGTGAAAAGTGGGAAAAAGAGCAAGCTTACCGTTTGATTAAAGAGTTATGGGCCTATAGCGGTAATCGTATTGCGGTGCGATTTGCCTACGAGTGGCAGGACAAAGCTGGCCAATGGTATCGCGCTTATGGCAACGAAAACTGGGAGTTTGATGAAAATGGCTTAATGCAAAGCCGTCATGCCAGCATTAATGATCTAGCAATAAGTGAAGAAGAACGGCTGTTTCATTGGCCGCAAGGGCGCAGGCCAGACGATCACCCAAGCTTGAGTGACTTGGGTTTATAGCAAACGTTTGCGGTAAAAACGGGGGAGGTATTTATGGCTGTTTTTCATCAAGGTGAACTAAGCGTGCAGCAACGGGTAGGAGTAGCGGATATTGCCAAAGCCATTGGTGATAAAGCCATTCGCAACTATATGCCCGAGCAGCATCGTGAGTTTTTTAGCCAACAAGTTCTGTTGTATGCCGGCGTGCTAGACAATCAAGGGCATCCTTGGGCTTCGCCTATTTTGGGTGAGCAGGGTTTTGTTAGCTCGCCCAATGCTACCACCTTGTCTATCGAGGCCAGAGCGCTAATCGAATACGCGCAAGTTGCTCAATTGTCGGTGGGTGACAGCATAGGCTTGTTGGGTTTAGAATTAACGACTCGTCGGCGTAATCGCGTAAACGGTTTGGTTACATACTCAAGTGAGCAAGCGCTGCGTTTTGAGGTACAACAAAGCTTTGGCAATTGCCCTAAGTACATTCAAAAGCGCGAGTTAAAGCCAAGTGTGTTTAACCATGCTTTTGTGCCCAAGGCAGCAGACTTTCGCGAGCTGGCAGTAAGTGATGTAGTGCTTGAGCAGGTACTAAGGCATTGCGACACCTTTTTTATTGCCTCTAGAGCTGCCGCCTTAAATAGCGAAGACAGCGATGGAGTTGATATCTCTCACCGCGGCGGTAAGCCGGGCTTTGTCCATGTGCTTAAGGGTAAAAGCGATAAAATGCCAAGCCTAGTGTTCCCTGATTTCTCGGGTAATAATTTATTCAACACCCTTGGCAATATAGTGGCCGACTCAAGAGTAGGTTTATACATACCAGACTTTGAAACCGGCTGTAGTTTTTGGATTAAAGGTAAGGCATCAATCATTTGGGATGTGTCGCAGCTAAAACCTTATCCGGGCGCACAACGTTTTGTGCAAGTCAGCATTGAGCAATGCTTAAGTTTAACTACGCCTACCTTAGTACAACATTCAGATGTAGAGTTTTCACCGGCTTTGCATAATTTGCCTTAAACCATATCTAGTGGGCTAGCCACGCCATCGGCCCCCATATTAAGTACATGGGTATAAATCTGAGTGGTTCTAATATCACTGTGACCTAACTGAGCTTGAATGGTGCGAATATCTGTACCTCGCTGCAATAAATGCGTAGCAAAAGAGTGGCGCAAGGTGTGGCAAGTGATGGGTTTACGAATGTGAGTTTTTATTCTGGCAGCCTTAAGTGCTTTTTGAATACCGCTTGGGTCTAGATGATGGCGGCGAATGCAGCCATCGTTGGGATCTTTACTTAAAGAGTGCGAAGGAAACAAATAATGCCAAGCAAAGTCGAGTGGAGCAGCTGGGTACTTCTTAGCAAGAGCATAAGGTAAATATACGCCGGCATATTCGTTTTTTAGCTTGTCACTTTGGTAGTACTGATAGGCAACAGTAATTTGCTTTTGTATTGCCGCAACCAATGACTTTGCCAGTGTCACACGCCTATGCTTACCCCCTTTGGCGTCCCATACTTCAATACCGAAATAGTCAAAATCAATATCTTTAATCCGTAAACGTAACATTTCGGTTTTTCGCAGGCCGCTACCATACATGAGTTGAGCCATTAATACGTGTGGTGGGGAAAGCGCATCTATTAATGCGGTAACCTCGTGGCGAGTGAGCACAACAGGCAGTTTGGCTTGGCGTTTGCTATGGCGAAAGTCTAATTGAAGTGATAAAGGCTTATTAACCACCTCTTTATAAAGAAAAACTAAAGCGTTTAGTGCCACTGCTTGGCTTTGCGGAGCCAAGTTTCGTTGATTGGCTAAGTGGCTGAGGAATTGCTCAACTTCATGATTGTGTAAGTCGCTAGGGTGCTTTTTTTGATGAAATAAAATAAAGCGTTTTATCCACTGTCGGTAGCTGCGAATAGTGGACTCCCTAAAACGTTTGGTTCGCATTTTTTCTTCTATATAACTGAGATAAGGTGAGCTCATAGCAATACCTTGAACTGTTTTTTTATGGCTCTTCACCGAATGTAGTGGAAACACTTTCAACAAACATTAATGAGCGAGATAATAAGTAAACGTTCATTAATACCTCGCTACTATGCAAGACACCACGCTTTATCAATCTATTCTTGGATTAACTCACCCTTGGACTGTTTCATCAGTTGAACTCAATGAGTCTACCCAAACTATCACCGTACGCGTTGACTATGACCGAGCGTCATTAACGGCTTGCCCCTCTTGCGATAAGGCTGTACGTCGCCACGATACTCGGCGGCGGGTTTGGCGACATTTAGATACCTGTCAGTTTGAAACACGCATTGAAGCTGAAGTACCTAGGGCTGATTGCCCAGAGCATGGAGTACAAACACTTCAAGTGCCTTGGGCAACGAGTAACAGTCGCTACACAGAGTTGTTTGAGACTCACGTTATAGACATGCTTAAAGTCAGTTCCTTATACGCGGTGAGTAAAACCTATCGGCTTAGTTGGGGAGCTATTGACCGCATTATGGCGCGAGCCGTTCAACGCGGCCTGACAGCCAGAACCACCATTAACCACCAAGACTTGTTGGTCGATGAAACGGCATTTAAGAAAGGCCATGACTATGTCACGGTATTATCCAATCGTGATGGCCAAGTGATATCGGTTGAAGACGGGAGAGCAGGCCTAAGCCTATCTGCTTGCTTTAAGGCATTGCCCCTTGAATCAAAAGGGGCTACGCGCTCTATATCAATGGACATGAGCAGAGCGTATATAAGCGCAACCTATGACTATTTTGGTGAGCGGGCTAAGCAGATGATAGCTATAGACCATTTTCATATCGCCAAGGTCCTCACTAAAGCAGTAAATGAAGTGAGAAAAAGCGAACTCATGGATTTACCCCACCAATTGAAAAGAGAGTGCCACCAAACACGGTATGGCTGGTTAAAAAGAAACAGTTATCTACAAGGGACATTGAGAGAAAGAGTGAATGCATTGGCTAAAGTGATGCTAAAGACAGGGCTAAGCTGGATATTTAAAGAACAAGCCAGAGCCATTTGGTATGGCAATGCAGGACAGGCCAAAGCAGCTTGGAATGATTGGTTAGCACTGGTAGAGGTCAGTCAAATCAGGCCGATGATGATAGCAGCAGAAACCGTGAAAACGCACTTAAACGGCATCATCAATGCGATGCGTTATAGGGTATCAAATGGCTTGGCGGAAGCGATAAACGGAAACATCCAGCGCCTAAAAATACGTGCAATGGGCTTTAGAAATAAAGAGCGCTTTAAGCGAGCCATTCTATTTCACTTTGGAGGGCTTGATATGACTTTCCACCAAGAACGGTGAAGAGCCTTTTTTATACAGTATTGATGCGATTCCTACTTTCTACAAGTGATTGCATACTTTTATGCTGATGTTTTTGTTATTTTTCGAACTAGGTGGCTGATGTAGCTTAGGAAAAGTGATAACCTTGGTTTTATCAAATGTATGATAAGAGGAAAAATTCCGTGTTTAAACAAGGAAATTTTCCTATTAATAAACTGTTAGGTATTTGAAATGGGTTTTTACGATTCTGAGATTAGAGCAAGTGAAAAGGAAATTTCACGCTTACGAGACAGAATTCATGAAACTTTTGCATTGCGTAATCGAAATGAACATAAGCTCCGAGAGTGGGAGTCTGCCTGTAAGGAATTCCATGAAAGGTACCCTAAATTGGCTTTTCCAGGCGGCCTTGAAAATGCTCTTGAGCGAATTGTTTCTGGAGACTCTAAGGCCATTGAAGCGGCACTTTGTTTCATTGAAATTAGACCATTTTTCTTTAGATCTGGTTACATGTACAAAGATATTTTACGTAAACTCAGAAAAGCACCACTAAAGGAAAAAGAATTAGAGCGGTATGAACTCGTATATCGAAAATACCTTGAGTATCGCAGAAATAGAGTCAATACCTAACAAAAACATGTAGCATCAGCCCGCAAGACCTTCGCTACGCTCAGGCGGGCTTTGGACTCGTTTTCGCTGGCGCTCAACTCGCCGCTAATGTTGGCGTTATGTGCAAATGGAGTATTGATGCAAAACGTAGATGAAGTGTTAGATAAAGGACTAACAAATACCGAGTTGCTTACGGAAGAAGAGTGGCTTATTTTTGTTGTCGCTTATTTAGAGTCAATAGCTGACATGGAGGGTTGGGATCACTTTTTCACGTACAATATGAATTGGTATCCAATACTTGCAAACTCTTTACAGCTTGTTAGCGATGAAGAATCGTTAAAAATAATTGAAAACTATAAGTTGCATTTTGCAAAGCTTGGTGTCGATTTCCACCCAGAATCAATAGATTCGTTTCTTGTGTCTGCAAATAGTAGTTATTATGAAAACTGCCCCGATTGGAGAGAGCTATTTTCAGAAGTTAGCGAGCAAAGGTGGCTTAAGATTAGAGCTTACTTTTCGAGTCGCGGGATAAAAATTTGCACATAACAAACCGCTCAAGTCTGATTCGTAAACGCGTGCCAGTTTCGCTTCGCTTCACATTATGGCACGCATTCACTCACAGCTTAGCGGGGCGTTAATAGTCATTGAAGTGGATATAAATGATCGATATCGGAATTGAAGAAAAGGGCAATTGTGTCGTGGCATCCGCTTTACACTTGCCAACAAATGTCTTGAAGAAGAATTCTTCGAAAACTGCGGAAAAATCGATAGCCATTTGTATTTCCGATATAAATAAGGAAATAAGAGACATTGATTGGTTATGTTGTGAATTGAAAGATGACCAGGTGGCTTCAATTGATTTTAGTGGTTTTTTAAAGTTCCAGACCACTGGAATAAACCTATCAGTTTTGGAAGCAATTGTAGATCGAACACTTAGCGAGCCAATTTCTCTTCATCAATTCACTGATGATGAACGCAGATATTTTAGTAAGACGTTTAAAAGACATGAAAATACAAAGTTGTTTTTTGAAGAACTGTTACTAATAGAAGGTGCAGAAATTGAAAACTATTAACAAGCGGCAGCAGCATCGCCCCTTCGGGGCTGGACTCGCTAACGCTCGCTGCTGTGCCGGGCGTTATAAGCTGGTGAGGCTGTGAGTTACTTTTTAATTATTTTTGGCGGTTTGATAGTTGTCTATACGTTACTTGCCTATATTACTGGTCTTCCGCAACTGACAGACTTTCTTCCAATTGGCGTCGGTTCCGATCAGCCGAGTGGGCAGTTTTATAAGGTAGTTCCCAGTGATAAGTCTGATTATGGGCCAATGTATATGCTCGGGCTTGGCATCATTCTTTTGGTGGCGGGGTTCGGCATTAAATATTTACTATCGCGCTAGGTGGCGCTTATAACAAACCGGTGCAAGCGAGCGCCTTACGCTACACTTTTTTGCGTATTCGCTGCGCTCAATATTAACGCAAAAAAGACTTCGTTTCAGGCGCCGCCTGACCGGGGCGTTAGGTGCAACCTAAAGATTGTTGAATCGAGAACAATGTGAGCCAAAATAATTACAGATTGTATGTTGATGGTGATTTTACTCATTATGATACATTCGAAAATGCACAAGAAGCTGCAAAGAAACACATGCTTCAAAAACCTGAATTACGAATTGAAATACTTAAAGAACTACCTCAGGGTAGTGCTGATTTTTGGGCTTTCGAATACAGTACAAATAAATGGGTGCCATCGTAAAATTGCACCTAACAAACAACTCATGAGGGACTGCTAAAGCTTGGCTCGGTTCCGCTTCGCTACACAATTTTAGCCAAGCTTTATCAGCCCCATAGTTGGGCGTTGGTATGACTCCCCATGTCAAGTTGAGCGCCTAAATCCCTAGCTCGTGTGAACCATTGCTCTTTGCCTAAAGGGCGAGTTAATGCATGAGCTTGAAGCAAGTAAGTTCGTCGGTTTTCATGCTGATATCCGTAGATTACCCAAACTGCGGGTAGCGCTAACCTTACTTATTCCGTCGTGGCACCTGTCTTCAGTCTATGCTCGTGGGTCAATTACCTGTCGATAACTGCCATCCTAACGCCGTCGGTGGTTGTGCCACAGCCGATGCTTAAGCACATACATTAACTCTATTCTTGTCATTATGCGGGGACCCTAGCTAAACGATGTTTGGGGTTAACGTCTATTAACACCACTTGCTTTGCTATTGCCCAGATATAGGCAATCATTTCACGTGCAATGGCGGTGACTACCACATTGTAATGTTTACCTTTGTGCATTAAACGCTGGTAACGGCGGCATAAACGTAGTTGTGCTTGCCACGCCTTATCAACAACTGTTTTGGGTAAGCCCTCCTGCCTTAGCTGTAAATCGGTAGAGATGTTTGCCGGATAACGGTAGCTATGTGCCCCTTCAATCAGTAAACGCCTTGCTCTGCCATTACCACACTTAGTGATGGCACCTATGCGCCGCTTATCACCAGTTGAGTGTTCCCTAGGCACTAAACCCACATAAGCCATGAGCTTACGTGGATGGTCAAACCGACGTATATCCCCCAGTTCTGCAATCAAGCCTGTAGCCACTAATAATCGAACACCACGCATGGCTTGTACGGCTTTCACTACTGGGTAATAACGCCATGCTTGTACCTGATGCGCTAATTCATTATCAAGACGCTTTAGGCGAGCAATACGTTCATTAATGGTGTGTAAGTATTCTTGTAGCGCAATTTGTTGTGCTGGGTGGGGGAGCACCAACTCGGTGAGCCAGCGTAGGTGCTTAGCCGACCAATTGGCAGTGCCCGCATAGTTAATGTTATTACGTAGTAGCAAGGCTTTTAACTGATACTTAGCATCTTTTAAGTCTTTCATAGCGGTCTCACGCGCACGCGATAAATCCCGCACAGCTTCATCTTCTGGCTCTGGGACGTAAATAGGTGTTAGGTCTTCGGTTTTTAGCAGCTTGGCAAGTTTGAGTGCATCACGCTTATCGGTTTTTATCTTATCGCCTGGCTTTTTAGGGATAAGTGATGGGGCGACTACATAGCAACAATGGCCAAGGCTAGTGAGCAGGCGGTATATCCAGTAACCGCAAGGCCCTGCTTCATAGACAAAATGTAAGGTGGCTTGTGGGTATTTAGATTGAAACTGTTTGGCCAGTTTCACAATGGCGGTTTTAGCGCTAGATATTCTGCCAAAGTGCACCGCTTGCGCACCCCGTTGGTCTTCAATATAGGCGACTTCAACAAATTCTTTGTGAGTATCTAGGCCGATAAAAAGTATGTTATGTTTATTCATGCTGATCTCCAATCTAGTTTATTATCATTAACTATTATGGCTCTGGCTTTCAGCTAACCCACGAAGTTGGAGATCAGCACCTTCTTGGGGAGTCATTATGTCTATACACCAAGGAAAACTCTGTGAAGTCATTGACGATATTAATTTCACTGCTCTTTGTTTCCTGCTTTAGTTGCTGGGCATCTGAAGAAAAATGTATTGAGCAAGACCAGATGCTTTCCTTTCTCACTGATAATGCTACGAATGACCTTGATTGGGTATTAGAAATGAGGGAAGTAGCATTCAAGGAAGGGGCTCTAAAAACAATAGTTGTGCTGGATCGGCGCTTAAAAGGTATCGTGTTTACTATTCTTATGGATGAGGTTTCTGTGCGTGTAAAACCTGACCAGCTCGAGAAAATAGAGAAGATTTTACATCCTGAGTGGTACTATCCGGTTACGTGGGGTGATGAGACATTATCTATTGTTAACAGCCGACTAATTAGTGTCCGAGAAGGAATTCTGAGATAGTTGGTGTATAACAAGCGCATCAAGTCGCGCCCCTGAAAGGCGGGGCGCTGGGACATCAAAACTACGCGGCGATTTAGTTTTGGTGCTTCGCAAAGTTTAACCAAATCGCCGCTACATTTTGCTGCCCCTTATGCGGGCGTTGGCCCTGCTAGTTTGGCCCCTTGCTATCTATACGCATCTTGCGTACACTTCTGTTCATGAAAAGTGTATTTGTAGAATCATCCATTTTTGAAAAATATCGTGAAGGTTACTTAACTGACGATGAGTTCAGATCTTTTCAAGCTGAGCTAATGTCAAACCCTAAACAGGGCGATGTAATTCAAGGTACAGGTGGTTTGCGAAAGGTTAGAGTAGCGAGTAAGGGTAAGGGCAAACGAGGTGGTTCTCGTGTTATCTATTACTTCCTTGACGCGAGCAAGCGATTTTACTTACTGACAATCTACGGGAAGAATGAAATGGCTGATTTAACCGCAGACCAAAAACGACAGTTAAAGGCTTTTATGGAGGCATGGCGTAATGAGCAATCGTGATTTATTTGCAGAACTAAGTTCAGCCCTTGTCGAGGCAAAACAGCACTCTGAGGGTAAGTTGACCCTGAAAACTCATGAAGTTAATGATATTAGTGAGTTAAATATCTCGCCTGATGAGATTGTCGGAATTCGAGAAAAATTCAACATGTCTCGTGGGGTGTTTGCCCGTTTGCTTCATACATCATCACGCACTCTTGAAAACTGGGAGCAAGGCCGCAGTGCTCCAAATGGACAGGCTGTTACTTTGCTCAAGTTAGTGCAACGACACCCTGAAACACTGGCGCATATCGCAGAGCTATAACAAACGCATCAAGTCGCTCGCAAGCTCCCTGGGACATCAAAACTACGCGGCGATTAGTTTTGGTGCTTCGCCCAAATTTAAACCAATCGCCGCTACATTTTGCTGCCCCTTATGCGGGCGTTGGCAATTAATCATCTAACCTTTTCATGGCGTTACGGTAAACATCGCTACGTTCTCGTTTTCCGACTGCTAAGACGGTTACGATGATGACATCGTCTTCAACTTTGTAGACGAGACGGTAGCCCGATTGACGCAACTTAATTTTATACATGTTGTCAGCTCCAGAAAGTTTTGAAGCTGGAACATGTGGGTTATCTATGCGCTCGATTAGCTTTTTCTTAAATTGTTGTTGCAGAATAGAGCCAAGCTTTTTCCACTCTTTGAGTGCGCTCTTTTTAAAGTCGAGTTTATAGGTCATCAATATTTACCGAAATGCTCTCTTCAGATTCACGCTCTTTAGCGATAGCTAGTAGTTCAAGATCTTCGAGTCTGTCCATCATCATTTCGTACGCTTCGGCAGGTACGCAATAAAATGCTGGCTCATTTCGGTTTAATACAGCAACAGGTTCGCCATAAGCACTAGTTGCAACTTTCATAGGGTTAGCTTTCAACTCGGTAATGCTTGCAGCAACATCGGCTAAAATTCTAGTGGTCATACAATCGGTCTCTTAAGTGGTCTTTATATTGGTCATTTTAGCCTCAGCAAAGCGGTATAACAAGTTGCTTAAGAGTGATTCGCAACGCGTGGCATTTATACTATGCGTTGGTTTTGGTGTTTAAGGTGGAATGCGGCGGCTAAGGTATTGCGTTGCTCACCCCTTAATAGGGCTACCAAAATAGTGCATCACCTAAATTTAGGTGATGCCTGAATCACGAGTTGTTTTGCGGTAGTTGTGATTGACCGAGTACAGCTACAAGCAAAATGAAGCCCTGATCTAATGTTATTCCTTGCCTTTTTCTTGCTACTGATTGCTGGCGGGCTATGGGAAAGTTTAAGCAACGCCAGTTTACAAATTTGCTTTGTTGGCAGCCAAAATCCCTTCGCATACACATTTATTGCAGAATATTTGCAGATTGAGGGTTTCTTAAGCTTGATCGCAGTGCCATAAGACCACATACTCTTTTACCATTCTGCGAATCCAGTTTATGGAAAAATTGGCATTGGTCGTTCAGGTACCTCGGTTTGATAAAAGCGCGAACTCGTTCAGTCCCACCAGTTTTCTACTTCGCTAAAGAACAAACAATCAAAATAAAGAATAGGGCTTAAAGCCCCAACATAAGTAGGAACACAACATGGCAGCTTTTGGTACGGTTTTTATGCCACAAATGGCATTAGCAAAATACGAAGATCAGCAATGGGGTGATAGTGAAATTGTCTCGTCTGACAGTATTAGCTTGCACCCTGGCGCGCACGTACTTCATTACTCAAGCACTTGTTTTGAAGGGCTTAAAGCCTTTCGTCATGAAGATGGCAGCGTGCATATTTTTCGCATGGACGCCAATATTAAACGTATGGCGCAATCTGCTGAGTTATTAAGCCTACCTGCTTTTAAACCCGAATTATTAGAGCAAATGGTTAAAGACATTGTGGCAAAATTTGCCGATGAAGTGCCAGCTGCTCCGGGATCTATGTATATTCGCCCAACCTTTATTGGCACCGAGCCTGCCATTGGTAAAGCGGCCGCGCCAACTAGCTCGGCATTGCTTTACGTATTGCTATCGCCTGTGGGCGATTACTTTGCGGTGGGTGCTAAGCCATTACGTTTATTGCTAGAAGAAAACGGCATGCGCTGTGCGCCACACATGGGTATGGTTAAATCGGGCGGTAACTACGCCAGCGCTTTAGGGCCAATTAGCCAAGCGCGCAGCGAAGTGGATGCCGACCAAGTACTGTTTTGCCCAGGTGGCGATGTACAAGAAACTGGCGCTGCTAACTTTATTTTAATTGACGGCGACGAGCTAATTACTAAAGCGCTCGACAGCAGCTTTTTACATGGGGTTACTCGTAACTCTATTCTAACCTTGGCAAGTGACTTGGGCTTAAAAGTAAGTGAGCGTGAGCTTACCGTTGACGAGCTATTAGAGCGTGCGGCTAAGCCAGGTTGTGAAGCGGCCTTATCGGGTACTGCTGCGGTATTAACGCCAGTAGGTACGCTTATCCACAACGGCAAAGAACACACCGTTGGTAATGGCGAAGCCGGTGAAACTACGTTGAAGTTGCGCCAAGCGCTTAACGATATTCAATGGGGTAAAGCCCAAGACCAGCATAACTGGTTAACGAGCATTTAAGCTAAACAGCTCATTGATGTTAAACAGCCCGCTTTTGCGGGCTGTTTTGTTTTAGCCAGTTGTTTGAAAGTACATTATGAATTGATAGCTTAGTTGATAAACTGTAATGTTTTGATTTTACGTGTAAATAATAGGGAAATTGCATGGCTTTTTTCTGGAACATGTTTCAGTCAGATCAGATTAATAGAAACAATACTATTGCCTCAGAAGCTCAGATAAAAACTCGAAGCCATTCTGGAGACCTTGACCATTTAGAGAAGAGGCTAGACACATTGTCTTTAGCTAGTCAGGCTATGTGGGAAATTTTGCAAACTAAATATGGCGTTAGTGAGCAAGAGCTTATGCTGAAAATGGAAGAAATAGATCTGCGTGATGGAACTAAAGATGGGAAGCTAAATCCTGAATACAGCACCGATTGCCCAGACTGTGGTCACAAAGTTAAAAAGCGCAGAGGTAGTTGCTATTGGTGCGGTAGCCGATTGAATGATGGAAACCCATTTACTTCATAAATTTAGGCGAGTTACGTTAGATTCAAAATCTTTCAATTAATTTAGCCTCGTTTTTTTATTTGCTGCGATTACCTGTGTGAGATTGATTTTAACAAGGTATTCAAAATGCAAAAGTTACATGTTTCATATTCACCTATTGCTCGTGCAGTGCTTGTGGGCTTAACCCTTTCTTCATTAGTTGCCTGTGGCCAATATAGTGCTGATGAGCAGGCAAATGTTGAACGAGTAGAACCACAACAGCAGAATGAGTCTGTTAAGCAAACCAAGCCAGCCCAGCGGCCGCAGCAAGACCAGTCTATTAAGGCGGTGCACCCCATCGCCAAGCATCAGCGAGAAAAGCGCGCAGTTAGCCAAATGCAAATGGCAAGAACATCTAACTTTGCGGCGGCGCAGGGGCTTGCCGACTCTTCGTATTACTACGAGCAGGGCAACACTGAAAACTACCAAAAGTTTTCCGATTTATCGGTAGTGGCTGTGGCAGAACAACCGGTTTCTACTTTTAGTGCCGATGTCGACAGCGCCAGCTACGCCAACATGCGCCGTTTTATCAACAATGGCCAACTTCCACCAAAAGATGCGGTGCGTGTGGAGGAGCTTATTAACTACTTTTCTTACGATTACGCGACTGGCAACGATGCAGCTTTGAGCATTGAGCAGCCGATTGCGATTAATACCTTACTTACCGCTTCTCCTTGGAACAGCAACAATCAACTAATTCGCATTGGAGTGAGCGCATACAAAGCCGATACCAGCATTCGCCCAGCTGCTAATGTAGTGTTTTTGGTGGATGTATCTGGCTCGATGCAATCGCAAGAAAAGCTGCCTCTGTTAAAGCAATCAATGTTATTGATGCTTAATAACCTAAAAGCCAGCGATAATGTGGCGATTGTGACTTATGCCAGTGGCACTGGTGTGGCTTTACCTGCCACTAGCGTAAAAGATAAACACAAAATTGTAGCGGCCATTAACGGCTTGCAAGCGGGTGGTTCAACTAATGGTTCTGCTGGCATAGAGTTGGCCTACAATCAAGCGCAGCAAGGCTTTATTGAAGGCGGCATTAACCATGTGTACTTAATGTCAGACGGTGATCTTAATGTAGGCATCACCGACATTGATGAGCTTAAACATCGCATTACTCAAAAGCGCAAAGCAGGTGTGCAGTTCTCTACCATTGGCTTTGGAACAGGCAATTATAATGACCATTTAATGGAGCAATTGGCTGATAATGGCAATGGTGTAGCCGGTTATATTGATACCTTGCACGAAGCGCAAAAACTGCTGGTGGATCAATTAGGTAGCAGCTTGCATACGGTGGCGCATGATGTGAAGTTTCAAGTTGAGTTTAATCCTCGTATGGTCTCGGAATACCGTTTACTGGGTTACGAGAACCGCCAACTTGAGCGCGCCGATTTTAACAATGACAAAAAAGATGCTGGCGACATGGGCGCGGGGCACAGTGTAACGGCTATTTACGAGATAACCCCAGTGGGTAAACCGGGTTTAATTGACCCTTTGGTATTTCAGCAGCAGAAGCAAAACAAAATGGCTAAGCCACAGGTGAATGAAGCGCTGGCCGAAGTGCGAGTACGTTACAAAAAAGCGCAATCGCAAGCTTCCGAAAAGTATGCGCAGCGGGTGTTTAGCCAAGATTTTGTTGATTTTGAGCAAGCTCATAATGACGACCGCTTTGCGATTGCTGTAGCAGCTTTTGGCCAAAAACTACGTGCCAATGATCAGTTGGATGAGCTTGCTTATCAGCAAATTATTGATTGGGCTAATGCTGCAAAAGGACAAGATAAGTTTGGTTATCGCGCAGAGTTTGTTAAATTAGCGCGATTAACCAATACCTTAGCCTTGCAATCGCCGGTTACGCCACAACCGCAGCAATTGCCAGAGTTAGAGTATGCAGTGCAACCATTACCGGTAACCCTACCCGCAAGGATTGATGCGAACAATGAAGAGCTTAGTCAGTGATGAACAACTGATGCTTGATTATGGTCAGCGTGGTGACGTAGCCGCGTTTGACCAGCTTTATCAACGCTATCGCAAACCCTTGTTTGGTTTTATTCGGCAAAAAATGGCAGAGGCTGCCTGTAACGAAGTATTTCAAGAAGTTTGGGAATCGATAATTAGTCAAGCTAGCCAATACAAGGTACCTAATGATGACGAGCAAAATATCGCGCACTTTCGAGGCTATCTTTATACCATTACACGCCGCCGAATTGCCGATTACTGGCGCTCGCAAGGCAAGCAAAGCCATAACGACGAACAAGAAGTAGATGAGTTGGAGTCTCTTTCAAACCCTGAGAAAGAGCATCAGCAAGGCCTTGATAAGCAAGTGATATTACGCTGTGTGGAGCTACTGCCTAGTAAGCAACAAGATGTATTTATGCTAAAGCAATCGGGCCTTGCTGTGGCCGAAATGAGCCAAGTACTTGATGCATCTTTTGATGCCATAAAAAGTCGTATACGGGTTGCTTATCAACAATTGCGAGAGTGCTGGGAGAAACATCATGGTTGACACACCTAAGAGTAACGCGCCCAGCGATCAGCAAATTGATCAAGCTTATCAGCAAGCGCTAAACCAATTTGAACCCTCGGAACTGCTAGATAAACGTATTCAAAATCTGGCTAAGCAGCAGGCAAAACAGTCCCGTAAGGCTAAATCTTACTCTTGGGCGGCTGCACCTTGGTGGGCGAGCGCTGCGTCTTTGGCTTGTGTGGGAGTACTAGGCTGGTGGTTGGTCAGCGAAATTAGTGTGCCACCCAGTGAAATAAATTATCAAAGTAATGTGCAGCTAATGAGCCCTTCGATAGAGCGCAACCAATTAGCCACTGAAGAACTTGAGCAGCAAAAACAACAAATAGAAGAAAGGCTGCTGCGTCAGCGAGAACTAGACATTCAAGCAGCAGAGCGAGAGCGAAGAGAAATCGCCAAACAGAAGGCCATGCAACAACCAACTACGCGGGCTGATGCGATACAAAAACAAGCAGAGGCTGCTGCAAAGTCAGTGCAACCAGCTAAGCAGAACGCTGCAATTGAAGAGCCACTAGCTGCATTTTCATCTTTGCCCAGTGATGAGATGTCTGATGCTGTTGCTATTAGCATAAGCGATGCTGTTCTGCAGTGTGTGGAGCAGGCGCTAAGCGCTTACTCATTTGAGCAGTTGGAATTACAACTCGCCCAAACCTTGCCAGAAGATGCCAAGCAAGCACTTACGCAGCCACCACACTGGTTAAGCTGGCAACAAATACAATGGAAGTTAGTGACTGTTGAAAGTGGCTGGCTGATAGTGGGGGATGGGCTTGACGTTGATTCATCACGTATCTACCGCTTGCCAAGTACCTTAGAAGAAAGCTGTAAATTGCCTTAAGCGCTAGTCATTGATTTATAGGCTCAGTGAATAACTTCAATAGAGTAAAAGGAAGCGGCTACAAGGGAGCCGCTTTTTTTTGTGCGCCAAAGCGATCGGCATCTACGCCTTGTTTCCAATAACCTACTGCAAAGGTGTTTAGGCGATCAAAACCTAAGTCTTGCTGCAACATTGGCCGTAAAGTGCGGATCTGCGAGGCTTCTAAGCCCATAAATATGTGACTATCGCTAGCCATACCTGCGGCGATTGTTTGCACTTGCTCTGCAAAGCTAATACTTGCTTCATCTTCAATATACCAGTGGGTGTTCTCCGCAGTGTAATAGTCTAGCTCTACAATGTCGGCACGAGTGGGAACGGCGATTATTACTCTAAGGTCGGCTTGTGGGTTAAGCCTTGGCACATAACCATTAATGGCGTTAACCGAGGTAATATCCCCCAGTAGCAAATAACTGTGATGATTAAACTGGGTCAGCTTTAGTTGCCCAGGGCCAGCAATGCTTAAATGCTCACCTAGCTTTGCTTGGCTCGCCCAGTTAGTCGCTGGCCCGCTGTGCCGATTTATTACAAAATCTAAAGCAAGCTCTTGGCTCGCCGAGTTAAACCAACGAATGGTGTAGGAGCGCATTTTAGGTTTTGAACCATCGCTGTTTGGCAATATCACCTTCACGTGCGCCCCTTCCTTAGATTCAGGAAAGCGTTTAAGACTGCTGCCTTTCACTACAATCCGCAGTAGGTGAGGAGAGAGTGGGATAAGCTGTGATACCTGAACGGGATACATTTTTGGCTTCATCGTTACTCCTAATGGCTTGTACATTGTTTAATAGGTTGATAAAATCAACTATATTTTTAAAGGTAGACTTAGTCAACTAATATTTGAGGTCTTATGAAACAGCAATCAATTTCTGATTCGGTTTTTGCTCTGGTTCAAGCATATCGAATCGCTATGCGCTCTGGCTTAAAAGCCCAACAGCTAGGCTTAAATGCCATGCATGTGAGTTGTTTAAGTTTTATTGCCGCAAGCCACCATTGCACGGCTAACGACATTGTTAATCACTTTTCTCGCGATAAAGCGCAAATCGCCCGTTTGCTAAAAGAAATGATTGAAAAAGATTGGCTGAGAAAAACCGCCAACCCAGAAGATAAACGCAGCCAGCTCTTGTCTCTCACCGATGAGGGGCAAGCGCTGGCAAGCTTAATTAAAGAGACCCAAAGCAAAGTGCAAAGCCAAATGTGTCAAAACCTGAGCGATCAGCAAATTGAGGAATTTGAGAAGCTAGCAAAGCTTATGGTGGGGAACCTAAACGAGATGGGCCGTTAAGCTAGCAACCTAATATCTTATCTTGCCTACAAAGCCTGAGTTAGCAGCAACCAACAGAGTAAGTGTGATAAAGCTAATAATTGAACTAGACTTGGCTAGAAAGCGATAACTTAGTTAGATAGTAAGTTACTTATTCTGCTGAAAATAGGAGTTTTTATGCTGAGTGTTAGAGCGATAAAACGAGGGCTTGTTAGCGCTACCATGTTGATGATGTCGGGTGTGGTAAGTGCTACCAGCGATGGTGTGATTAGTGTGGCGAGCCAACACGATGTAAGCCAAACAGCAGAACGTATGCTAGCAATACTTGAACAGAAAGGCATGACAGTGTTTAACCAAGTTAAGCATTCTGATGGCGCAGAGAAAGTGGGTATTGAGCTTAGAGATACTCAATTGATTATATTTGGTAACCCTAAGGTTGGTTCTCCTTTAATGAAGTGCCAACAGCTGATTGCCTTAGATTTGCCGCAAAAAGCACTTATTTGGCAAGATGAAGCCGGTAAAGTATGGATTTCTTATAACGATCCTGAGTATCTCGCTAAGCGTCACCAAGTAGCTGGTTGCGATCCTGTGTTTGGCAAAGTTTCTGGTGCACTAGCCGCAATAAGCAAGGCCGCAGCCAACTAATTCTTTTATCTTATTTAGCCAAAGCAGCATCCAGCTGCTTTGGTTATTACCCCCCTAAATATGTTAGTAAAACGTTATCTTATGCAATTGTCATATAATCGTTTTTGTGAGCCTTCTCGCTGATAAAACATTGCACTTATTGACAAAAAATGCCCGTGTAGAGCGCTTGTTGATATAAAACAAGGAAAGCTCCTGTGATGCGTTTGTGATATTTACTTGACCAGTTGTTTTGCTTAAATTAGCTTTAGCAAGTGAATTGTTGACTTTTTAGTCAATTTTATGAAAGGGAGTTTGGCATGATTAGTGGGTTTAAAAGTCGCAGTATCTCATTGCAGTTGCAGTTAGTTATTGGCCTGATCATTTTGTTAGGTTTGGGTTTAATGGCGGCGCTGGTATACAACAAAGCCTCTAAAGCGCTGTTTGAACAAGCGATGGCTGATCATGAGTCAAAAGTAAAAGCGGTTGCTTCTATGGTTGAAGGGCAATTTGCGTCTTATTTAGAGCGAGCCCAGGATTTAGAAGCTACCTTTCGAAATGGCTATTTAAGTGGCGTAGAAGTGGCTGAACGCACTGTTCAATTTGAGCAGTTTAGCGTTAAAGATGTTCATATTCGCGGAGCTTCACTTATTGGTAATAACCGCTATGTAGACCGTTTTACCGCCGATACAGGCGCGGTTGCTACTTTGTTTAGTGCCTCTGGTGACGATTTTGTGCGGGTTAGCACCTCATTAAAAAATAGCCAAGCTCAGCGCGCTGTTGGCACCAAGTTAGGTTTAAATCACCCTGGCTATAGCACTTTGGTAAGTGGTCAAGCCTTTCATGCAAAAGTTACCTTATTTGGAAAAGATTATCTCACTTACTATAAGCCGATAAAAAACCAGCAGGGCAAAGTAGCCGCCTTAAGTTTTATTGGGGTACCAATCAATCAAGCTACAGAAGAAATCTTTGATAACCTTTCGCAAATAAAATGGGGTGATACCGGTTACACCATTGTGGTAAACAACGATGCTAGCCATTTACTCGGTAATTACTTATTACACCCAGAAATTAAACCAGGCGAGTCGATTATTGATCGTCGTGATTACGATGGTAACCAGCCATTTAAAGAAATCTTTAAGCAGCCTTCTGGTCGTCTGTTTTATCCTTACCAATACAATGGCGTGGTAGGTGAAAAATACTTAGTGTTTGCCGAAGTACCAGGTTGGAATTGGAAAATACTGGGTGGCACCTTTGTTAGTGAAATTACCAAAGCTAGCCGCGATTTACTGGTGCTTATTGCTTTAGTGTCGATTTCGGTAGCGGTAGTTGTATTACTGGGTTTGGCCTTGTTATTAAAACAAATGACTAAACCCTTAGAAGTATTAAGCGAAAACATGCAGCGCATGGGTAATGGTGAAATTAGCGTTACTTTCCAAGATGGCCGAGCGGAGTCTCGTAACGAAGTGGAGCAACTTAGTGCTGGCGCCAAAGAAATGGCCAGCAAACTTAATGAGTTAGTCGGAAGTATTAGAGATACCAGTAGTGCTTTGCAAGAGCGCTCAAGCGGTGTTTATCAAGATGCTGAGCATAGCCTAGGCCAGTTGGAAAATCAGCAAGCGCAGGTTGACCAAGTAGCAGCGGCTATTGAAGAAATGTCATCCTCTGCGGCGTCGGTAGCTGAACAGGTTGAAGACATTGCTAGCAGTGTGCGCGCTGCTGATGGTAATACTCAGCAAGGGGCAAAACTGGTCGCACGAATGGTGGCAGAGATCGACTTACTTAATGACCAACTAAAATCCTCGGCCGAGGCCATTGAGTTAGTGGGTAAAGAAAGTAACAACATTCAAGACGTTACCAAGATGATCAACGATATTGCCGATCAAACCAACTTATTAGCGCTTAATGCAGCTATTGAAGCGGCGCGAGCCGGTGAGCAAGGGCGCGGATTTGCAGTAGTTGCAGATGAAGTTAGAACGCTTGCCCAACGAACACAAGAATCGGTTAAAGAAGTGGAAACCATTATCGCCAAGTTGCAATCAAGCACTAGCAATGCGGTGAGCATGATGAGCGAAAGCCAAAAGCGCGGTGAGTTTTTTACCGAGCATGCAGCGCAAACTGGTGAAGCCTTAAATGGCATTACCGAGCAAGTTACCAGTATTGCTAGCCAGTCGGAAACCATTGCTGCTACTACCGAGCAACAAGCACAGGTGTCGCAAGAAATTGCTGCCAATGCCTCGCAGATTAGCAACCTTACCAGTGATAGCCGAAATACTGCGGCGCAAACAGCCAGTAGCGCTACCCAGTTGCAAACTCTGTCGCAAGAGCTGCAGCAACAGGTGGCACAATTTAGCTAGGTGGTATAGTAGTGAGTTAGAGCATACTGCGGCATAGCAACTTGGTAACTCATCGGTGAAAGTTCTTTTGGATTTGTGCCGATGATTATTAGGGTCTGTTGATCTTTGGTGTTGCAATTTTGTTCGAGATAAGCGGGCTTTAATCGCGGCGAGCACTTAGAAGCCTAGTGGGCTAAACAAGAAGTGCTTAACAAAGAGTAACGTTCGCTTATCCGAACCCTTCGGGCTGCATTTCTTAGCCATTTATTCAGCGTTAGCGAGTGATTATTAAGCCCACTTAACGGCACACTCACTGCCTTGCCTAAATGGCTAATAAATTGCTGCAAAAAACCATCAGCAAAGATCAACAGACCCTAGGCATGTTTGCTTAATCTCACTGAAATCTTCACAAGCTAATTGCGTGGCAATAGCATAGCTTAAAATAATGTTGCTACATTACATTCTTTTATAGCAGTTAGTTCTTCAGGGATGATGTTTTATTTTAAGCGTTATCCCACTGACATTTTGTTGACCAATTTTGCTGGTATTACTTGTAATTTATAGCGAGTATCAGTAAAAGAAGAACATGACTTTGTTAATCCCAAGCCATGTTTTTTAAGCGCACTACTTTTAAAGCTAAAATTACTTTACTGCTGCTGGCAGTGCTATTGGCTACCTGTTTAGCCAAAAATCTTGGCTTGAGTGTCACTTGCCCCAGTGCGCATTTAGCGGATGAACAAAGCTTTTCCAGCCAGGCATTAAATGAGCAAAGCTGTCACTTTACCGAACATCTACTTAAGCAGTACATTCAAACCTTAGAGCAAGTGTTTGTAGTAGTGCTATTTGCAGCTTTAGCGCTGGTAATCCTGCCTCACTTAAGCGCTTTTCAAACCTTTCTTAAACCTACTATTCCGCCTCCTCGGCGAATGTATCGCTCGGTGTGTCATTTTCGAGAATAAAAACTAACGGCAACCTTTTGCGTTAATTTTTACTAATTGGAGATGATATTGAAAAATTTATTACCTTGGCTGTTGTTATTGAGCTTAACGCCGAGCTTGGCGTTTAGCCAAAGCACGGGTTGGTTAACTCATAAACAACATCCACCTGCGCAAGTTCGGCTTATGCTTACTGGTGAGTTCAATCAGCAAACCAAGCTCTTGCCTGCAGTGTTGCAAGTGAAGTTAGAAGGCGATTGGAAAACCTACTGGCGCTCGCCAGGAGAAGGCGGCGTTGCGCCCAGTATTCGTTGGGATGAGGCAAGCAGCGTGCAATCACTTGAGTGGTTGTGGCCGCGGCCCGAGCGCTTTTCATTGTTGGGTTTGCAAACCTTTGGCTACCAACAAGCGGTCGATTTTCCACTGTTGTTAAGAGTTGGTTCCAGCGCTCAGGCAGGCCCTATAAGCGGGGTATTAACCCTATCTACTTGCACCAATGTTTGTGTTCTCACTGATTACCCTTTTACCGTTGATGTGGACTTAACAACGCTGCGCCCAGACAGTGAAGCGATGTATTTATACAACAAAGCAAACATGGCGGTACCGCCCCTCGCTGAAGCAGGCACTGGTGACTTTGTATGGGATGAAAACAAGCAGCAATTGCAGGTAACGTTGCGTGGTGAATATCAATGGCAGTTGCCGCAACTAGTAGTAGATGGTGACCCTGAAACCACATTTACACTGCTTAATTTGAGCCAACAGCCTAAGCAAGTAAGCGCGGTTTTTAGCGCTGAAAACTGGTTAGCGCCACCGATGCTCACCGACAAAGTATTACACTTAACCATATTTGATAAGCAGCAGGCTGTTGAGTACCAAAGTAAGGTTGTTGCTGGGCAAGTCAGTGTAGAAGCAATCGCTTGGCCTAAGTTATTAGTGTTTGCACTGTTGGGTGGTTTAATCCTCAATGTCATGCCTTGTGTACTGCCGGTATTAGGCATGAAGCTTAGCTCGGTGATTACTGCAGCTAGTGTCGACCAAGGGCGAATTCGCCGCCAATTTTTAGCCTCAGCTGCTGGCATTGTTGTGTCATTTTGGTTGTTGGCTGGCTTTGTTATGTTGCTTAAAGTTAGTGGTCAGGCTGTAGGGTGGGGGATTCAATTTCAGCAACCTTGGTTTATCGGCTTTATGGTGCTGATAACTGCGTTGTTTGCGCTAAATATGTTGGGAGCGTTTGAAATAAGCCTGCCAGCTTCTTGGCAAACGCGGTTAGCAACCAGCGGCGAAAATAGCTATGGTGGGCACTTTTTACAGGGGATGTTCGCCACTCTATTAGCGACGCCCTGTAGTGCGCCTTTTTTGGGAACCGCGGTGGCGTTTGCTCTGGGAGCTGCCCCCTTATCCCTAATCATCATCTTTAGCGCATTAGCGCTTGGCATGGCGTTGCCTTGGCTGTTAGTAGCGGCATTTCCAAGCTTAGCAAAAGCTTTACCCAAACCCGGTAAATGGATGAAGCAAGTAAAGCTGGTTTTTGCGTTGATGTTGCTGGCAACTTGCTTATGGCTGTTAAGTTTACTGGCCAATTTTTTATCTGGTGTTGGGTTGTTACTTGTAACTGCCGTGGTAGTGCTGACCTTTGTTTGGGTACTGCTTAAACAATACGGCGCTAAAGCATTGCTGATAAGTTTTAGTGCCTTGATGTTGATTGGTGGCGGCGTTGCATTAGTGGGTGCTATGACGAGTGAGCGCTGGGCAAAAGTATTGCCTAGCGACTTAGTTTGGCAGCCTCTTCAACAAAGTAATATTGCTGAGCAAGTGGCGCAAGGTAAAGTGGTGTTGGTTGATGTGACTGCTGATTGGTGCATTACCTGTAAGGCAAATAAAGTGGGGGTGCTGCTTCAAGATCCTACTTACAGTCGGCTAAAGCTAGATACCGTGCATTTAGTTAAAGGTGATTGGACTAAGCCCTCTAGTGAGGTAAGTGCCTTCTTACAACGTTACCAACGTTTTGGCGTGCCGTTTAATATTGTCTATGGCCCTGCCGCGCCAAATGGTATCGCTCTCCCCGTTATTTTAAGCCATCAGGTGATTGAGCAAGCACTTGCTCAAGCTGCCGGTGATGCATCTCTTTTTCAGGATTGAATTTATGAACTCTGTAATTTTTATCGTCGCAAAACCAGCGCTATCTAGCTTGCTGTTGAGTGTAAACAAGCCTGCCTTTTTTGCGGAGGAACGCTCATGTTAAGTAAGTTATGGTTTGTTTTTAAGCAACTCATCACTATGGTGCTTTTTGTCACTGTGGTAGGTATAGGTGTGGATTTCTGGCGCTCACAAGATTTACCAGAAGGTGAGTTGCCCAACTTAAGCGCAGTTACTCTAGGTGGTGAGGCAATAGATCTAAAGGAGCTAAGCAAAGATGAACCAGTATTGATTTACTTTTGGGGATCTTGGTGTGGCGTATGTAATTTTGTGAGCCCAGCGGTAAACACCATGGCTAAGCACTTCAATGTAGTGACAGTTGCATTACGTTCTGGCGAGCAAACCAAGGTACAGGCTTATTTAACACATCATGAGTACCAATTCCCAGTGATTAACGATCCGCAGGCCAACTTGGGCGGGCAGTGGGGCATTTCGGTAACACCAACCTTGATGGTGGTTAAAAATGGCGAGCTAAAACACTATACCGCGGGATTTACCACCTTACCGGGCATGTGGTGGCGGATGCTAATGGCATAAGCCTGATATTGAAACTAGGCTGCTCTGTTTGGCGTGTTAGTCGTGCTCAAGTAAGGCAGCATCATCAATAATTTGTTGATAGGCACCAGATTGCTTAAGTTTTTGTAGTCCACGATTAAAGGCAGCCAACAATTGTTTACTACGTTGTTGGTTGTTTTTTGAAAAAATTACATGAGTATAAGTTTGTTGCACCGATTGAGGGTGGTGGGTGAATAAAGCGGCTTTTTCTGCGGGAAAGTGCTGCTCGATTAGTTGGTAGCCAACATGAATATCGGAAGGAAATACGTCAATTCTACCGGCAAGGAGTTTCTTAAGATTTAGTAAATCAGAAGAAACATACTCTACTTTTAGTTCACTTTTTTCAGCTGCTAGGTCAAAGGCATAGCCGTAAGTATATTGCTCTGTTGCGCCTATTGTTAGCTGCTTTAAACTGTCTATATTGTGCCAATTAAAGGGCTGCTGGCTTAAGTGAAAAAACACTTTGTTGTGCCAAAAGACTGGCTCACTAAATAGCACTGCTTTTTCTTTACTGGTGGTTTTTGCCCATGTTAAAGAGCCATCTACCTTGCCCTGTTCAACATACATATAGGCTCTAGCCCAAGGTAAGAATTGATATTGCACTTCATAATCTTCTAGGGCAAAAGCTTGACGAACTATTTCAGAGTAGAAACCTTGATGTGCTAAAGACTTAGACGTAAACGGGGGCCACTCTCCACTAGAAAGGGTAACCAGCTCGGCAGCTTTTGTAGGCTGGGCTAACAATGCAAACACAATGATGGTTTTGCAAACATAAACAAGGCAATAAAAATAGCTGCGCACATTTACTCCATATCTGTTTGTTTTTTAATCATCTGTGTTGTTCTAATTAAAGCAGCTATTGCGGTCTTTTTACAGCTTACTGATAGTTTTATGCCTTCTGGTGCCTTAAGCGCGCACATAGTGGCTTTGTACTAGCTCATTTAGCAACACCTTGGTTTGCTTGTGCTTAAAGCTTTGGCTGTGCAGTAGCTCCCCGAATAACGGCGCTCCGCCGCCTAACAAAATGGGGAAACGAGTAAGAATAAGTTCATCAATCAGCTCTTTTGCCAAAAACTGTTGAATGGTAATGCCGCCATCAATGTATAAATTATGGTAGCCCTGTTGGTTGAGCGATGTTACCAGCTGCTTAAGCTCGCCATTTACAATGCGTACATCGCCAGTAAAGCCTTCTGGCAATTGCTTTAGGCTGTTACTCAGCAGCATTACCGGTTTGTTGTAGGGCCAATCAATGCCAAAGCTCACTACCTTTTCAAAGGTATTTCGCCCCATAACTAAAGCGTCGATACCCGCCATAAACTCGCCGAAGCCTAAGTCTCCGCCATTGGGGTTAGCAACACTTTCTAGCCAAGCTATATCCCCTTCTTTGTCGGCAATATAGCCATCAAGGCTTAGGGCGATATATACGATATTCGACATGGTGTGTTCTCCAGTTGGCTTGCTGAAATGCACTTGCTAAAAACTAACTGCTGAGTTTACTGCAACTAGGTTTACCTCCAGTATAGGCGCCCTATCACGGGGTAATTACTGAACTTTTAGTTGTGGTTAAGGAAAATCGATTTCACTGGCGCTCTCTAACCATGTGGGATGTTTTTGCATAATTGAGCGAAACAATGCAGAGTCAATAAACTGCTTTAACCACGCTTGCAAATGCGGATAGGGGGCTTGCTCAAACCACCTTAGATCGACCGAAGCAAACTGACGAATAAAAGGCAGCAATGCCATATCTGCTAAGCTCTGCTGTTCGCCCATTAGATAATGATTGCGGCTAAGCTGTTGTTCAAGCGCTTGCAAAAATGCCTCACCTTGTTGGCGGTAGTCTTCTGGGCTTTGCTCCGGAAAACGCACCGCGTATTTATACTTATCTAATAAAGGCTTAAATTGCTCATCATTGCGCTGCACCCAATCCAGCATCTTCTGGTAATTAGGGGAGAGCCAAGCCTTAGGATCGTTTTGTTTAAGTGCCCAAAGCATTATCTCAAAGCTTTCTTCGATGACTTGACCATTGGCTAATTGCAAAACAGGAACGGTGCCTTTGGGGGATATTTCCAGCATTTCTGGCGGCTTATGTTTGAGGACTATTTCGCGTAGTTTTACTGGTGTTTGGCTAACTGCAATAGCTAACCGCGCTCGCATGGCGTAGGGGCAGCGGCGAAAAGAATACAAAATAGTGGACATAACTAACTCTCAAACATGGCGTAGGCCGACCTTACCCAGTTACCTTTTATCACGCAAGTGATTGGTTTAAAGGCTTGCTAAAAGTAACACTTAGCACTATCACTAATTCATTATTAATGCATTTCATATTATGCGGCTAGCGGTCGCCAAAAAAAGTAAAGGATGACTAATGGAACATCGAACACGCAGTGTGGGCATTGTAGGTGTAGGCAATGTTGGTGTAGCAGGAGCTTACGCTCTGTATTTACGTGAAGCTTGTGAAGAGCTGGTATTGGTGGATATGAATAAGGCTAGGGCCGAAGGGGAAGCCTTAGACTTAATGCATGGGCAAGGTTTAACCGGCAGAATGCAAGTGAGTGCGGGTGAGTTCTCCGACTTGGCTCGTTGCCAAGTTATTGTTGTTACCGCTGGAGTGGGACAAAAATCGGGCGAGAGCCGCTTAGAGTTGTTAGAAAACAATGCCAAAGTATTTAAATCTATTGCCGAACAACTTGACCGCTATGCTCCTAGCGCCATAGTGGTGGTGGCCAGTAATCCGGTAGATGTATTAACGTTTATGTTGCAGGAGCTGAGTCAGCGCCCTAAACATCGGATTATTGGCACCGGCACTATGCTAGATACTTCACGTTTAAAAACGTTGTTGGGCGAAATCTATCAAGTAGATCCGCAATCGGTGCACGGTTACATTTTAGGTGAGCATGGCGATTCGGAGTTGGCAGCATGGTCAACGGTGAGCATTGGGGGCTTAGCTATTCAAGGAGAAACGGTATTTGGCGTAAGCTATTCTGCAAGCCGTTTAGAGGAGCTAGCCGAGAGTGTTAAGCAAGCGGCTTACAAAATTATTGAAGGGAAAGGTTACACCAACTTAGCAATAGGAGTAGTGATTGCACGTTTGGTCGAAGCGATATTGGATGACAGCAAAACCGTATTGCCAGTATCGGTGCGTTTAAGTGGCGAATACCAACTTAGCAATGTAGCCCTTAGTTTACCGGCGTGTATTGGCTTAAAAGGGGTTGAGAAGTTGATTGAGTTACCACTTGAAAGTGATGAGTTAGCTGCTCTGCAAAAATCAGGTGAAACGATGCGAGAAAGCTTGAGCAAGATTGGATTTTAGTCCAAATAATCAAAGCCATAAATGTTTGCTACTGGATTGTTCGGCTCTTTGAATTATCGTTTAAGGCTCATTTTGCGAAGGGGTTTCTTTAACTTTCATCGATTCTAGGAGAGTTGTTTTTGCCAAGCTCTTAGTTACCAGAGGTGTTTTGGTTGTGTTGCTTATGTTGTCACTACTCTGGCGCTTATTACTTACTTCGGTAACGCTTGGTTATTTGGTAAACTTTTGTTCGCAAGGATTAAAAACGCCTATAAGTTCAAGGAATTGCTGTGATCTCTAAGTTACCTCGCTGGGTTGAGTATGGAACGTTTTTGCTTGCGTTGAACGCGGGCTTTATTAATGCGGTGGGCCTATTGGGATTTAAGCACCAGTCGGTTTCTCATTTATCTGGAACGGCCACTTTGCTGGGCACGAGAGCAATGAGTGCTGGCTTTAACGACTTGTTATATTTGTTTGGCGTGTTGTTTAGCTTTGTTATGGGAGCTGCAATTTCTGGCTACTTCTTACGGGGTGAAGCGTTAAAGTTGGGGCGTAATTACAGCGCTTTACTTTGCTTAGAGGCAACGTTTCTTTTCGGAGCTAGCTATCTACTAATCGGTGATTTCTCTTATGGGATCTACTTAGCATCCGCTGCTTGTGGTTTACAAAATGCCTTGGCAACTACATACAGTGGTGCGGTTGTCCGCACTACTCACGTTACCGGTATATTTACTGATTTAGGGATTATGTTGGGGGCTGTTCTTCGCGGTGATCCGTTTGATAAACGGCGCGCACTGTTGTTCTCACTCATTGTACTCGGTTTTATACTCGGTGGCACTTTAGGAGCATTTGGCTTTGCTAACTTGGCGTTTTACTCTTTATTGATACCAGCTGGAGTATGTTTGTTTTTGGCGCTGTTCTACTCGGTTTATGTAAAAGTCATTAGTTTATCCCAGCTTAAACCGAGATAGTTCGCTTAGCTGTTACAGACCTTGACGGAAAGGTAAAACAACAGTTTGCCTATGATCCTTGGGGAAAACAGTATCTTGGCTCGTTATGGTCGTGTAAATGATATTAGTCACGCGTATACCAACCGCGGTTATACTGGCCACGAAATGCTCGCAGGCGTTGGACTTATTCATATGAATGGCAGGATCTATGATGCTGAAGTCGGTCGTTTCCTCCAGGCCGATCCACACATTCAAGCGCCAAATAATGCACAAAACTATAATCGTTATAGTTATGTATTGAATAATCCGATGAGCTATACGGACCCCAGTGGGTATTTCTTTAAGAAAATTGGGAAGTTTTTTAAGAAATATGGGCGAGTTATAGCCGCCGCGGTAGTTAGTTATATTACCTATGGTGCCGCATCTAAATGGGCTGCAGCGTGGGCTAGTTCTTCACTTGTTCAGGGGGCTGCTGCAGGTGCAATTGCAGGTGCAGTCGGTGGATACGTTGGCACAGGCACCCCAGGGCGGGAGCATACTTTGATGGATTTATAACCCAAAGAAGACTCTTGCCCTATAATCATCGTTCCAACCCGCTTTCTTCAGCTTCACTTTTTGGCTCGGCGCACCACATTCGCATTGCTTGAGCATATTCATCACAAAACGTCTAGATAACGCAATGTTTTCAACGGCACCATCTAAAGTAATACGAGAGCTATCTTCTTTAAAAACAACATCTAAAACATAATGTTGGCTGTTCTCAATCCGCCAATGCTGGCGAATATAATGGCCCAGTAGTTTGTGGTTTGGCGACAAAGAACTAATGTAGTAAGAGGTATCTACAGTACCTTTACCATTGATCACACGATGGCGTTCCACTGCTATGATGCTTCTTATCGTCGGCCATTTCTTCGCCAATTCGTCGGGCAATTTGGCCTTTATCTGAAATACGTATCGCTCTTCGCTGCGACCATGTTTTTTCTCTTTGACCTCGGTGACTATTTTCTCTTTACCTGCATCAAAAATCGCTTGGAACTGCTCCACAACAGCCGCTCTAAGCTTGGGCTGATTATTCTTAACCTGGACAACAACATGCGCTTGTTTTTCTTTGATTTTTTCTAGTGTTTCACGCTGGCAATGCAGTGCATCAACCGTGACAACACTACCCTTTACATTAATGACATCAAGCATTTGACGAACAATGCTTATTTCACCATTTTTAGTCTCAGTCGGCTTTTGGCTTAGAACGAGGCCACGCTCGGTGTCGTAAGCCGTGACCAACTGCAATGCTGTTTTCCTGTCGTTACGATAGGAGCCCCGTAGAACCTTTCCGTCAAAAGCGATAATGGGTTTGTTCTGAGTAGTTCGTTGTTCGTTAATCCAAAGAGCCAAAGCTTCAAGCAAAGATTCCGCAACAACGGAACGCAAGATGCGAGCTATCGTGTGTCTTCGAGGGATGCCATGCTCGAATGGTCGATATTTTCTTAACCAGTCGAGTTTTTCTTCTCCAAAAAATTCAATGTCTTGCCAACCTTCGCATCCCGATGCGATAGCGCTGATCACAAGGAACATAACATCAATAAGGTTGTGTTTCTGGTTGATGTCCGATCGAGTATCTTCTACAACAGATAAGTGTTCAATAAGGTTCAAAATGACTGTGCTGCTGAGGGTTTGGCACAATTAGATCATATTAGTTAACAAAGTGCGATCCCGCCCTGGTGTTGGGGCAGATGTCTTTATACTGGCATTCTCTGGAGTGATCATAAAACATATATCCGATTATTTGAACAATCGCGCTTTGATGATTTCGTTTGGAAGATCTTTAGAAGCGACTGATGAAAATAAGGAATCGAGGGAAATAGCATTTGTTTTTTATATAATTGTTTATCTGCTTTGTGTGGCTATGTTAATTATTCCAGTTTCTTAAAGTGCCGAAAAATAGTAAAGGAATAAATAATAAATAGGGTCAGAGTCATTTTAAATGCCTCAGCTTCTTTCTTAGGTAGTAAGGTTAAAGCTGGAGGCCGGGTTATTGAAGGTGTTGGAGTGGTGACTAGTGGGTTAGTTAGAGCTGGGGAAGATAGATATGAATAATTTTGGTTTTTCAAAAACAAGAACGTTTGTGAAAATAGAGGCTGTAACAGATTCTGTGTATCTGCCATCTAGTTAATGTGTTTTTCTAGACGTTCCTCGAACTCGATAATAAACCGACTCATAGCTTGGCGCCAGTTTTGAATGGGCATTGTCCATTTCTTGCTGGCGTCTTTGATTGCTAAGTACACCATCTTGGTTGCGGCCTCATCGTTTGGGAAGAGTTTCCGCTTCTTTAGTGCCTTGCGTATTACGCTGTTGAGAGACTCAATCGCATTGGTGGTGTAAATGGCCCGACGGATATCTTCAGGGTAGTTAAAGAGCGTATTGAGGTTCTGCCAGTGATTGCGCCAAGATTTGGAGATTTGCGGATACTGGCTATCCCAGACTTCGCTAAAGCGCTCCAGCTCAAGTAAAGCTTCATCTTCTGTAGCTGAGCGATACACACGCTTCAGGTCGGCTGTAACCGCCTTGTAGTCTTTCCAGGATACATACTTCAATGAGTTTCGCACCATATGGACTATGCAAAGCTGGATATGTGTTTGGGGGAAGACGGTATTGATCGCATCAGGGAAGCCCTTCAGGCCATCTACACAGGCGATAAGTATATCTTCAACACCACGTTGATTGAGTTCAGTTAGAACACTCAGCCAAAACTTAGCACCCTCGTTTTCGGCTATCCACATGCCCATTAACTCTTTCTGGCCGTCGGTGTTAATGCCCAAAGCAAGGAAGATAGATTTATTGATAATGCGTTTGTCTTGGCGGATTTTGACCACGATGCAGTCGAGATAGACGATAGGATAAATGGCATCGAGTGGTCTAGATTGCCACTCCACAATTTCCTCCATCACCGCATTTGTGACACGCGAAACTAGGCTGGGTGATATCTCGGCCCCGTACCACTCATCGAAAGCATTCACGATGTCACGCGTACTCATACCTTGCGCATAGAGCCACAAGATCTTGTCATCCATGGAGGTAAATCGTGTTTGATGTTTTTTGACCAGCTTGGGGTCAAAAGAGCCAAGGCGATCCCTAGGAGTATCAAGCTCAAACTCTCCGTCTTCGGTTTTTACGCGCTTAGTGCTCTTTCCATTGCGGGTATTATTCGACTTGGAAGGTTTGTGTTTTTCATAACCAAGATGCTCATCCATTTCAGCGTTGAGTGCCGCTTCAACAGTGATTTTTTTGAGCATCTGGCTGAATTCAGTTAAATCATCGGGAGTTTTGATTCCCTTTGCAGCTTCTATAGCAAAAGCTTCAAGTGCTTTCTTATCCATGTGCCTATCCTTAGCCATTACGGCTTTAAGTTTAGACAGTTACACAGAATTTAGGACAGGCTCTGAAAATAAGAAGAAAACTTTATTTTCTAAACTTTATTTCGTTCCTTTTTTACATTTTTTCGTTGTATATGGTTGTTCCTCTTGTATACACAATAATCCCTACGTATCTTTCAATAGGGGGGTGTTTTCTGTTGTTTGTTTTTTTTAAAGATTGCTCTATATTTGATTTTGTCTATTTTCGTAGCTTTTATGAAAAAGAGAATGGTATATATGCATTTTTAAATGTAGTGTTTAGCTCGTTCTCGTTTTCATTTTTTTCGTTTTCATTTTTTTTGGTTTTTTCTATTTTAAATTGGTTTTTTTACTCATTTGTCAATGGTGATGTTGTAGATGTTTTTGATAATCCGGAGAGGGTTTGTGGATTTGAAAAAACTTGGGGGGAGGAACGATTTATGGTTTCATGCCGTCGTATCAGTGGTGCATCTATTATTGAGGTTAGAGAGGCCCCTGCTGGGTTTGTTTTGAAGCCAATTTTTAAATAAATGGGGGCGGAGTCTGAGGGCTCCCCAGGAAATTATTCATGTGCTTAAAGCATCGTTTTTAACGGGGCTAGTGCTGAGTGTTTATAGTGCATCTAAGGCTTGATACCAATGTTTTTTGTTAGCTTTAGACCTACCTCTATAAGCCTTAAGCTAATCATTTGGTTTAAATGAACATAGCGATGCTTGGTAAAAATAACTTAATAGCGATAGTGTTTACCTGCAGCTTTTACCGCTAGTCCTGTTAAGTTACGCCAGTATGTATAAAATACCTAGCTTAAACTTGTTCGCCGCGCTCTAAAACACTTAATGAAAGGCGCGGTTCCCTTGAGCTTTAAACTTGATTAGTTTATCCCAGCTTAAAGCGAGATAGTTCGCTTAGCTGTTGCTGAGACTGCTGCTGCAGTGCATCGCTAATTTGCTGGGTTTGATTTGCATCTCGGTTGGCCAGCTCGCTCAGTTCGACAATTTTCTCTACGTTGTTTGCTACCTGTACCGCTACGGTGTGTTTATCTTGGGCGTTATTGGCAATGTTCTCGCTACGCTGTTGGATAGCGCTGAGCAATTGGGCCACTTGCTCTAGCTGTTGAGAGCTTTGCTCGGCTTCGTTGATACAGCTTTCCACCATGGTTTCACCTTGTACCATCATGTCCATAGCGTGTTGAGCGCGGCTCTGTAATTGCTCTATCATCGTTAGAATTTCTTGCGTGGCTTCGCGGCTGCGAGTAGCTAAACCTCTAACCTCATCGGCAACTACCGCAAAACCTCTGCCTTGTTCGCCTGCGCGGGCAGCTTCGATGGCGGCGTTTAAGGCTAATAAGTTGGTTTGCTCGGCGATGCCTTGGATAACATCAACGATACGGTTAATGTCATCACTTTGTTGTTTAAGCTCGCTCACTTGTTGGCTGGCATCTACTACTGTGGTTTGTAGTTGATTAGTTGTGGCTAAGGTCGATTGTGCGGCTTGGTGGCTTTGCCCAGTAAGTTGGTTCACTTGGCCAATGTCGTCACGGCTTTGTTGGGCTTGCTCTGATACTTCGTTAACACCCACTTCCATTTGGCTTACCGCAACAGCAACGAGCTGGCTTTGATCTTGTTGCTCTTGAATCACTTTATGTGAATGCTCACTGGTTGCTAAGCCGCTCTTGGCGCTGGCAGCAAGTTGCTTTGCGTTATTGCTCATTTGGCTAATTACCTGGTTCATTTGGGCACTAAGCTCATGTAAGTGAGTGGCTATTTGACCAAATTCATCGTGGGCATTTACACCTTCAACTGTTCTAAAGTCGCCATCTACCATGCGTTTAATTTGAGCCAGGGTATTTGCTAGCGGTAAGCGAATTTGCCTGCTTACGTTCCAAGCTACAAAGAGGGTTATAGCAATTGACAAAAGCAGCACGAGCCCTGTTTGCAATAGCGCAGAACTTGAGCTTTGTTGAGCTTGTAGGTGAGCGGCTGCAATGATTTGGCTTAGTTGCTCAGAGATATTGTCGAGTAAGTTTAGGGCTTGGTCTGTTTGTTGGTTTAGCGTTACTAGTTGTTCGTTTTGACGACTCAGAACTAATTGCTGATTTTTTAGATTGCTAAATAAGCCATTGTTAGCAAAGGCTTGTTTGAGTAACTCGAAATAGCTGGTTAACTCCTCACCACTGGCTGGATCTAGCTTGAGCAATTGTTCCTGCTTTTGCTGAAGAGATTTGTAATAACTAGATACCACACTAAATTGGGAGTCAAACTGCTGGGCATTTTGAGCATAAAACAGTTTCTCGAGAGAGCCAGAAAACGCCGCTATGTCGGCTTGCATGCCGGTGACTACCCATTCGGCATTCTCTTCTACGATTTCAATCAAAAACTCCATATCACCTGCAAAGTTTTTCCACTTTTGATTAAAGCTTTGGCGCTGATTGGTTAACAACTGCTGTGCTTGTTGCGCTTGGTTAGCCAAGGTTAACTGCGTTTGGCTGGTGGTTTTAATGCTATTAAGGTCTTGGTCTAATTGACTTAAACCGCTCACTATTTGCGGGTAAGGTTGGGCTAACTGAGAGAGGGACTCGATACGTTGGCTGTAGCTGCTAAATAGGCTGGTAACTTCCTGTTCTAGTTGCTCTGCTTGTTGGCGGTTTTGGCTATTGCTGTGTAAGCCAACTTTGCGCGCCGAGTTAAGCAATAATCCCGATAGTTGATTCACTTGCTCTGCCATTGGCGCTAAGCGGCTGACGGTTTGATCCAGTTGGCTTTCTAGTTGTCGCATATTAAGTTGGCCAATTAGCGCAACAATCAACAACAACGCAAGTAGCACAGCAAAACCAAGTAGTGTGCGGGTTACAACTTTGAGTTTCATGATACAGATCCCTGTTAGTATTCCTGCTGCTCCCAAGCCAAATCAGAACTACAAAGCTAGCCACAGTTATAAGAATGGTTCACTAATTTACTGATTTTTAGGAATAATTATTACGATTTTTTCGTATGACTAAGTAGTACCACAAGTAACATTGGTTGACCAGATAATGAATTGTAAAATATACAAAGGCAGGTCGATAATTTTTAACTAATGCTTTTAACCTAGTTCAATACTCTGCTTGTTGTGTTCATGAAAGGTCGGGAAATACTACCGTTAAACCTAGCATCTCTGAGTTTAGTTTTTAGTTTAGCTTGTTTTTATGTTTGTTATCGTAGTGTTGAGGTAAACGGTAGAGACAGCGCATATTTTTGAGAAAAAGTGGTTTTTTGGAGCTGTACTGATGTTTTTCTCGATTGAACATGCGATCTTAAGCAATTATTGCACTTGTAAGAAAAGCATCATCAAATCAAAGGTATAGAATGCTTTGAAAGGTGTATTAGGGGCTGTTTATTTTTCGAGCTTTTTTTTACAGCAATTTAACCGCGAAAAATAAATAGCTCCTAGGTATTTTGATTGGAGTGCTACGTAGTTTTTGCTAATGAATATAAGTGTGAAATGGAGCTCTGCTTTAAGGATGAAAATGAGAAATTTACTTGTTGCTATTGCCGTAAGCTGTTTACCGGCATTAGCTTTTGCCAGTGTGTGTTCTAAAGAAGGTTTTGCCGAAGCTTCAGGCAGCAACCAGCGTATACACCAAGACATTCAAACTTTGAGTAAACAATATGTGGCAATATGTTCTTGGGACTATGACATGCCTCGCGACAAGGTATGTAAATTGTTTACTGATAAGCGAAGCCAACTCGCTTTAATTAACCAAGTGCCTCTTAACACAGTATTAGATAATGCCGAGAAAGCCGCAGAACAGTGGTATTCGGTGCATGAGGCCTGCGTTAGTGAAGGCAATAAAAGTAATGCAGATCTAGCCTTTAAAGGCTACGAAGAAAGCTTTGATGTATACCGCAACTTAATCAATGAAATCGATACTCGTTATAAGCTAACTTGCCAGCAGCAAGTTGAAGAAAAAATCAAAGAATACTGTAACTAGTTCAACATGGGATAAAGTTGCAGTTGTTTATTTTTGCAACTTGTTGTGTGCCAAAGAGCTGCTATAACTATAGTTAAATCAATATTTTCCATGACAATAAGCTAACAATTGGTGCTGCCTAACGCGCTGGTTTTTGCTTAATGATTAGATTGTTTTAACTAGCAAGTTTAAGGAGTATTGACGCCTTGAAACATCCGTCTAAGTGGCTAAAGTGCCTGTTACTCTTGTGTTTACTCGTTGGCTCTTGGCAAGTTAAAGCAAAGCATGAACGAGATAAACAATACTCGCTCACCTTGGTACTAATGCCCAGTAGCGGTAAGCAGCGACAAGCCTACAAGCAGCTTATTGAACGTTTTAGTACTGCCTACCCTCATGTTGAGGTGGGGACACAGGTTTACGAAAACGAATACTATAAAAAGAACATTGAAGACATCATGAAGAGCAATGATGGCGAAGGTGATCTGTTTTTTTGGTTTGGTGGTGAGCGGCTTAGAGCATTGGCTAAAAATGACCTAATTCTCGATATTTCATCGTGGTGGCAACAAGCCAATTGGGACAAGACTTTCAGTTCGGCTGCTAAACATGCCTCCCAGTATCAGCAACACTATTACGCCCTGCCAATAAATTACTACCAATGGGGCTTTTATTATCGGCAGTCGATGATTCGCTACCAACCCGATACTTTTACTAGCTGGCAGCAATTTCTGATGAGTTGCCAAAGCTTTGCCAACAAACAACAACACTTAGTCACCATTGGTAGCAAAGAAGCATGGCCAGTGGCTGCTTGGTTTGACTACCTTAATTTGCGCATTAATGGTTTGGCATTTCATCAACAGTTGCTGGCTGGGAACATTGCGTTCACCGATAAACGAGTGGTGCAGGTCTTTAATTACTGGCAACAAGCTATCGATGCTGATTGTTTTGTGCCAAACAGTGATGAAATGGGCTGGAAACAAGCGCTACCAGCAATGTATCGCGAAAAAGCCGCAGCAGTGTTAATGGGAAACTTCTTTCTCGCGACCGTGCCCGATAGAGTGCGCAATGATTTAGGCTTTGCGGCGTTTCCGTCGGTGCTTGAAGGGCAGAAGCAATATGAAGAAGCGCCTATTGACGTTATTGTGGCGCACCCACAAGCGAAAACTAATATCGCCGCTTATTGGTTTTTAGATTTCTTGTCCAAGGGCGATGCCTTAGTTGAGCTTAATCAGCAACTGGGGAAAATTAACCCCTTGTCTAGCAGTAAAGGCAGTGAAGATCGTTTTATTCAAGCCGGCACTCAGTTGCTAAATAACGCCAAAGGAGTGTCACAGTTTTTTGATCGTGATAGCCCTAAACAATTTGCATTGCCTGCTATGGATATAATGGTGGAGTTTTTGGAAGGGAGAGTTACTGCTTCTGAAGCAATTCAACAATTAGAAGCTCTGAGAACTAACGTTTTTAAAAGTATTCACTAAATGGCTTATTAGCTTAATAAAGTACTAGCTTTACAAAGCCGGTAGCAATGACAATAATGTGCTTAATAAAGGCGCAGGACAATTGCATGAAAACCACAGATAACATCTTATATCGAATTAAAAGCCAGGGCGGGCTTACGGTAAAGATGTTAGCCGAGCAGCTTGATATCACAACCATGGGGGTGCGCCAGCACCTACAAAGTTTGGAAAGTGATGGCTTAATTGAACATTTCGACAAAAAAGTAAAAGTAGGTCGGCCTACTCGATATTGGCAGTTAACCGATAAAGGCCATGGACGCTTTCCTGATTGCCACAGCGACTTAAGTGTTCAGCTAATTGGCGCGGTGAAGCAGGTATTCGGTGAGTCTGGCTTAGAGCAATTGGTTAGTCATCGTGAGCAACAAAGTTTTAATGCTTATCAGCAAGCGATGGATGGCATTAGCAGCATTGCCGACAAGTTAGCGCTTTTGAGCAATAAGCGTAGCCAAGAAGGTTATATGGCTAATTGGCAACGTCAGCAAAGTGCTTACCTGTTTGTTGAAGATCATTGCCCTATTTGTATTGCTGCTACCGAATGCCAAGGTTTATGCCGGTCTGAACTAGACATGCTGCAGAAGCTGTTTAGTGAATGCAAGGTAGAGCGCACCGAGCACATTGTTGCAGGCTCGCGTCGCTGCGCTTATACCTTAACGCCTTTGGATGGTTATGAATAAGTTTGTTGTTGGATTCTGCACCGCATTATTAACCATGTTAAGTAGTGTTACTTATGCCTGTGAGTTGCAAGCTATTCCAGTGGCTGAGCAACAATGGGGATGTGGTTGTAGTTACTATTTCCCTTCCAATCTTCCGATTCGTCCAGACATTGTGTTGCAAACTGATCTCGATGGAACTCATGCCATTATGATGCGCCAAGGCAAGCTAGTGAGTTTATGGGGAGCAAAAGAGAGCCCTTTGTTAACCCAAGCTGGATCGAGTTTAGCTCAGACTTTTCGCTACCAAGCGACAGCCATAACAGTAGAAAATCAAGTTCGCCCTGGCTGTACTTGGGGAGAACAAGGCTGTGAAGTTGTAGGGTATATAAGTCAAATTTCCACTTTCGAAAACTACCAGCAATGCCAGTGGAACTTACAAGGCGACTGCGGCTGTTAGCCAGTGAACAAAGAGGTAAGTATGGCTTATCAAGATGTTTTAGATTTTTGGTTTGAACAGTTAAGCCCACAACAGTGGTTTAGCGTAGACGCAAAGCTTGATGAGCTAATAAGTAATCAGTTTTCTGCTCTGTTGCAACAAGCTGCCAGTGGCGAGTTATTTAGTTGGCGTGAGCAAGCGCAAGCAAGCTTAGCCGAAATCATAATATTGGATCAGTTCTCAAGAAATATTCATCGTGGTCAAGCTGATGCTTTTGCTAATGATTCTTTAGCGTTATGCCTCGCGCAGCAAGCAGTAGCAAAAGGGTTTGATCAGCAGCTTAATCTAAGCCAGCGAAGCTTTTTATATATACCGTATATACCCAATCAACTTGAAGATGCAGGCTTGAGTACCTGAAAATTATCGTTCACTCGAGATGCCAAGGAGCCTGCGATCTCCTGAAGAGTCACAGAAAAAAATTGGTCTATCGCCGCCTTAAAGTCTCGTTTATTTTTGAAATAAACGTTGTTTCTCGACTTCTCGTTCATTACCTTCCATAACCGCTCTATTGGGTTGAGGTTTGGACTGTAAGGTGGGAGGTAATGCAATTCAATATTAAGGACAAACGCGGCATCTTTGACTAAGTTACTACGGTGATATCCCGCACCATCTAAAATGATATGAAGCTTATGGCCTAACGGGTAACTCTCTCTGAGCTTACAGAAAAAACGAACAATATTTTCACTGTTAATGCTTTCGTAATCGCTAACAATCGTCGCTCCAATATCGGATAAATTCAGTGCGCCAATAAGGTTTAACCGACTACGGTTGCCCGTTGTTTCAATCACTTTTTCTTGGCCTGTACGTATCCAGCCATGGGTGATTTTGGTCGATAGCGTCGGGTGAACGGCATCGATAAACAATATCGATTCATCCTCGCCACAGCTTGTCTTTAGAGCTTCATAAGCTTCGATGAACGCCCGTTGTTTTGTCTCATCAAACTTGTGTGGAACGCCTTTCGGTTGCTTGTAGCTAAAACCATTGTGATGAAGCCACTTGTTCATACCAGAAACCGTATAATCAAGTCCAAATGTCTCTTTAACGTAGGCGACAACTTGATGAGTGTGAGAATAGGTTTTCTCGGTCAAATGCTCGATTAGGTGCATGGTTTGAGTAGCAGAAAGTTTACTTTGGCTTCCGCCATTTTCGGGCTTAAGTTTTTCAGAAAGAACATAGTCGCTGAGATGTCGAGCGACTGTCGACTCGTGGATGCGAAGGGCTTGAGAAATCATCACCTGACTCCAACCTTCAGAAGCAAGTAATACCGCTTTGATACGGTCTCGCACTCGACCATCGCGAGTGGAATCATGCATCTGCTCGAGTTGCTGTTTCTGTTGAGGAGTCAGTATAATTTTCATGGTGTGTAGCATGATCCTCATTGACGAAAAAATCAATCACCTTCAATGATCACGGGTATATGCATAGCGAATCCCTAGTTATTCACCAGCAGGCAGAGCTGTTGTTTAAAGCGCCAGGGCTTGAGCAACACTATCAGTTTGAGCTAAAACACAAAGCAATCATCGACCGTTTTGGACGCTACCCACACCGCAATCAAATACTTGGCAGAGAGTCTAACGCTGAAGAGCTTGCTTTCTTGGCGGAGCCCGATTCTTCTTTCTAAATGATCTCAATAACTTAAAGACGTGACATCAAATTGTCATTTTTTTTGTGCTGCTAATGCCCGTTAGACACTAAGCTTAAAGGGTGTTATGTGGTGTTGGAGTAGCCAGTGAGCAGGTTGTTGTTGGGGATTTTTGTAAGTTGTTTTAGTTTGCATGTTCATGCAACGGTAAGCTTGCTCGGGCCTAACGAGCAAACCAGCAATGTATTTACACAAGCCAATCAAACTCATCTTAATACCGATATTTCTCAAGTGGCTATTAAGGGAATAGATACCCCCCCACATAGCGAATTAGGTGTAGGCGAGCGCTTATTAAGTCGCTTAAGTTGGCCAGATGAAGCGGGAAGAGAGTCAGCCTTGGTACTTAAGGCAGAAGACTACCAAGTTCGTTATCCAGAACTTCAACAATCTATTCAATATTTTCATCCCGATTCACTTTGGTATGGTTACCCGAAGGCGAGAAATACCCGTGACCAACTGCAGTGGATGTTGTTGGAATTTAGTTTAGCCGGTGGTCCAAAGCAGTTAAGTGATTGGCTGGCGCAAATAAATGCGATAAATAACGATAACCCGCAGTGGGAAGCCTTATATACCGATGCCTTTTTGGGCTTAATGGCATTTTGCCAGCAGTTAATGGGTTTAGATTATGCCCAAAGTATGGCCTTAAATAACATCACTTCTACACCTTTGGTGATACTAATTGATGAGCCTTGGCTGGCTCACTTAAGCCGAGAAGATTTATATCAGCAGTTAAGTAGTATGCGCGGTGAACTGAATATTGAGCGTTTGCGTTATCGCCAGCAGATTTTGCATTGGTTAAATGTGCAACAGCAGCGAAAACAACAAGTGAATATTGCAAGTGGACCGCTGATTAGCTTAAACAGTCGCGATTGGCGGGTGCCCTTAATTCGCCAGCGTCTTGCTGAGTTTGATATCGCTAATCAGTTTGTTGATTTGCAATTAGATACTATGGATGCAGACACTGTAATTGCGTTAAAGCGTTTCCAAACGCAGCATGGTTTAAAGGCTGATGGCATAGTAGGGAGCGACACCCTGTATTGGCTAAACTTTAAGCCTGTGAATCGCTCTAAAATGTTAGCCAGAAATTTACTGCGTAAGCAGTTACTCGAGCGCTTTATGCTCAGCTCAAATCAGCAGCGGATTATGGTTAATGTTCCAGCTTACCAGATGACTTACTTAGACGACGATAATGAAGTTTTTCAATCCAAAGTTGTAGTGGGACGCGCCTCTAGAGCTACCCCCTTATTGGTTAGCGAAATAAGCAGTGTGGTGATAAACCCTTATTGGAATGTGCCAAGAACCATTGTTCGAAAAGATATTATTCCTAAGCTGCGCCGTGACCCAAGCTATGTTGATCAGCAGCGTTTTGAGTTATTTGATTATCAGGGACAAGCCGTGCCCAGTGAGCAAATCGATTGGACACGAGTTAAAGACACTGGTGCTTTTCCTTATCGTATGCGCCAGCGCCCAGGGCCTGGAAATGCTCTAGGCGCCTATAAGTTCCACTTTGACAATCAATTTGCAGTGTATTTACATGATACCTCTTCACCTGAGTTGTTTTCTGAACAACAGCGGGCTTTTAGCTCCGGTTGCGTGCGGGTTGAGGCGGCTGATTACCTAGCAGAGACTTTGCTCAAACAGGCGGGTTATAGCGAACAGTATAAACAACGTTTAATTGCTAAAGGTGAGCCTAAATGGGTTCCCTTGAAACAAAAAGTACCGGTTTACTTGGTGTATTTTACCTCTTGGTTTGATGGCAGTGGCGGACTACATTATCGAAAAGATATTTATAATTTTGCCTCTGTTGATTCTTTTTTAGCGAGCTAGAAAACCTAGTTTAAACAAACTATTAGCTGGCTTCTGTAAACGATCCTTTTGCAAATAGTATGACTAAAATCTAGAGCTTTGTTTGCTTTTTAGGCTGTTTGTCGGTATTTTTCTCCAAATTGATTGTTTTTTGATCCATTTGGAGTGAGTGTTGATGTTAGACCGAAATATAAAACGGCGGTCGTTGTTGTTAGGGTTGGGCGCTGGGTTAGTCGGTCTTGGAATACCAAAAAGCTATGCGAGTTCTAGTATTGCTAGGGAGTTGCCGGGAGAGCGCTTTCTAAGCATGACCAATTTACATACCAACGAAAGCTGTGAGGTGTGTTTTTGGAAAAGTGGTGAGTTTCAAGATAAGGAAGTAGGGCAGTTGGATCAATTGTTACGTGATTTTAGGCGTAATGAAGCCACCGAAATGGATAAGGCCTTATATATGCAAATGGCTTTGCTGCAAGATCGCTTGGGCGGAAAGGTGCATTTTGACATTATTTCCGGCTATCGTTCACCAGCAACCAATGAGATGTTGCGTAAAAACGGTGGTGGGGTTGCCAGAAAAAGCTTTCATATGACCGGACAAGCCGTAGATCTGCGAGTTAAGGGGCAATCTCTAGCTAAGGTTCACCAACATGCGCTTGATTTAAAACTAGGTGGTGTGGGCTATTACCCTACTAGTGGTTTTATCCACTTAGACACCGGAAGGGTGCGCAGCTGGCGCGGGTCTTAATACTTAGGGCGAACTGCTAATGCTGTGTTCGCCCTTTTATTAGTTAAATTTTAGTCATAAAAACCGCTTTAAATATAAAATCCAAATAAAAACTCCAGAATAAATCCAAAAAATCTCCTATTAATTCTTTTTGTAATCTATCTGTCATATTTGATTGTTTCAATGCATCCCGACTTAGACAAATTGATTGTTATTTTTAATTGCAAAGAGAAATGTTATGAAAACCAAGTTAATCACGGCATTAAGTGCTGCTTCTATGTTGTTTGCTACTAGCGCTTTTGCGGGTAACACGGTGACCGTTTCGGGTTCTACCTCGGTATCGGGAATAATGGAAGTATTAGCTGAAAAATACCAAGCAACGCAGCAAGACGTTGTTGAAGTTCAAAGTACTGGTTCTTCTGCAGGTATTCGTGCTGCTAAAGAAGGCACTAGCATGATTGGTATGTCTTCTCGTGATGTTAAAGATTCTGAAAAGAATGAAGTAACTCAAGAAATTGTTATGGCAATGGACGGAATTGCAGTAGCTGTAAACAATGCTAATGAGATAAAAGACTTAAGCATTGAGCAGGTTAAAAAAATCTATATGGGTGAGATTAATAACTGGAAAGACGTAGGTGGCGCAGACCAACCTATCGTGGCAGTTACTCGCGAAGTAGGTTCAGGGACTCGCGGTGCATTTGAAGACATTATGGGGCTAACTCGTAAAATCAACGATGTAACTGTTACAGCTATCTCTCCACGTGCACAGGTTGCTAGTGGTAATGGTGCAATTAAAACTTTAGTGGCTAACAACCCTTACGCTATTGGTTTCATCTCTTTAGGTTCGGTTGATGACTCTTTAGCAGCAGTATCTATTGAAGGTGCCGCAGCGACTAAAGACAACATCAAATCTGGCTCTTACGGCATTGCACGTCCATTCGTATTGTTGGTGAACAACCAACCTGCTCCTGAAGCTCAACAGTTCCTAGATTTCATTATGGGTACTGATGGCCAAGCGATTGTTGCTGAAGAAGGCTACATCGAAGTTAATTAAGCTTCCCATTTGGAACGAAGAAAAGAGGCATTGTTTAATGCCTCTTTGTTGTACGTTGATTTTGGAATAATTTTAAAATGAATCAAACGATTGCTGCTCCAACTCTAGAATTTGGGTTGAAAAATTCTGCGCTATTAGAAGCGCTTAGCCAGTCTTCCCAAAAGGTCGACTGGGTTGGTCGTTTCTTTAACTTGCTGTTTTTGCTGAGTGCACTAATTGGTGTGCTATCGGTAGCGACCATTGGCTACTTCTTGGTGCTTGAGGGCTTACCGGCCATTCAGTTTGCCGGATTAACTAACTTCTTACTTGGTGTAGATTGGTATCCGCCAGCTTTATATGGCATTGGTGCCATGGTTGTTGCGTCGGTGGTATCGGCCTTAGGTGCGGTAGTTATTGGCGTGCCAGTAGCCTTACTAACGGCAATATTCTTAGCTGAAGTTGCGCCGAAATGGTTGGCAAATATCATTCGCCCTGCCGTAGAGCTGCTAGCTGGCATTCCGTCGGTAGTATATGGTTTCTTTGGTTTGGTTATTATTGTTCCGGCAATTGAATCAACGTTTAATGTTCCTGCTGGTAGTACTTTGTTAGCTGCCATCATTGTTTTGGCGGTGATGATTTTACCTACCGTAATCACTATTGCAGAAACGTCTATTCGCGCTATTCCTCGTACTTATAAAGAAGGCTCTTATGCTTTAGGTGCTTCACCTATGTTCACCATTTTTAAGGTGATGTTACCAGCTGCTCGCTCGGGGATTTTGGCAGGCGTAGTACTGGGTGTAGCTCGCGCAGTTGGGGAAACCATGGCAATTATTATGGTGATGGGTAACTCAACGGCTATGCCTGGTTCATTGTTAGATTCAGCCCGTTCGCTTACCGCCAATATTGCATTAGAGATGTCGTATGCTACTGGTATTCACGCTAGCTCTTTGTATTCAACGGGTATTGTTTTATTGGTATTTGTGATGATTTTGAATATCAGCTTAGTGGTATTAAACCGTAAGAGGGTGAAGTAATGCGCCGCCGTATTGAAGACAGAATTGCGCTTAGCCTAATTTGGGGCGGAGCTGGCATGACCATTTTATTCTTGGTATGGATGCTTTGGCATATTTTAAGCAACGGTTTAAGCCATGTTAGCTGGGAGTTTATTAGCTCTGCTTATACAACCGTTGGCAAAACATCGGGTATTTTCTCGATGATTGTTTCAACTATTTACATGGTTGGATTGTCTATCGCAATTGCCGCGCCTATCGGCATTATGACTGCTTTATACCTGACCGAATATGCAAAGCCAGGTAGTAAACTAGTTAAGGTTATTCGCTTCTGTACTGAGTCGCTAGCGGGCATACCGTCGATCATTTACGGTTTGTTTGGTATGACCTTCTTTGTAGTTACTTTAGGTTTGGGTTTCTCTATTTTGTCGGGCGCCTTAACGCTAGCTATTTTGATTTTGCCAGTGATTATTCGTACCACTGAAGAAGCGCTAATTGCGGTGCCTCAAGCTTATCGCGAAGCCTCTTATGGTTTGGGAAGCTCACGTATTTATACCATTTGGCGTGTAGTACTACCGTCGGCAATGCCGGGCATTGTTACCGCGGTTATCTTAAGTACTGGTCGAATTATTGGTGAGTCTGCACCGGTATTCTTAACCGCGGGTATGGTTACTCGCATCCCTGAATCAGTGATGGATTCAGGTCGAACTTTAACGGTTCATTTATACAAATTAACTCAAGAGTTGTTCACCGTTCATGAATGGAATCAGGCTTATGCAACTGCAACAGTACTGATTGTTTTAGTACTGCTTATTAACCTAACAACTAAGCTAATCGCTAGCCGATTCAACAAAGCTTCTTACTAAGAGATTGATATGAATAAGTTTGACGTTAACCAACTAGACCTACATTACGGTGACACTCACGCCCTTAAAGGGATTAACTTACCGATCCCTGAAAAGAAAGTTACTGCGTTAATTGGCCCTTCTGGCTGTGGTAAATCTACTTTATTGCGAACGTTAAATCGTATGAACGATTTAATTGAGAACGTAACCATTAAAGGTGACGTAAAGCTCGAAGGCAAAGACATTTATCAAGATCGCAATGTCGCCGCGCTTCGGATGAAGGTGGGCATGGTATTCCAAAAAGCGAATCCTTTCCCAATGAGCATTTATGAAAATGTAGCCTACGGCTTGAAAGCCCAAGGTATTCGCAATAAAAAAATTCTAGATGAAACGGTAGAGACAGCGCTACGCAGCGCTGCTTTATGGGATGAAGTAAGTGATCGCTTAAATAGCCCTGCATTTGGTTTATCTGGTGGACAACAACAGCGCTTGTGTATTGCGCGCACCATTGCGATTCAACCAGACGTGATTTTGATGGATGAGCCAACCAGTGCCTTAGATCCTATTGCTACTCACAAGATTGAAGAGTTGATGGACGAGTTGCGTAAAAAGTTCACTATTGTGATTGTGACGCACTCAATGGCTCAAGCTAAGCGTATTTCAGATAAAACCGCCTTCTTTTGGATGGGCGAGTTGGTTGAGCATGGCGATACCGAACAAGTATTTAATGCGCCAGTGGATGAGCGTACTCGCGGTTATGTGAATGGCGATTTTGGTTAAATCTTAGATAGTTAAATAAAAGCCGCAGAGCTATGTCCTGCGGCTTTTTTATCGCTATAGTTTGGCTTTCTAGCGCTTAATAATACTGTGATTAAATTGCCATTGCGGCGCTAGTTTTCGGCGTTGTTCGCAGCGCTGCAAAATCGCTTTTCGAGATGCATTGTCAGAACTACTCCAAGCGCAAATCTCATCTAGGTGGCGAAAGCAGCCAACACAAACATCATCACCGTCAAGGGTGCATTGCCTAATACAGGGCGAATCAATAAGTTTGTGTAATTCCATGGCTTGGCAATCTCTACAGGCGCTTAATACTAGTTTAGTCTACTAAGCTGTAGGGCAGTTGAGCGATGGTATATAAGCTTTGCTCATCGCCAGCTAAGCGAAACTTAGCCTCTGCATCGGTATCGTTGTTTAGCACAGCCAATAGCTCTACGTAACCCGGTTCTAATTGAACTGCTTGTAATACAGTACCTTTGCCGCGCCAGTTGTCACCCATTTGCTGCTCTAGTCTATCACCTGCTTTTGGTAGGGTATTGCCGTGACCGGCTAAACGTAGCGAAGCGCGTTTATTAGCGCCGCGATACTTGGCTCGAGCAATGGTTTCTTGACCGGTATAACAGCCCTTAGAAAAACTTAAAGCATTTAAATGCTGCAAGTTAAGCGCTTGAGGAATAAATTGCTGCTGAGTGGCTTGCTCAATGGTGGGTAAGCCGGAAACGATCTGCAGGGCACGCCAAAGCTCATTGGCATCAAGATCACTGTTGGGGGCATCTGTCCCCCAATTGTTATCTTCTGTGATTACTAAGTAGCGGCGTTTTGGGCCGTCAATATGTACACAAATACCTTGCTCAATTAAGCCGCCATGGCTGGCAATTTCTTCACCAAATTTCTTAGCAATATAGTGAGGTGCTTCGGCTCCCATTACCGCAACCGTATGTAGTGTGGTTTCGGTTTCAATATTTACCTTCGAAAACACTGCATATTTTTTTAGTTCTTTTAATTGCGTTTCGGCTAACGATTTCGGTTGCAGGTATAGGTAATCTTGTTCTAAGCGAAGTAGTCGCAAAACGGACCACATTTTGCCGGTAGGATCGCAATGTGCTGCCAAGCTTTGTTGGCCTGGTAATAGGCTATTTACATCGCAGCTAAGCTGACCTTGTAGATAGCTTTGGGCGTCCTCACCACTGACTCTAACTAAGTGCCATTGATCTAATGGCTGAACTAATAATGGAGGAAGAGTACATAAAGTTTGTTGAGACATATTCGGCTTCCGTTGAGAGCTAAGTCAAGCTTATAAAGGTGTAATTTTGTTGCTGAAATGGTATCTTCGTCAATACTTTTACAGCACCCTATATAAGGCTTTAGGTCGAAATAAGTTGATGCTGACCAGTGTAACTCATGTCTACAAGGAACAACATGCAGGAAAATAAATCACGTTTAAAATGGGCTTGTCGTCGTGGGATGTTAGAGCTAGACGTTTTGTTTATGCCCTTTGTTGATGAAGCCTACGATGAACTAAGCGATGAGCAAAAACTCACCTTTACGCGCCTACTCGCCTGTGACGATCCTGATTTATTTGCTTGGTTTATGGGCCATAAAGAATGTGAAGATGCTGAGCTAGCGGCCATGGTCGATGTAATTTTAAAGCGTGTCAAAGTGTAACTTCTCAGCTGATCGCTCGCGCAGTTACTTTTTTTTAGTAGCTGCTAGTATGTGCTTTCAGGCGATGGTTATCATCCTCTATTCAGAACTATTCCCTCTCGTTGTTTTTTCATTTTTGACCAGTGCGGTGCTATTGAATCATTGGTGGCATTACCAACCTAGTGGGTACTTCAGCCCTGACAAAGTGGTTTTTGACCAACAAGGTGAACAAATTGAATGCGCATGGTCAAGTTACTCAAGAGTGGCATTCGGCTGTTGTTTGCTCATTGTGTTCGAACAACAAGTACCTAAATGTAAACTGATTTTTTCTGACAGTTTGCCTGAACACATATACCGACAGTTGTGCTTCGTGATTAATTTTCCGAAAGCAGATCCCAAGCTTTAGTTTGTCAAAAGGTTTACAAAAAAGGCTTACATTAGTAAGCCTTTTTTGATTACGCTTCGTTGTCTTCTTCCTGATAGAAGGTATTGGGGTCGAGAATGGTGGGTTTGGCTTTATCTAGTTTATCTGGGTAATCTAGATTGTAGTGTAAGCCTCGGCTTTCATGTCTGCGCATTGCACAGCCAACTATCAACTCGGCGACTTGCAGCAAATTACGCAGCTCCAACAAGTTATTACCCACTTTGAAGTTTGAGTAATACTCAAAAATTTCTTGCTGAAGTAAGTGAATACGGCGCATGGCGCGTTGCAGGCGTTTGTTAGTGCGAACTATACCCACGTAGTCCCACATAAATAACCGTAGTTCATGCCAGTTGTGGTTAATAATGACCTCTTCGTCAGAATCGCTTACTTGGCTATCGTCCCAGGGCTGAATGGTATTGCACAATTGAACATCTTCTAGACGTCGTTTGATGTGTTCACTGGCCGCACGAGCAAATACCACGCATTCCAACAGTGAGTTACTGGCCATTCTATTCGCGCCGTGTAAACCTGTGTAAGCTACTTCACCAATAGCATACAAGTTGGCTAAATCTGTTTCGCCCTGCAAGTTGGTAACTACTCCACCGCAAGTATAATGGGCAGCGGGTACTACAGGTATTGCCTGTTTACGTATGTCGATCCCCAGTTCTAAGCAGCGCTTGAGAATAGTGGGAAAGTGTAGTTCGATAAATTCATTGTCGCGGTGGCTAATGTCGAGATAGACACAATCTGCACCTAGCCGCTTCATTTCATAATCGATAGCTCGAGCAACTACATCGCGTGGAGCTAGTTCTTCACGTGAATCGAAGTCTGGCATAAAACGGCTGCCGTCGGGGCGTTTCAATAACGCCCCTTCGCCGCGCAGCGCTTCGGTGAGTAAGAAATTACGCGCTTCTGGATGGAATAAACATGTGGGGTGGAATTGATTAAACTCCATATTGCCTACCCGGCAGCCTGCGCGCCAAGCCATGGCAATGCCATCGCCGCTACTTACGTCGGGGTTGCTGGTGTATTGGTAAACCTTACTTGCGCCGCCAGTGGCCATGGCAACAAACTTGGCTTTAACCACTTCTACTCGTTCTTTATTGCGGTTCCAAACATACGCGCCAACTACTTTTTTCTGCTCGTTGTCAGTTTCTGTAATTAAATCAACTGCGTTGAAACGCTCTAGTAAAGTGATATTTGGATGGCTTAATACCGCTCGAACTAACGTTTTTTGCACCGCTTTTCCTGTAGCATCGGCGGCATGCAATATCCGACGGCGGCTGTGCCCACCTTCGCGAGTTAGGTGGTATTTAGATTCACCATTGGTGGCGGTTTCTTGGTCAAATGGAACACCTAGGTTAATTAGCCAGTCGATGCATTGTTTGCTGTTTTCTGCAGTAAATTTAACCGCGGCTTCGTCACATAAGCCGTCACCCGCAATCAAGGTGTCATTGACATGTTCTTCTACGCTGTCATTCTTATCAAATACTGCGGCAATGCCTCCTTGGGCGTAATATGTGGAACCTTCTTTTAGAGGACCTTTGCTCAATACGTGGACTTTGGCATAATCAGCTAAGTTTAAGGCCATTGTTAAGCCTGCAGCGCCACTGCCTATTATTAGAACATCGCTAGTGTATTCCATTAGATGCGCTCTTATACGTAGTTAAAAGAAAAATTGGAGTATCAGCTAGTTTAACTGAAACTTACGCAAGTTTGCAGTGTCTCAAAGAGGCGCAAAAATTTTATTTGGTTGGAAGAGAACTTTTTTGAAAACAAGCAGTCTGAAGAGATGTGCCGCCAAAAAGGCTACCGAATCTCAAGCATTAGGAGGACGGTAGTTACAGATGTCAGAACAGTGGACAGATCAAACGTTAGTCGAAAGGACACAACGTGGTGATAAGGCGGCATTTAATTTGTTGGTGCAAAAGTATCAACACAAGGTAGCAAACCTAATATCACGCTATATAGTGAATCACGGTGACGTGGCCGATGTAACGCAAGATGCGTTCATAAAAGCTTACCGTGCACTTCCAAACTTTAGAGGTGAAAGTGCGTTTTATACATGGTTATACCGAATTGCAGTAAATACTGCTAAAAATCACATTGTCGCTCAAGGTCGCAGGCCCCCAGCAAATGATGTGGATGCTGATGAAGCAGAGTTTTATGATGGCGCAGATGCTTTGAAAGAAGCCGACACTCCAGAAACTTTGTTGTTATCTGATGAAATAAAAGAGGTAGTTTTTGCTACAATGGAAGGACTACCCGATGATTTGCGCACTGCAATTACTCTTCGAGAAATAGATGGTTTAAGTTACGAAGAGATTGCGAATGTAATGGATTGTCCTGTCGGTACCGTAAGATCACGGATTTTCCGAGCAAGGGATGCAATTGAAAAGCGAATACAACCGCTTTTAAGTAGGTAACTTTGGGGATTAATGACTAATTATGGCAAATAAAGAACAGTTATCCGCACTGGTTGATAACGAGTTAACCGACGCAGCACTGTTAGATCTGTTAGCCAATGAGCCAGAGCATGCAGAACAATGGAGTAATTACCATTTAATTGGTGATGTACTTCGCGGAGAAACACCCAAGCAAATTGATATAGATATTGCTAGTGGCGTGGCTGCAGCTTTGGAACAAGAGCCAGCGATTGTAGCCCCTAAACCTCAGGCAACAGAACAAAAAGAATCGTCGGTACGTGTAGTTCGATTCTTCAAGTACGCAGGGCAATACGCTATCGCTGCTTCTGTTGCGGTAGCCGCTATTATTGGTGTTCAGCAATACTCGTATCAAGCTAATGATGCCGATCAGCCTTTACCTGTATTTAATACTGTACCTGTTGGCGGTGCTGTAGCGCCGGTTAGTTTGCAGTCTAACCCGCAGCCTCGCGAGCTAAGTGAAGCTGAAATAATGGAACAGCGTAAGCGTATTAGCGCTTATTTGCAGGATCATCGCTTCCAGCAACGAATTGTAGAGTAAATAAATAGCCTATGCGCTTTAAGACTATCTCGATGCCAGTAATCTTTTTACTGGCATCTTTTTCTGTTTCGGCAGAGTCCTCCGTAACCACCTCTGATGCAGCGGCTACTTCAGTTAGCCAAACTAGCCCTGCGGTGGGTTTGTTACAAGATTATCAACAAGCTTTTCATCAACGTCAGTATGAGCTCTCTTATATAGTGGTTCGTCAGGGGCATATAGAACCCGTGCGCTTAATTCACGGTGTAGTTAATGGGGTAGAAGTTGCCCACAGAGTATATTTAAATGGTCCGGCTAACGAAGCAGTATATCGTGACGGCACCGTAGCTTTTTTTGAGCCGGGCCAATCACCATACAGTTTGGCGTCTAGTCGTCTGCCTGGTATGTTTGGCAACTTATCTGCAGTAAAGCTGGAAGATTTACAAAATAATTATGACTTGGTTATTGCTGGCAAAAGCCGTGTTGCGGGCAGACCTGCTCAGGTAATGCGCATTGTACCCAAGTCATCAGATTTATATGGTTTATACCTATGGATTGACTACGCGTCTCACTTGCCTTTGCGTTTAGATGTAGTTGATCAAAACGGAGAATTGATAGAACAACACATGGCAGTAACGCTGGCTGAATATGAAAACCCCAGTGAATGGATGACAGAATTGGCCAGCTTGGAGTTGCCAAGTACCGTTATGGGTAAAGAATCGGTAGATAAACAAGAGCACCAAATTAATTGGCGCTTGGGTTGGTCACCAAAAGGGATGAAAGTTGCTCAAAAAGAACAGCATTCCTTGGCGGCGATATCAGAATCGGTTGATTACATAAAACTTAGTGATGGCCTGTTTGATATTTCGGTTTATGCCAATGCTGTTGGTAAAACTAACCCCTTACGTGAACAATTGGTTCGCCAAGGTGCGACCAGCTTACATACAGTAGTACGCAAAGGTATAGAAATCACCGTTGTTGGTGAAATTCCACCAGAAACCGCCTCAAAAATGGCCGATTCAGTAACCATTGGTCCTTACTTCGAGAAGCCCATTGAACCGGCCCTGTGATCCCGCTTTAATCATCGAAACAGCCAAAGTTGTTGAGGTGATTGACAATTACGCAATGGTGGAATGCGTAAGCAAAAGCGCTTGTGGCAGTTGCGCCAGTGCCGATAACTGTGGAAATAGCGCCATAGCTAAAGCCTTTCCTACCCGGGTTCATCAACTTCAGGTAAAGCTTACCGAGGCTGTTGAAGTGGGTGATAATGTGGAATTAGCGTTAAATGCTAAAAACATGCTGCAAAGTGCAGTGATTGTGTATTTGTTACCGCTAGGTATGCTGATTATTGGCGCAGCGCTGGGAAAAGTTGTTACCGCACAAGGTATTGCTGGAGAGTGGGTGATTGCTTTAAGCACTTTAACCGGTTTAGCGCTTGGTTTTTTAACTGTGCGGCGATTCACTGGTTATTTTTCTCGGCATGCACGTTATCGACCCAAAATGCTTGCTAAGCAATAAGCTTCTTTCTAGAAAACGCCCAACAATGGGCGTTTTCTGATTTTGGAGAAGGCAAAACAATTGCCAATTTAAGCACGCATTTTTTTTGGTTCTGAGTGGATTGTGGTAGTATCCGCGTCAACGATATAATGCGCCATTGCCGCATTTTTAAGAAAAGCGAATTTTGATTCGCTTATAGATGATTTTTTATAGGTAAGCTCTTGATAAATAAGAATATTCGCAATTTTTCGATTATTGCCCACATCGACCATGGCAAATCGACCTTATCTGATCGCCTGATTCAACACTGTGGTGGATTGAGCGCGCGCGAAATGGAAGCGCAGGTTCTTGACTCTATGGACTTAGAGCGCGAACGCGGAATTACCATTAAAGCACAAAGTGTAACCTTGGATTACACCGCTAAAGACGGTGAAACCTATCAGCTTAACTTTATTGATACTCCAGGACACGTTGACTTCACTTATGAAGTATCACGTTCACTGGCGGCATGTGAAGGTGCTTTACTGGTTGTTGACGCTGCGCAAGGCGTAGAAGCCCAAACCTTAGCGAACTGTTACACCGCTATGGAAATGGACTTAGAAGTTATTCCAGTACTAAATAAAATTGATTTACCACAGGCAGATCCAGACCGCGTAGCCGAAGAAATTGAAGATATCGTAGGCATTGATGCCACCGATGCAACGGTTTGTTCAGCTAAAACTGGCTTAGGTATCGAAGATGTATTAGAAACCATTGTACGTGACGTACCGCCACCAGAAGGTGATGATACGGCTCCGCTACAGGCGCTTATTATTGATTCGTGGTTTGATAACTACCAAGGCGTTGTATCGCTGGTGCGGATTAAAAGCGGAGAGTTAAGAGCGGGCGAGCGTATGACGGTAATGTCTACAGGCCAAGCGCACGTGATTAACGAAGTGGGTATTTTTACTCCTAAACAAACCAATACCGGTGTATTAAAAACCGGTGAAGTAGGTTACGTAATCGCTGGCATCAAAGAGATCTTGGGCGCGCCAGTAGGTGATACCCTAACTACCCAGAAAAACGGTGCTACCGAGGCCTTACCGGGCTTTAAAAAAGTAAAACCACAGGTATACGCAGGATTGTTCCCAACCAGCTCTGATGAATATGAAAACTTTCGTGACGCCTTGGCTAAGCTAAGTCTTAATGACTCTTCGCTATTTTATGAGCCAGAAAACTCTACTGCACTGGGTTTTGGTTTCCGTTGTGGCTTCTTAGGTATGTTGCATATGGAGATCATTCAAGAGCGTTTAGAGCGTGAATACGATCTTGACTTAATCACTACCGCACCAACCGTAATTTACGAAGTAGAGATGAACAAAGGCGAAGTTATCTATGTAGATAGCCCTGCTAAGTTACCACCTACGAACAATATTGCAGAGATTCGCGAACCTATTGCCGAAGTAAATATTCTGGTTCCTCAAGAATATTTAGGTAATGTAATTACCTTGTGTGTGGAAAAGCGCGGCATCCAAAAGAATATGGCTTATCACGGTAAGCAAGTTGCCTTAACTTACGAAATACCTATGGCTGAAGTGGTGTTGGATTTCTTCGATAAACTTAAGTCTACCAGTCGTGGCTATGCTTCATTGGATTATAACTTCAAGTACTTTAATGCGGCTAACATGGTGCGTGTAGATATCATGATTAACGGTGATAGGGTTGATGCGTTAGCCTTGATTACTCACAAAGATCACTCTGAATCTCGTGGGCGTCAGGTAGTTGATAAGATGAAAGAGCTTATTCCGCGCCAAATGTTTGATATCGCGATTCAAGCATCTATTGGTATGCACATTATTGCTCGTTCAACGGTTAAACAGCTGCGTAAAAACGTAATCGCCAAGTGTTATGGCGGTGACGTAAGTCGTAAGAAGAAGCTGCTAGCGAAGCAGAAAGAAGGTAAAAAACGTATGAAGCAAGTAGGTAACGTTGAAGTGCCTCAAGAAGCGTTTTTAGCCGTACTGCATATCGGTAAGGATTAACATGGCCACAATATTTCCGCTAATTCTGGTAATTGCTACGTTGGTTACGGGCATTATTTGGGTCTTAGATAAGTTTCACTGGGAGAAGCAGCGCGAGCTGAAACTACAAGATGCTCGCACCGCCGCTGGTGGTGAGTTACCTAACGATGCAGAAGAAAAGATAACTACACCGCCGAGCTGGATTGAGAATGGCCGTTCGGTATTTCCGGTTATTGCGATAGTGTTAGTATTGCGCTCGTTCATTTACGAGCCTTTCCAAATACCCTCCGGCTCGATGATGCCAACCTTGTTAGTGGGCGACTTTATCTTGGTTGAAAAGTTTGCTTACGGCTTAAAAGATCCAGTTACTCGTAGCACTATTGTTGAAACTGGTTCGCCTGAACGTGGCGATATTGCGGTATTTAAGTACCCGCAAGATACCCGTATTGATTACATTAAGCGCATTGTTGGCTTGCCTGGCGACAGAGTGATTTATCGTGGTAAGCAGTTGTTTATCCAAGCTAAATGTGAAACCACACCTTGCCCCGAGTTGAAACCAGTGCCGCTAGACTTTGAAGTGTCTGGTCGCTTTAAACAAGGTCTGATGCCTCTGGAAAATTATCGTGAGCAATTGGCAGAGGTTGAACATGAAATATTAATTAACCCAGCAGCACCAGATCGTGTGCAATACTTTTATCAGCAACCCGGCACAGCTCAAGACGAGTGGATAGTGCCCGAGGGCCACTATTTGGCTTTTGGAGACAATCGAGATAACAGTACCGATAGCCGCTACTGGGGCTTTGTTGCTGATGAGCACTTAGTGGGTAAAGCAGTAGCAATATGGATTAGCTTTGAATTTGAGCGTGCTGAAGATTCAGTATTACCGGGATGGATACCCACTGGTGTTCGATTTAATCGCATTGGCGCGATCAAGTAGGTAGATGATGATTAGCTCAAACCCAGAACGCTTACAGCGTGCCATAGGGTATACATTTAAAAATGACAGTTTATTACACCTAGCGCTTACTCACCGCAGTGCTGGTGGGGTACATAACGAGCGTCTAGAGTTTTTAGGGGATGCAGTGCTTAGTTGGGTAATTGCCGACGAATTGTATCACCGCTTTCCAGATGTGTCTGAAGGCGATTTAAGCCCCATGCGCTCAACTTTGGTAAAAGGCAAAACGCTGGCTGAGTTAGCGCGTAGTTTTGAATTAGGCGAGTATATAAAACTTGGTCCTGGTGAATTGAAAAGCGGTGGTTTTCGCCGTGAGTCAATTTTGGCTGATGCCGTTGAAGCGATTATCGGCGCAGTATATTTAGATAGTGGTAACGATAGCGCAAAAGAAATGCTATTGCGTTGGTATAAAGAACGTTTAAGTACTATAAAGCCAGGCCTTAGCCAAAAAGATCCTAAAACTAGATTGCAGGAAATACTGCAGTCCAGAAAGCAAGCTTTACCTGATTATCAAGTCGTTGAAATTAAAGGCGAAGCTCATAATCAGCAATTTACCGTAAGCTGCTCAGTAGAAGGTTTGGACAAGCCAGTCATTGGCACAAGCACTAGCCGGCGCAAAGCAGAGCAAGTGGCGGCTGAGTTGGTATTGGAGCGTTTAGTATGAACTATGATACCCGTTGTGGCTTTGTAGCCATTGTTGGTCGTCCAAATGTGGGTAAATCGACCTTACTGAATGCTATTTTAGGCCAAAAGGTAAGCATTACATCTAAAAAGCCACAAACTACGCGCCACCGTATTTTGGGCATTGATACCGATGATATCTATCAAACAATTTTTGTTGATACGCCGGGATTACACATTGAAGAACAGCGGGCAATTAACCGCTTAATGAATCGAGCTGCTACCAGTTCGCTGGGTGATGTTTCGATGGTGATCTTTGTGGTTGAAGGTACCAAGTGGAACCCCGATGATGAGTTGGTTTTAGGCAAGTTGCGCCACTTGAAAGTGCCAGTTGTATTGGCAATTAACAAAGTGGATAACGTACAAGAAAAAGAAGAGCTGTTTCCGCACATGCAAATGATGCAGGAGAAATTCGACTTTTCTCATATTCTGCCTATTTCTGCTAAGCAAGGGAAAAATGTTGAACAGCTGCGTGAGTGGGCACAACAAACCTTGCCGGAGAACGTGCACTTTTTCCCAGAAGATTACATTACCGACCGCTCATCACGATTTATGGCGGCAGAAATTGTGCGTGAAAAGTTGATGCGTTTTACTGGTCAAGAGCTGCCATATTCTACCACTGTAGAAATAGAGCAGTTCAAAATGCAAGAAAATGGTGTTTACCAAATTAACGCGCTTATTTTGGTAGAGCGCCCTAGCCAAAAACGTATGATTATTGGCAGTAAAGGCGACAAACTAAAAACTATTGGTAAAGAAGCTCGCTTAGATATGGAGCGCTTGTTTGATAACAAAGTGTTCTTGGAAATGTGGGTTAAAGTTAAATCTGGTTGGGCTGACGACGAACGTGCTTTGCGTAGTCTAGGTTACGGAGACGAATAAGCTTGCCTGAACAGGCACTCACACCTGCGTTTGTTATTCATACGCGGCCGTACCGAGAAACCAGTTTGTTAGTACAGCTGTTTACCCTCGAATATGGCAAAGTGAGTGCTGTGGCTCGCGGGGCTAGAGCTAAACGCTCTAAGTGGCGAGGCATATTGCAACCCGGCGTTCCGCTATTAGTTGAGTTGAGTGGTAAAGGCAGTTTACGTAACTTTAAACAGGTCGAAGCCAGTAACTTAGCGCTACCGCTGTTTGGGCAATACCTGTATAGCACCCTTTATCTTAATGAGTTGCTTTATTATTTGCTGGAAGAAAATACCGCTTACCCAAGCTTGTATCATCATTATCAAGACAGCTTAATGGCCTTAGCCAAGCAACAGCCTCTAGAGGGGTGTTTGCGCGAGTTTGAGCTGTTGTTGGTGGCTGAGTTGGGTTTTGCCCTAGCCGAGCCGCAAGAATTCGCTCAAGGTCTTAGCTATCAATACCGATTACATGAAGGTTTTGTGGTTAGCAACAGCCGCTTTTCACAGGTGGAATTTAGCTATCAGGAAATACTTATGTTATTAGCTTTTGACCCACAGCAAGCACAACACTTATTATGTGCCAAAAGATTTTGTCGAATTGTGATTGCCCAACTGCTCAATGGCAGAGAGTTGACCAGTCGCAAATTGTTCAGTCAAATTAAAACAACTAATAGAGCCTTCAATTAAAGGCTTGTTGAAAAGGAAAACTCGTGAGTGAAATTTTATTAGGCGTTAATGTTGACCATATCGCTACACTTCGCCAAGCACGTGGTACTACCTATCCTGATCCAGTTCTGGCGGCGGGTATTGCCGAAATGGCTGGCGCAGATGGTATTACCATTCATTTAAGAGAAGACCGTCGTCATATTGTTGACCGTGATGTTGCTATCATGAGTCAAACAGTGCAAACCCGCTTAAACCTAGAAATGGCGGTCACCGACGAAATGGTCGCCATTGCTTGCGAGCACAAACCTCACTTTGTGTGTTTGGTGCCAGAAAAGCGTGAAGAGTTAACGACCGAAGGTGGTCTGGATGTTGTTGGTAATCTTGAAAAAATCACCGAAGCAGTTACTAAGCTAACTAACGCCGGTATTTTAGTTTCGCTATTTATTGATGCCGACGATGAGCAAATTGATGCTTCTATTGCATCTGGCGCGCCATTCATTGAGCTGCATACTGGTCATTATGCTGATGCAGAAGATGAAGCCGAGCAGCAAGCTGAACTGAAAAAGATTGCCGCTGCGGCCAGTTATGCTGCAGACAAAGGCTTAAAAGTAAATGCTGGCCATGGCTTGCATTACCATAATGTATTGCCGATTGCTGCGATGCCAGAAATTATTGAGCTTAACATTGGCCATGCGATTATTGCCCGTGCTGTCATGGTAGGTATGGATGCAGCAGTGCGTGAAATGAAAGCCTTAATGGTTCAAGCTCGTCAAGGTGATGCATAAACTGTGGCAATAGTAGGCTTAGGTACCGATATCGTTCAAGTAGAGCGAATAGCTAAAAGCAAGCAAATGCATGCTTTGGCTAAGCGGGTATTAACCCAAGCTGAATGGGATAGTTTTGAGCAACATGTTGCACCTGCTCGCTTTTTGGCGAAGCGATTTGCTGCCAAAGAGGCCGCCGCAAAAGCGCTAGGAACCGGGATTGCTAAAGGTGTTGGTTTTCAGCAAATAGAAGTATCTAATAATCAGTTTGGAAAACCTGAGTTGGTATTCAGCGGCGCTGCACTGGCCTTGTGTGAGCAGCTCGGGGTAAATAGCCAGTTTATTAGTATTAGTGATGAGCGTGATTACGCGGTGGCTACCGTAGTGTTAGAGCGCTAATTAGGAGAAGGACATTGGTTGAACGATATCGTGTTCAGTTAGATTTATTTGGTCTAATGAAGTTACTAGCCTTAGTAGGTTTTGGTGTGGGTGTGATTGCTGGGTTGGCATTACTCATATACACAGTAATGAATGGTGGTAACATTATTCAGGCAGTGTTACCCATGATTGTTTCGCCATTTAGTAATGCTTTAGTAACAGCTTTGTTTGGCTTAGTCAGTTATCCATTTTATAACTGGTACTGCAATCGTAATCGCGGTCAAGTATTAACAGGTAGGTTTCTTAAAGAGCAAGAAACCAATCAGGATATGTAATTAGCTCTATCTGGAACCGCTTACATATTAAAAATTTAAAAGCCGCTGTAACGCGGCTTTTTGATTTTTAGCAGCTCAGTTAAGCTGTTTGTTTAATAGTTTAGCCGCTTGCTTAACTTTTTCTATTTCATCACTTAATTCCAGTAGCTCAGGCTCCACTTGAGCAACATCGCCGTGTTGGCGAAGGCTGTCTTCGATGGTAGTTGTAAGTGATTCTAGGCGCTTACAACCGCTGTAGGCGCAGCCACCTCTAAAGCGGTGAACTAACAGCACAAATTCATCGGCATTTATTTTCTGGTTTAGCGTTTGCTCTATGGCTTCAGATATTTCAGCAAAGCTATCTTGCAGCATACTAAACATGTCTATCGCTAAGGCTTGGTTGTTGTTGGCCCGCTGCATGGCTAGTTGCCATGATAAGCTAGCATTTTCAAATTCGATAAGTTTAGGTTGCTCTAGCGTTGCTGCTAGATTTTCTTTACTCAATAGCTTGGCGTTAGGCTGCCAGCGATGGATAAGCTTCTCTAGCGACGACTCATCTATCGGTTTAGCTAAGTAGTCATCTACCCCTTGTCCTAATAATTGTTCTTTTTCACCTGCTAGGGCGTGTGCAGTAACTGCAATAATCGGGGTTTGTTGGTTGTTACTATTTTGACGGATTTTCTGGGTGGCGCTAATACCATCTAAAATCGGCATTTGAATATCCATCAAGATGAGGTCGTAATGGTATTCTTCAGCTTTAGTTATTGCTTCTAAGCCATTGGTACAGGTATCAACTTGCGTTACTAGTTCATGCAACATCGCTGAAATGAGTTTTAAATTAGCGGCGTTGTCATCTACTGCTAGTACTTTTAGCACTAATTTTGAGCGTGAAACCTTGGCCATTGGAGTGACCACATCGTTTACAACTAGTTTCTCGTCAACTAATGCTTGTGCCAGCTTGCGATGATTAACTGGCTTGCTAATGCAGTGTTTGGCGCCAGCTTCAATAATTCGCTGGTGTATATCTGGATCACTGGAGTTGATTAACACAATCACTTCCGAACTGCGCTCTAGTGCTTCGGTTATTTTGTGTTGTAATGGCTCGAGCGTTTGCCAGTCGCTATGGCCAATGATTACGGTGCCCGAGAAGTCTTTAATTGCGCTTTGCCATTGAGCATCGTTAGTTGCGGTTTGCAGTGGCAATTGCCACTGTTGGGCTAAACCGCTAATCACAGACTGACTGACTTGGTGCGGTTCATATAGCAACACCGATAGCTGACTTAGCGCGGTTAATGGCAGCGGGGCTCCCAGTACCATGTTGGCCTGCTCTAGGTGAATATCGAAACTAAACACTGCGCCTTTTTCTGGTTCGGAGCTTAGTTTGATATCGCCACCCATATGTTGAACCAGCTTTTGAGTAATGACTAAGCCTAAACCGGTGCCGCCGTATTCGCGGTTAATGCTAGTATCTGCTTGTTTAAAGGCTTGGAACAATTGCGATTGCTGCTCTTTAGAAATGCCAATGCCAGTATCTTTCACCGCAGCATTTAGCACGACTTGCTGGCCTTGTTGCTTGATTAAACTAATCGCAACGGTGATCTCACCTTGGTGGGTGAACTTAATGGCATTGCCTAGTAGGTTAGTGAAAACTTGTTGTAAACGCAGTGGGTCGCCACGTAAACCTTCAGGCACATTAGGTTCTATCAGCAGGTTAAGCTCTAAGTTTTTATCTTGAGCACTTGGTGCTAGTAGTGTTACCACGTCGTTGATGGTATCGCGGAAGTTAAAATCAATGCGCTCGAGCTTGAGTTTTCCTGCTTCTAATTTAGAGAAATCAAGAATGTCATTAATGATGGCAAGTAGATTGTTAGCTGACTTTTCAATGGTGAGCAGGTAGTCGGCTTGATTACTGTTTAGCTGAGTTTTAAGCAGTTGACGAGCAAAGCCAATTACACCATTTAACGGAGTTCTTAACTCGTGGCTCATGTTGGCTAAAAATTCCGATTTCGCCTTAGCGCCTTGTTGCGCCTCTTTTTTGGCAATGTCTAACTCAATGTTTTGAATTTCAATTTGTTCAAGTGTTTCGCGCAAATCACTAGTGGCTTGGTCAATGCTTTGATGCATTTCTTCGTGGTACTCAGCCAGTGACTTTGCCATGGAGTTAATGCCGTGTTTTAGCAAACCTAGCTCGCCGGTATAACTGCCATCAACACGGGCGTCTAAGCGACCTTGGCGGATCCGATCGACGATATTCACCATGTTGGTAATCGGTTGGGTAACTTGTTTACTTAATTGGAAGGCGAACAGCACACTAATGAGTACGCCAAATAACACAATAAACAGCGCTACCGTGGTATCCCTAAACTGCAGCAGCAAGGCGCGGTCTTTGTTGTACTGCATTGAGATGTAACCCAGCAGTTCTGGTTTGCCATTACTAAAGGCGGCAAAACTTCCTTCTGCTTCGGCCCAGATGGGCGCACGCAAAATAATCCGATTGGGGTAAATTTCTACCTGAGTTGATTGTGGCAGCGGTAATTCTGGATCGCTTTGTAGTAAGCGAATATTGCGGTGATAGTTACTGGTTACAAACAGCTGGTTGTGTTTATCGTACACCGCAATACTTTTAATTAACGGTGACATTTTTCGATGAGTAACGCTAATTAGCGATTTTACTTTTTCCCGGTTATAGCGGCTTAGCCCAACTTCACTGGCTATGGCGAGAGGCTCAATAACATTCACACCTTGCTCGATAACAAAGTTATCCAATTGCTGATTTCGGTTAAAGGTGAAGTAGCTCGCCAACAAGATACCGACAAAAAGTGTAGGTATAATAGTGAGAATATATACGCGGGCGCGTAAGCCATACTTGGTCATAAACGTTTCTTATGGGAAAATGACATGGTTCCAATCGCTTATGATGACATAAGCCCGTCCTTTTTTGTATTCACCGAGTAAATAAGTCTCTTCTATGGCCCAATTTTTTAAAGCAAAAGCAAAATCAACCTCGATAAAGGCAATTAGAGACGCTCAGGTTCTAGCGCTTGATCACCATTTAAACGGAGTGGTAAAACACCAAGGCAAAACCTATTTTGTTGACGGGGTGTTGCCTGGAGAGCGGGTTGATGTATTGCCAAGCGCTAAATCGGGCCCAGCTAAGTTACTTAAACGTTTAAATGATGCGCCCCAGCGTATCGAGCCTGCTTGCCAGTTCTACCAACAGTGTGGCGGATGTAGTGCCCAGTATTTGTCGGCCCAAGCTCAGCGAGATTACAAACTAAAAGCGGTAGCTGAGCTCATCAGCCGCCAGTCTGGTTATCAAGACTTGCCCGAGTTTGAAATATTAAGTGGAGATGATTGGCATTACCGACGCGCTACCCGTTTGAGCACTTGGTTTGATAAGCAGCGTGGTTGGCAGCTTGGTTTTCGTCAAAAATCCAGCAAAGACATTGTGGCTATATCAGAATGCATTGTGCTTAAACCACAACTGTCGGCTCTACTGGTGCCCCTTCAGCAATTATTAAAAACATGGCCAAAGTCTATCAATTTAGGTCATATCGAGCTTATTGACTGCCAGCCGCAAATTGTTTGCCGGATCCGTGTTCGTAACCAGCCTTCCGATAAAATTGCAGCGCAATTACGCAGCTTTGCTCAGCAATATTCAATAGCCCTAGTCATTGCCACCGATGAGCAATCGAGTTATTTGATGGGCGAGCAGGCTTACTACGATTTGGCTGAACAGGGCTTGCGCTTAGCTTTCACGCCCGGTGATTTCATTCAAGTGAATGAAGCCATGAACCAAGCTCTGGTTTCTCAGGCTTTAGAGTGGTTACAGCCTTGTGCAAAGGACCAAATATTGGATTTGTATGCCGGCATCGGTAATTTTAGTTTGGCTCTGGCACAAAATGCGCAGCAAGTGATTGCGGTTGAAGGCGTTACAGCAATGACTAAGCAAGTGCTCGTTAATGCTGAAGCAAATGGTTTTAGCAACATTAGCGCATTTAGTGGCGATTTAGAACAAGTTGAAACGGCTAAAGCCTGGCAGAAAACCAAGGTTAATAAAGTATTACTCGATCCTGCTCGAGCTGGGGCAAAACTAGCCATTTCACAGGTTGCCAAGCTTAGTCCAAGCACCGTAGTATATGTCTCATGTAATCCTGCTACCTTAGCCAGAGATGCCAAAGTGCTTAAACAGGCGGGTTATCGCTTAAGTAAAATAGCTTTAGTAGATATGTTCGCACACACTGAACATGTAGAAACAATGGCTTTATTTGAGCGTTAATGGTTGATGAGCAACCAGTGTTGGTAGCATTGATATAGGAATTTTTGTTGTATGGTTTCGGTACGAGAAACACATCTAAATGAACAACTTTTATTTGATGAGAATCAGTGGGTTGCTAGCCTTGATATTGCGGTAGAAGATCAACAGCATTTGTTTGCCGCCAGCAACTACTTTCGTGCTTTAGATGCAGATAAAGACCAAATCCATCGTTGTTTGACTAAGGGTAAGGAGATGGTGGAAATCTTAATTACCCTTAACATGGATCTGCCAACTTTGGAAGCTGCGCTGCTATTTCCTTTTGTTGATGCTAAGTTACTGGCAGAAGAAAAACTTAGCCCACAATTTAGTGATGAAGTGATTAAGTTGCGTCACGATGCGGCGCAAATGGACGCAATGAAAGCTCTGAGAACAGGTCAAAACAAAAACCTGTCATCGGGGCAAATTGATAACGTGCGACGGATGCTACTGGCTATGGCGGGCGATGTGCGCGCTATTGTGATTAAGTTGGCCGAGCGTATTTGCTTTTTACGAGAAGTAAAAAATGAAGAAGAAGAGATCCGCGTATTAGCGGCCAAAGAAAGCCAGGATATTTATGCTCCGCTAGCGAACCGCTTGGGTATTGGCCAATTAAAGTGGGAGTTAGAAGATTTTACCTTTCGCTACTTGCATCCGGTTACTTACAAACAAATCGCTAAGCAGCTGGACGAAAAGCGCCTTGCAAGAACCCAATATATTGAAGATTTTGTAGCTAAGTTACAGCTGGATATTGAAGCTGCAGGCATTGATGCGCAAGTTTATGGTCGACCAAAGCACATTTATAGCATTTGGCGAAAAATGCAGAAAAAAGACCTATCTTTCGATAAGTTATTTGATGTGCGTGCAATTAGGATTGTGGCAGAGAAACTACAAGATTGTTATGCCATATTGGGCATAGTACATACCTCTTGGCACCATATTCCTAGCGAATTTGACGACTACGTGGCCAATCCAAAACCCAATGGTTATCAATCTATTCATACCGTGGTGATTGGGCCGGAAGGTAAGTCGATAGAAGTACAAATCAGAACCAAGCAGATGCACGAAGAATCTGAACTTGGTGTGGCCGCGCACTGGAAGTATAAAGAAGGTGGTACTGGTGGCCGAAACGACTTTGAAGACAAAATTGCTTGGCTGCGTAAACTATTAGCATGGCAAGACGATATTGCAGAAAATGGCGCCATGCTTGAGGAACTGCGCTCTCAAGTGTTTGACGACCGGGTATATGTATTTACACCTAGTGGGGAAGTGATTGATTTACCCGCCGGCTCTACGCCGCTAGACTTTGCTTACTACGTACACAGCCAAGTGGGGCATCGTTGTATCGGCGCTAAAATCGGTGGACGAATTGTACCCTTTACCTATCAGTTACATACTGGTGAACAGGTAGAGATTATTACCCAAAAAGAATCTAGCCCTAGCCGTGATTGGCTCAATCCAAATTTGGGCTATGTAAAGTCTTCACGTGCGCGCAATAAAATTGCTACTTGGTTTAAAAAACAAGATAAAGATAAGAACCAAGTTGTTGGTAAAGAGCTGCTTGAAGCAGAGCTACATAAACACGGTTTTAAACTTAGTGATGCCGAGCTTTGTATTGAGCGATTCAATGTAAAAAATCTTGATGATTTGCTTGCCGCAGTTGGCGCTGGTGACGTAAAGCTCAATCAGCTTGTTCATCACCTGCAGGCCTTACTTAATAAACCAACCGCAGAAGAAGAAGATCGCCAAGCATTAGAAACCATAGCTAAAAAGGCTGTGCATCACGGTCAAAAGAAAAAGCGGGCTAAAGATTCCATCGTGGTAGATGGGGTCGGTAATTTGATGACTCATATAGCTAAGTGCTGTCAACCGATTCCTGGTGATGTGATTAAAGGGTTTATTACCCAAGGCCGTGGCATTTCTATTCATAATCATGACTGTGAACAGCTAGCTGAGTTGGCAAGTCGCACCCCAGAGCGGGTGATTGATGCTGTATGGGGCGATAATACAGCCAGCAGTTATAGTTTAACCATTCGCATTATTGCTAATGATAGAAGCGGTTTACTGCGTGATATCACTACCGTATTAGCTAATGACAAAGTCAATGTAATGGGAATGCAAAGCCATTCAGATGTTAAAAGCCAAACTGCGACTATCGATATGGAAGTAGAGATATATAATCTTGAAACCTTGTCGCGGGTATTAGCTAAAATAAATCAGCTAAACCACATTATCGAAGCGCGTCGCTTACGCTAAAAACATAGGAAATTTCATTTCAATGTCACAACGCCCATATAGCATAGAGACGCTGTTAAGCATTATGTCGAAGCTGCGCGACCCTGAAACCGGCTGCCCTTGGGACCAAAAACAAGATTGGCAAAGTATTGTTCCTTATACTATTGAGGAAACCTACGAACTGGCAGATGCAATTAACCAAGCTTTAGAGCAAGCAGACTTTTCAGAAGTGAAGCTTGAGTTAGGTGATGTGCTATTTCAAGTGGTGTTTTACGCGCAATTTGCTAAAGAGCAAGGCGACTTTGACTTTGCCGATGTGGTGGATGGCATTTGTGAGAAGCTTATTCGCCGTCATCCCCATGTTTTCACTGAACAAGCTTTTAAGAATGAAGCGGCCATTAAAGAAAATTGGGAAGCTGAAAAAGCCAAAGAGCGCGCCAGTAAAGCGCACTCTAGCAGAGTGAGTGTTTTAGATGATGTGCCCTTGGCGCTTCCGGCTTTAAGCCGAGCGCAAAAACTACAAAAGCGTTGCGCCAATGTTGGTTTTGATTGGCCAGGTGTCACTCCAGTGATTGATAAGGTAAATGAAGAAATACTGGAAGTTACACAAGCTATCGCGGAGAAAAATCAACAGCATATTGCTGAAGAAATTGGCGATTTGTTGTTTTCTTGCGTAAATTTAGCCCGCGCCTGTGACTTTGATGCAGAAGACTTGTTGCGCCAAGCTAATCAAAAATTCACGAGGCGATTCCAGGGTGTAGAGGCGCTAGCGAGGTATTTGGGAAAAACACTCGAAGAAATGAGCCTAGAAGAGATGGACGCGCTGTGGGATAAAGTGAAAGAAAATTACAAAAATTGATTTACAACAAAACCACTAAATCTTAGTCTTGATAGAGTGACATTGATTGTGGTGTTAAAGAGGCTTTGCTATACTATGCCCCCGTCCAAGTATCGCAGATACGCCCTTAACACATCCAACTTCTCAGGTTAGACATGACAACAAAGTACATTTTCGTCACTGGAGGCGTAGTATCCTCCTTGGGTAAAGGTATTGCTGCAGCATCATTGGCTGCGATCCTTGAAGCTCGTGGTCTTAAAGTGACCATTATGAAGCTTGACCCATACATCAACGTTGATCCTGGCACAATGAGCCCGATCCAACACGGCGAAGTATTTGTCACTGAAGACGGCGCAGAAACTGACTTAGATTTAGGTCATTACGAGCGCTTTATTCGTAACAAAATGACTAAGCGTAACAACTTCACTACTGGCCGTGTTTACTCTGATGTATTAGCTAAAGAGCGTCGTGGAGATTATCTAGGAGCCACTATTCAGGTGATCCCTCATATCACTAACGCAATTAAAGAGCGTGTTGTGGCGGGCGGCGAAGGTGTAGATGTAGCCATTGTTGAAATTGGTGGTACCGTGGGTGACATCGAATCGCAACCGTTCTTAGAAGCTATTCGTCAATTAGGTACCGAGATTGGCCGCGAACGCGCCATGTACATGCACCTCACCTTAGTTCCATATTTAGGTGCCGCTGGTGAAGTAAAAACTAAGCCTACTCAGCACTCGGTTAAAGAGTTGCGCTCAATTGGTATTCAGCCAGATATTCTTATTTGTCGTAGCGACCGTGCCATTCCTGCTAACGAGCGCGCTAAAATAGCCTTGTTTACCAACGTTCCAGATCGCGCGGTAATTTCCTTAAAAGATGTTGATAGCATTTATAAAATCCCAGCGTTGCTCAAGTCACAAGGTTTAGACGCTTTGGTCACCGAACGTTTTGGCATTGAGTGCGAAGAAGCCGATTTGAGTGAGTGGGAACAAGTTATTTATGAAGAAGCTAACCCAACCAATGAGATTGTTATTGGTATGGTGGGTAAGTATGTTGAATTACCTGATGCTTACAAATCAGTTAACGAAGCACTTAAGCATGGCGGGCTTAAAAACCGTTTAAGTGTAAAAATTCAATACATCGATTCTCAAGATCTGGAAGTAAAGGGTACCGATGTACTAAAAGACTTAGACGCGATTTTAGTACCAGGCGGCTTTGGCGAGCGTGGTGTAGAAGGCAAGATTTTGGCCGTGCAGTACGCGCGTGAAAATAATGTTCCTTACTTAGGCATTTGTTTGGGTATGCAAGTTGCGCTAATTGAATACGCACGTAACGTAGCTGGTCTTAAAGGTGCTCACTCAAGCGAATTTGATGCTAAGTCAAAATACCCAGTGGTTGGTCTAATTACCGAATGGATTGATGAAGACGGTAAAGTAGAAACCCGTGATGTTGATTCAGACTTAGGTGGTACAATGCGCCTAGGTTCGCAACTGTGTCATTTAACTGAAGGCTCAAAAGTAGCTGAATTATATGGCAGTGTAGAAATTTATGAACGTCACCGTCACCGTTATGAAGTAAACAATACTTTATTGCCAAAAATTACCGCGAAAGGCTTACAAGTAACCGGTCTTTCTTCGGACAAAAAGTTAGTAGAAATCATTGAAAACCCAGCTCACCCTTGGTTTGTGGCAGCACAATTCCACCCTGAATTCACGTCTACGCCCCGCGATGGGCATCCGTTGTTTGCAGGTTTTGTAAAGGCAGCTGGTGAATTTAATAAAGCTCGCTAGACTCAATTAGCGAGTAATGTTTTTTAGAGAGTTATAAGTTCATTTATATAGAGGAAATTAGTAATGTCTAATATCGTAAAAGTACTTGGTCGCGAAATCATGGATTCACGCGGTAACCCAACTGTAGAAGCTGAAGTACATCTTGCTGATGGTTCTATCGGTATGGCTGCTGCTCCATCAGGCGCATCAACTGGTTCACGTGAAGCCCTAGAATTGCGTGACGGCGATAAAGCTCGTTACTTAGGTAAAGGTGTATTGAAAGCTGTTGAAGCTGTAAACGGCCCAATCGCAGAAGCACTTACTGGTAAAGATGCATTGGCTCAAGCTGAACTTGACCAAATCATGATCGACCTAGATGGCACAGAAAACAAAGCTAACTTTGGTGCAAACGCTATTTTAGCTGTTTCTCTAGCTGCTGCTAAAGCTGCTGCTGCTTCTAAAAAAGTACCACTATACGCTCACATCGCTGATCTAAACGGTACTTCAGGTGTTTACTCTATGCCTCTTCCAATGATGAATATCATCAACGGTGGTGAGCACGCAGATAACAGCGTAGACATCCAAGAATTTATGATCCAACCTGTTGGCGCTGCTAACTTCCGTGAAGGCCTACGTATGGGCGCTGAAGTATTCCACAGCTTAGCTAAAGTTCTTAAAGCTGCTGGTCACTCAACTGCTGTTGGTGATGAAGGTGGTTTCGCTCCAAACCTAGAGTCAAACGAAGCTGCACTAGCAGCAATTAAAACTGCTGTTGCTAATGCAGGTTACGAGCTAGGTAAAGACATCACTCTAGCTATGGATTGTGCTGCTTCTGAATTCTACGACAAAGAAGCTAACATCTACGACCTTAAAGGCGAAGGTAAGAAATTCACTTCAGAAGAGTTCAACTTCTTCCTTAAAGATCTTACTGAACAGTACCCAATTGTTTCTATCGAAGACGGCTTAGACGAGTCTGATTGGGACGGTTTTGCTCACCAAACTAAACTTCTAGGTGACAAAATCCAATTAGTTGGTGATGATTTGTTCGTAACTAACACTAAGATCCTTAAGCGTGGTATCGACAACGGCATCGCTAACTCTATCCTAATTAAATTCAACCAAATCGGTTCTTTAACTGAAACTTTGGCTGCAATTAAAATGGCTAAAGACGCTGGCTTCACTGCGGTTATCTCTCACCGTTCAGGCGAGACTGAAGATGCAACTATCGCTGACCTAGCTGTTGGTACTGCTGCTGGCCAAATCAAAACTGGTTCACTAAGCCGTTCTGACCGTGTTGCTAAGTACAACCAACTTCTACGTATCGAAGAAGCTCTAGGTTCAAAAGCACCTTACAACGGTCTTAAAGAAGTTAAAGGCCAGTAATTCTTTAGAATTAAGCCGATAGCTTTAAAAATCCTCGCACTAGCGGGGATTTTTTTTGCCTAGGATTTAGATAAATAACACGCTGCTTATGGAGTAACAAACGGCTTTATGGGATTATCTCTGTTAGGGAGGAACCATGCGTTCGTTTAAGATTTTACTGATATTGATTGTTTTGCTGTTGCAGTATCAACTGTGGTTTGGCAAAAACTCGCTTAATGACTACTTCGCGCTGCGTGAAGAGGTCACCAAGCATGACTTAGCAAATCAAGAATTAGCGCAGAGAAACTCGGTGTTAGTTGCCGAAATTGCTGATTTACGCAGCGGTTTAGACGCGGTAGAAGAGCATGCGCGTAATGAACTTGGCATGATTAAGCAGGGTGAAACTTTTTATCGCATAATTCCGTCCTCCGAAATAGAACAATAAGTGGCTCCGAGTATCAACATTTCATGAAATCCCAATGCAAGCAATATACTGCGCTGTTACCTGCCGCAGGTATTGGCAGTCGTATGCAAGCCTCTCTTCCTAAACAATATTTGCGTTTAGGTGAGCAGACCATTTTAGAAACTACCGCTAAGGTATTTTTATCCCACCCTGCAATTAAAAACTTAATCATTGTATTGCACCCCAAGGACACTTGGTTTAACCAATTACCCTTAGCCAAAGACGGACGCATTAATACGGTGGTTGGTGGTGATGAGCGGGCTGACTCTGTGTTAGCTGGGCTCAAGGCGGCTAAGCAAGATGAATGGATTTTAGTCCATGATGCGGCCAGGCCTTGTATTACCCAAAGTGACATTAGCAAATTAATTAGCGCGGTAGAGCAACAGCAATGTGGTGGCATTTTAGCCACTCAAGTTCGCGATACGATGAAACGCGGTGCCGGTGGCAAAATTGCCCAAACAATATCTAGAGAACAGCTTTGGCATGCATTAACCCCGCAAATGTTTAAGGTTAAGCAGCTTAAAGACAATATACAAAATGCCTTGTTAACTGGCGCAGTGATTACCGATGAAGCGTCTGCTATGGAGTGGGCAAACTGCCCGGTGAGCTTAGTGACTGGGCGTAGCGATAATATTAAAGTGACATGCCCAGAAGATTTGGCCTTAGCAAAATGGTTTATCAGCCAGCAACAGAATGAAGAGGAAATATAATTGAGTATTCGCATTGGCCACGGTTTTGACGTTCACAAGTTTGGTGGAGAAGGCCCATTAATGGTTGCTGGTGTTGCCATTCCTTACGAGCAAGGATTTGTTGCTCACTCTGATGGCGATGTTGCTCTTCATGCTTTATGTGACGCGTTGTTAGGCGCACTAGCCTTGGGCGATATTGGTCACCATTTCCCCGATAATGATCAGACGTATGCCGGCATAGACTCGCGAATTTTATTACGCCAAGTGGTCGCGCAGATAGTTGAGCGCGGCTTTAAACTGGCAAATCTTGATTTAACCATTGTGGCCCAAGCACCTAAGATGGCGCCGCACATAGGAGCTATGCGGCTAAATATTGCTGCAGACTTGCAGGCCGATATAAGCCAAATTAATGTAAAGGCCACAACAACCGAAAAGCTTGGTTTTGAAGGGCGTAAAGAAGGCATCTCTAGTCACGCCGTTGTATTGCTGGAGAAAATTAAGTGAGTGATTATCTAGAGCAAATTAACCAGCTCAATTATCTCCATGGTAAACCACAAAGTAGCGGTATCTTAAAACAACAAGCCGCTGATTTTTGTGTGGATGAAGTATTGCCCTTTGAGTTTAGTGGCGATGGCGAACACATGATGGTTAAGGTGGAAAAAACCGGTGAAAATACTTCATGGGTGGTAAAAATGCTGGCCGATGCCTGCCAAGTAAGCCCTAAAGTGATTAGCTACGCGGGTTTAAAGGATCGTCACGCGGTAACGACTCAATGGTTTAGTATTCAGTTGCCCGGAAAGCCTAATGTTGAGTTACCCGAGCTCTTGGGCGAAGGGGTGAAAGTTGTTGCCGTTGAGCGGCATAACCGGAAGTTAAAACGCGGGGCCTTGTCTGGAAACAATTTTAAGATCCGTTTGCGTGATGTATCAGATGCGAAAGATGCGTTATTCCGCGCCGAGTTAGTTGCAAAAGCGGGAGTGCCAAATTACTTCGGAGCGCAGCGTTTTGGACGAGGCGCCAGCAATATAGACAGTGCTTTAGCTATGTTTGCCGGTAAGCGCATTAAAAACCGCGATAAACGCAGTATTTACCTCTCAGCTGCGCGTAGCTTTGTGTTCAACCGAGCAGTAAGTGAACGAATAGCGCAGCAGCATTTTTCTGAGCTACTAACTGGTGATGTGATGAAGTTCTCTAGCAGCAATGCTTACTTTGTTGCTGAGCAAATTGATGCAGATATTGTTGAGCGTTTCCAGCAAGGTGAAATTGAGCTTTCTGCACCTATGGTGGGGAAGGGAGAGTTAGCTTGCCTAGCGGATGCTTTGCGTTTTGAGCAAAGTGTGCTGAGTCTCTACCCACTAATTATCTCAGGCTTGAGTGAAGCAGGTTTGAAGATGGAACGCAGGGCTTTGGCGCTTAGACCACAACAGTTTAGCGCGAAGCTTGATGGCAATGACTTAGTACTGAGCTTCTACCTAAGTGCTGGAAACTACGCAACAAGCATATTGCGTGAAATAGTAAATTGCCAAGGTGAAGGTCATGACCATATTAGTGAGTAATGATGATGGTATTCATGCACCTGGCATTCAATGCTTAGCGCAGTGCTTAAAGCAACTAGCGCCAGTGTTAACAGTTGCTCCAGACCGCAATTGTAGCGGTGCCAGTAACTCTTTAACTCTAGAAAACCCCTTACGCATTGTGCATTTAGATGAACAAACTATCTCTGTTAAGGGGACGCCCACAGACTGCGTGCATCTGGCGATTAACGAGTTAGTGGATGAGCCGCCAGAACTCGTGGTGGCGGGTATTAACGCAGGGGCCAACCTAGGTGATGACGTACTATATTCTGGTACCGTTGCTGCAGCAATGGAAGGAAGAAACTTGGGTTTACCCGCGATTGCTGTATCGTTAGTAGGCAGTGAAGGGAAGCACTATCAAACCGCTGCAGAAGTAACTTTAAAGTTGATTAAGCAACTGCGCGAGCATGCCTTACCGAGTAATCAAATTCTTAATGTGAATGTTCCTGATTTAGCAATGGAGCAGATTAAGGGCGTAAAGGTAACTCGGGCTGGTAGCCGGCATCGTGCAGAAGTGATGGTTAAACAACAAGACCCACGTGGCCATGACATTTATTGGCTTGGTCCACCTGGAGAAAAGCAAGATGCAGGAGAAGGCACCGACTTTCACGCAGTTGCTCAGGGCTATGTATCAATAACACCTTTAACAATAGATATGACAGCCCACAGCTTTATTGGCAAACTAGACACATGGATCAAGGATTGGGAGGCAAGGTAATGCAATTTGGCGAAAGCCCAAATAGTGTGAAATTGGTGAATCAACTACGTCAACACGGTATACAAAATCAAGCCGTTTTGAACGCTATCGCTAAACTACCCCGACAGTATTTCATTGATGAAGCACTTGCACATCAAGCTTGGGATAATACGGCCTTGCCAATTGGTCAAGGGCAAACCTTATCTCAACCTTATATTGTGGCCAAAATGACTGAAATATTGCTGCAAACACAGCCAAAAAAAGTGCTCGAAATTGGCACCGGTTCGGGTTATCAAACTGCGGTTTTAGCTTCTTTAGTCGACCAAGTTTACTCAGTTGAACGGATTAAAACGTTGCAGTTTCAAGCTAAACGCCGCTTAAAAATGCTCGATTTACATAATGTTGCAACAAAACATGGCGATGGTTGGCAAGGTTGGGCAAGCAAAGGGCCATTCGACGCAATTATTGTAACTGCCGCTGCAGCAGCTATTCCGCAAGCATTAGTTGAGCAATTAAGTGTAGGCGGTCAAATGATTATTCCAGTAGGTGAGCAACAGCAGCAACAGTCGCTTATCTTAGTAGAAAAACAAACCCAAGGTTTTACCCAACGTAATCTTGAACCCGTTCGTTTTGTTCCTTTAATTAATGGTGAATTAGCGTGAAAATTTTTAGTGCCTTATACGATAGAGTGATGACGTGGTCTGAGCACCGCCATGCGGTACGTTATCTTTCAGGGATGAGTTTTATAGAATCTATCTTTTGGCCTATTCCTGTCGATGTCATGCTAGCGCCTATGGCGCTTTCTCGCCCTAATAAAGCATTACGCTTTGCTATGTTGGCAACTATTTTCTCAGTATTAGGGGCGGCTTTGGGTTATGCCTTAGGTCAGTTTTTCTACGAGCCTCTTGTGGAGCCGCTGATTAAATCGGTCGGCTACCAACACAAAATGGATGTGGCCTTTGAATGGTTTGAAAAGTGGGGGGTATTAGTAATTTTTGTGGCTAGCTTCACCCCAGTTCCCTACAAGGTCTTCACTTTAACTGCCGGTATTCTGAATATGGCATTCATCCCGTTTTTGCTTATCTCTTTAGTTGGTCGCGGTATGCGCTTTTACCTAGTGGCTGGCTTGATGATGTGGGGTGGCGAAAAAATGGAAGCCCAACTTCGTAAATATGTAGAAATATTAGGCTGGTTAGTTGTGGTGTTAGCTGTGGTAGCGTACTTGCTGCTTCGTTAACACTATGAATTACTGGCGCTATTTGGGGTTAATCGTTCTCGTTTGCTTGCTACAAGGGTGTAGTCGAGAAGGCGGCCCCGCGCCAGTTACTAATGCTGGAACTTATAACGACGAGACCCGAGGTGTCCTAAATAGCGCCAGTTATAAAGTAAAAAAAGGCGAAACACTGTACTCGATTGCTTGGCGGGCTGGGATCGACCCCGAACAATTAGCAAAAAGAAATAATATTCCGCCACCATACACAATATATGTTGGTCAAACTATAAATCTAAAAGCTAGCAGTGTTAAAACCAGCAAAGCTAAAACCAACAAGCATAAAACTGTGAAGCCGCAAGTTAAAGATGTTAAAAAATCATCAAAAGAACTTGAATCAACGTCAACAAAGGCATACGCTAAAAACTCGTCGAAGCTTACAAACAAGGCTCAAACAGGTTCCGTAAAAGGTTGGGTTTGGCCAACAAAAGGCAATATTATCAAGGGTTTCTCCAATAAAGAGAATGGTAATAAAGGTCTAGATATTGGTGGTAAGCAAGGCCAAAAAATCGTAGCTTCAGCACCGGGTCGAGTGGTGTATGCTGGTAGTGCATTACGGGGTTACGGAAAACTAATAATAATAAAACACAACGATGATTATTTAAGTGCTTACGCTCATAACAGTCGTTTACGTGTCAAAGAAAAACAGCAAGTAGCAGTAGGACAACACATCGCCGATATGGGCGATACAGGAACAACCGATACGCGATTACATTTTGAGATCCGTTTCAAAGGAAAGTCAGTAGATCCAGCTAAGTATCTACCGGCACTCTAGCCTAGATTGCACATAACAATAATAGCAATCAGGTCTTGTTCAGGGAGGTTATGCTATGACCCAAGTAAAAACTGCTGTAAAACTTAAAAGCGTTTCAACAGAAAATTCAAAGAATCAAACTGTTGATAAAAAATCAGATAAAGATGACATCATGCAAGCCGATGTTTCCAAGAGTTTAGATGCTACTCAGCTCTATCTTGGCGAAATTGGTTTCTCTCCATTACTTACCGCCGAAGAAGAAGTCCTATATGCCCGCCGCGCCTTAAGAGGTGATGAAGCCGCGCGTAAAAGAATGATTGAAAGCAATCTTCGTTTGGTAGTAAAAATTGCTCGCCGCTACAATAACCGTGGTTTAGCACTGCTAGATTTAATCGAGGAAGGGAACCTTGGTTTGATTCGAGCAGTTGAAAAATTTGACCCCGAGCGTGGTTTCCGATTCTCTACCTATGCTACTTGGTGGATTCGTCAAACCATTGAACGGGCAATCATGAATCAAACTCGAACTATTCGATTACCGATTCATGTGGTGAAAGAGCTAAATGTATATTTACGTACAGCACGTGAATTAGCACACCGTTTAGATCACGAACCAACCGCCGAGGAAATTGCTGAAACACTAGATCGCCCGGTTGAAGATGTCACTAAGATGTTACGTCTAAACGAACGCATCAGCTCAGTTGATACGCCTATCGGTGGGGATAATGATAAAGCCCTGCTTGATATCATTTCAGATGAGAATGACCACGGACCTGAACACCGCACCCAAGACGACGATATGAAAAATAGCATCGTTGGTTGGTTAGGCGAGCTAAACAGCAAGCAACGCGAAGTATTAGCACGTCGCTTTGGTTTACTTGGTTACGAAGCGTCTACGCTGGAAGATGTTGGCCGTGAAATTGGCTTAACTCGTGAGCGTGTTAGACAAATTCAGGTTGAAGCACTACGTCGCTTACGCGATATACTTTCTCTACAGAATCTATCTATCGACTCGTTATTTAAAGTGTAGATAAAGAAATATTAGATAATAAAAAGGAAGCTTAGGCTTCAATGCCGTTCACTTAAGGTGAACGGCATTTTTGTTTCTAGCGTATCGCTGCGGTCTGGGCTTAACGCACCTTGGAAAGGTTCGTTCTCGCCTTGGCGGAAGAATGAGGCTTTCTGCCATCCCATAAAAATGCTTGAGCTGCCGAGGAATTGCCCCTGGGCTGGAATAAGGCAGTCCTACCAATAACCTCATGACATGCGCTAACGCGCCATTAAAACTCAGCTGGTAAGGTAAGTAGCTCCCTTTCAACACAAAGCACATTTCAACCATTTGATACCGTATCAAATTATAGCTCAGCAAAATGCCCCATAGCTCTTGGCGCACCAGCTCCGGTTTACGGCTTCTGAGTGTCAAACGCCTTCCCAACATAAACTGTTTTTGCTCTCGGTATCCCAGTTCGATTTCCCAACGGTGTCCATACAATGAACCAATATCTGCTGCGGGAAAGCGCATCGGGTCAATCATGGAGGTGAGTACCTCAAATGTCTTGCCATTGATTTTGCGGGTCACGAGACGAGCAGTCATCGTTTCGGATAGTTCTGGCCATAACTTACGCGCTCTAGGATTACTAGTAAGGGTGACAAGTTTATCGTTACGCCCAAAGCTTCTCAGCACGGTATATTGAGTGTTTTTCTTTAATGGCAGAAGCCAGTGGCGCTCTGTACCTGCACTCTGCCAAGCATGCAGTAACCCCATCGAATAAAAGCCACGGTCGAACATCGTTAGGCTATGGTCTGGCGTATCTTTAATCAGCTTTTCGGCTAACACCATTTCGTTGACGTTGTAGTCGTCGAAAGCACTGGCGGTGATGAGATGTGTGCTTAACTCCATCTGACACACCATGCGCACTTGTGGGTATTGTGTGCCTTTAGGTCGAGAAAATGCATCGCTGTTCTCTTTAGAATCATCAGTACGCCAAGTGACACCATCAACACCGAGTAATGTTAAACCATTCCAGTGAGCGAAGTTGGCTTGTTGGCACCAGCGCTTTGACATGAGTTGAAAGACATCGTGTATCGCTTGTTCGCCTAGCTGTTTACGCCGTTGCGTGAGTGCACTTGGCGCAACGAAAGGCTTACCTTCACGGTCAACAATATCGAGCTGATTCACGATATTGGCTATCGATTTGTCATTATAAAGCGCCATTCCAACAAGCAACCAGACCAGTGACTCAAGCGACAGCTTGCGTTTTCTCAGCGTAACCGTATCGGACAAAGCATAGGCATCATTGATGAGCTCAAGGGGTAACAAATCAGCCAGTGTTTCAATTTGATTGGGCTTCCAGTCATTGATGATGTTGAGTGCTTGTGAGACGTCCATAAACGAAAAAATCCGATGCCATTAATGACATCGGATTTTGCTATACCTAGAAAGATCGTCAATGGATCTGTCTTAACTGATCGGCATTAAAGCTTAGGCTTCCTTTTTTAGTTGCTGGCTTAATACCTATCGTATTAAGTAACTGTTCATTCTATCTGGTTAAAATACTCGATAACTGCGTTAGGATTTTTGATTGTAGAATACTACTTAACCTGAGCTTGGGATAATAAGTCGGTTTCTAGCGGCTACTTTTACTTATTTCGGTGTTGAAGCTACTTGCAATAGGCTAGCTATTGGCGCGCAGCTTCGCCCTGAACTAAGCAAAACTATCTCGCTAGAAACATGAAGCTAGATTAAGTACTGGGTTGCAGAGTTATCGTCACTTCTTTATCCCGAGCTCAGGTTACTTATCAATAAAACTCTGCCTTATTCTCGAGTATTCTTCCTGCGTTATTTCTCATCACTTACTTAGTGTGATTGGTATAATAAGCGGTTTAATGACTTTGCTGTTTTAGTTTAAATAATAAGTCTAAAGCTGCTTTGGGAGTTAGTTCGTTGGGGTCGAGCTGTTTAAGCTGCTCAACAACCGGGTGAGGTTCTGGTTCGCCTAAGTCCATGTTTAACTGAGCAGCTAAGTCTCCATTTACTGCATTTGAGCCAGCAGGCTCAATCGCCTCAAGTTGTTTGAGCTTTCGTTTCGCTTGGTTAATAACTGCTTTTGGAATGCCAGCAAGAGCAGCTACTTGCAAGCCATAGCTTTTACTCGCCGCGCCATCTTGTACTTGATGCATAAATGCGATGGTATCCTGATGTTCAACCGCGTCTAAGTGCACATTAGCTACCCCTTCCAATAATTCCGGAAGCTGAGTTAACTCAAAATAGTGAGTAGCAAAAAGCGTTTGTGATTTAAGTTTAGCTAATGCCTGTGCGACAGCCCAAGCTAATGACATACCATCATAAGTGCTTGTTCCTCGGCCAATTTCGTCCATCAGTACTAGGCTATTGGCAGTGGCGTTATGCAATATATTTGCAGTTTCAGTCATCTCAACCATAAAGGTAGAACGACCACTTGCCAGATCATCGGACGCCCCAATACGAGTGAAAATCTTATCTATTGGTCCAAGCTCTGCGCTATCAGCCGGAACATAACTTCCCATGTAAGCCATCAAACAGATAAGTGCTGTTTGGCGCATATAAGTCGATTTACCGCCCATGTTAGGGCCTGTAACTATTAATAGCTGGCGCTGTTTGTTTAGTTGAATAGGGTTGGCAATAAATGGTGTTTCATTTACATGCTCTACAACCGGGTGACGGCCGCCTTGGATACTAATACCTGAGTTTTTCACAAAGCTTGGGCGAGAATAGTTTAGGCTTTCCGCTCTTTCTGCCAAACAAGCTAGAACATCTAGTTGAGCAATGGCTTGAGCACTTTGTTGCATTTTGCTTAGCTCTGGCATTAACAGGTCGAGTAGTTGCTCGTATAACTGTTTTTCAAGGGCTAGCGCTTTACCTTGACTAGAAAGCACTTTTTCTTCGTGCTCTTTAAGCTCGGGGATGATGTAGCGCTCCATATTCTTTAAAGTTTGGCGACGTATATAGTGCTCTGGAACTTGTTCTGCATGGGCTCGACTAACTTCAATATAAAAACCATGCACTTTGTTATAGCCAATTTTTAGATTAGCTATGCCGGTTTGCTCACGCTCACGTTGCTCTATGTCACTTAAAAACTGAGTAGCCCCGTCACTTAAGTCACGCCACTCATCCAGCTCTTGATTGTAGCCTGGCGCAATAACCCCACCATCTCGAATGAGTACTGGAGGATTATCTATAATTGCATTTTGTAGTAGTGCCAGAGTCTCTGGAAACTCACTGATGGTGTTAGCTAAAGGGGCCAAAGCTTGGCAGTTAAGTAAATAACTTTGTAGCTCGGGCAGTTGGTCAAAAGCATTACGTAGGCGAGCAAGATCTCGAGGACGAGCAGAGCGCAGTGCTAAGCGCGCTAAAATACGCTCAATGTCGCCGATGGATTTAAGAATACTTTGTAGCTGTGGATAGAGGTCGGCACTTAAGATCTCGGCAATACAATTTTGGCGAGCTATAACTTCTTGTTGATTGCTCAACGGTTGATGGATCCAGCGGTTGAGCAAACGACTACCCATGGCGGTGGCGCTGCGATCTAAAATGGCGCTGAGAGTATTGTCATAAGTGCCGGCCAAGTTTCGAGTAAGTTCTAAGTTCTTACGACTAGCTGCATCTAACTGAATAAATTGGCTTTGGCTTTCAATAATAATTGCATTGATATGTGGCAATGCAGTGCGCTGGGTATCCTGTACATATTGCAATAAGCAACCCGCTGCAGACAGGGCGAGGGGATATTCACTCACGCCAAAACCATCTAGATGACGAGTACCAAATTGCTGGTTTAGCACTTTTTCTGCTGTGGCTAAATCAAACTCCCACTCACCGCGTCGGCGTAGGCCTTTGTAGCTTTGCAAACTTGGGTAAAATTCAAAATCGTCGGGGTAGAGCAATTCGGCTGGGTTTAGTCTCTGTAGTTCGGCTTGAAGTTGATCCTCACCATTAAACTGATTGATAACGAAGCGACCACTGGCAATATCCAGATAAGCAAGACCGATTTGTTCCTGTTGGTTCACCACGCTGACTAATAAATTGTCTTGCTTTTCCTCTAGTAGTGCTTCGTCACTTACTGTACCAGGGGTGATGATTCTAACTACTTTTCGTTCGACCGGCCCCTTACTGGTGGCTGGATCGCCAATCTGTTCACAAATCGCGACTGACTCGCCTAGTTGTACAAGTCGTGAAAGGTAGTTCTCGGCTGCGTGATAGGGAATGCCTGCCATGGGAATAGGCGTACCAGCAGATTGTCCACGTTTGGTTAGAGAAATATCCATTAATTCAGATGCGCGTTTAGCATCGTCATAAAACAACTCATAGAAATCGCCCATCCGATAGAACAGCAGAATATCAGGGTGTTGCGCCTTTAGATTAAGGTACTGGCGCATCATTGGCGTATGTTTTTCTAGGTTTGTTTCAGTCATCAGCGTAATCGAATTATTGGCTATTTAGTTGAACGAAGCTGCAAGGATAAAAGCTGCCAGCTAATTAGGCAAAACTCTTTTAGGAATTTTATGGAATAAACTTGATACTGTATGAATACCCAGTATACTACTGTTCAACAAGATAGTTAAAAGCACCTAACGAGGGCGATATGGATCAGAACAAACAAAAGGCATTAGCTGCGGCCCTAGGCCAAATTGAGAAGCAATTTGGTAAAGGCTCAATCATGAAGCTTGGTGATAACCGTACCATGGATATTGAAACCATTTCTACTGGTTCTTTATCAATTGATATTGCATTGGGTGCAGGTGGCTTGCCAATGGGCCGCGTGATCGAAATCTATGGTCCTGAAAGTTCTGGTAAAACCACACTTACTTTAGAAGCTATTGCGCAAGCCCAAAAAGTGGGTAAGGTATGTGCATTTGTTGACGCGGAGCATGCCTTAGACCCTATCTATGCGAAAAAGCTAGGTGTAGATGTAGACAACCTATTGGTATCTCAACCTGATACTGGTGAGCAAGCGCTAGAAATTACCGATATGTTAGCGCGCTCTGGTGCTGTAGATATGATTGTTATTGACTCGGTAGCAGCCTTAACACCAAAAGCAGAAATTGAAGGTGACATGGGCGATAGCCACGTAGGCCTGCAAGCACGTTTGATGTCTCAAGCGTTACGTAAGCTAACTGGTACTCTTAAGCAAACAAACTGTATGTGTATCTTCATTAACCAAATTCGTATGAAGATTGGTGTAATGTTTGGTAATCCAGAAACTACAACCGGTGGTAATGCGCTTAAGTTCTACGCCTCAGTTCGTTTAGATATTCGTCGCATTGGTGCGGTGAAAGTGGGTGATGAAGTGGTTGGTAATGAAACCCGGGTTAAAGTGGTTAAAAACAAAATTGCTCCACCGTTTAAGCAAGCTGAGTTCCAAATTATGTATGGCGAAGGCTTTAATCGTTACGGTGAACTGATTGATCTAGGTGTTAAAGAGAAGCTGGTTGACAAAGCCGGTGCTTGGTTCTCTTACAAAGGTAATAAAATTGGTCAAGGTAAAGCAAACGCATCTACTTACTTAAAAGAACACCCAGAAGTTGCTAAAGAAATTGAAATGACTATCCGAAATAACCTGCTTACTAAGGTTGAGCCAAACGAGCAAGAACCTGTAGCTGAAGCACCTGCTGATCAAGAAGCATAAGCGAGACAAAGGAGCCTAAGGGCTCCTTTTTATTATGACTAATCGTAGCGCCTTACATACCACCATCGATTTGCTATCAAGGCGTTCCTATAGCCAACAGCAGCTGTTGCAAAAATTGCAGCAAAAAGGCTACCAAGATGACGAAGTTAGTGATGCTCTAGAGTACGCGCAACAAAATGCTTGGTTAGATGATAGAAGCTACGCAGCATCGTTAACCCGCGCTAGAGTTAGCAAAGGCTACGGCAAAAACTATATTAAGCAGTATTTGCAAACCAAGGGTATTAGCGGCGATTTAGCGATTGAGGTTTTGGAGCAGGATGACTGGGATTGGTATAAAGCCATCGAACTTTGTTTTAACAAGAAATTTAAGCAAGGTTTACCCAGCGACCGAATGCAAAAGCAAAAATGTACAGCCTACTTGTTTCGACGAGGCTTCGATTTCGAACTAATCAATCTCTTGTATAACGAACTACAACAGCAATAAGCCTTGAACACTTTGCCTGCAAAGGTCTGCATGATATATTGTCGCGATTAATAACGGTTTCACCTTTTTTAGCGCTTATCGACGGGTAACTTTAGGTTTCGCCGCTATGTCGACTTGCTACAAACCCCCAGGAAAGAGTTTCATGAAGATGACTTCAGCTGAAGTAAGAGATGCATTTTTAAGCTTCTTTAACAGCAAAAATCACCAAGTAGTTGCCAGTAGTTCATTAGTGCCTCACGACGATCCTACCTTACTGTTTACTAACGCGGGTATGAATCAGTTCAAAGACGTATTTCTTGGTATTGATAAGCGTAGCTATAGTCGGGCCACTACCTCACAACGCTGTGTGCGAGCAGGCGGTAAGCACAATGATCTAGAAAACGTAGGCTACACGGCGCGTCACCATACTTTCTTTGAAATGTTAGGTAACTTCAGCTTTGGTGATTACTTCAAAGAAGAAGCCATTGGCTATGCATGGGAGTTCTTAACTGAAGTTGTTAAGCTACCTAAAGAGAAGCTTTTAGTCACCGTTTACCAAACCGATGATGAAGCATTTGATTTGTGGGCAAACAAAATTGGTGTGCCTAAAGATCGCATTATTCGTATCGGCGATAAGTCTCCAGAGAAGAAGTTTGAGTCAGATAACTTCTGGCAAATGGGTGACACCGGGCCTTGTGGTCCTTGTACCGAAATCTTTTATGACCATGGTGAACATATCTGGGGTGGTCCTCCAGGAAGTCCTGAAGAAGATGGCGACCGTTTCATTGAGATTTGGAACGTAGTCTTCATGCAGTTCAACCGTCAAGCCGACGGAACAATGGACCCCTTACCAAACCCATCGGTTGATACCGGTATGGGCTTAGAGCGAATCGCAGCCATTTTACAAGGCGTACACTCTAACTACGAAATTGATATTTTTCAGAACCTGATTGCTGCAGCAGCTAAAATTATTGGCACCAATGATTTGGAAAACAAATCGTTGCGGGTAATTGCCGACCATATTCGCTCATGTGGATTCTTAATCGCAGATGGTGTTATGCCAGCTAATGAAGGTCGAGGTTACGTACTTCGCCGTATCATTCGTCGAGCGGTGCGTCATGGTAATAAGTTGGGTGCTACTGATGCATTCTTTTATAAATTATTGCCTGCACTAATCGCTGAAATGGGTGAAGCTTACCCTGAACTGCAAACTCAGTTACCGGTTATTGAACGTGTTCTTAAGCTAGAGGAAGAGCAGTTTGCCAAAACCCTTGACCGTGGTTTGTTAATTTTGGATGAAGCACTTAGCGAATTGGAAGGTTCGGTTATTCCTGGTGACTTGGTGTTTAAGCTTTATGACACTTATGGCTTTCCAGCAGATTTAACCGCTGATATCGCCCGCGAGAGAGAGCTAAGTGTCGATGAGGCCGAGTTTGAAGCGGCTATGCAAGCTCAACGTGAACGCGCTAAGCAAGCCAGTAACTTTGGTACCGACTACAACGACAATCTAATTATTGATAGTGCTACCGAGTTTCTAGGTTACCAACACCTAGATGCTGACGTTAAGATTATTGAAATGTTTAAAGATGGCGAGCCCCAACAGTCACTTTTAAGCGGTGAACAAGGCATTATTGTTTTAGATAAAACGCCGTTTTATGCCGAGTCAGGTGGTCAAGCCGGTGACGCTGGCGAGTTAATGTATGAAGGCGGAAGCTTTGTTGTACAAGATACCCTTAAAGTGGGTAAAGCTTTTGTACATAAAGGTTATGTTCAAGGTAGTGACTTATGTTTACAAAAATTAGTGACTGCAAAAGTAGATTCGCGTCGTCGTTGGAACACAGCCTTAAATCACTCTGTGACTCACCTATTGCATTCAGCATTGCGTCAAACCTTAGGTGAACATGTTACGCAAAAGGGATCTTTAGTAGAGGCTGCGCGCTTGCGTTTTGACTTTTCTCATTTCGAAGCTATTTCAATGAGTTCAATTCGTCAGGTTGAACACCTAGTTAATCAACAAATTCGTCGTAATTTGCCGGTTGTTACCAAGGTAATGAACTTGGATGAAGCTAAAGCAGCCGGTGCGATGGCCTTATTTGGCGAAAAATATGATGAAGATGTTCGTGTTGTGAGTATGGGGGACTTCTCTACAGAGCTTTGTGGTGGCACCCACGTAAACCACACCGGTGACATTGGTTTCTTTAAGATCACTAGCGAAGCAGGCATTGCTGCTGGCGTCCGTCGTATTGAAGCAGTAACCGGGCAATTTGCTATTGATTTGATTCACCGCTTAGCTGAAGAAACAGAAAAAGCTGCTAATTTGGTTAAAGGCGACCAATTCAACATTGGTGAAAAAGTCATTCAACTAGTAGATCGCAACAAAATGCTGGAAAAAGAAGTCACTCAGCTTAAAGCTAAGCTTGCTAGTGCAGCCAGTAATGATGTGTTAGATCAAATACAAACTATTAACGGTGTGAAAGTATTAATTGCCTTTTTAGATGGCGTAGAAGGTAAAGCGCTGCGTAGTAGTGTAGATGAACTTAAAGTGAAACTCGAAAGTGGCGTGGTATTACTGGCGGCAGTAAATGAAGGTAAAGTGAGTCTTATTGCAGGTGTAACCAAAGATCTAACTAGCCGCGTTAAAGCCGGCGAAATGGTAAATATTGCTGCGCAATGTGTAGGTGGTAAAGGCGGCGGGCGTCCAGATATGGCACAAGCCGGTGGTTCAAACCCTGATGGTTTGCCAAAAGCGCTGCAAGAAGTGAAAGAGTGGCTTGTTGAGAAGCTTTAAATAGTTATGCATTAAGTGTTAGAGAATAAGGAAAGCAAGTGGCACTAATTGTTCAAAAATATGGCGGCACCTCGGTAGGTACCATAGAGCGTATTCAAGCGGTGGCTGATCGTGTTATTCGCTGTAAAGAAGCGGGCGATGACATCGTGGTTGTCCTTTCAGCAATGTCGGGTGAAACTAACCGGTTATTGGGCTTGGCTCAAGAGATTGACGAAAACGCCAGTGAGCGTGAAAAAGATGTATTGGTTTCAACAGGTGAGCAAGTAACTATTGCCTTGCTCAGTATCGCTTTGCAGAAAAAGGGGTGTGATGCCATTTCGATGACGGGCGACCAAATTCGTATGCATACCGATGACGCCCATGGCAAAGCTCGCATTACCAACATTGACGACCATAATATTCAAGCCCACTTAAAAGATAACAAAGTGGTAGTGATTGCCGGTTTCCAAGGGCGGAGCCCAGATAATCACATCACTACTTTGGGACGTGGTGGCTCGGACACTACTGCAGTGGCTATCGCAGCAGCCTTAAAGGCCGATGAATGTCAGATATATACTGATGTTGATGGTGTTTATACTACAGACCCACGAGTCGAACCCAAAGCTCGTCGCCTGGAAAGCATAACGTTTGAAGAAATGCTAGAAATGGCCAGTTTAGGCGCAAAAGTTTTACAGATCAGAGCCGTAGAATTTGCGGGTAAATACAATGTACCGTTGCGTGTTCTATCAAGTTTTACCGAAGGTAATGGCACCTTAATCAGTTATGAGGGAAATAAAATGGAGTCACCCGTAATTTCAGGCATCGCATTTAATCGTGATGAAGCAAGTTTAACTATTTTGGGTGTACCAGATAAACCTTCCGTAGCTGCATCAATTTTGGCGCCAATTGGTGATGCTAATATCGATGTTGATATGATCATTCAGAATTCGATGGGCGATAATACAGCAGACTTTACCTTTACCGTTCACCGTAATGATTACAAACGAGCAAAAGAGTTGCTAGAAGCAACCTCCAGCAAACTAGGCGCTCGTGAAGTTCAAGGTAAAGATTCCTTGGCAAAAATTTCTATCGTTGGGGTGGGCATGATGAACCACCCTGGCGTTGCTAAAACTATGTTTGAAACTTTAGGAGACGAGGGCATTAACATGCAACTTATCTCGACTTCTGAAATCAAAGTGTCTGTCGTAGTGGACGAGAAATATTTAGAGTTGGCTGTACGTGCTTTACACAGTGCATATAACCTAGAGCAATAATAATGACTCTTTGGCTTAAACAAGCTAGTCTATACGCTTAATATTAGAAAAATAATAGCTTAGATAAGTCGCTAAAGAACAAGTAAATGAATTTAAGGAGATAGTGAATGCTAATTTTGACGCGCCGTGTAGGCGAAACGTTAATGATTGGGGATGAAGTAACCGTAACTGTATTAGGTGTTAAAGGTAACCAAGTACGTATCGGCGTAAACGCACCAAAAGAAGTATCTGTGCACCGTGAAGAAATCTACATGCGCATCCAAGCAGAGAAAAGTGCTGGCGCCTAAGCAAGCCTTACATTGCCACGATTTATCTTTAAGGAAGCCCATGGCTTCCTTTTGTTTTTGGGGCTTATAATGCTTATTGATAGCAACTAGTAAATCACTACGGGTTAGCCAGAATGATTGCTTTATAGTCAGTTGCTAAACAAATACATAGCTAACTGTTCGAAAGCTGAACGAACAAAAGAAAAGTGACAAAAAAGGTTTGACTATATTTTTGGAAGCAGTAATATCTGCATCCGAAATCGCGGTGAGGTGGCCGAGTGGCCGAAGGCGCTCCCCTGCTAAGGGAGTATAGGGTTTGTAGCCCTATCGAGGGTTCGAATCCCTCCCTCACCGCCATCGATTTCAACGCGCGTGTAGCTCAGCTGGATAGAGTACCTGGCTACGAACCAGGCGGTCGGAGGTTCGAATCCTTCCACGCGCGCCATTTTCGGTTTTTATTTGATGCATTGCCTTTTATCTTCTAGGCTTGTGTCATGCCCCACGCGCGTGTAGCTCAGCTGGATAGAGTACCTGGCTACGAACCAGGCGGTCGGAGGTTCGAATCCTTCCACGCGCGCCATTTTACTTTCTTCTTTTTGTTATCTTTAGCGCCATAGATCACTATTCACCTCTTATTCATCTTAAAAATCTATCTCTTGTGATCGCGATTACTACTTTTGAGGTAGCTAAGCTGCTAGATTAGTTAATCAATTCTGCTGTCGTACAGCTGTAAAACAGTTGTTAACTAAATGTTATCGCTTGGCGATTTAAACTGTGTAATGAGCGATGTGGCGTATAATTGCGGATTTTGTCATTGGCAAAATAAAGTTAACAATACCAAGGTTTTGAATATTTATTCAAAATTCTAGTTTGATTTTTGTTGTTTAGCATGTAATTCTTACGCCAATCTCAAAGGATGTGGATTAATAATATGATGGACTTGACTGAGCTGTTGATTGAAGCAGCAACGTTAATGGGGGTCGGGATGATCGCCGTATTCGCTTTTTTATCGCTACTTATTATTGCGGTGAATGGTTTAGCTAAACTTGCGCCACCGCTAGTTGAAGTTGCTGAAACCAAGCAAACTTCGTCTGCAACTCCCCAACCAGCCAATAATGCCACTGTAGTAGCCGCTATATCAGCTGCTGTTCAACAGTACCGGAAGGCCCAATAACTAAAAGAGGATTTAACGCAATGTCTAAACCACTTGCATTAACCGATGTTGTATTGCGCGACGCGCATCAATCATTATTAGCAACCCGTCTTCGTATTGAAGATATGTTGCCTATTGCTGAGCAACTCGACCAAATTGGTTATTGGTCTTTAGAAACTTGGGGTGGGGCAACCTTTGACGCCTGTATCCGTTACCTTGGTGAAGATCCTTGGGAGCGTTTACGTGAGCTGAAAAAAGCCATGCCTAATACTAAACAGCAAATGCTGTTGCGTGGCCAAAATTTACTCGGCTACCGTCACTACGCCGATGATGTAGTTGAACGCTTTGTTGAGCGAGCGGTTAAGAATGGTATGGACGTATTCCGTATCTTTGATGCGATGAACGATCCACGAAACTTCCAAACGGCGGTAAAAGCTGCTCTAGATTGCGGCGCCCACGCCCAGGGGACGATTTCTTATACCACTAGTCCAATTCACACCACAGATAACTGGGTAGATTTAGCTAAGCGTTTAGAAGACATTGGTTGCCACTCTATTGCAATTAAGGATATGTCTGGTTTATTGAAGCCGTATGAAGCTGAAACCTTGATTAAGCGCCTTAAAGCGGAAACTGATGTAGAAATTGCCTTGCATTGCCACGCAACTACCGGATTGAGCTTGCCTACCCACATTAAAGCCATTGAAGCGGGCGTAGACATCATTGATACCGCAATTTCCTCAATGAGCTGTACTTATGGTCATAGCCCAACAGAAACCATTGTGGCGATGCTAGAAGGTACTGAGCGCGATACCGGCTTAGACCTAACTAAACTTGAGTCGATTGCTGCTTACTTCCGCGAAGTACGTAAGAAGTACGCCAAGTTCGAAGGCAGCCTTAAAGGTGTTGATTCACGCATTCTTATCGCGCAAGTACCAGGCGGCATGTTAACAAACATGGAAGGCCAGCTTAAAGAGCAGGGCGCGGCAGACAAATTAGATGAAGTGTTGCTAGAGATCCCTAAAGTACGTAAAGATTTGGGCTACATCCCGCTGGTAACTCCTACTTCGCAAATCGTTGGTAGCCAAGCTGTACTTAACGTTTTAACCGGTGAGCGTTACAAAACGATTACCAAAGAAACTGCTGGTATTTTAAGTGGTCAATACGGTAAAGCACCTGGTGAGCTGAATGCTGAACTACAAGCAAGAGTATTAGATGGTGCAGAAGCGATTACTTGCCGGCCTGCAGATTTACTGGAAGCTGAAATGGAGCGCTTAGAGACTGAAGTTGTGCAATTAGCTAAAGAAAAAGGTTTTGCACTGGCTGAAGATCAAATTGATGATGCTTTAACTTACGCTTTGTTCCCACAAATTGGCCTTAAGTTCTTAGAGAATCGTGGCAACCCTGATGCCTTTGAGCCTGTGCCAAGCGCAGATGACGTAAAAGTTGCCGCTCCAGCTAAAGCTGGTGCTGTAGAAACTTACTCGGTGCGTGTAGACGGTCAGTTGTACACTGTTGACGTTGGCCCGGAAGGTTCTATCGATGGGGTTGCTCCTGCTGCTGGTTCTGCACCTGCCGCTCCTGCCGCTGCTCCTGCAAGCGGTAATGGTGAAGCCTTACCTGCCCCGTTAGCGGGTAACATCTTTAAGGTGTTAGCTAAGCCTGGTGCTAAGGTGCAAGAAGGCGACGTATTGCTGATTATGGAAGCAATGAAAATGGAAACCGAAATCCGTTCCGCTAAAACCGGGGTTGTTGACGAGGTATTCGTTAAAGAAGGTGATGCCGTTGCAGTAGGCGAAGTCCTGCTTAGCATCGCGTAAGGGAGCGAGAACGTGGAAGGAATTACTAAGCTATGGCTAGAAACCGGCCTAGCTAACTTCGAAGCCGCACAATTGGTTATGATGGCAGTGGGTTTACTACTGCTGTATTTAGCAATTGTGCGTAAATTTGAGCCTTTATTATTGTTACCCATTGGTTTTGGTGCGGTGCTGGCCAATATTCCAAATGCTGGATTTAACGATGAAGGTGGTTTGCTTTACTACGTTTACCATGTAGGAATCGAAACGGGTGTTTTCCCGCTACTGATCTTTATGGGAGTTGGCGCCTTAACTGACTTTGGTGCGCTTATCGCAAACCCAAGAATGTTATTGTTAGGTGCTGCGGCTCAGTTTGGTATTTTTGCGACGCTATTTGGCGCAATTTTATTAAACATGATCCCAGGTTTTGATTTCACGCTGGCTGATGCTTCTGCGATTGCCATTATTGGTGGTGCTGATGGCCCTACAGCTATCTTCCTCGCTTCTAAACTTGCACCCGATTTACTAGGTGCGATCGCGGTAGCTGCTTATTCATACATGGCGCTGGTTCCAATTATTCAGCCGCCGATTATGAAGGCCTTAACCTCTAAAGAAGAGCGCGAAATTCAAATGGAGCAATTGCGTCCAGTAAGCGTGCGAGAAAAGATTGTTTTCCCTATCGCAGTACTTGGCTTAACCATTTTGTTCTTGCCAGCAGCAACGCCTTTAGTAGGTATGTTCTGTTTAGGTAACCTAATGCGTGAAAGTGGGGTAGTTGACCGTTTAAGCAAAACTGCGCAAAACGAGCTAATCAACGTAGTAACCATTTTCTTAGGTTTAGCGGTAGGTTCTAAGTTATCTGCAGATAAGTTCTTAACCGTAGAAACTTTAGGTATTCTTGGTCTAGGTGCTGTGGCATTTGCTATTGGTACTGCTTCTGGGGTACTTATGGCTAAGCTAATGAGCCGGTTAAGTGGCGGTAAAATTAACCCACTAATTGGTGCTGCTGGTGTATCAGCGGTGCCAATGGCTGCACGTGTAGTAAATAAGGTTGGTTTAGAGTCAAACCCTCATAACTTCTTGTTGATGCATGCAATGGGGCCAAACGTTGCTGGGGTACTAGGTAGTGCTGTAGCTGCGGGTGTATTGCTGTCTTTAGTTGGTTAATACTCAAGCGCTAAATAAAAAGCTTGCCTCGGCAAGCTTTTTTTATGTCTGGCTAATGGGTTAACCAAATCATTAAAGTGAAAAATCCTATTAACGCAGTGCTAATCCCAATAATCCAATAGTAGCCTTTTAAACCTTGTTTAAAGCTTAAGCCGTAGTGGAATAGAAACAGTGTCCATAAAATGGTTAATAACAAGGGCAACAAGAAAAATCGCACCATAATTGTACCTACTGGGTCACTTAAGTAATTGAAGAACTTTTAGTTTACCTTCATTACTTACAAATTGAAGTAATACCAATCACACTAAGTAAGTGTTCAGAAATAACGCAGGAAAAATACTCGAGAATAAGCCAGGATTTTTCGATAAGTAGTTATTCTACAATCAAAAATCCTAACGTAGTTATCGAGCATTTTAACCAGATAGGATGAACAGCTACTTAGTACGATTGGCATAAGCTAATCATTAACTTCGCTACGCTTCACACAGATTACTCGTTTTCACTCAACTAACTTTAATTGCTGGTTTCCGGTGTTACCACGCTTAATAAAATATTCTAGTTAAATTGTCGCTAATTGGTATGATGCAGGCTAAATCGGCTGCCGTTCAGTCCGACCACATACAGAGTTGATTATGAACTTCCAAGATTACCAAAACTATGCCGCCTTTATTTTTGACATGGACGGAACCTTGATTGACTCCATGCAACATCATCAAAACGCGTGGCAGTCTGCTCTAGATCAGTTTTCTATTCCTTTTAGCTCTGAGCAAATGCTAGCCATGAGTGGTATGCCAACCTTACAAACAGTTGAAAACTTGCTTGCCGATGCCCATATAAAGGGGGTGGATGTTAACAAAGTGGTTGATGCTAAAGAGCAGTGTTACCACCAGCTAGTGAATAGTGAAATACTGCCAACACCTTTAATTAAAGTGTATCAGCATTTTTTAGGTGAAAAACTGATGGCTGTGGGGACGGGTGCGAGCCAGCAGCAAGCCGAGATGATACTCAGTAAATTAGGTATAGCTGATAAGTTACAGGCGATTGTTGGTGCCGATCTCGTCGCTGCCCATAAACCAGCTCCTGACACTTTCTTAAAGTGTGCAGAATTGATGCAGGTAGAACCGCACGCATGCTTGGTATTTGAAGACGCTGATGCCGGCATAGCGGCTGCAAAAGCCGCCGGGATGGCGGTGGTTGATGTAAGAAACTTGTGGCCAGCGAATTATTTTGTTGATTAGGCGGTTCTATTGTTAGTTGTTTTATTTTTTAGCGCCTTCGTATCGGCTACCTTGTTACCCGGTAGCTCAGAAGTTGTGTTGTTGGGTTTAGCTAGCCAAGTTCCTGAACAATGGCTCAGCTTGTTAGTGGTAGCTACCTTAGGCAATACCCTAGGTGGCTTGGTTACCTTTGCTATGGGCTGGGGCGCTTTTTACTTTGGTAATAGGCATTTTAGTTGGTTACCTAACTTGAACGAACAAGCCAAGGCTAAGCCTTGGTTGGTCAAATACGGTGCCTGGAGTTTACTCATGAGCTGGGCTCCGGTAATTGGCGATGCGCTTTGTTTTGTTGCGGGCGCGGCTAAGCTTCCGGTTTGGCAAAGCACTATTGCCATGCTTATTGGCAAAGCGATTCGTTACGCTTTGCTGTTGGCATTAGGCAACGCAGTTGTGAATATTTAATAAATGATTAGAGAGGTCAATATAGTGCTTAGATGGTTAAGTGTGCTTAGCATCCTGTGGTTAGCTGCTTGTACTCAGATAGACCCTAACTCTTCAGTTGAGCTACCCAAAGGTGTGGAGTTAGTCGAAACTTCACAGACCAATAATAGCGACATCCAGATAGCTTACAAAAAGTATCGCTTAGCTAATGGCCTAACGGTATTGCTCTACCAAGATGATAATGCGCCTTTAGCGCATGTAGATATTACTTATCATGTTGGTTCTAACCGCGAAGAGCCGGGTAAATCGGGCTTTGCCCACTTCTTTGAACACATGATGTTCCAGGGCTCTAAGCATGTTGGAGACCAAGAGCACTTTCGTATTATTAACGAAGCGGGTGGAACCATGAATGGTTCTACTACAAAAGATCGCACTAATTACTACCAAACTGTTCCTGCTAACCAGCTTGAGAAGGTGCTGTGGTTAGAGGCTGATAGAATGGGCTTTTTACTTGAAGCGGTAAGCCAGAAAAAATTCGAAATCCAGCGCGATACCGTAAAAAATGAACGTGCGCAGCGAGTCGATAATGCTCCCTATGGTTTATTGTCAGAGCGGGTAGATGAAGCGCTTTATCCTCGAGAACATCCTTACTCATGGCAACCCATCGGTTATATAGAGGATTTAAATCGGGTAGATGTAAATGATTTAAAAGCATTTTTTCTTCGTTGGTACGGGCCAAATAATGCTGTGTTAAGCATTGGTGGTGATATTGATGAGTTGCAGACCCTAGAGTGGATAAACAAATATTTTGGTGGGATCCCCAGTGGCCCAGAGATCCCGAAAATTACGCCAAGCCCAGCCAAGCTTAGTGAAACACGCTATATTTCTCTAGAAGACCGTATCCATATCCCTTTGCTCTATATTAGCTACCCAACGGTGTATGCCGGCGCTGAAGACGAAGTCGCCTTAGATATGTTTTCTGAGATCTTAGGTGGGGGCAAAAGCTCATTACTGCATCAATCATTGGTTGAATCAGGTAAAGCTTTGTCTGCGGGCAGCTCGCATTATTGTCGTGAAATGGCCTGTACATTGTCGATTTACGTGCGTGCTAATCCGCAAGCTGGCTTAACCTTGGCCCAGCTGGAGCAAGATGTCGACCAAGCCATTAACGATTTTGCTGAGCGCGGAGTAAGCGCAGAAGATTTACAACGTGTTCGCTCATCGCTTAAAGCTTCAACTATTTATAGCTTAGAAAGTGTCTCTGATGTAGTCACTCAGCTTGCCTTTGGTGAAACCTTCTTTGAACAGCCTTTATATATCAGTGAAGTATTGCAACAGTTTCAAAATGTAAATGATCAACAGGTACAAGAGGCTTATCAGCATTACATCATAGGTAAACCTAGGGTGGTGATGAGTGTGGTACCCAAAGGGCAAACTCAGTTAATAGCTGGCGAAGACAACTTTACACCTGCTCCTCGTACTCTGCCTGAGCAGCAGCACATTGATGACAGTGAGCTAGCACTGCGCGAAGTGAAAGATAACTTTGACCGTAGCATTGAGCCGCCTTCTGGCCCAGCTGTGGCAGTTAAATTGCCTGAGTTATGGCATGCAGAGTTAACTAATGGCTTACAAGTATTAGGCACCTCTGAGCAACCAACGCCTACAGTTACCTTGCAGTTCAGGTTACCTGGCGGCAGTATTTCAGAGCCCAAAGGCAAAGAAGGCTTGGCTAAGTTCACTGCGCAAATGTTGATGCAAAGCACCCAGCAAACCACCGCCGCTGAGATATCAGATCAACTTACCGAGTTGGGCGCGTCAGTGAGCTTTAGTAGCGGGCTATATAGCCAAAATATTAGTCTGTCTTCATTAACCGAGAGCTTGCCTCAGGTTCTGGATATTTTGCAGCAGCGCTTATTAACCCCAGCGTTTAATAGTGCCGAGTTCGAGCGTGAAAAAGCCCGCCACTTGCAAAGTATTGAGCAGAAATTTAATCAGCCAAATTGGCTAGCCAGTATTGCTAGTCAAAGCTTGTTCTTTGGTGAAGGTAGCCGTCTAGCAACCTCTAGCTGGGGAAGTCGTGATAGCGTCGCTGCGCTTACCCTAGAAGATGTGAAGCAGTTTTGGCAACAGCATTACCAACCAAACGGCAGCCAGCTGGTTGCTGTGAGCAATCTAAAGCAAACACAGATTGAGCAAGCATTGCAGCCTTTACAAAAAGAATGGCAAGGCGAGGCGAGTAAGGCAGCTCATTTAACGGCGAAACCTTCTGCCGATAACAACACCATTTACCTGCTCGATAAGCCGGGTGCGGTTCAATCGGTGATTCGGATTGGCCGTTTAGCGATGCCTTACGATGCTACCGGTGAGTATTTTAAAGCTAACTTGATGAACTTTAATTTTGGCGGAAACTTTAATAGTCGAATTAACATGAACTTGCGAGAAGACAAAGGTTATACCTATGGCGTAAGTAGTGGATTTGGCGGTTTTAAAGATAGCGGTAGTTTTGTTATCTCAACCGATGTGCGACAAGATGCCACGGCTTCGGCTATTCGAGAGTTATTGGCTGAGCTAGAAGCTTACTCAAAAAGTGGCCCAAGCGATGAAGAGCTGGCATATATGCGCAGCGCAGTCTCCCAGCAGGAGGCTCTGGCCTATGCAACACCATCGCAGAAAGCTTCATTTTTGATGCAAATGTTGACCTTTGATTTGGGGCCAGAGTTTGTCGCTACCCAGAATCAAATTACCGCCAATATTAGCCAAGCTGAATTGCAGCAATTGGCGGCGAAGTACTTCTCACCAGAAGAAATGATAGTGGTGGTAGTGGGCGATAAACAGCAACTACTTCCAGAGCTACAGAAAATAGGTATGCCAGTTCAAGAACTTGCATTGTAACTTAGCAACGCACAGTGGTGGCAAAACATGGGCGATCTCGCTATGCTTTGCCACATTACGCGTTTTAACAAGATAGTGAGTTCAACTTGACTCAACAGTTTACTACTCGGCTGACGCAATTGAGCGCAGCAATGGCAGATACCGGAGTGCTTGGCATTAAACGCGGTATTGAACGTGAAGCTTTACGTATTTGCGAACAGGGAAAGCTAGCACCTAATGGCCATCCTAAAGCATTAGGTTCAGCGCTTACTCATCCTCTGATTACCACCGATTATGCAGAAACCTTGTTAGAGTTTATTACTCCGGTTTCTGACAGTGTTGAGCAGGTATTATCGCGTCTTACCGATATTCACCATGAAACACTAAAGCAGCTTGATGGACAACGTTTGTGGCCTTTGAGCATGCCTTGTTACATTGGTGACGAGCAAGACATTGTGTTAGCGGATTACGGCCAATCAAACATTGGTAAGATGAAACATGCTTATCGTCAGGGGCTACGTCATCGATATGGCAGCGCCATGCAGGTGATCTCTGGTGTGCACTATAACTTCTCTTTGCCGCAAAGCTTTTGGCAGCAACTACAAAAGGTTGATGGTGACCAACAGCCGCTTTCTGAGTACATCTCGCAACGTTACATGGCTTTAATTCGTAACTTTTATCGCTATGGTTGGATGGTGGCTTATCTTTATGGTGCCTCACCTGCGCTATGTGGCTCATTTATGAACGCTGGCGAGAGCCAACTCGCTTTTGAAAAAATGGGCAAAGGAACGCTTTATCTACCGTATGCTACCTCGTTACGTTTAAGCGATTTAGGGTATACTAGTTCTGCGCAACACGAACTGGATATTAACTACAACAGCGTTAGTGAATACGTTCAAAGCGTTCGCAAAGCGGTGAGTTCTCATTCTGAAGAGTTCGCCAAAATTGGGGTGAAAGTTGATGGTGAATATCGTCAGCTTAACGCCAACATATTGCAGATAGAAAATGAGTTGTATGCGCCTATTCGGGCCAAGCGTGTCGCTAAGTCTGGTCAAACTCCTTCTCAAGCTCTAGCTGAAGATGGTATTGAATACATCGAAATTAGAGCGCTAGATGTCAACCCCTTTGATGCTGTAGGCGTAACTGAGGCGCAGGTGCGAGTGATAGATAGCTTGTTGCTGGCTTGCGTTTTGATGGACTCACCAGAAATGTGCAAAGAGGAGTTACAAGCTTGTCGTGACAACTTCAATGCGGTGGCTATTGAAGGGCGTAATCCCGAGTTGATGCTAACTATTGCTGGTGACCAACAAAGCCTGCCAGTGCATATCGACAGCTTATTGATTAAGATGCAACAAGCTGCTCAACTGCTTGATACTCAGCGTGCAGAGCCAGACTTTAGCGCTTCGCTAGAGCAGGCGATAGCTGATGTTGCTAATGACAACACCTATTCTTCACGTTTTCTGCGTTTGTTAAAATCACACTCAGTAGACAACAGCAGCTTGGGCTTGCAATGGGCTGCACAATATCGCGAAGAGATGCTTGGTCATAAAGCGATTAACTGGCAAGATCAAGACTTTAGCGCGATGGCTGAACAAAGCTTTGCTGAGCAACAAGCAATAGAAGCTAGTGACGACCTCGATTTTGATCACTTTTTAACGAAGTATTTTGAGAATGCCAATAAGTAGGGATGTATCACTTGTTCACTGGGCTAAGGTAGCCTTGGCAGTTTTAGGTTTAAGTGTATTGGCGGGATGCAGTAGTGCGCCGCCAAAAGATCCTGAGAACCTATGTAGCATTTTTGAAGAAAAGCGCGATTGGTATAAATCAGCGAAAAAAATGAACAAGAAATGGGGCACGCCAGTACATGTTCCCATGGCAATGATGTATCAAGAATCCAGCTTCAAGCATAATGCTCGCCCACCAATGCAATATTGGTTTGGGTTTATTCCTGTAGGTCGTGCTAGTAGCGCTTATGGCTATAGCCAAGCTAAAACCATGACCTGGGATGACTATGTGCGCGAAACCGGCAACTCTTGGTCGTCACGAACTAACTTCGATGATGCCATCGACTTTATGGGTTGGTTTACCAATAAAACCCACAAGATTAATGGTGTATCGAAATGGGATGCGCGCAACCAGTATTTAAACTATCACGAAGGCTGGGGCGGCTATAAGCGTGGTACTTATCATCAGAAACAATGGTTGGTGAAGGTAGCGGGAACAGTCGACCAGCGATCGAAACGCTATGCGGCCCAGTATAATAAGTGTAAAGACGATCTAGATAGTAGCTGGCTATGGCGTCTATTCTTTGCTTAAATACACCCAAATAATGAGTCTCAGCTACGCTGAGATATGAAGAGAGAAAATCATGCCTTTATTAGATAGTTTTACCGTAGACCACACCCGCATGCATGCGCCAGCGGTTCGCGTAGCCAAAACCATGTCTACGCCTAGCAAAGACACTATTACTGTATTTGATTTACGTTACTGTGTGCCTAACGAAGAGATTTTATCTGAGAAAGGTATTCATACCCTAGAGCACCTTTATGCCGGCTTTATGCGTGAGCACTTAAACTCTGCCGACGTTGAAATCATCGATATTTCGCCAATGGGTTGTCGCACAGGCTTTTACATGAGCTTAATAGGTAGCCCTAACGAGCAACAAGTTGCTGACGCTTGGTTAGCCTCAATGCATGATGTACTTGCAGTAGCCAATCAAAATGACATTCCAGAGCTCAATGAATACCAATGTGGTACTTACGCTATGCACTCTTTAGATGAGGCGAAGAGCATTGCTACAAGCATCATTGAACGCGGTATTAGCGTAAACAAAAATGATGAACTGGGATTATCTGACGAGATTCTCGGTAAGCTTTAAATGGTATTTCTATAATAAAAAAGCCAGCATTAAGCTGGCTTTTTTATTATTTTGCTAACGGCGCTATTTTTTGGGTTTACTGTAAAACGCTGGGATGATTCGCGCTAAACTCACGGTATTATTCTCTATTTCTACTATCTCGATAGGGTAACCAGCTAAGCGGAGACATAGGTTTGCATCTGGGATGTCTTCTAAGTGCTCAACAATTAAACCGTTTAAGGTTTTAGGACCATCGGTTGGTAAGTTCCAGCTCATTTCTTTATTTAAGTCTCGAATGTTTACAGTACCATCTACTAAGTAACTGCCATCAATTTGTGGATGAATTTCGTCGCTAGGGTCAGGCGCAATGCTAGTGGTAAAGTCACCAACAATTTCTTCAAGAATATCCTCTAATGTCACCAAGCCTTGAATGTCGCCGTATTCATCGACAATAAGTCCAATTCGCTCTTTACGACGCTGAAACTTTAGTAGTTGCACATTGAGCGGTGTGCCTTCAGGAATGAAATAGATCTCTTTAGCAGCACGCAGCATAGAGGTTTTATCAAACTGCTCTCTAGATAACAGACGCAAAGAATCACGTGAATGGACAAAGCCTACTGAATCATCAATGGTGTCGCGAAATAGCAGAATTTTGGTGTGAGTGCTTTGGGTGAGTTGGCGAAGAATACTGTCCCAATCATCGTTAATATCAATGGCCGCAATCTCGTTGCGCGGAATCATGATGTCATCAACGGTTACTTTCTCTAAGTCCAAGATACTGAGTAACATATCTTGGTGGCGCTTAGGGATAAGGGTTCCTGCTTGGTCAACTACGGTACGTAACTCTTCAGGGTTTAACGCTTCATCATCTTTGTTTGTGGGATTTACCCCTAGTAATCGTAGTAAACCATTAGTGACGCCATTGGTTGCCCAAATAAATGGGAACAATAATTTCATTAATGGGCGTAGTAATATTGAAGCTGGGAAGGCAACTTTTTCTGGGTAAAGTGCAGCCATGGTTTTGGGCGTAACTTCAGCAAAAATCAAAATGACAAAAGTAAGTACAAGAGTAGCGATAGCAACCCCGACATCGCCAAATAAGCGCAAACCGATTATCGTAGCAATCGCTGAAGCAAAAATATTAACGAGGTTGTTGCCAATTAAAATTAGGCCAATTAATCGGTCGGGGCGTTCAAGCAGTTTGTCTACTCGGCTAGCGGCTTTATGTTTAGTATTAACTAAATGCCGAAGGCGATAGCGGTTAAGCGACATCATGCCAGTTTCGGAGCTAGAAAAGAAAGCAGAGCAAATTATGAGGAACACGAGAAGGAGCAGTAAGCTACTCGTAGATATGTCGTCCAAACAGGAGAATCCTTGATTAATATAACAGGGCTAATTTATATGTAGCCCCAAAGGGCTGTCAAGGTCTCATTTTAGTTGAGAATGATTTCCTTAACAAAGCGTGAACCAAAATAGGCTAAACTCAGCAAGATTGAACCAATTACCGTCAAGATCACCACTAGTTTCCCACGCCAGCCTCGGTAATGGTGTCCCCAAAGAAGACTTGAGTAGATAAACCAAGCAATTAAGCTGAATATTGCTTTATGACCACGGCCATTGGCAAAAAAGTCGGTTAAAAATACAAAGCCGCTCAACAACGACACGCTAAGCAGTATTAGCCCTACACGAATCAAGGTGAATAACTGTTTCTCAATGCTCATTAATGAAGGCATTGCTGGGTGAATTGCCCCAGGCTTGTGGCGTTTTAAGGTCCAGTCTAAATAGGCCATCTGCAAGGCATACAAGCTTGCAATCATTAGTACAGTAAAGGCGGCTAACGCAACGCTGATATGAATTAGTACTTGCGGCTTTAACTCTAAGTGGATGATGTAGTCACTCGGGATCATTACCGCTAATAACATGCTAACAATGGAAAACAGATAAACCACTGGCAAAATAAACCATAGTTTGAAGGGTTTAGCTAAGGCGGTAACGGTAAGAGCAATCAGTAAGCTGACTAAACCTGCCACATTAAAGATGCTTAAATCTTGGCCTTGCGCCAAAAATAAATGCTCTACTTCCCAAATGCCATGCATTAGCATAGCGCAGCCAGCGCTAAGCCATAGCCATTTGTTTGCACCGCTTTGTTTATTCAGCAAGCCAGTAATGCAAACATAAGCGGCCAACAGATAAAACACGGTGGTAGGAAGTACCAATAGATTCATGATTTGAAGCTAACTATCTGATTGTTTGGGTTCAGTATACTCGCCCTGTACAGTCAGAGCTAGAATTAGCTTTTAGAATATCGGCGCTTCGGTATAATGTGGCGGCTAAACAGTGCTCGCTATATGATCAACAGGAAAAAGCATGTTTGAAAACTTATCTGATCGACTCTCGAAAACTTTAAAAAATATCAGCGGCCGTGGCCGACTCACTGAAGACAACATTAAAGACACTTTGCGCGAAGTGCGTATGGCCTTGTTGGAAGCGGATGTTGCCTTACCCGTAGTTCGCGAGTTTGTTAAAAAAGTAAAAGAACGTGCTCTAGGCCAAGAAGTAAATAAGAGCCTTAGCCCTGGTCAAGTATTCGTTAAGATTGTTCAGCAAGAGCTGGAATCGGCTATGGGCGAATCTAACGAAAGCCTTAATTTGGCAGCCCAGCCTCCAGCGGTCGTTATGATGGCCGGTCTGCAAGGTGCGGGTAAAACTACCTCTGTTGCAAAACTAGCTAAATATCTAAAAGAGCGCGAAAAGAAAAAAGTAATGGTAGTGAGCGCTGATATTTATCGCCCCGCTGCGATTAAACAGCTAGAGACTCTAGCATCAGAAGTTGACGCTATTTTCTTCCCAAGTAATGAAAAGCAAAATCCAGTAGATATTGTTAACGGTGCTATCGCCGAAGCCAGAACTCAATTTGCTGACGTACTGCTTGTCGATACCGCGGGTCGTTTACATGTTGACGAAGACATGATGGACGAAATTAAAGCGCTTCATCAGGCAGTTGAGCCGGTCGAAACCTTGTTTGTCGTGGATGCGATGACTGGTCAAGATGCGGCAAATACCGCTCAGGCCTTTAACCAAGCGCTGCCACTTACTGGTGTAATCTTAACTAAGACCGATGGTGATGCGCGTGGTGGTGCAGCTTTATCTATTCGTCATATCACCGGTAAGCCAATTAAATTTATGGGGGTTGGTGAAAAAACCGATGCCTTAGAGCCGTTCCATCCTGATCGTATTGCCTCGCGTATTTTAGGTATGGGAGATGTACTTTCTCTTATCGAAGAAGTAGAGCGCAAGGTTGACAAAGAGCAAGCGCAAAAGCTGGCCAAGAAGGTTCAAAAAGGTAAAGGTTTTGATTTAGAAGACTTCCGCGAGCAGTTGGTACAGATGAAGAATATGGGCGGCATGATGGGCATGATGGATAAATTGCCAGGCATGGGCCAAGTTCCTGACAGCGTTAAAAACCAAATGAACGATAAGCTTACCAATCAGATGGAAGCGATTATCAATTCTATGACTCCGGGTGAGCGTCAACGCCCAGAAATTATTAAAGGTTCGCGTAAGCGTCGTATTGCTGCTGGTTCTGGTACCCAGATCCAAGATGTGAACAAGTTGTTGAAACAGTTCACTCAAATGCAAAAAATGATGAAGAAAATGTCGGGTAAAGGCGGCATGCGTAAGATGATGAGCCAAATGAAAGGCATGATGCCTCCAGGCGGTATGGGCGGATTTGGTGGCGGTGGCCGAGGTCCTGGTCGCTTCTAAACAATATCGATAGCAATAAGCCCGGCATCTAGTTGGGCTTTTATTTTTATGTCTCGTATCGCTTATATAGCGTTAGTTGAGCAACTATTTAGATAGCGGCACATTTGCACAGTAAAAAGCCCAGTCAAAAATTGGCTGGGCTTTTTACGTAGTGGAGAGCTTTTAGTATAGCTCGCTCATCAAGTGTTGTAGTTGTTTAAAATCTAATGATTTATCAGCATCTACACTGGCATCACTTGGCGATGGGTGAGCACAAAGTACAATACCATCGGCGCCTAGTAACTTGGCAGCTTTGGCCATAGGACCCACCGCACTTAGCTCGTCTACTGCTTCACCTGGGTTTACCACAATCGGTAGGTGGGTTCGTTGGCGCAACAAGCTAATCGCGCCTAAGTCCAAGGTGATTTTATTCTTGCCTTCAAGCGTTCTTACGCCTGCTTCGCATAAAATCACCTGTTGGTTGCCTTGTGCCAAAATGTAGTCCGCAGCATGTAACCACTCATCAAGAGAGGCCATATTATTGCGCTCTAAAAGAATAGGGCGAGTAGACTTACCCAGTTCTTTTAACAGGTTAAAGTTTTTCATGTGGCGCGAGCGAACATGCAGTATGTCTGCTTTAGCGGCTAAAGAGGCAACCTGATCAACCGAGCTTACTTCGGTCATCGTAGGAAGCTTATACTTTTTACCTGCGGCGTTTAAATAACTTAGGCCTTCTTCACCTAAACCTTGGAAGCTATAAGGCGAACTGCGAGGTTTAAAGCAACCTGCGGCAAGTACTGCAGCACCACTTTCTTTGGCTGCTCCTGCACAGTTTATGATTTGTTGTTCAGACTCTACTGCACTAGGGCCAGCAAAGGTAACAAAGCCACCATCACCAATTTTAACATCGCCAACGCGTACTACCGTGGCACTGGCCTTGTGCGAGAGGCTAGAGAGCGCACCATCTTCTTGTACGGTGCTAATTAGGCTTGGTTCGCTACCTTTATTTTTGTCTTTGTTGGCTAAGGCTTCTAGCGGAATAAGCGTTGGGTCAACATTTTCACTTGGGTAGCAGCCAAGCACTTTAATGTAGCGGGTAAGGCGTGTTAGCTCTGCCAATGCCGATTGCATTTGGCTAGACTTAACATTGGCGGAAACATCCACATAAAACATTTCTTCCCAAGGGTTACCTTGTACTGGGCGAGATTCCAATTTGCTCATGTTGATATCGTGCTCGCGCAATACCAACAGCGCTTCTACTAACGAACCTGCTTGCTGTGCCGTTGACATAATAAAAGTTGTTCTTGCTGGCACTTGCTCTGCAACCTCCACCGGTTTGCGGGAAACAACAATGAAGCGAGTGTAGTTTTGTTGTTGATTGGCAATATCGGTTTTTAAGGCTTGTAAACCATACATTTCACCGCCCACTTTGCTGCCAATGGCACCAACGGTTAAATCGTCGCCTCCGGCAACCACTTCCATAGCTTTGGAAGAGCTATCTACAAAATCTACTCGGGTATTCGCTAAGGTGCGCAAATAAAGGCTGCATTGAGCATAAGGTTGAGGGTGAGCATACAAGGTAGTAATTTGCTCTAGTTTGGCTTTTGGATGAGCCAAAATACAGTGGTCAATAGGTATTGATAACTCGCCAACAATCGACAAACTGGTGTGCTGCAAAACATCGTATACTTCATTAATGCTGCCAGAGCTGGTGTTTTCAATCGGTAACATGCCGTAGTCAGCTTGACCAGATTCCACGGTATCAACAATGTCTTGAAAGGCACTGCAGCCAAACTCAACAATTTGCTTTTTATAACGCGAGAAGTATTGATGAGTTGCAATATTACTGTAAGAGCCTTTGTTACCTAAAAATGCCACTCTTACCGCTTGCGCATGAATATCTGGATTAGTAATACCTTGCAAAAATGCTTGTTGCGAAAGTACCGAATCTTCGATGATGGTATGGTAAAGCTGAGTCACATAGTGGGCGTCTAAGCCTAACTCTCTGCCTTTATTTATTAGCTTAACCAGCAGTAACTGTTCGCGTTCTTGGTCGCGAATCGCTTTGGGGTTTTCTATTTTACTTTTTGCTACTTCAACACTGAGTTGGCGACGCTCAGTCAGCAGTGTTAATAATGATTGGTCGAGCGCTGTTATTTTTGTTCGGATCTGCTCTAAGTCTGCCATCTGTTGTATTCCCTGTTAACAAAAAAGCCTCCTAAGAAGGAGGCTTTATGGATTCTGTGTGTTTTCGTTTTTACACCAATTCCGTTCGCCTCCCTAAAAGGGTGGAGTAAAAAAGAAACCAAACAAAAATCGGGTGTTGAATATTTTCATGACGCCAGACTAAAAAGCAATCAGGGGAAAGTCAAGTAATACCAAGCGATTAGTTGCTTGGTATTACTCTTTATTTAGCCTTTATGCGGCTTGTTCATCCTCGGGATTAGGCTCGCCATCGTCTACTTCACTCGGCGAGCGTAAAAAATCTTTTCCAGAGCGGCTAGCGCGGTGCGCATTAGGCTTATCTTGGAAGCGGTGTAACTGGCGTTCAAGTTTTTGCCCTAAATTGTTAATGGCAACGCTCAGGTCTTGATGTTCATCGCTGGCAAACAATTGTCCGTTTGGCAGATTGATCTTCGCTTCTACTTTTACCTTTTTATTGTCGGTGGTGATAATCACTTTTGGTGATATGAGCGGAATTTGGTTTTTTTCTAGCTTCTCAAAGCGCGCGGCAATGTGCTCACGAATGGTTGGGGTAATAGAAATTGTTTTGCTGGTAATATCAATAATCATAAGCCTCCCAAAGACTCTCTAGTAATTATTTCAACTCCAGAATACGACTTTCATAAATAAAAAACCAGATCTAGATCACTATTTCTTAAGGGTTAAATTGGCTGAGCTTGTGAATGTGATTGCTTAGCGAAAAGTGTTATAAATTACTCAAAATCGCTTGAATGTTATGGCGAACTTGGGCACATTGGAATGAATAACAAATGCTTGTTGTTCGCAATTTGATGGTTGACTGTTTAACTATGAAAGGATGTCTTGCTCCGTTGGTGGTGACTGCAGCTAATTGTTATTCCAAGACCTCCGTTTTGAATTCCCCTGCGTATTTTCATCGTCATATCCGCTAAAACCAAAGGGCTGTACTTTCTATCAAGGCTATTTATCCATCAAAGCAATAACTGCTGAGGCCTTGGAGTAATATATTCAGCGTTTTCAGAGAAAATTTGGCTAATAGCCCTTTATCTTTTGCTTTCGAGTCGGTTATAACTAGAACTAGATATTAGTTAAGTTGATGATTCGACTCACTCAATAAGGAACCGCGTATCATGAAATGGCTGTTATCGGCTTTTGCACTTTTGGTTTTAAACGTAGCTCATGCCGAAGATTTTGTTCGCTCCCACGCCCTAGTGATGCACGGTGAACCTGCCTTAGCCGCAGATTTTAGCCATCTTCCTTATGTGAATGTTAATGCGCCCAAGCAGGGCAGTGTGACCCATGAAGCACAAGGCACCTTTGATACTTTTAACCCCTTCATCGTTAAAGGCAATTCTGCCGCAGGTGTTGGCCAGATATACGACACCTTGTTAACCAGCAACGATGATGAAGCATTCGCTCAATACGGTTTGCTGGCCGAGAGTATCGATTTACCAGCGGATCGTTCTTGGGTTCGCTTTAACCTTCGTCCTGAAGCGCGTTTTCACGATGGCAAACCAGTCACTGCAGAAGATGTTGTTTTTACCTTTAACTTATTGATCGAAAAAGGTGCACCTTTTTATCGTGCTTATTACGGCAGTGTTAAAGAGGTAAAAGCCGAGTCTGCATCTAGTGTGCGTTTTACCTTTGCTGATGGCACCAATCGCGAGTTACCACTTATCTTGGGGCAACTGCCGATATTGCCTAAGCACTTTTGGCAAAAACATGACTTTTCTAAAGCCGATTTAACCATTCCGCTTGGCTCTGGTCCTTATAAACTGGGCGAGTTTGATACTGGCCGCTCGGTGAGTTACCAACTGGTAGAGGATTATTGGGCTAAGGATTTACCGATTAATCGAGGGCGACATAATTTTGCTGAGATTAAATATGAGTACTACCGAGATTCGTCAGTAGCGCTAGAAGCGTTTAAATCGGGCCGTATTGATTACCGCATCGAAACCAGTGCTAAGGACTGGGCAACCGCATATACCGGCCCAATGTTTGATAGCGGCAAAGTACATACCGACACCTTAAGTAACGAAAATCCACAAGGCATGCAGGGCTTTGTATTTAATACCCGTCGCGATTTGTTCAAGCAAACCGAAGTGCGTAAAGCGATTGGTTTGTTGTTTGATTTTGAATGGACTAACGAGCAACTTTTTTACGGGGCATACAAACGCACGAACAGCTATTTTGCTGCTTCAGAGTTAGCATCAACGGGCTTACCAGAGGGGGGTGAGTTGGCATTGTTGGAGCCTTTTAAAAAGCAGCTGCCGCAAGAGTTATTCACTAAAGAATTTACTTTAGATAAAACCCGTGGCGACGGTAATATTAGGCCACAAATGCGTCAAGCTTTAGCGCTGCTAAAAGAGGCGGGTTGGAGTTTAAACAAAGGCAAACTGCTGGATGCTAACGGCAAGCAAATGCACATTGAGTTTTTGCTATACCAAAAGAGTTTTGAGCGCATCGTATTACCTTACACGCGCAACTTACAAAAAATTGGCATTAGCACCGAAGTTCGCGTAGTTGATGTATCTCAATATGTGAATCGGGTGCAGAACTTTGATTTTGATATGGTGGTTGGCAGCTTTGGTCAGTCGTCATCTCCGGGTAATGAACAGCGTGACTTTTGGGGAAGTAAAGCGGCTGAGCAAGTTGGTTCGCGTAATATCATTGGTGTAAATAGCCCGGTTATCGACTCGTTGATTGAAGCGGTAATTGCTGCCGAGGACCGACAAGCACTTATAGATGCAACCCGTGCCTTAGACCGAGTATTGTTGTGGTCTTATTACGTAGTGCCGCAATGGCACTTAAATGCTTGGCGAGTGGCCTATTGGGATAAACTTAAACGACCTGAGCGTAACCCTAAATATGCGCTGGGTTTAGATAGCTGGTGGGTTGAATAGTTACCCAATGACTAGCTACATTCTTCGACGTTTATTATTGATGATCCCCACATTGCTGGGGATCATGACTCTTAATTTCATTATTATTCAATCTGCACCGGGTGGGCCGGTTGAGCAAGCCATTGCTAAGATACAAGGCATTGATACCTCAGCTACTCGCCGCGTTGATTCCGGTGTAGATACCGAGATTATTCAATCTAATAATGGCGGGAGTTCTAGCCAGTATCGCGGAGCACAAGGTTTACCACCAGAGCTGGTTGAAGAGCTAGAGCAACTGTATGGTTTTGATAAACCCTTACACGAGCGCTATTTTGAGATGCTAGGCAACTACCTTCGTTTCGACTTTGGCGACAGTTTTTATCGTGACAGCTCTGTCGTTGATTTAATTCTAGAAAAGATGCCGGTGTCTATTTCCTTGGGCTTATGGACCACTCTACTAGTCTACGGGATCTCCATTCCATTAGGCATCCGCAAAGCGGTGCAACACGGCAGCCGCTTTGATATATGGAGTTCAACGGCGGTTACCATTGGTTTTGCCATTCCCAATTTCTTATTCGCGATTATGCTGATTGTGCTTTTTGCTGGTGGCAGTTATTGGGATTGGTTCCCGTTGCGTGGGTTAACGTCCAGCAACTGGGACGAACTAAGCTTGCTAGGCAAAGTGGGTGATTACTTTTGGCACCTCGCCTTACCGGTAACGGCAATGGTAATTAGCAGTTTTGCCACCCTAACTATGCTGACCAAAAACTCCTTCCTAGATGAGATTAACAAGCAATATGTGCTTACTGCGCGCGCTAAGGGCTTAACCGAAAATCGGGTACTTTACGGCCATGTTTTTCGTAATGCGATGTTACTGGTTATCTCGAGTTTACCTGCAACTTTAATCAGTATTTTCTTAACCGGTTCATTCATGATCGAAGTTATTTTCTCTCTCGATGGCTTGGGTTTGCTGGGCTTTGAGGCGGTGGTTAATCGTGATTACCCTGTGGTGTTTGGTACCTTGTATATGTCTACCTTAATTGGTTTAGTGCTTAAGCTGATAAGTGATATTACCTATACCATGATTGACCCTCGGATTAACTTTGAGGGGAGGCATTAGCATGGGAGTTGTAGCTCAATGGAAACGTGCTAAAGCAAGCCCGCTCAATCAGCGTCGTTGGTTGCAGTTTAAAGCTAACCGTCGTGGTTACTGGAGTTTTTGGCTATTTATTTTGCTGTTTTTCACTAGCTTATTTGCTGAATTTATTGCTAATGATAAACCCGTGTTAATTCGCTACCAACAGCAATGGATGATGCCGGTAGTGAGTGAATACACCGAGCTAGATTTTGGAGGAGACTTCGATTTAGCGGCTGATTATTCGGACCCTTACATTCAAGAGTTGATTACAGAACAAGGTGGGTGGATGTTGTGGCCACCGGTGCGTTTTTCTTACGGAACCATAAATTACAACCTTAATGTGCCATCGCCTTCTCCACCTACTGGTGTTAACTGGTTAGGTACCGATGACCAAGGCCGAGATGTTTTCTCGCGCTTATTGTATGGCTTTCGTTTGTCGGTATTGTTTGCCTTAGTTCTGGCGATTAGCAGCTCGGTAATTGGTGTAGCGGTAGGTGCTATGCAAGGCTACTTTGGCGGACGTGTCGATCTGTTTGGCCAGCGCTTCATTGAGATTTGGTCAGGCATGCCGCAAATGTTCTTGCTAATCATTCTTTCTAGCTTAGTGCAGCCAAACTTTTGGTGGTTATTAGGCATATTGCTGCTATTTAGCTGGATGAGTTTGGTTGATGTAGTACGTGCAGAGTTTTTACGAGGCCGTAATTTAGAGTATGTAAAAGCGGCCCGTGCCTTAGGTGTCGGCGACCGAGCGATAATGGCACGACATATCTTGCCTAATGCGATGATTGCTACGTTAACCTTTATGCCGTTTATTTTTATTGGCGGGCTTACTGCTTTAACGGGTTTAGATTACCTAGGCTTTGGTTTGCCGCCAGGCTCGCCTTCGTTAGGTGAAATGGTGGCGCAAGGAAAGAACAATCTGCAAGCGCCTTGGTTAGGGATAACTGCATTCTTTTCTATGTCGATTATTTTAGTGTTGTTGGTATTTATTGGTGAAGCAGCCCGTGATGCTTTCGACCCTAGAAAACGAGTGTAGGTAGCTAACAATGAACAAGTTATTAGAAGTAAAACAGCTATCTGTTTGTTTTGGTTTGCCAGAGCCGGTAGTAAAGCAAGTTAGTTTTGATGTCTATGCTGGTGAGATCTTGGCCTTGGTGGGGGAGAGTGGTTCCGGGAAATCGGTGACTGCGCTGTCGGTATTGTCTTTGCTGGGCGATAAAGCCGAGGTTAAGGGCGAGATTTTACTGCAGCAGAAGTCGGTGCTAAATCAACCAAAAAAACTGCTGCAGGCCTTACGTGGCGACCAAATCGCAATGATATTTCAAGAGCCTCTTACCTCGCTTAATCCTCTTCATAGTGTTGAAAAACAAATAAGCGAAGTATTGTGTGTACACCGAGGCATGCATAAACAACAGGCGCGCGAGCGGGTGTTAGAGTTGTTAAACTTGGTGGGCATTGTTGAGCCAGAAAAACGTTTAAACAGCTTTCCTCATGAGCTTTCTGGTGGGCAAAGGCAACGGGTGATGATTGCTATGGCCTTAGCCACTGAGCCAAAGCTACTCATTGCTGACGAGCCGACCACAGCCTTGGATGTCACAATTCAATTGCAGATTTTGGAGCTGCTTAAAGAGCTACAGCAAAAACTAGGCATGGCAATTTTGCTTATTACTCACGATTTAAATGTTGTGCGTAACTATGCCGATCGAGTCGCAGTAATGAAGGCTGGTGAATTGGTAGAGTTAAACGCTTGCCAGCAACTATTTGCCGCTCCGCAACATGCGTATACAAAGGTATTGTTAGATTCTGAACCCGTGCGTGAGCAGCTTCCAGCAGCTAAACAAGAGCTGTTACTTGAAGCCAGTAAGCTAAAAGTATGGTTTCCGATTAAGCGTGGCTTTTTGCAGCGTACGGTTGATCATATAAAAGCAGTTAACAGTATCGATTTTCATCTAAAACGCGGAGAAACACTGGGTATTGTAGGTGAAAGTGGCTCAGGTAAGAGTACCTTGGCCCAAGCGGTACTAAGGCTAATTGATAGTGAAGGTGAAATTGCGTTTAAGCGTGAGTTTATTCATGACTATGGGGTAAAACAGATGCGACCGCTGCGTCGTTTTATGCAAATTGTGTTTCAAGATCCCTTCTCCAGTTTAAGTCCTCGTATGTCGGTGCTACAGATTATTGGCGAAGGCTTAAGTTTACACTTTTCGCTTAACGAGCAGCAGCTTAAGCAACGCGTTTCTGAAGCCTTACAGGATGTTGGTCTCGAGCCAGAAACTATGCATCGTTATCCACACGAATTCTCAGGCGGGCAACGTCAGCGGATCTCATTGGCGCGAGCATTGGTATTGAAACCTGAAGTGCTTATTTTAGACGAGCCTACTTCAGCTTTAGACAGTACGGTACAAAAGCAGTTATTGGAGTTGCTTAAAAAACTTCAAGTAAAATATAACCTTAGCTACCTGTTCATTAGCCACGATTTAGCTGTTATCCGCGCCTTGTGTCATCGGGTGATGGTGATGCAACACGGCCAGTTGGTTGAGCAGGGAGAAACCGAGCAAATTTTTTCTAATGCAAAGCAAGATTATACTCGCCGATTAATCAATGCTGCGTTAATCTAAATATCAGTAGTTTCTTTTTGATAGGGCGCCACTAGTAATGCTCAAGCGGTTTTGGCGAGTACTGGTTTGTTTGGTGTGTGGCAGCTTGGGCATGGCTCATGCTGCAGAGTTAAGTCCCCAACAGCAGTCTTATAAAGATATAAGAAAACTGCAACGTGCCGATAAGTGGGCACAGGCAGAAAAGTCTATTGAAAAGCTTGGCGCTTACCCCTTGGTTGACCATTTGCAGTACTATCAGTTGCGTGGTCAGTTGCCTAAGGTCTCACGTACCCAGATTGAGCAGTTTATTTCAGAAAATCCTCAGTCTTACTTAAGTAATGCTCTGCAGCGCCGTTTTTTGTTGGAATTAGCGAGGCGTAAGCAGTGGCAAAGCTACTTGGAGTTTTATCCAAAGCTACCTAATAGTATTGATTTGCAGTGCCACTATTATTTCGCTCAACTTAAAGTGGGAGACGCTAGTCAAGCTTGGCAAGGCGCAAAGAAATTATGGGTACATGGCCGTTCTCGCCCGAAAGCCTGCGACCCTTTATTTGACAGCTGGCAGAAAGCTGGAAAGATTAGCGATCAACTACGTTGGCAACGAATGCTGTTGAGTTTTCAAGCCAGCAAGCCTAGTTTAATGAAGTATGTGGCTAAATCTTTATCTGATTCCAAAAAAGCCGATGCCAAGCTATTAGCTGATGCTTATGTTAAGCCAATGGCGGTGCTAAGCTCTGGTAAGTTAAAATTAAATCAATCTAGCCGCCACCAAGAAATAGCCTTGTTAGCAATCAAGCGTTTAGCTCGCTCAGACTTGGAGTCGGCAGTAGAGCATATTGAGCGCTGGTCGAAAGTACTGGCTAAATCAGACGCCTTGTATCTTAATGTTGAACGTTATCTTATCCGCAAAGTAATTAGTGACAAAAGCCCTGAGCTATTGAAATGGGCAGATCGGCAGTTACGCCTTAATCCTGATACTGCAACAATTGAGCGTCGAATTCGCCTAGCCATAGCTGAGCAGCAATGGGACCAAATAGGCTTGTGGATTGCCCGCCTTCCTGAAGCAAAGCAAAAGCAAGAGCGCTGGACCTACTGGCAAGCTCGTTCATTGGTGGCTTTGGGGCAGAAAGAACGTGCCCAACCTACCCTAGAGCTGCTGGCTAAAGAACGAAGCTATCACGGCTTTTTATCTGCGCAATTTCTACAGAAACCCTATCAACTAGGTGAGCAACGCCATATAACTAGTGAAGATACTTTAAAACAGCTCAATCAACACCCTGTGGTGCTTAAAGTTACTGAACTACTTGCTTTGGGTGAGTATTATTCTGCCCGAACCGAGTGGGATACCTTGTTACGTCGCTCAAGCTTGTTACGCCAACTAGATCTAGGTGTATTAGCACTTAATAACGATTGGCAAGACCTCGCGGTTCAAGCCTCCATTGTTGCAAAGCAATGGGATCAGCTGGAAATGCGTTTTCCTCTGAGTTTCGCTAAAGAGTTTGAGTATTTTGCTAATAAACGACAGGTTGAGGCAAGCTTGCTATATGCCGTGGCTCGTCAAGAAAGTGCCATGTATCCCTTGGCACAAAGCTCGGTAGGCGCGCGTGGGTTAATGCAACTCATGCCAGCTACAGCTAAAGAAACCGCGAGAAAAATAGGTTTCCGTTATCGTTCACGAAGCCAATTGTTCGAACCCGAAGATAATATACGCTTAGGCAGTGCCTACTTCGATGGTTTACTTAATCGTTATCAAGGCAATCGAATTCTTGCCGCAGCAGCTTACAACGCAGGCCCACACCGAGTTAATCGCTGGTTGAAAGAGCGTGGTAATGTGCCTGCCGATGTATGGGTCGAATCTATTCCATTTAAAGAAACCCGTCATTACGTGCAAAGTGTATTGGCCTACCAAGTGGTATACCAGTATCGGCGTAAGCAGCAACTTACACCGTTTTTAACACCTAATGAACTTGACTATCAATACGGAAACACTAAGGGCTAAGTCGGTCTATCTTCCAACCCTTGGCATCACTGGTGTAGCGAAAGCGATCATGGAGTCGATCTGCTTTTCCTTGCCAGAACTCGATCGTGTCGGGGATGACTCGATAACCGCCCCAAAACTCCGGCAATGGCACCTGTTTATCGGCAAACTGCTTTTTGAATTGTTCGACTTGTTGTTCAAGCATTTCGCGATTTGCAATAACTTGGCTTTGATGACTCGCCCAGGCACCAATTTGACTACCTCGACCACGACTATGAAAGTAAGCTTCTGACTCTTCAGGGCTAACGCGTTCTACGCGGCCTTCTATTCGTACTTGACGCTGTAAGATGTTCCAATGAAAAGTAAGGCAGGCGTATGGGTGCTTCTCTAACTCTTGGCCTTTTCTACTGCCATAATTAGTATAAAAAACAAAACCTTGTTTGTTAAAGTCTTTGAGCAACACCACTCTTGCGGAGGGGCGACCATCGGGCCCAACTGAAGAAATAGTCATTGATTCGGGCAGTACAATGCCCGATGTTTCTGCTTGTTTAAACCAATCACCAAATAGCTCGAAAGGATCTTCATTTCCTTTAGGTTCTGGTGGGGAAAGTAGCACCCCTTGGCCTAAGGTTAGTGCACAACGTATTTTACTTAAGAGTGACATAATTGATTTGCTTAATTAATTGATGCAACAAACAAAATTTGCATAAAAGGGTGAAAATAGCGTAACTGACTAAAGATCATAGTTTACACTCTGTAGCACGGTTTCACTATCAAGTTTTGCTTTGGCTTGATATAGTTTTGCCTTGTTCGAATTTCAGGTTTAATTCTGCTTAGCAGACGAAAAGAGGGTAAGTAATTTGGCCACAATTAAAGACGTTTCTCAGTTGGCGAATGTATCTATTTCGACAGTATCCCGTGTTATTAACAATACTGCCCAGGTTGCCCCGGAGAAGCGAGAGGCTGTACTCAGAGCGATGGAAGAACTGCATTATCGCCCTAACAGCTTTGCCCAAGCTTTAGTTAGCAAGCGCTCAGATTGCATTGGCTTGATTGTTGGTGATTTAGGTGGCGGCCCATTCTTCGTGCAAATGATGAAGGGTATTGAAGAAGTTGTTGATGAGTCAGATAAATATACCATTGTGATGTCTGGTCACCATAGTGCAGAAAAAGAACGCCATGCCATCGATATTTTATTGCAGCGCCAATGTGATGCGGTAATTGTTCACTCGATGGCCTTAAGTGATGAAGAGCTACGTGAAGTGGCCGATTGTGATACGCCATTTATTTTCATTAACCGTTTAGTACCTGGTTTTGAAAACCGTTGTGTGTATTTAGACAACCATGAAGGTTGTTATAAAGCGACGTCCTTCTTGTTAGAAAAAGGCCATAAAGATATTGCGTTTATCACCACCGATGACTTGTCATTTGCTGATGGCGTTGAGCGTTTATCCGGCTATCGTCAAGCAATGGAAGAAAGCTCTGGCCCACTTAACGAGCAGCTAATTGCACGAGCTTATCCCGATGAAGTAGGGGGGAGCCAGGCCGTTGATAAATTGCTAGAGCGCGGCGTAGAGTTTAGCGCAATTGTGGGTTACAACGACTCGATGGTGGCAGGTGCCTTATCAGCACTGCGTGACAAGGGTTATGATATTCCAGGGCAAATCTCTGTAGTGGGTTACGACGACAACCACTACGCGCGCTTTGTTCACCCTAAACTAACCACGGTTCGCTACCCAATTGAAGACATGGGCAAACGTGCTGCTCAGTTAGCGATTGATATTTTGGAGTCGAAAGATGACGAAATGGGACCAAATGTTATGGATCTAAAATTCCATCCAGAATTGATCGTTCGCGACTCCGCTAGCGATAAATCGTGATCTAATTCAAAAAACAATCAATAAGGCTGCTTGCAGCCTTTTTTATGACTTGTTTTGAAAAGGTTTTCTGGTATCGTTTTCATATCGAGTGCAACTGTTAGCCGCATTTGAAGATTGAGTTTGAGATGACTTAATTGAAACTTTCCCGCTGTATAGAGTTGTTTGAATTACTTAGCCTTTTCTAGGTATCAACAATTCTAAAAACTTGCTGTTACGACCTAATTTATTAGGTCGTTTTTTTTGTCTGCGTTTTGGCGAAGCTGATTTTTAACAGCTCTATAAAAGCCGCTAATGAATGCTCCCTCTATTCGAAGATGTAAACAATTAATGCTGAACTCACCGATCTTTAACGCTATTAGGCTAAGGTTATATTTTTATTCTTAATAGTGATCAGCCACATAGCTAGATAGGTATACTATGCAAACCTAAGGCACAGAAGGAAACGCAGTGATTAAGCGAATTAGTATTGTAGGTTGTGGTTGGTTAGGGATGCCGTTGGCAAAGTCATTACTTGAGCAAGGCTATCATGTGCTTGGCTCTAAGCGACGCAGTGATGAGCTGGCAGAACTCAGTGCCGCAGGCATAGAAGCTTACCGCCTAGAGCTAAACCCGCAGCTTGATTCAAACAATATTGAAGCTTTACTGAACAGCGACTTGCTGATCATCAATATTCCTCCGGGCCGCAAAACCAACACTGCTGAATTTCATATTGCACAAATAAGTCATTTGCTCGCTGCAGCCAAACGACAAGGGCTGAAAAAGGTGCTGTTTGTTTCGTCTACTTCTGTATACGGGCCGATGCAGGGCGTGGTGGATGAATCCAGCCCACGGCTGCCAGAGACTACCTCCGGTAAAGCTTTAAAGCAGATAGAAGATGAGCTAATCAATGATGTTGATTTTGATGCTTCGATACTGCGTTTTTCAGGTTTGGTGGGCGGGCAACGTAAACCAGGGCGTTTTCTCTCGGGTAAAACGGTGAGTGGCCCTAGTAGCCCGATTAATATTATCCATCGCAGCGATTGTATTAAGATCATCAGCCAAATCATTAAGCGCGATTGTTGGGGAGAATCCTTTAATGCCAGTGCAGATCTTCATCCCACTAAGCAAGCTTTCTACCAACTAGCAGCAGAGCAGTTAGGCTTAGCGGCTCCCAACTTTGTTGATGGAACAGCAAGTAACAAGGTTATTGCCAATAACAAACTTAAAGCCAGCCTAAATTTTCAATTTACCTATCCTGACCCTATGGCATGGTTGCAGGACAACATCGAAGAGGCAGAATAATGAGCGATTTTAGAAGTGATACTGTAACCCAGCCTAGCCAAGCGATGCGCCAGTTAATGAGTACTGCTCCGGTAGGTGACGATGTTTATGGAGATGATCCAACGGTAAATCGCCTGCAAAGCTACGCTGCAGAGCGCATGGGTAAGCAGGCTGCGTTATTTTGTAGTTCTGGTACTCAGGCCAATTTACTGGCCATAATGGCCCATTGCCAACGTGGAGATGAGTATATTTGTGGGCAAAATGCTCACAACTATAAATACGAAGGTGGCGGTGCAGCGGTACTTGGCAGTGTTCAGCCTCAGCCTATTGAAAATGAAGCCGATGGCAGCCTTAATTTAAATAAAGTAAAAGCCGCTATTAAATCTGATGATTTCCACTTTGCGAAAAGTCGCTTGTTATCGCTAGAAAACACCATTGGTGGAAAAGTATTGCCAATGGACTATTTAGCTACGCTACGTCCTTTTGTTGAGCAAAATAACTTGGCTTTGCATTTGGATGGCGCACGCATTTTTAATGCGATAGTTAAAAGCGGCGAAGATGAACGAAAACTTGTTGACCCTTTCGACAGCTTTACAATTTGTTTATCCAAAGGACTTGGTGCACCCATTGGCTCTTTATTGCTGGGTAGCGAAGAGTTTATTGCACGTGCTACTCGAATAAGAAAAATGTTGGGTGGCGGGATGCGTCAAGCAGGTATTATTGCAGCTGCTGGCCAATATGTTTTGGAAAACAATGTACAGCGTTTAGCCGATGATCATGCCAACGCGCTTTACCTAGCTGAGCAACTTGCAACTATTGAGGAGTTAAGTTGTGAGCCAAACCTTGTGCAAACTAATATTGTATATGCCACGTGTTTAAAGCAGCAGTCTAGCGCATTGGCCGCTGCATTAGCTGAGCAAGGGATTTTGATGACCGCTGGTGCGCCAATGCGATTTGTTACCCATTTAAATGTGAACAAACAAGATATAGATACTCTGATAGCCGCAATTAAACAGTTTTACGCAGGACAATAAGGGCTCGATGCTATGAAAATTGAAATGCTGAGTACTGGTGACGAAGTATTACAAGGTGATATCGCCGATACCAATGCTGCATGGTGTGGCCAAGAGTTAAATGAGCTGGGTTTAAGCTTTAGCCGTCGCCAAACGGTGGCAGATAATATGGATGATATTGTTGATGCGCTGCAGCAAGCGGCTGAGCGCAGTGATTGGGTATTAGTTAATGGTGGCTTAGGCCCAACCAGCGATGACTTGAGTGCTGAAGCCGCAGCGCGGTTAACCGCTTGTGAGCTAGAGCTTAACCAAGATTGGCTAAAACAGCTTGAAGCTTGGTATGTGGCACAAAACACTAAAATGCCTGAGAGTAATATCAAGCAAGCTATGTTACCTAAGGGCGCAGTGTTAGTAGATAACCCTATAGGCACTGCATGTGGCTTTATAGTGGAACATGCTGGGGCAAAACTTATCTTTACCCCGGGCGTGCCTAGCGAGTTTAAGCGAATGCTCAAAGAACAGTGGTTTCCACAGCTAATCGCCGCAGCACCCAATGCGCAAGCCAAGGTTAAGCGCTTTTATACCTTTGGTTTGTCTGAGTCATCTCTTAGTGATCGCTTTAACGATTTAGCGCTGCCAGAAGGTGTTCACCTAGGGTATCGCTCGGCGCGTCCAAGTATTGAAGTTAAGCTGTTTTATCCGCGAGAGGCACCTCAATATGAGCAGCTAAGCCAGGTTGTTCGCAATGAGTTAGCCGATCATGTATTTACCGAAGACCAAGGCAATTGGGCCTTACATCTGCAACAGTTGATGATAGCGCAGGGCAAAAAGCTGGCCTTAGCTGAATCTTGTACCGGCGGGATGTTAGCTGCAGAACTGATTGCGGTTGCGGGAAGTTCTGCCTACTTAGATCGCGGCTTTGTTACTTACAGTAACCAGGCAAAGCAGCAAAGCATAGGGGTTCCAGCAGCAACTATTGAGCAATACGGTGCAGTATCAATTGAAACCAGTCAAGCAATGGCTCTAGGCGCGCTTAAACATAGCGAGGCAGATATTGCTTTATCGGTCACTGGCATCGCAGGGCCAAGTGGCGGTAGTGAGGATAAACCGGTAGGTACCGTTTGTTTTACCCTAGCAGAAGGCGATAAATGTATTAGCCAGCAGTTATTACTTAGTAATCGAAGTCGCTCGGTAGTACGTATTATGTCTACCGCCGTTGCTATGGATATGTTGCGTCGTTACTTAACCGGCTCGCCGGTACTCGGTGATTATCAGCACTTAAAACGTATTTGTAGCGCCGATAGAATCCTATAGCTGTAATTAGTTTAACAGCGCTTAGTTTCACGAAATTTATTTGGCACTAGTGTGGTCTGTTATAAAAAGGAGATGCTATGTGGTTGAAATTTAAACGTGATTGGGAAGAGCCTGAGTCGGCTGTTACCCCTGAAGCGCTGTTTAAGCAGCGCCGCAATATTATCAAAGGCTTTGGCCTTGCAGGAGCTGCCAGTTTGCTTCCTGTAACGGGGCAGGCTGCATCTTGGTTTGGTGGTGACGACGAAGAGCCAGCAGCAATAGTGCGACGCGCTCTCAATAAAACTGATATCCCTCCTTTGCATAACGATGCCTTAACGCCAGAGGCAAAAGCCATTAGCCATAATAATTTTTATGAGTTTGGCACTGCAAAAGATGACCCCGTTAAAAACAGCCGCCAGTTTAACCCTAATCCTTGGTCTTTCACCATCGACGGTTTAGTGGAAAAACCACTGACCTTAGATTTAGATGACGTAATGGCTAAAATGGCTTTAGAGCAACGTATTTACCGATTACGATGTGTAGAAGCTTGGTCGATGGTTATTCCTTGGGTAGGCTTTTCTTTGAGTGATTTGCTCAAACAGGTTAAACCCTTGTCATCGGCGCGTTATGTTGCTTTTGAAACGCTGTACGATCCAGAACAAATGCCAGGGCAGAAAAGCCGATTTGTTGGGGGCGGTATTAATTACCCTTACGTAGAAGGTTTGCGTTTAGATGAAGCCATGAACCCCTTAAGCTTTATGGCTGTGGGCATGTATGGCAAAACCTTACCTGCGCAAAACGGTGCGCCATTGCGCTTAGTTGTGCCATGGAAGTATGGGTTTAAGAGCATTAAGTCGATAGTGCGAATTCGCTTTACTGATGTAGAGCCGCCCACCACTTGGAATATTCTTTCACCTTATGAATATGGCTTTTATGCCAACGTTAATCCCAAGGTCGACCACCCTCGATGGAGCCAAGCGTCTGAACGTAGAATTGATGACGCGGGTTTATTGGGACGCAAGCGTATCGATACCGAAATGTTTAACGGTTATGGTGAGCAGGTTGCCCACTTATACAAAAACATGGATTTAACCCGCTACTTCTAATGGTGCTTAGGTGAGTAAAGCTATAAACAAAACGCTTGCTAGCTATCGATGGCAACTAAAAGGCTTGTTGCACCTGCTGTTATTATGCCCGTTGTTTTATTGTGTATTAGCGGTCGTTAATGGCTGGTGGGGAGGAGATCCGGTTCAGGCTATTATCCATTACCTAGCGAACAGTGCATTAAACATTTTGCTCATTACGCTGTGTTTAGCACCTGTGTCACGCAAGTTTAAATTACCTAGCTTATTAGCTTATCGGCGTTTAATTGGCCTTTATGTGTTCGTTTATGCACTGTTGCATTTAGCGGCTTACTTGGTGATTGATTTAGGTTTAGATTGGCAGCTATTTTGGCAGGAGAATTTACAACGACCTTACATTTGGTTAGGTATGATTGCCTTTGTGGTATTGCTAGCAATGAGCATTACTTCGCTTAAAGCCTTACAACAAAAACTGGGGCGCCGTTGGTTGCAATTGCATGGCTTAGTTTATCCTATAACCCTACTTGTTCTGGTTCACTTTTGGTGGTCATTAAAGTCTGGGTGGTTAGAACCGGTGCTTTACTTAGTCGTGGTTGCTGGCTTGTTTTCACTGCGAAAGATGCAAATTCAGCGTTGGTTGGGTAGTTTTAGTAATACCAATCACACTAAGTAAGTGATCAGAAATAACGCAGGAAAAATGCTCAAGAGTAAGGCAGGATTTTTTGATAAGTAGTTATTCTATAATCAAAAATTCTAACGCAGTTATCGAATATTTTGACCAGATAGAATGAACAGTTACTTAGTACGATTGGTATAAATAGCTACTTTGGGGTAGGGGCCTTCCACAGCGCGTAGTTGTTTTTGCCATTATGTTTAACTTGGTACATAGCTTGGTCTGCGCGATGGAGAATTTGGTTAAATTCTTCGTTGTGGCGGTGAAAACTGCACATGCCAATGCTAAGGCTTACCGCAACTTCGATATGGTTAAAGTTGTGTGGTTGATTGAAGTTATTAATCAATGTTTCAGCTAGTTGCTCCAGTTCCTTTCGATCACTAAAGGGTAGTAGCAGGGCAAACTCATCACCGCCAATGCGCCCCGCTTTGCCTCGTTTAGGGCAGCAATCATGGATACGTTTAGCACAAGCTTTTAGAATGTGATCGCCCGCAGTATGACCATATTGGTCGTTAATTGGTTTAAATTGATCTAAATCGATAAACATCAAGGTGCCGCCATTGGCATCTATGGTTTGGCAAAATCGGTTGAATTCCGTTTCAAATGCATGGCGGTTAAGTAAACCCGTCAGGGTGTCATGGTGGGCCAGCTTGGATAAGCGGTGTTGATCCACACGCAGTTGCGTGACATCGATATGCGTGCCTATCACTCGAAGTGGTTTGTTATCGCGATCATACTCTTGAATGGTGCCGCGGTCTTTAATCCAACGAGTACTGCCATCTTGGTGCACCATGCGGTATTCAATATTGTATTCATCGCTATGCCCACGAATCATCGATTCAAAAGCATCAATAGCTAGTTCTTTGTCTTCGGGGTGAAGGTTAGATTTCCAGTTTTCGTAGAGTGCTTCCTGCTCAGATGGAGAAATGCCACAAATTTTGCCGTATTCACAATTGTAAAGGCTAAGCCTACCGCTAGGGATATCCTGCTCCCAAAGCACAAGTCCGCTGTCGTTTAGGGCAATATTAAGAAGGTTTTTAGTGTCATCGAGTTGGGATTGTAGATGCCGATTTTGCTCACGCAACTCGGCGATTATCTTGTCGCTTTCATCCATAAATGCGGCTTCACAATGTGTTTACAATTGTAAGCAGCTTATCAAATTTTACTCTCGCTTTCCTATGATTATTTGACTCTCTGGTCAAATCTAAAGGGCGATACAGTTTTTTATTCCGTATCGCCAAGTTTACAAGTTGTTATTTAAGACCTTAATTCTTACCAAGAACCTGTGCTTGGCATAGATGCCCAAGGCTCTTGTGGAGGTAGAGATTCACCTTGTTGCAACAGCTCTACGGAGATCCCATCTGGAGAAACGATAAATGCCATGTGGCCGTCTCTTGGTGGGCGGTTAATGGTTACACCGGCATCTTGCAGTTTTTGACACAAGCCATAAATGTCTTCTACCGACACCGCAATGTGACCAAAGTTACGACCGCCGGTGTAGCTTTCCTGTTGACCATTTTCATCTGGCCAGTTGTAAGTTAATTCTAAGCAAGGCGCGTTTTCGGCTTTTACTCGCTCAATGTCTTCATCGGCAGCCAAATAGATAAGAGAAAAACGCCCCTGTTCGCTTTCGTAACGACGCACTTCGCTCATGCCAAGTAAATCGCAGTAGAATCGCATGGATTCGTCGAGATCTTTAACTCGAACCATGGTGTGAAGAAACTTCATATTGTCTTCCTGTTAGTTTAATAATGATTAGATTTTTGCTAATCCTGAGTAATGCAGAGATCCCCTTTGGGAATACAGCTACAACTCAAGATATAGCCTTGTTGTTTTTCATCGTCGGTTAATCCGCTATCTTCTAATACTTCAACTTCACCACTTTGCAGCTTAACTTTGCAGCTGCCACAAAAGCCGCCACGACAAGAGTAAGCTAAGTTTAGGCCTGCTTGCTCTGCTTGCTCTAACAAGTTTTGCTGATTGTTGCCTTGAAGGTAGGTATCCCAACTGTCGAATAAAATATTTAGTGCTTTAGTCTCTGAGCTGGTGGTTGCGTGATGACCAAAGCTCTCTTCGTAATAATCGTCTTCATGTAAACCTAAAGCTAACAGTTGTTCTTTAGCGCTTTGCATAAAGGTTTGCGGGCCACATACATAAACAGCGCGTTGCTCTAAATCTGCTACATCCATCAACATGCCACGGTTTAGGCGGCCTTGATAGCCTTGCCAGTTTTCAGGGGCTTGTTGGGTGAGTGTATAGCGGATACTACAGTGACTAAAGCTTTGGCTAAGTAGCGCTAGTTCTTGCTCGGCAATGAGATCCTTTTCACTATGAGCACTATGCAAAAACACAATGTCGCGGTCGATATTCAAATCACTTAAATAGCGCAGCATAGACAACATAGGGGTAATACCGCTACCGGCGGAGAGTAAAAGTAATTTGGCATTGTTGCTTTGCTTAACATGAAAATCACCATCGGGGGCATGGGCTTTTAAGCTCATGCCTGGCTTGAGGGTATCATGAAGCCAGTTAGACACTTGGCCATTTAACACCCGTTTAACGGTTATGGCTAAGCGTTGTGGGCGAGTGGGGGAGCTAGAAAGCGTGTAGTTGCGGCGCAGTGGCTTTCCGTCAACTTCAAACTCGAAGCCTATATATTGGCCTGGCAAATATTCGCTTAAGGCTTTCTCGGGGGCTTCAAAGATAAAGGTTTTTACATCGTGAGTTTCTTGTTTTACTGCTAAACAACGTAATTCAAGTGCCTCAGCTTGTTGCCACTGTTGTTTGTCTGGGGAAGCTTGGCTTGGTTTATTTACGTTTTCTGGGTAACGCTCTGGTGTGCGAGTTTCAAGCACTTCTACTGGGTCGCATAAGCTAATATTTCCGCTGTTAAGCGCAACGACATTTTGCCCAAAATAAAGATTCCCGTCTTCACCTTGGCGATACTTAGCTAGAGTACTAAGTGGTTCTTTATTGGCATCAAACTCACCGGTGCGCTGATCAAGGGTGGTAAATACACAACGTGAGCAAGGGTTTTGCACTTCAAATTCTACTTCACCAATCTTAAAGCGCTTCCAGCCGTCCTCGGCAAAGGCTTCAGTATTTTTTACCACTAAGTTGGGGCGAAATTGTTCCATGCTGTGTTTGGTGGTAGAGCGTAGGTTCAAGTCTTCAAGTGATGCTTCTGAGATCAATAACAGTGGGTAACCATCGGCAAAGGCGACTTGGCTGTCACGCTGTTTTACCAAACGAGATGAGTGTTCACCAAAAAATACTAAATGGCACTTTTCCCCCAAATAGCGACTAAACCATTGGTCGTAAGATTCACTGCAATGCTGGGCTTGCACTGTATCTTTCCAAATCATGATTTCTTTGTAGTTATGTGAGAACTCGGCATATTGTATCGTTAGGTTTGGCATGTTTTTGGCTCTTAGCTGCAAACCCGTTTGGGTAAGCGCAGCATGAACTTGAGCCAGCTTGGGATGAGTACGTGCGGTAATTTGTTTGCCATCCGGTTGGCAAACCACAAAGCGCCGATCAAAGGCTAAGCCATGTTCTTCAACAAAGGCATGATTTAGATGAATACCTGCGGTTGATTTAATCGGATAAACACTTAATTGACTAACACGAGCATCATTCACTGCTTGAGTTTCCTTTTGCCTATTTAATCTAGCAATAGTACTCAAGGTGATTTCATCAAGCTATAGCTAACGGGTGGTTTCCTCATGCTATTGGCTAAATAGTTCACTTGGCAAATTGAACACTAATATTTATACTGTTTTTATATACAGTTTTGAGGCGATAGCTGTGGCCGATTTACAGCCAATACAACGTAAAATAATCCATGTAGATATGGACTGTTTTTATGCAGCTGTTGAAATGCGGGACCAGCCAGAGCTAGCCAACGTTCCTCTGGCTGTGGGCGGTATGCGCAGCGGTCGCGGGGTGTTGACAACTTGTAACTACCTTGCGCGTGAATACGGTGTTCGCTCAGCCATGCCAACCCATAAAGCACTACAACTTTGCCCACATTTGGTATTAGTGCCTCCACGCATGCAGGTTTACCAAGCAGTGAGTAAACAAGTACAAGGCATTTTTCATCAATACGCCGATGCTATAGAGCCGCTGTCTTTAGATGAAGCTTACCTAGATGTAAGTAATAGTGAGGCCTGCAGAGGTTCGGCCACACTTATCGCGGAACAAATCCGCCAAGATATCTTTGCTAAAACAGGGCTAACAGCATCTGCTGGTGTGGCGCCTGTGAAGTTTTTAGCCAAAATTGCTTCAGATTTAAATAAACCCAATGGTGTATATGTTATTAAACCGCAGCAAGTCAGTGAGTTTATCGAGACCTTAGCGCTCGAAAAAATCTCAGGCGTTGGCAAGGTGAGCATTGAAAAACTGCATCATCAAGGTTTGTATACCGGCGGTGATGTTCGCCGTGCAGATAAAGACAAGTTAAAGCAGCTATTTGGTAAATTTGGCGAGATGTTGTGGCTGCGTTGTCAGGGGGTAGACGAGCGAGCTGTAAGTAACGACCGTAAGCGAAAATCGGTGGCGGTAGAGCGCACCTTTGCTAAAGACGAAGATAACCAAGCTATTTTGGTAGAGCGCTTGTTAGCCTTGCTGCCTGAGCTTAAGCGTCGCAGTGAAAAGCACTTAAAACAAGCCAAGATGAATAAGCTTGGGGTGAAGGTAAAATTTGCAGATTTTCAACAAACCACTAAAGAGCAACAGTGTCAGCATATTGATGAGTCGGCATTATTGGAGTTGTTTGAAGAGGCGCTTGCTAGAGGGAAGGGAAAGGCGGTGCGGCTAATTGGTTTGCATATTGGTTTGGCTTATGAGCAGCAAAACCAGTCGCCACAACTGGTTTTGCCGTTTGAATCGTTAACTACTTAACTTCATGCTGAGGATGATAAGCAAACTGGCACAGAAACCAGTTTGCCTTCTTAAACAGGGTTTACTATTTAGTTGGGATGTTTTTCAGCACACTGAGTAATAGTTGCCAGTATTTTTCTACAGCGGCAATTTCTACTTTCTCATCAGGGCTATGTGGGAATTTAATGGTAGGGCCAAAAGAAGCCATGTCCCACTCTGGGTAAGCGCTTTTAAATAAACCGCATTCTAGGCCGGCGTGAATAACCATTACATTTGGGCACTTGCCAAATAGCTCTTGGTAGCTTTGCTGAACCACATTTTTCATTACCGAGTTAGCTTCTGGTTTCCATCCAGGGTAGGCGCCAGTATGGCTAATTTCAGCGTTGGTTAAGCTGAACAATGACGCCAAGCTCGCTTCAACTTGTAAACGGCTTGAATCGATGAGCGAACGCACTAATATTTTTGCATCAATGGTTGATTCTGTTTGGCTAATTACGCCAAGGTTAAGTGAGGTTTCTACTACACCGGTAACGGTTTGACTCATGCTTACCACACCATTGGTGCAGGCATTTAAGCTGGCGATAATTTGTTGAGATAAGCTGGTGTTCAAGCTTGTCTCTGGAGTAGCAACCTGCTGGCTAGTAATGCTTAAAGCCGTTTCAACTAGGCCAAACTCGTCAACTATCTCAAGGGTTTGAGCTTCGATAACTTGCTCAAGCTCTGCGTGTTTGGCTGCGTTAAACACCAATTTACAGCAGGCTTCGCGAGGAATCGCATTGCGCAGGCTTCCGCCTTGTATCTCGCAAATGATTGGCTCAATGCCTTGCTGTTGCATGGCTGCCAGTAAACGCACTAATAATTTGTTGGCATTGGCGCGGCCAGTATCAATGTCGCAACCCGAGTGACCGCCTTTTAGGCCTTTAACGCTTAATTCAATGGCTAATTGATTACTTTGAGTTGCTTGGTACTCAATAGGAAAGCTCACGTTGGTATCGCCGCCACCAGCACAGCCCATGTAAACTTCACCTTCTTGTTCTGAGTCGGTGTTGATTAGCAGTTTACCTTCAAGCACTCCGGCTTGCAGACCAAAGGCGCCTGTCATGCCAGCTTCTTCATCAATGGTAAATAAGGCTTCAATAGGGCCGTGAGGGATGTCGTTACTGGTTAAAATGGCCAATATAGATGAGCCGCCAATGCCGTTATCTGCGCCCAGCGTTGTGCCTTCAGCGGTAACCCATTCGCCATCGATATAAGGGCGAATAGGATCTTTGGTAAAGTCGTGTTGGGTATCATTATTGGCTTGCGGCACCATGTCTAGGTGAGCTTGTAGTATTACGCCTTGGCGATCTTCCATGCCTGCGGTGGCCGGTTTCTTAATAATTACGTTGCCCACTTCATCTTGAAAATGTTCAAGTTGGTGTTCGGCAGCTAAACCCATTACCCAGTCAATCATTGCTTGTTCGTGCTTAGAGGGGTGAGGGATAGAACACATGGTTTCGAAGTGTTGCCATAATCCCTGGGGATGTAGTGAAGATAGTGTAGACACAAAGCCACCTTTTAAACTGTATTACTAGAATTAATAGAACTCTAGCAGCTCAAAACTTTGAATATAAGTCTGTTAATGTTCTTTTTAGTGGGATAATTGTTTGGGCGCAATAAAATATCTCTTTAACTAATGGTTTTGTTACTAGTGGCTAGCATGATAATCACTATCAAGAAAGCATCAAAATTCCCATATAAACTAAATAATTACCGCATTTCGAAGCATATTAACGTTATGAGTTGGTGATTTTAGCTTTTTTTGCTGATCTAGCGCAGGTTGGTTGCATCATCGGCTAGCTTCTTAGATTTGGGATGAATATAATGCCTCGCGATTTCTGCTAGCAGCATAATGGAATGCCTGTTAGTGGCCCAAAATAACCAACTGTCTGTCCAAGGAACATACGCCGTTATGTTAGAGAAACTATTTAAGCTAAAAGAGCACGGAACCAATGTGCGCACAGAGGTCATTGCAGGTTTAACCACCTTCTTAACCATGGCCTACATTATCTTTGTTAACCCTAGCATGCTTGCTGCCACCGAGATGGATCAAGGTGCAGTTTTTGTTGCAACCTGTTTGGCTGCGGCCATTGGCTGTTTCATTATGGGCTTGTACGCTAACTACCCAATTGCTCAAGCGCCAGGCATGGGCTTAAATGCCTTCTTCACCTATGGCGTTGTGCTAGGCATGGGCCACACATGGCAGGTAGCTTTAGGTGCGGTGTTCTTGTCGGGTGTTATCTTCATGTTGCTAAGCCTATTTAAAGTGCGTGAGTGGATTATTAACTCGATTCCGCAAACTTTACGTGTAGGTATTGCTGCAGGTATTGGTTTATTCCTTGGTTTTATTGCGCTTAAAAACGCAGGTATTGTGGTTGATAACCCTGCTACCTTAGTAAGTTTAGGCAGCGAAAACCCGCACCAGATGATTCTGGCTGCTTTAGGTTTCTTTTTAATCATTGGTCTTGAATACCGCAAGGTAAAAGGCGGTGTATTAATTTCTATTTTGGCGATTACGGTACTGTCTATCGTATTGGGTTACACCCAATATGGCGGCGTTGTTTCTATGCCACCAAACCCAGCGCCTACCTTTTTGCAGTTAGATATTATGGGGGCTTTAGATGTCACCATGATTAGCGTTATTTTTGCCTTCTTGTTTGTCGATTTGTTCGATACCGCTGGCACCTTAACTGCAGTTGCCCAGCGCGGAAACTTGCTTGATGAGAAAGGCCGTTTACCTAACCTTAAGAAAGCGTTGATGGCTGACTCTAGTGCCACTATCGCCGGTTCGCTATTAGGTACTTCTAGCACGACTTCTTACATCGAAAGTGGAGCTGGTGTAGAAGCTGGTGGCCGTACTGGCTTAACTGCGGTGGTTGTAGGCATTTTGTTTATTCTTGCTCTATTATTCTCGCCACTAGCGGGTATGATCCCAGCTTATGCTACAGCTGGTGCACTGTTCTATGTGTGTACTTTAATGCTGTCGGGCTTAATTAATGTAGATTGGACCGACCTTACTGAAGCCGCTCCAGCAGCGATTGTGGCTATCTTAATGCCATTGTCGTTCTCTATCGCTGACGGTATTGCATTAGGCTTTATTTCTTACGCGGTTATTAAGTTACTCGCTGGCCGTTATAAAGAGGTACCCCTCAGTGTTTGGGTACTGGCCGCTGTATTTGTGCTTAAGTTCGCGTTCTTCTAAAGCTTAGTCATTTTGAATGCATCCTAAGCCGTCACCTAGTGGCGGCTTTTTTTGTGATATATTTTATAAGTTGATAAGCAAGTGAGTAGATTGTTTTGAAAGAAAACCTGTCGGAAGTATTGTTTAAACCTCGAATTAATGTGGTGGAAACATCCACCGTGTCTAATTCGAGCGCGGCTCAATTAAGCGCTGTAGGCCAAGAAGAAGGTCGTAACTGGTACCGTATCTTGCGCAGAGAATACTGGGCTTGGCTAGGCTTGGATCCTATTGAAACCGAAAGCCTGTTTGCAGATATCGCAATGTGCGATAAACCACGTACTAGCGAGTTGCTTGATACCATTGGTGGGTACCAGCCGGGCAACTGGAACTACGAGTGGATGCAACGTGCAGTAAAACACCAAATTACGGCTAAAGATGCCGAGCAAAGTGGCCAGCAGCAAAAAGCCTATCAAGAGTTCTTACTCGCTAGCTATAGCGCCACTATTGCCGCGTACCCGCACTTTAAAGGCGACGATTTAGTTGCTTCTGCTCATGCTTTAGCTCACAGCAATTTAATGGCTGCTACAGAGCAAAGTAAATATCAATGTAAAACCATTAATATACCTATAGACGGTAAACAAGTTGCCTGTTACTTACACCTTCCTGATACCGATTCGGTAAAGCCTGTGGTGATGGTTAGTGGCGGCTTAGACACTATTCAAACTGAGCTTTATCCGTTTTTTGAACGCTTCTTAGCGCCTGCAGGTATTGCCATGTTAACCGTAGACATGCCAGGAGCGGGGCATTGTCTTAACTGGAAGCTACAGCAAGATAGCAGCCGTATTCATTTGGCTATATTAGATCACTTGCCAAAGGTGCCTTGGGTCGATGATGCGCGTGTTGCTATGCTGGGTTATCGTTTTGCCGGTAATGTCGCTGCTCGTTTGGCTTTTATTGCTGCCGAGCGTTTACGTGCTGTAGTCACTATCGGTGCGCCAGTGGACAGGCTATTTAGTGATATTCAGCGCTTCAAAAACTTACCGCAAATGTATCATGATTGTTTAGCTAACCGCAGTGGCGTGAATGCCGCAAATACTGAAGGGCTCTATTATCGCTGTTTACCTTTGTCCTTGAAAACTCAAGGCATACTGGGCGGGCCAAGAACAAAGTTGCCAATGTTTGTGGTTGGCCGTAAAAACGACGCAATATGCCCAGAAACCGATGTTTCTTTGCTTAGTATGGCTTCGCCAAATTGCAAGGTTGAAGTGCTGAAAGAGCTTGATTCACTACAAAATTACAATCAGATCTTCACTAAGGTCACGCATTGGCTACAAAAGCAATTGTGATTTAGCTTAATTGTGGTCATTATGGACATACGGTACGTTATACAAACTATTGTCCTACTGTGGAGAGATTAAGCGCATGGAAGTGACTTGGCCAAGCCATGGAAAGTTAACATCGAGATTTACGGCCATGGGTCCGTATTTTCGTAAAGAACACAGCAGCAAAGAAATGTACTTTTTTGATTGCCTTGCCTCTTGTGTAAGCTCTAAACCTGCAGCTGATGAACGCGAGTTTTATGGCTGGTGGTTTGAATTACGGGTAAACGAAGACAGTTTTGAATATCACTACTGGTTTGGTTTATACGACAAGCAAGGCGAATGGCAAGAAGGTACTATTCCGTCTAAACATCAAAAAGAAGTGCAGCAATCACTCGACATCTTTTATCAAAAGTTGTTGGATACACTGCAAAAGTTGGAGTTAGACCTAAGCGCTGCCCCCTCTTTGTCCCCCAATTTAGCTCTCCCGGCAGCGTAAGCCGAAGAGTTCCGCAAAAAAATGGCGCACAGGCTCTGTGCGTCGGTTTAATATCAGGTAGAATACTCGCTTTGCATTTTAGCCGAGTTGGAATAGTAAAATAGCATGTCGAAGCAAACCATCGTCGTTAAGTTAGGCACCAGTGTGTTAACCAGCGGCACGTCTAAACTTGACCGCGCCCACATGATAGAGCTGGTACGCCAATGCGCGCTGCTGCGAAAGGCGGGTCATCAACTTATTGTGGTTACTTCTGGAGCCATTGCCGCCGGTCGCGAACACTTATCGCTAACCCATGGCAATATCGCGCCCACCATTGCCAACAAGCAAATGCTTGCCGCAGTGGGGCAAAGTCGACTCATTCAAGTATGGGAAAGCCTGTTTAGCATCTACGATATTCACGTAGGCCAAATGCTGTTAACCCGCGCAGACCTAGAAGACCGTGAGCGTTTTCTTAACGCTAAAGACATGCTTAAAGCGCTACTCAATCATGGCATTGTACCGATCATCAACGAAAATGACGCAGTAGCCACTGCAGAAATTAAAGTGGGTGATAACGATAACTTGTCGGCGTTAGCGGCTATTTTAGGCGAAGCAGATAAATTGTTATTACTAACCGACCAACCTGGTCTATTTACTGCCGACCCGCGTAATAACCCGGATGCAAAACTCATTGAAGAAGTGGCAGAAATTGATGCCTCTATTCGCTCTTTAGCTGGCGATAGCGTAAGCGGTTTGGGTACTGGTGGCATGGCAACTAAACTGCAAGCCGCCGAAATAGCCGGCAGAGCAGGCATTGAAGTGGTGATAGCCGCAGGCCACAGTGAGAACGTAATTACCCGCTTAAGTGAAGGAAAAAGTGTTGGCACTCGTTTCCCGCCAACCAATAGCCCACTGGAAAATCGCAAACAATGGATTTTGGCTGGGCCTCCTCCACATGGCGAGTTAGTATTGGATGATGGCGCATGTAAAGCAGTAGTAGAGCGTGGTTCTAGTTTGCTGCCCAAAGGGATTACCGCGATTAACGGCGAGTTTAACCGCGGCGATGTGGTACGCATTGTAAATCCGCAAGGTGTTGAAATTGCCCGTGGCATTTGCCGCTATCCGGCTAAAGATATGAATTTAATTAAAGGGCTACATTCAGAGCAAATTGATAAGACTCTGGGTTATGGCTACGGATCAGTTGCGGTGCACCGTGACGATTTAGTTTTAAAATAGGAATTGTTAGATGAGCTTACAAACACTTGGTCAAAAGGCTAAACAAGCCAGCTTTGATTTGGCCACCTTAAGTACTAGCCAAAAAAACGCAGCCTTGGCGGCAATTGCTGATCAGCTTGAAGCTCAGCAAGAAAGCATTTTAGCGGCTAACAAAATTGATTTAGATGCAGCTCGCCAATCGGGTTTATCTGAAGCTTTACTCGATCGCTTAATGCTAAACAGTGAGCGACTAGCAGGTATTGCTAGCGATGTTCGCAACGTTATTTCGCTTAACGATCCTATTGGTAGCGAAATGGATTGCCGCGTATTAGAAAATGGCCTGCGCTTATCACGCCGCCGTGTGCCGCTTGGCGTAGTAGGGGTTATTTATGAAGCCCGCCCTAACGTAACTATTGATATCGCAGCGCTATGTTTAAAAACTGGCAATGCCAGCATTTTGCGTGGCGGTAAAGAGACCTTCCACTCAAACATGGCCTTAGTTGCTGTTATTCAATCTGCTTTAGAGCAAAGTGGATTGCCAGCAGCTGCGGTTCAATACATCGAAAAGCCTGATCGTGAACTGGTGGCAGAGCTGCTTCGTTTAGACGAATACGTAGATATGATTATTCCTCGTGGTGGTGCTGGGCTACACAAGATGTGTCAGGAAAACAGCACCATTCCGGTAATTATTGGCGGCTTTGGTATTAGCCATATTTACGTTGATAACTCGGTAGACTTAGCAGCAGCACTAGATGTTATTGAAAACTCTAAAGTGCAGCGTCCATCGGCATGTAATGCCTTAGACAGCCTGTTAGTTGACCAAAACGTAGCAGCCGAGTTACTGCCAATGCTAGCGGAACGCATGAACAAAGCCTCGGTTAAGTTAGTAGCTACCGAAAACGCCATGGCTGGCTTGGCAAATGCGCAAGACTTACAAGCTGCAGGCGAAGGTGATTTTGATACAGAATGGCTAAGCTACACTTTGGGTGTAAAAGTGGTTGCCGATGTAGAAGAAGCCATTGCTCACATGCGTACGCACAACGCGAGCCATTCTGACGCAATTTTGTCGAATAACTTAAATGCTGTAGAGCGTTTTGTGAATGCTGCTGGCTCTGCCGCTGTTTACGTTAATGCTTCAACCCGTTTCACCGATGGTGCGCAATTTGGTTTAGGTGCCGAAGTAGCAGTATCTACCCAAAAGCTGCATGCTCGCGGCCCAATGGGTTTAGAAGAGTTAACCTCTTACAAGTGGATAGGTATTGGTGACATGTTAGCTCGCCCTTAAGTTTTAATTCACTTATGCTAAAAGCCTGCTTTGCAGGCTTTTTTGTTTTTGGAATGCAGGAGTATGCGTATGTCTCGCCAACTTTGGTTAATTCGCCATGCTAAATCCAGTTGGGACGACCCAAGCTTAAGTGATAAACAACGCCCCTTAGCAGAGCGCGGCCACAAAGCTGCACAGCTTATGGCAAACCACTACGCTAGCCAGTTTTCTCAGCTTGAATTAGTACATTGCTCACCAGCACTGCGAGCCCAACAAACCTGCGAATATTGGTTAGCACAGCGCAGCCATTACCTAAAAGGCAGAGAAGTAGAAGTTGACCTTCAAACTTGTTGTGAAAATAGCCTATATACATTTCGCTGGGCAGATTTGCTGGTACATATACAAAGCTTGCCCAAGCAAACAAACAAAATTGCGCTAGTAGGGCATAACCCAGCCTTTGAAGACCTCGTTAACTACTTAACCGGTGAAGACTTAATTAAGTTCCCTACCGCAAGCCTAGCGGTGATTGAGGCGGATTTAGATTGGCACAATTGGAGTGAGCAGAGCGCCTATTTAAGTTTGTTTGATACGCCCAAGAAGTTGGCGGCGAGCTTGTAGGTTAGCTCTTATCTTAAGGCTCTTTAGCTTAGGTTAGCTCTAGAAGAGTGAAATCAAATTCCAGCGTTTTGCTTCCTTTTGAGTCACTTTGTTAGCGGCTCACTTTTACTTGGTGCTTACTTAATAAGAACTTACGTAAGTCTCGTTCTTCTCGCATGACATACAAGACATAGGCTTTATCAAGTTCTAACTTATAAAAAATCCGGCATGGACTAGCCATAACTTCACGATAGCTCAGATGCTCTAGCTCAGGAGGGATGCGACCAGACTCAGGGAACAACTCTAGCCTTTCAACTTTCTCGAAAACAGATTGAACCAAGAGCTTCGCAGCAACAATATTTTCTAGTGCAATATACTCAGCGATATCATTTAAATCTGATAATGCTGGATCAGTCCAAATTACTTCAGCCATTTAGACATCTTTTTCTTCGCGTCAGAGTGTGATGTAACTTTTCCATCGGTAATAGCACGCTCACCTCTAGCAATACCCTCAAGGATAGCTAAACGCTTTTGCATAAATTCATAGTCTTCAACATCAACTAAGTACGCCGAAGGCTTGCCGTGTTCTGTGATTAATACAGGCTCTTTGCTGTTATGTAGATCAGCAAGGATCTTCGTAGCTTGACGCTTAAGTGATGTCACTAATTCAACTTTCATGTTGTCGCTCCAAAGAATACTAAAGTGATACTATTCTATCACTTTAAGTTTCACAAGCATCTCGACAGCTAACGCGAGGCTATAATCACGAAGTGATGGCTAATAGTTATTTTCCGACTTAAGCTACCTGCGTCAGTCCAGCATGGATACAAACAGAGAACCAAAGTAAGAAACCTGATGCGTAGAGGTGTGCATATTCAAGCCGCAGTAGCCTGTGGCATAACCAGCAAAGGCCATGGATAAGCTCGAAAACACCGGGGATCTAGCAGGCATTATCAAATACTTATCTAAAACATCAGGGCTTATTTGCGCTTCGAGATTGAGGATAAAGCTTCACCATTTTACGTGACACGCCCTTAGCGGAGCCGCATGCAGGGTGTTGTGGGGCTGGAGGCTAGATACCTCCGACTATCCGATTAGATGTTTTCTAGCAAACTAATTTTGATTAAATAATTAAAGTTGTCCACATCTTTAGACTGCCAAAAATTTGAAAATTGAAATATACGTGCTTCTTTAAAACTAATTTTTAAGCTTTGAGGCGAATCCCATTCCACTTTGAAATATTTAACTTTTCAGCAATAAATAATGGTTCCTGATCTTTTATACTTTTACCTTTTGCAACGATAAATACTTGAGTGGCTGTACTGGCAGTTGCACCACAATTTTTATGAATAGATACGAAGTCAACTTTGCCTGCTTGATTGCTAACCCTTTCGACTTCTTCGATGCCACATAAACTATTTTCACAGCCAGTGATAAAAAAGAAAGTAAGCACCAAAACTAGAATTCTCATAAACAACTAACCGCTTATTAAGAGGAAAATTGCCTTGTTTAAACAAGGCAATTTTCCTACTTGCACTCATTTGATAAAGGTCAGATTACCACCTTTCCTAAGCTACATCAGCCATCTAGCTCTAAAAGTAACAAAAATGTCATTATGGAGGTGTGCTGGCGTCTGTGGAAAACCGTAACTGCCATTTGCAGGAGTATAAGCGCAGTGTTTTGTGGGTGAAGTTATAAGCAAAAAGTTATAAAAACGCTATAACTCTATGACAACTCTCTTGAAACTCTATCAGCCAACACCGGTAATTTTTGATACCTTCCACAAAGCATTTCTCTATCTCTTGTTCCTGTTATCTGCACTACGTAGGCTGCTTATAAATCCTATGTTGTAATGCTTAGCGAGTGCTTAAATGATGCAGATATTCCTAAATCAAGCTTGGCTGTTAAGTTCTCCAGAATATCCAGAGATTAAAGTAGCTTGCCAGATTCCCGGTGATAACCATTCAGCTTTGCTTGAGGCGGGGTTAATCCCCGATCCTTATCAAGCCTGTAATGAAGCAGATGTTCAGTGGGTGGGTGAGGCTAATTGGACGCTATCTACTCGCTTTGAGTTAAGCGCTTCGCAGCTCGACAGCGACTTTATCGATTTACATTTAGGGCGTGTAGATACCGTTGCCGATATCTATATTAACCAGCATTTAGTTGCGCAATGCGACAATATGTTTCGTTTGTGGTCTTTTAATATTAAGCCTTATTTAAAGGCTGGCAGTAATCAGCTGCAAGTACGGTTTTCCCGTTCTGATTTAGCCGCAAAGCAACGAGCTAGTACTTTACCCTTTGCCGTCCCTTCTTCCATGGGCAACAACCAAATTCCTTATATGAATAGTTTACGCAAGTCGCAGTGTCACGCTGGCTGGGATTGGGGAATTTGTTTGATGGTGAATGGTATCTACGATCCGGTAGAAATTAAGTTCACCAACCAAGCTCGATTGTTAGCTGTGCAAGTTGAGCAGCAGTGGCATGACAACAGTGTGGATGTGTTGGTTAAGGTTAGTCATGACTCATCTTGCCGCTCACCAATTGATATTCAATTTGCAGAGCATGCCTTGCAAATCCAGCCCTCAACTGAATCATCCATTACTGAGGCGCGATTCCACATTGCGGAGCCACAGCTATGGTGGCCAGCAGGTTATGGTGAGCAGCCTTTATATTTGCTGCAAGTTAAGTTGGCTGAGCAGCTTATTGAGAAAAAGATAGGCTTACGAAAACTAGAGCTAGATACGCGAGCCGATAGCCATGGTTCTGCGATGACCTTTGTGATTAACGATTGCCCCGTTACCGCCAAAGGCGCTAACTGGATCCCGCTTGATGCGATGCCATCGAGGCAAACAACAGAGCGTTATCGCCAGCGATTAACTGATGCTAAAACCGCCAACATGAACATGTTGCGGGTTTGGGGCGGCGGCCAATACGAGGCAGATGAGTTTTATCAACTGTGTGATGAGTTAGGCTTAATGGTGTGGCAAGACATGATGTTTGCTTGCTCATTGTATCCATCTACCGATGACTTTGTGGCCAATGTGCAGCAAGAGTTAAGCGACCAAATTCAACGTTTACGCGACCATAGCTGCATTGTGCTGTGGTGTGGCGACAACGAAGTGATTGGCGCAATTAATTGGTATCCAGAATCCAAAGCTAATCGAGAGCGCTATGTGGTGAATTACGACAGGCTTAATCGCGCTATTCAACAGACGGTAGAACAGCATGATGCTAGCCGGGTATTTTGGCCTAGTTCGCCCTGTAATGGCGCATTAGATTATGGTGATGCGTGGCATGACGACAGTAAAGGCGATATGCACTTCTGGGATGTTTGGCATTCGGGTAAATCTTTCTCTGCTTACCAACAAATTAAGCCTCGTTTTTGCTCTGAGTTTGGCTATCAATCTTGGCCTTCATTGGCCGAGGTGAAAAGTTTTGTGCCCAAAGATGACTGGAATATTTGCTCACCCACTTTTGAGGCTCATCAAAAGAACCCTAGTGGTAATAGCATTATTACCGAGATGTTTACGCGGATGTTCCGCTTTCCGGCAAACTTTGAACAAATGCTTTATTTGAGCCAAGTGCAACAAGCCTTGGCGATAAAAACGGCCTGTGATTATTGGCGAGCCAATAGCCCCCAATGCAGAGGCATGCTGTATTGGCAGCTTAATGATAATTGGCCGGTTAGCTCGTGGTCGAGCATCGAATATAGCGGCCGCTGGAAGCAGTTGCACTATCACGCCAAGCGTTTTTTTGCTCCGCAATACTTAAGCTTTTTAGAAACAGATGAAGCCTTAGAGTTACGCCTTATCAACGATAGTGCAGCTTCAAACACTTTACGTTGTGACTTACAATTTGTCACTTGGCAAGGGGAGAGAGAGTTTAGTAAAGAGCTGGAGTTTACTATAGCCGCTGATGGAAACGAGGTGGTTTGGTCCACCCCCCTAACAGAGCTGAACCAACTGCGCACTCAAGGTTTTTTCATTGTTAAATGGCGCTCTAATGGTGAAGAGCTGCAAAATACTTGGGTGGGAGGTACCTACAAAAGCCTGCCAATTGCTAACGCAAAGGTGAGTGTACAAGCTGATGAAGTAAATCGAAGTATTACTCTAAGTACCGACAAACCTGCTTTGTTTGTGCATCTAGAGAGCGACGCGAATGGCCGTTTCTCTGATTCAAGTTTTACTTTACTGCCACAACAGCCAATAAGCCTTGACTATATTGGTGATGAGTTTGAGCTCATGGCTCGCAACTTAAGGGTTTATCATCTAGCTAATAGTTACTAAATGTTAATCTTTTCGACTTGGTACTAGCCTAAAAGATTTGAGCATTAATCAATAAGAGAGCCTAGGCTCTCTTATTATTTTTTCAGTTAAAATTTAAAAGAAACCCAGAGGGTTAACATCGTAACTCACTAGTAGGTTTTTGGTATTTTGATAATGAGAAATTGCCACTTGGTGCGTTTCTCTGCCAATACCCGAGCGTTTGTAGCCGCCAAACGCTGCATGGGCAGGGTAGGCATGGTAGCAGTTTATCCATACTCGACCTGCTTCAATTTTACGCCCCATACGCTGCGCTAAGTTCATGTCGCGAGTCCATACGCCTGCGCCTAGGCCATATTCGCTATCGTTAGCAATGGCCAGTGCTTCTGCTTCATCTTTAAAGGTGGTAACAGAGATGACCGGGCCGAATATTTCTTCCTGAAATACTCGCATGTCATTAGTGCCTTTTAAGATCGTTGGGCTAACGTAATAGCCGTTATTGTGCTCACCCGGTAACACAGCGGTGACACCGCCAGTTAATACCTCGGCACCTTCGTTTTTGCCGATCTCTAAATAACTCATAATTCTATCTAGCTGCCCTTTAGAAACCTGAGCGCCAACTTGGGTGTTAACATCTAAGGGATCACCTTGCTTAATGGTTTTTACTCGCTCTAATACCCGTTGCATAAACTTATCGTAAATAGATTCCTGAATTAGTGCGCGTGAAGGGCAAGTACATACCTCGCCTTGGTTGAAAAAGGCTAGAAGTAGGCCTTCAATCACTTTATCCAAATACTCATCTTCGTGGTCTATGACATCGGCAAATATCACATTGGGCGATTTACCGCCTAGCTCTACGGTGGAAGGAATCAGTGAATCTGCCGCGCATTTAAGAATGTGTTGGCCAATTTCGGTAGACCCAGTAAACGCTAGTTTGGCAATGCGAGGGCTAATGGCTAAGGCTTGGCCAGCCTCTTCACCAAATCCGTTTACTATATTCACCACGCCTTTTGGAATAAGGTCTTCGATTAACTCCATTAATACCATAATGGAAGCAGGAGTTTGTTCGGCGGGTTTAAGCACCACACAATTACCTGCTGCTAAGGCTGGGCCGAGTTTCCAGGCCGCCATTAGCATTGGGAAATTCCAAGGGATAATTTGACCCACAACGCCTAGTGGCTCGGGGAAGTGATAACTTACAGTGCTGGCATCTAAGTCGGCTGCACCGCCTTCTTGAGCTCGAATACAGCCAGCAAAGTAGCGGAAGTGATCAACCACAAGAGGCAGATCGGCATTGAGCGTTTCGCGGATCGCTTTGCCATTTTCCCAAGCTTCGGCCACGGCCAAATACTCAAGGTTCTGTTCAATTCTATCGGCAATGCGCAACAACATATTTGAGCGTTCGGTAACTGAAGTGCTTCCCCAGCTTTCTTTGGCTGCATGGGCGGCATCTAAAGCAAGACCGATATCGTCAGCGTCTGAGCGAGCCACTTGGCAATAAACCTTACCATTAACCGGAGAAGGGTTATCAAAGTACTGGCCGTTTACTGGCGCTACCCATTCGCCGCCAATAAAGTTGTTGTATTGCTCTTTAAAAGTGATTAACGAACCTTCGGTACCTGGCTGTGCGTAAACCATAGTCAATTCCTTTTTGTTTTGTTATCAATATGTTTCTTGTGAGCGCGTTTCGTGACACGCCTGCGCTTTACATAGCAAGTGCTAAGCCATTGCGTAGAAACTTGTTGTTAACAAAATGTAAAACTATGATTATTCACACAAACAATTTTGCACAGTGTGAGTAGCGAAATCTAGCCGGCTTAATGGGCTTGTCACACTGTTACTTTTTGGCACAGTTACATTGTCTCACTATGGAACACTGCAATGACCAACAAGCTACAACTTCCTAGCTCTATTAATGCATCTTGGTTGCGCAGCCAAGACGCCGGCCTGCAAGAGCAAGTTGCTCCTCAGGTTTTACGCTTGGCTAAAACCGAGTTGGCAGAGCGCCATCATCGACAACAAGCGTTGATTTCATTGGTGGAGCGCTACGCCTATCCTTTGTTTGAGCAAGTAATGGCACATAGTTCGAGCAGGCTCATTTTGTCGGATGTAGACGGTTACCTTATTCACCATTGGGGAGTGAAACGCTACAACGATAAGTTGGCAACTATTGCGCTAGAGACTGGGGTGAATTGGTTAGAGCGATATAAAGGCACCAATGCGATTGGTACCGCTATTGCCACTGGGCAAGCTGTATCGGTAATTGGCGAGCAGCACTTTATTCAACAGCATCGCTTTATGAGTTGCAGCGCTTGCCCAATCTTTAGTCCGAAGGGCGAAATGCTAGCCATATTAGACATCACCAGTGAGCAACAACGGCATACTCAGCAAACCATGTTGCTTGCTGCTAGCCTGGCCCAGCAAGTTGAAACAGCCTTGTTATGCCAGTTGCCCGAGAGCCATTATCGGGTTGATCTTGCCGCGCAACCGCATTTGCTCAACTCTGGGTGGCAAGGCATTGTGGTGGCCGATAGCGAAGGCAAGGTATTAGGCTTAAACCCAATGGCACGTCAGTTGGTGGATAAGTTACATGTAGGCGAAGCCTTGGCCAGTCACTTTGGTGAGGATTGGCAGCAAGCTCACTTGGCAGATAAGGCAAACCTTCATCTGCAAACTAAGGCTTTAAAAACTAGGTCAATCGTTAGTAAAGGCATTTCTAGTAAGAGTGAGTCTCGCGACCCTCGGGTTAATTCCGCTTGGTGGCAAGCTTGCAAGGTGGTGAGTAAATCAATTCCGCTGCTCATTTTAGGTGAAACTGGTGTAGGTAAAGAGCGTTTTGTAAAACAGCTGCATCAACAAAGCCAACGAGCTAGCAAGGCCTTACAAGCCGTAAATTGCGCAGCCTTGCCAAATGAGCTGGTGGAAGCTGAGCTGTTTGGTTATCAAGCTGGCGCATTTACTGGAGCCAACCCCAAGGGTTTTGTGGGGAAAATTCGTCAAGCTGATGGTGGATTTTTGTTTTTAGATGAAATTGGTGAAATGCCTTTGGCTGCCCAAGCGCGTTTATTACGGGTACTGCAAGAGCGAGAAGTGGTGCCAGTGGGTGGCAATCAGGCCTATAAGGTAGACATTCAAGTGGTTGCAGCAACGCATGTTAATTTGCAGCAAAGGGTGAGTGAAGGCTTGTTTAGAGAAGATCTTTATTATCGCTTAAAAGGTTTGCAGATAAGCCTGCCAGCCCTGCGGGAGCGCAGCGACATTGGTTTGCTCATTAATAAGCTTCACCAACGTTATTGCGAGCATAAACAAGATATAGAGCAGCGCTTGTTTAGTAAAATGTTGGCGTATACTTGGCCGGGTAATTTGCGTGAGCTAGATAATTTTATGCAAGTGGCTTGTTTAATGACCGAGCAGCAAGCCTTGCTACGCAGTGCTGATTTACCCGATTCGTTGCAACAGCAACTGGCCTTAACTAGCCCGCTAGAGCAAAACTGTGAACAAGCAGAGCTGCAGCAAACCATTGAGCAAAACATCGCGCAGGTTTATCAGCATTGCCAAGGTAACGTGACGAAAAGTGCCAAACTGCTAGGCATTAGCCGCAATACCTTGTATCGCAAGTTACGCCAACTAAAACTTAAACATTAAAAAAGAGAGCCTAGGCTCTCTTTGGTTTTTTAAGGTAGTTGATTACTGATTTGCGTCTGTTGGGCCGTAAATCTTATATTCACCCGACATTTGCAGTACTGCAAACATGTGCAATAAACCGTCGTAGTAACGCCACTTACCGGTTGGCGTAGCTTGTTTCCACAAACGTTCGGTGAACTCTTTGGCCTCTTGGCTATCGGTAATTAAAGCAGCAGTGCCGTTCATTGCGTTTTGGCCAGAGCTGCCCCATTCAGATGCAACCTTTCCGCCCATTTCATGTACCGCAAAGTTTTGGCCTTTGCGTTTAAATTCATCAGCATAGAACGAAATTAAACGGTCAGCTAACTCGGTTTGGCGAGGGTCATCGTTAAACCAATGGTAGTCCATGGCAATGTTACCAATTACGCGGAACGCATCGTAACCAGATTTATGGCTAATATCGTTAAACGAGGTTTTTTGTGGAGTACCATCAAAAGCTGCGTATTCAGAGTACAAGCCTGTTTCTGGGTGGGCTGCGTTATACAAGTAATCGCGACTTACTTGTGCAGCATCAAGCCATAGTTGTTGGTCTTCATCTGCCCAACGGCCCAGTAGCTCATAAAAAGCAGCCACGTGGTAAGACGGATCGGTGTATAAACCTAAGCTTTTCTCGGTAACAAATAGGATTTGTTTTTCATCGCGGTTAAACATAGGAACCTGCGAGTCAGTCTCTTCTTTATTAACCATGGCTTGCAGAATTACGTTAGCTTCATCGCTATATTGGAAAATACCTTCGCCGGCACCCCAGCGGTTCTCTGCAAAGAATAAGGCCATAGCAAAGTAAAGCTCGCCGTCTGGTGCAGGGTTGTTATCCATTTTGGCAAACGGTGCTTCTGGTCTTAAATGCCAAGCAAAGTAATCTTTGTACCAACCTTCATGGTGTTGCATGTAAGTTTTAGAGAACTTCCAAAGCTTATTGAACATCTCTTGGTCGTCCATTTGCACGGCGATCATCATGCCGTAAGACATACCTTCCGAGCGAATATCGTTGCTACCAATATCTTTAATGAAGCCCATGTCGTCACCAACCGGGAAAAACACCGCTTTGCCGCTTTCACTGCGAGAATCAGAGTAAAACAGCTGCTGGTAAGTATCTTGTACTTTTTTATTCACTTGCTCTGGTGAAGCGATACCTAGTTCAACAAAGGCATTGCGGTATTCACCAGTATAAAAAGCCCCAGGAGCACTAATGTTGCTGGTGCTAGTGTTGCTTTGCTTCGTTGCTGGAGCAGAAGATTGCTCAACGGGAGCCGCGCAAGAGGCCAAAGCTAAAGGCAAGGCGCAAAACGCCAAGGTTTTCACCGTTTTCATTAAAGTATGACGGTGGGGGGTAAAAGTATTCATAGTCATAATATGCTTTGTTACCTTTGTTCTAATTGTAATCACTGTTCATAGGGCTTTTAAATAGGTGCTAAGCCAAACGATGTATTCAGGCTAGTGCAAAGGGCTGGGGGCTTATACTGTGATTTTCCGCAAAAGACTGTGAAATCTGGATAGTTTGCGTTGCATCGGCATAGTCTGGCCAAGGCAAACAAATATGGTAAAAGCAGCTGTGTAAATTTAATAATTACCGGAGGGGAATTATTGTTCATTTATAGATTTCCTTTTAGCTAGATTTAGCATTGAGGAAATCATGGTTAATTTTGTCGTGAAATAAACTAATTCTTTTCAATACGTTGCGCAGATTTTGTTGCTCTAGCTCGGTTAAATCTGCTAAGGCCAGCACATCATTTACTTTACGCAAATCTGTGTATTCCACGATTTGGTTCATAAAGCGCAGCTGCCAAATATGGTCGAAAATGTAGACCATTTCGCGAAAGCTCATGGCGTCGATTTCTTGTTTGGCGGCTAGCTGCTTAAGTCTTGTCATGGTGTTCGCTTCGCGAATATCGTGCTTAAGTGCGTAAATTCGGCAAAAAATTTCCATTGGGCGTAAACAGGCTTTTAGATTAACTGACTCTACGCCGTCGATATTCTCGGTTTTGATTTGTTTAAAGCTAGTGAGCGGCACTTTGTAAGACAGGCAGTTTTTGGCGTAGGTGGCTAGAAACTGCGGCTGGTTTTGCACCGTTGTTTGAATATGCTGTTGGATACTATCGACCAGCTGTTTTTTTCCATAAGTCGCGCGTATATCAAAAAATACATTTAGCTCTAATATCGAATCAGGCTTGGCGTGATTAATCCAAGCACTAAAGTTGGCAGTCCACTCATCTAGGCTTAGGCACCATTGGTGGTTGGTGGCCATAATCAAACCATCGCAATAGGGGTAACCTGCTTGATTGAGTAGGCCACAAACCCGCTCGGCCAGATGTAAAAAGTAGCGTCTGGTTTGTTTAAGTTTGCTCGGATCTTTGGGCGTCTCAAATACAATGGCATTGTCTTGGTCAGAGAACAGCGTCATATCGTGACGAGCATTGCTGCCAAAGGAAATAAAGGAAAAGGGGACTGGCGGCTTTCCTAGTTCTTGAATGCTTAGCTCTATAAATCGGCAAATGGCCGCATCGTAGGCACTACCAATGGCGCGGCGAAGATTATCAGGGCGAGAGCCTGCATCAATCATTTCGCGTATTAAATCTGGCAGTTGGTTAAGTGTTTCTACCACGCCACCTTGGCTATCGCTAAGCGCAATATCTTCGACCACGCGACTGTTTAGCACTTGGTAATCGCTGACTTGCTTTACCAGGCCATAGGCGCCGCCATAAATCTTTCGGGTTATTGGGCGGAATGAAATCACATGACCATGCTTTTCAGAAAAGAATATCTTTGACGAGCTAACAATTATATCTAGTTGTTTGCCGCTTTTGGTGCTTAAGCAAGCTTCAAACTCCGCAGGCTCGGCGCTGTGTTTGAATAGCCCATCTAAATGCTGCAATAAAGGGGTGTTTTTGGCGTTGGCGGGAAATAGCTGCTGCCAAATATTAGCGCTTTGAAGCTCGGAGTCGCTGTAACCCAGCATGCGATGTAGTCGGTTGTTTGAGTAAAGAATATCGCCGTTGGCTTCTAGAATGTAACCTTCGTTGGATGATTCAACCAAGGCGCGGTAACGATCTTTAGCCTCGTGCAGGGCGACTTCGGCGCGCTTTTTCCGGTTCTCGATGGTTCGGCTTTGACCAATGATATAGCTCATTATGGCGCTAAGCCCAAGGGTAATGATGAAAAAGGTGGTAAACAGCGTTTGTTCTAGTTTATCGATTTCTTTTTGCACATCGTCAAAATAGACACCGGTTCCCACTATCCATTGCCACTCTTCCACTGCTTGCACGTAGCTAAGTTTGGGCGCTGTTTTGTTGGCATCATCCTTCCATTGCCAGAGGTATTCTAAATAGCCTTCATGGTTGGCTTTAACCAGCTTGGTGAACTCAACAAAAATGTGTTTGCCACTTTTGTTTTCATTGTCTGAGTAATGAGTGAGATCTTGGCCTTTTAAGTCTTTACGGTAGGGGTGCATGATCATTCGTGGATGCATGTCGGTGATGAAGAAGTAATCTTTGTTTTCATCACCATAGCGCATTGCTTTTAGCTCATTGGCCGCTTTCGCCTGTGCTTGGCTTAGGCTTAGTTCTCCGCTTTGTTCTCGCGCTACGTAACTGTCGACTATGCTAATGGCCGAGGAAGTGAGCTCTTTTATCATTTGCTGTTTTTGACCCATCATCGAGTCTTCTACCAGTGGGATAATCACTAAAGCAACCGCGCTTACAAATAATATAATGGCCAAAATAGTGGGCAGTACAATGCGAAAAGCAAAGCTGCCTATAAAACCTTGCTGATTAGCGTTGTTATCACGCAGGCCATCAAAATATTCCGCCAGCTCTTTGGCATCTAATACCGCATTGAGTTCTTCATTGTGGGTGGCATCATGATATTTGGCGGTAAAAGTACCATTTTCAAAATCAGCACGAGAAGGCAGGTAGCCGTCGTAATCATCTTTAATATGGGTTTCGACAACGTTCTTAATTTGTTGGCGAGAGTATTTACCATCGAACTCTTGATAGGCTTCTTGAAGTGCTTCTTTGCAGTGTCTAAACCGGCGATGGTCGTAAGGGTCGTATTGGTCTAGCTTGCCTTCTCGTAGGTAGTGATCAAATCCGTCGTGGTCGAAAAAGCCGTCAATCCATTTATGGATGTCTTCTGCTCGAATGCCAAATAGCTGTTCTGTGCGCTGCGCGTGCTCGGAAATTTTCATCGTAATCAGTTGCTTGAACTAAGTTCAGCATAACAATTAGTAGATAATTAGCATATCGATGAAAGGGTAAAATAAAAAGCAGTTAACTTGCATGAATAGTAATCTAAATCAAAAAGTCATCAAACTTTATTGTCTTATACTAAGACAAATTTTCCAGTACCAGTTACTAAGGGTGCCTATGGTACCCTTTTTTCAGCCTGCGGGAAAATATGTGGCTTTAGCTCCCAGCTTTTAGGCACCTGCTTACTAGGTGTTCTGTAGCGTCTGGGATGTCGTCTCGTGTTAGCCGAAGGTTAACATACAGAGCATAAATGGAAGTTAATGCGCAATGGCCCCCGCAATTACATAGGAAGTAAAAACATGTCTAGTAAGAACAAGACATTCTATAGAGATATGCGCCGAAAAGCGCAGGAATTCGACAACCGTGAAGAGTTTTTGAACCACGATCTCAAAATTATGAGTTTTCGTCGTTGGGGGATCCATTTACCACTTCGAGATTACAGCATTGAAATTGAAGATTGGGTACCAGCGCTAGCCGCCACCATTGGTAAAGTTGTAATGGTAACCGCAATGGTTGCCGCGTTTGCCGCGCAATTTGGTTTATCGCCAGAGTTTGTTGCCGAAAACGTACGTTACGAGCTGCTTATTGCAGGCGCGTTATTTGTGATTTTGTTCTCTGCTATTTTAAACCCTAATGCTAACTTGGCCGGTACTCATGGGCCAATGATCCCTCTAATTCCCTTGATTGCTGCTGCAGGAGGACACCCGCTCGCGCTGGGTTTAATGGTGTGTGTATTTGGTTTGATTTTAGCTTATACCAAGGGGGGCTCAAAGTTAATGACGCTAACCGGGGTAGGGGTAAGAGGGGGCTTGCTGATTTACCTGGGGGCTGTGGGTTTAATTGGCCAAATTAACAAAACAGAAGCCTGGGCATCTGCTGGTGACCAAGGTTACATATCGTTTGCGGTGATTGGTGTTACTGTTTTAGTGTATGCCTATTTAGCAAAAGTAGGTAAACGTTGGTTAGCTATTCCGCTTTGTTCAGCCTTAGCCGGCATTGTTGCCTATGTATGTGGAGCAGATTTTGCCTTTACCACCGCACCTGGTTTACCACATTTCAGTCCGTTTTATTGGTGGGGTGAAGATACTGGTTGGCAATTAGGTTGGCCGAATCTTCAGCACTTCATTGCGGTTATTCCTTTTGCATTGCTTGCGGTAGCTATGTGGTCTCCAGATTATTTAGGGCACCGTGTATTCCAAGAACTTAACTACCCTAAAGAAGCCAAAGGCGTGTTAATGGATGTGGATGACACTATGGTGGGTGCATCTGTGCGTCAAGGTGTTGGTGCATTACTTGGTGGCGGTAACTTGGCCTCATCGTGGGGAACTTACATGATCCCTGCTGCAATTGCTAAGCGGCCAATTCCGGGTGGCGCTTTGCTAACCGGTATCTTATGTGTATTGGCATCGGTACTTGGCTATCCAATGGACTTAGCCATGTGGGAGCCAGTGCTGCGTGTTGCTTTAATTGTAGGGGTGTTCTTACCTTTGCTTGAAGCTGGCATGCAAATGATTCACAAGCACAAAGATTCTTTAAGTGCTGGTATTTGTATTTTTGCCTGTGCCTTTGTTAATCCGGTATTTGGTTGGGCTACTACCATGTTGCTCGATAACATGGGTTTGATTGGCGATCACGAGCGTGCTAAAGAACTATCGGCTAAAGATAAGTACCTTATTCCAGGTATAGCGTTTGTTATATGTGTAGGCTCATTGGCAATGGTGGGACAACTGCCGGGTATACCAGCTTTAATTGGTAATTAAACGAGATAAAACCTATCTTGTTTAGCAATAAGGCAGCCTGTTTGGCTGCCTTTTAATTTTCTCCATAAACAGTACTACTTGAGTACCTTGACCACATTTATTCAGCTATTTCCTTTTATTTTCTGACTAAAGTAGTTTGCTTTAAATGCCGATGAGTACTAATTACAGTTGTTTTTGCTGATGTTTTTTGGTGTCGAATTTCTTTACACTTCAATCCTTGGCTAGAATCTCTCGCTGTAATGACCATATTTATGATGAATAGCGCTTTCACAAAAATATCATAAAAACATCATTTATTGAGTGGTATTTTGCGGTTGGTTAAATTTTCGACGTAATATTCTGTAGAAAAATTTCATCATTTTAAATGCTGGTGTTTTTTACTTGCTTAATGACAAATACCAGAACTTTTAGAAATAGCTGATGTACAGACATATAGCGCTTCGCCTAGCTGCTACCGCCACAAATCATCATATAAACTTAGGCTTGAAGCGCTTTGATAAAGATTTGTTTTGTCGATATTGCTTACACTTTGTGTGATCTGTGTCACTTTGTTATTTTGAGGAACTGAAAATAAAATCTTTATAAAACATAGTCTTAATTATTTTATAAGTCTTTATATAGATTTGGCTTAGTACTTGCGAAGAATTTAGTGCGATAAAGGAATACCTTTTAATAACAGCAAAGGATCTGAGCAATGAAAGCACTACTATTAACCTTAACGACATTGTTTATGGCTATGTCGGCAAATGCAACGGTAATGTTAACTAGCGACAACCCAGCGCAAGCACCGGGAGTGGAAACTTATTTAGGTGATTTTCCAACACCTTTTAGTGATCCAACTGCTTTTCCTAACATTCCTGTTGCTCAAAGCGTGTTTGACGCAAGTACTGATATTCGAGCGGCATTTATGCTTGATCTAGGTATGTTAGATGAAACAACCGATGAAGGTACAGGCGGCTACTTAAATGGCCTATTAGATCTAGAGTTTTACTGGTTTAATGGCGCTAATTTAGTGTGGCAAAACTATAACCCTTACACTTGGGATCAAATTGAAGCTTGGCAGCCTAGCTTTGATGTTCTTGCTGTATGGAGTGATAGCAGTTTGTTTGACAACGGCCTAGTAGACAGTGGCGCTTGGACAGTGTTTGCTGCGGTCGAAGGAAGTGTAATTGGTGGTAAGCAATTTTCAGTTCCGGAACCAGCAAGTTATGCTTTAGTGCTATTTGGTTTACTTGCCATTGTGGGCAGAAGAATGCGCGGTTCATTATTCGCTAAATAAACTATAGCGGCTTACAAGGTCATTGAATTTTCATTTAATTGATCTTGTTAATAGCTGTTTTTGTATGTAGTTTATATTTTGTTCGACGTTGTAACAGAAGGGGCCAATTATGGTTTATGTAAAACGGACTTTGACAGCAGCTTTGTTGCTTTCTAGTACCTATGCCGCAGCGGCCGATGCACCAGCAGCACCAGCGCTGTCTCCAAACGATTTGTTTGCAGCGATTAGTGCTGGAACGCCTATTACTACAGCTAATTTGTTAGTTAGCGCTGGTTTGCCAGCATTTGTACCCAGTTTACCGGGTAATGGTGGTGGTCCGGGTGGTGGTGGTTTAACGGCTTCGCCAAATTAGTTGAATCAGTATTTAAAAAGAGAGCCTTAAGGCTCTCTTTTTTATAGTTTATTTCACTTCTTCGCCTTTGGCTTGTAAGTCTGCGTGGTAGCTTGATCGAACCAGTGGCCCACAAGCTGCGTGAGTAAAGCCCATGGCCTCTGCTTTTTCTTTTAGCTCATCAAACTCTTCTGGCGGTACGTAACGCGCTACCGGTAGGTGATGACGGCTAGGTTGCAAGTATTGGCCAAGCGTTAGCATGGTTACCCCGTGTTCGCGTAAATCACGCATAACCTGCAGGATCTCTTCATTGGTTTCGCCTAGCCCCATCATTAAGCCTGATTTGGTAGGCACATTGGGGTGTAGCTCTTTGAAACGCTTTAGCAGCGTTAATGACCATTGGTAATCTGAACCTGGGCGAACTTGCTTGTATAAACCTGGAGCTGTTTCTAAGTTATGGTTAAAAACATCTGGTGGGTTTTTGTCTAAGATTTCTAAAGCACGATCCATACGGCCTTTAAAATCAGGTACCAAGGTTTCTATTTGAATATGTGGGCTGCGTTGGCGAATCTCACTTACACACTCAGCAAAGTGGGCGGCACCGCCATCACGTAAGTCGTCGCGGTCTACCGAGGTAATTACCACATATTTTAGCTTCATGTCGGCAATGGTGGCGGCTAACTTGGCGGGTTCTTCGGCATCTAGTGCTAAGGGTTTGCCGTGGCCAACATCGCAAAATGGGCAACGACGAGTACAAATGTCACCCATAATCATAAAGGTAGCAGTACCGTGGTTAAAACACTCTGCCAAGTTAGGGCAAGATGCTTCTTCACATACCGAGTGCAAATTATGCTTGCGCATAGCACTTTTAATTTCATTGATTCGAGTGCTATCAGAAGGAAGTTTAATACGCATCCAATCGGGCTTACGTAACATGGTTTCCTTTTCCGAGGGTATTACCTTCACTGGAATAAATGCCATTTTGTCGGCATCGCGAAGTTTTACTCCGGGCTCCATACGCACTTTTTTTGCACTCATAGTGTGGGTAGTCCTTGTTGATGTTCTGTACTGCTATAAGCCAGCTGCTTCACCAACACCTTACTAAGGTATTCGGCAACCTGACTAATGTTTGGGTTAGCAACATAGTTGCTAATTTGTGCCATTTCTAAACCGACATAACCACAGGGGTTAATTTGCAAAAACGGACTTAGGTCCATGTCTACGTTTAATGCTAAACCATGGAAAGAGCAGCCTTTACGAATCCGTAAACCTAAAGAGGCTATTTTCCTTTGGTCTACATACACACCGGGGGCGTCTTTTTTGGCAAAGGCCTCAATCTTATAATGACTAAGAGTTTCGATGATACTTTGTTCGATAATGGTGACTAAGTCGCGTACACCAAGTTTACGGCGACGCAGGTTGAGCAAGGGGTAAGCCACTAGTTGGCCAGGACCATGGTAAGTGACCTGGCCGCCTCTATCTGCTTGCACCACCGGGATGTCGCTACTGGCTAGCAGGTGTTCAGCTTTACCCGCCTGACCTTGAGTAAACACTGGCTGGTGCTCTACCAGCCACAATTCGTCATCCTGCTCAGCGCTGCGTTGATCGGTAAAATCACGCATAGCTTGCAAGATGTTTGAATACTCTTGAAGGCCTAGTTGGCGAATGATTAAGCGGTTTTGCTCAGGCATTATAGTACGTGGCGTACGTCTTCAATGGCACCAATTTGGGTGTAAAGGCTCTCAATGTGTTGTTTGCTGGTAACTTTAACTACCAAGGTAATTGATTTGTAATTGCCTTTACTACTTGGACGCGTTTTAGGGCTGTAATCACCCGGCGCTAAACCTTGAATAACACTTAATACTTCATCTTCTAAAGTGTTGTTGTTTACGCCCATGATTTTAAAAGTAAAATCACATGGAAACTCTAAATATTCATCAAATTTAGTTTGCATTTCTGACCTAAGAATACTGATTTAAGCCGCGATTTTTGGTCGAGCTAGAAATAAAAAACGCGTTATTCTAACGCGTTTTTGTGAGCTTTGCCTAAAATTTCCGCCAATTGGCTTAGAGTTTATGCATTGGTCTTATTGCTTAACTAAATAAAGACGCAAAGAATAACTTAATGTAATCCAGTAAACGTTTGAAGATCCCGCCTTGTTCTACTTCTTGCAGAACAACTAATGGGTACTCTGCGACATCTTCTTCACCAATTTGGAAGTAAACAGAGCCTACGGTTTGGCCTTGGCTTAATGGTGCTTTTAGCTCTTCTTTTAGCTCAAAGCTTGCTTGAAGCTGGCTTGCTTGGCCGCGTGGTAGGGTAAGGGCGATATCTTGGTTAACACCTAAAGATACCGTGTCTTGGTCGGCCATCCATACCGTTTGTTCTACAAAGCTGTCGCCAGCTTTATATGGTTTAACGGTTTCGAAAAATCTAAAGCCCCAGTTAAGTAGCTTTTTACTCTCGGCTGCACGGGCTTTAGCAGAGTTAGTTCCCATAACTACTGCTACAAGACGCATGTCCTGATTAGTAGCAGAAGAAACTAAGCTATAACCGGCCTTGCTAGTATGGCCAGTTTTCATGCCATCTACATTTAGGCTTTTATCCCATAACAGTGTGTTGCGGTTGTGCTGAGTAATACCGTTAAAAGTGAATGATTTCTCTTTGTAAATGGCGTACTCGTCTGGCACATCGCGAATCATTGCTGTAGCCAAAATTGCCATATCTTTAGCCGTTGTATATTGCTCGGTGCTGTCTAGACCATGGCTGTTAGCGAAGTGAGTATTTACCATGCCTAAGTGGCCAGCCCAAGAATTCATTAAGCTGGTGAATGAGTCTTCGCTGCCGGCAATATGTTCTGCCATGGCTACACAGGCGTCGTTGCCTGATTGGATAATGATGCCGCGATTTAAGTCAGCAACTTTGACTTGCTTGCCTACTTCGATAAACATTTTTGAAGAATCTGGGAAGTTCTTAGACCAAGCTTTTTCGCTAATGGTTACCAAGCCATTTGGGTCAAGCTTGCCCGATTTGATTTCTTTACCAATGATGTAGCTGGTCATGATTTTGGTTAAGCTGGCAGGGGCTAGGCTGTCTTCTTCATTTTCGGCAGCGAGCACCCGGCCTGAATCAAAATCTACTAAGTAGTAGGCCTTTGCTGCAACAATAGGAGCATTAGGGATAACTTGAGGAGCAGCATAAGCTACGCTCATGCTACTTGTAATCAGAAGCGCAGAGGCGCAGCTAACACGCTGAAATACATTTTTTATCATGGTTGGCTCTTTGGCTTGTTAGTCAATAAACTCGGACGGCAAACACTATAACAAAACTTTTCGGCTGTTTGTTAGTATCCTGCTCTAAATCCACTAGTTTGCTTTTAGATTAATGATATAAGCGTCTTTATAGGGACCATTACGCATGTTTGCTAAGTACTTTTCAGCGCTTAATACATCGTAATAGGGGCCTAATCGCAGTTTCTGCCAGCCATTCTCGGTAACCAATTGAGTGCTTAAGCCTTCAGCTTGTAACTGTTGCTGGTGTTGCTCTAATACTTGCTGATTTTTACTGGCAAGTAGTTGAACATAGTATTGCTGAGCACCCGGCTGAGGCTTTGTGGCGGTATTATCGTTATCAAAACGCAACAGCTTAATTTTTACTGTGGCAGTGCCAGATTTCAGCATATCGAGCTTGTAAGCTGCAGCATAGGATAAATCGATGATGCGCTTTTGGTGAAAAGGACCTCGGTCGTTAACTCGCACAATAACGGTTTTGTTATTGCTTAAGTTGGTAACTTCTACATAGCTAGGCAGTGGCAAGTTTTTGTGGGCAGCCGACATACTATACATGTCGTAAATCTCACCGTTGGACGTGAGGTGACCATGAAACTTTTTGCCGTACCAGGACGCTTCCCCTTCCACTTCGTGCTGTTCTATATCACGCCATACTTGGTAGTTTTTTCCTTGCACGGTGTAGTCACGATTGCCTTGGCGGCTGTAGGGTTCAAAACGGGGGATGGGGTTTTCAATATGATCTAGCTCTGGAGCTGAATCAGGTGCCTTGTCATTACTCATCCCATAGCGCTGATCGCTTGGTGAAGAGCTACAAGCACTAAGTAGTGCTGCTAAGGCAACACTGCTTAAGTAAACGGTGATAAGGCGTCTAAATTTATTTGGCATTGGTTTGCGTCTGGGCCTTTCGTAGTTGCTCACTAAATTGATACACGGCCATGGCATAAAGCGGGCTGCGGTTATAGCGAGTTATCACATAGAAGTTATGTTCGGCTAACCAATAACTGTGGCCATCAGCTTCTTCCAGCTCAAGCAGTTTAACGGGGGGGTTATTTGTTAAGCTCGCTTCAGTTTTAATTCCCGCTTGAGACAGCTCTTGCCAAGTATTGTTAATTTCTAACTTGTTGCTTAACCATGGTTTAGCTTGTGTAGTGTTTGACTCTGCGGCATGTACGACGGGTTTGCCTAATTGCCAACGATGTTTGGCAAAGTAGTTAGCAACGCTGCCGATGGCATCAACTGGGTTGTTTAGCATGTCTACTTTGCCATCGTTATCAAAATCTACGCCGTAATGAATATAGCTAGAAGGGATAAATTGACCAAAGCCCATTGCGCCAGCGTACGAACCTTTAACTTCGTCTAAGGCCCAGCCTTGTTGTTCTGCTAAACGAATGTAATACGCAAACTCTTTGCTAAAAAACTGGCCGCGTTTAGGGTAATGGAAACCTAAGGTATACAAAGCATCAATGACTGGGTAAGTCCCTTTGTGTCGCCCGTAGTAGGTTTCAACGCCAATAATGGCAACTATTATTTGTGCCGGAACCTTAAACTCTTTTTCAGCGCGCTCTATGGTTTCTTGGTGCTCTTGCCAAAAGGCTAAGCCAGCTGCTAAACGTTCTTCGGTAAGGAATAAATCGCGGTAAAGGTGCCAAGGTTTGGCTTCCCATGGGCGAGTAATTGCATCGATTACCGCCTGTTGATAGGTGGCTTGCTCGGCGGCTTTTTCTAAGCTCTCGAGCGGAATATCAAGTTCTTGGCTTAATGCTTCAATACGTTGCTGCTGTTCGGTGTTGGCCAAGGCAGAAAATGACCAGATTTGAGACAGAGCAAGTAATAAGCAACAACATAAGCGCATAGCAATCCTTATTGGGCATAAAGCCGTTTGTGAGTATGAACAGACATCAGAATGCCAAAACCTGCCATCAGTGTCACTATCGATGTGCCGCCATAGCTCACTAAAGGAAGCGGAACACCTACCACGGGTAGTAAACCGCTCACCATGCCAATGTTTACAAAGATATAAACGAAGAAGGTTAAAATAATGCAACCAGCCAACAAGCGGCCAAAGGCTGTTTGTGCTTGAGTGGCAATAAACAAGCCGCGCCCAATGATGTAGAAATACAAACACATCAACAGCACTACGCCTAAAAAGCCAAACTCTTCGGCAAATACTGCAAAAATAAAGTCGGTATGTCGCTCTGGTAAAAAGTCTAATTGAGATTGGGTGCCTTGCAGCCAGCCTTTACCTGAAAAACCACCCGAGCCAATGGCAATTTTAGATTGAATAATGTGGTATCCCGCGCCTAGGGGGTCACTTTCTGGATTAAGTAAAGTGAGTACTCGCTGGCGCTGATAGTCGCGCATTAAGAAGAACCATAGCAAAGGGATAAAGGCGGCAATGGCAGCACCAGCAGCGCCCACTAATCGCCAGCTCATTCCGGCTAAGAACAAGGCAAAAATCCCTGAGGCGGCAACCAGTAAAGATGTCCCTAAATCGGGCTGCTTAGCGATAAGCAAGGTTGGCGCAATTGCAATGGTGGCACCAATCAGCAAGTGTTTGAAGCTCGGTGGGAGAGGGTGTTGGCTAATATAACGCGCAACCATGAGTGGCACCGCGAGCTTCATAATTTCAGACGGTTGGAAACGAATAAAACCGAGATCTAACCAGCGCTGGGCACCTTTACCCACATCGCCCACTATCAGCACCGCCAATAGCATCAACAAACCGGAGAAATAGAAGAAGGGCGCCCAGCGCAAATACACGTCGGGGGGCACTTGCGCTAGTACAAACATCACCACGGTCGCTAAGGCAATCCGCACTAGTTGGCGATTTAGCATCGCCATGCTCTCGCCGCTGGCGCTGTATAAAACAAACATGCCCAAGCCCATTAATAACACTAAACCAAGCAATAAAGGCCAATCTAGGTGCAGTCGCCACCACAAAGAGTTTTTCTGCTCTTGGCTATAGTTGCCCATGCTTAAAAGGTTTCCTTGGTTTCAAAATAACTATCGAATAGTTCACGAATAACTGGCGCTGCATTGGAGCTACCACCACCGGCATTTTCTACCACCACTGAGGCAACAATCTCGGGTTTTTCGAAGGGTGCATAAGCGACAAACATCGCATTATCGCGGTGTTGTTCTTTAAGGCTTTCTGCATCGTATTCCGCATCTTCGGCGATGCCAACAACTTGTGCGGTACCTGATTTACCAGCGGCGACATAAGTGGTGTCTTCAAAAGCTTTGCGGGCAGTACCGTTACTTTTGTTGATTACGCCATACATGCCATCTAAAGCAACCTGCCAGTTCTTATCATTGTTTAAGGCAATAGGCGCTTGAACTTGCGGTGGTAAGCCAATGTGTGAGTTGGCATCACCCACGCTTTTTAAAATGCGCGGGGTAATAATTTTACCTTTGTTTACCAAAATGTTGGTGGCTTGAGCCAGCTGTATAGGCGTAGTGGTCCAATAGCCTTGGCCAATACCAACAGAAATGGTATCGCCTTGCCACCAAGGTTGGCGGTAACGAGCACGTTTCCATTCGCGGCTTGGCATATTGGCTCGGCTCTCTTCATGAATATCAATGCCAGTGTATTTACCAAAACCAAACTTACTCATGTAAGCATGCATTTCGTCTATGCCAGTTTCATAAGCCAACTTATAAAAGTAAGTGTCAACACTTTGTTCAATCGCTTTATAAACATCAACCCAACCATGTCCCCAGCGTTTCCAGTCGCGGAAGCGGCGTTTGGTATTCGGGATTTGGAACCAACCAGGATCCCACATACGTTGTTCTGCAGTTATTTTACCTAGCTCTAAGCCCATTACTGCTAACTGTGGTTTAACCGTAGAAGCTGGAGGATAAACACCCTTAGTGGCTCGATTAATCAGTGGGCGATCGCTAGAGTTCAGCAGCTTGTTATAATTTTTGCTGCTAATCCCGTTAACAAACAGGTTAGGGTCATAGCTTGGGCTAGATACCATGGCTAATACACCACTGGTTTTTGCATCGAGAACAACTGCTGAACCACGGCGTCCGGCCAGTAATCTTTGAGCTTCTAATTGCAAGCGAATATCTATATTGAGGTAGAGATCCTTGCCAGGTATGGGCGGAACAATTTTCATGGTGCGAATAATTCGGCCGCGGTTATTCACTTCAACCTCTTGGTAACCCACACTGCCGTGCAAAATTTCTTCGTAGTAACGCTCAATACCTTGCTTGCCTATCGTGCGAGTGGCTTCATATTCGGCCTGCTTGTTTTCTTTCTCTAGCCGTTCTTTGTCTTTGGCATTAATTCTCGCTACATAGCCTAGTAAGTGGGTAAGGCTGTCGCCATAGGGGTAGAAGCGAATTAGGCTGGCATCAATGCTAGCGCCATGAAATTTGTGCTGTTGTACGCTAAACATGGCCACTTGTTGTTCGGTAAGTTGTGACTTAAGCACTACCGGTTTAAAGCGACGGGTGTGTTTGCGGTTTTGCTGGAATCGCTCAACATCGTTTTCGCTAAGGTCTAACAATTCACTGAGATCGGCGATCATCTGCTCGAGGTCGTCTACATTCTCTGGGATGATCTCTAAACTAAAGTTGGGGCGGTTTTCTGCCAGTAATACCCCATTCCTATCGTAAACTAAGCCGCGGGGAGGAGCGATAGGCAAAACTTTAATGCGGTTGTCGTTAGAGCGAGTAGTGTAGGTTTCGTGCTGTTCAAATTGCAGATAATAAAGGTTACCCAGCAATACACAAATAAGCGCGAAGGTACCTAAAATAGCCACCAAGGAACGACGGTTAAATAACCGTGATTCAGCCGAGTGGTCTCGCATTGCGACGCGCTGTCTTGCCATACTTTAGCGTTTATTCTCTATGATAAGGGTGGTTAGCCGTAACACTCCACGCGCGATAGAGAGTCTCGGCAACGATAACTCTCACCATTGGGTGGGGCAACGTGAGTGCCGATAGCGACCAGCGTTGTTCGGCGATGTTGGTGCAACTTGGGGCTAACCCCTCTGGGCCACCAATTAACAGGCTTACATCGCGGCCGTCCATTTTCCAGTTGTCTAGTTGCTTGGCCAGCTGCGGGGTGGTCCACGCTTTTCCGGTTACTTCTAGAGTAACTACTCGGTTACCCTTAGGGATTACCGCTAAAGTGGCTTCACCTTCTTTATCAAGAATGCGCTTTATGTCGGCATTTTTACCGCGGTTACCGGCTTTTACTTCAACCAGCTCTAGTGGCATATCTTTAGGAAAGCGACGCGCATATTCTTGATAGGCCGTCTCAACCCATGCAGGCATCTTAGTGCCTACAGCCACTAACTGTATTTTCATCCGGCTTTAGACTCAGAAACAGCGGGTGCCCATAGTTTTTCAAGTTGGTAAAAGTCGCGTGCGCTGTCTTGCATTACGTGTAATACCACATCGCCTAGATCAACCAATACCCACTCTGATTCGTCCATGCCTTCGATGCCAATCACTTCAAGTTCAACTTGCTTGGCTTCTTTAACTACATTGTCGGCGATGGATTTAACATGACGCTTAGAATTACCACTACAAATTATCATGGTATCGGTCACGTTAGAGAGTTGGCTTACGTCTAGATTTTGAATATCTCGACCTTTCATATCTTCAATTTTGTCTACTACAAAATCGATCAGTTGTTGGTTTTGCAACAAAAGAACCCCAAATTTGGCTTAAAAGGTAAGTATATCACGCTCTGTCTGGCTAGGTTAAGCGCCGTAAAGCTTATGTTGAAGAATATAGCTGAGGACTTTTTCAGATAACTGATTTTTCAGTAAGTCTAGGTTTGTCTGGTTTTGCAGGAGCTGGCGGATCTCGCTCGAAGAAATATCCATTGCTTGCAGCTGACAAAAGTATACTTTGCCATTGTTGTGAGCGCTTAGCTCACTAACATCCTTGCATAATTTAGCTTCAAGCCATTGGTTAAGCTTTTCTGAGACTCGTAAGTGGTAACTGGGGCGCGCAATCACAATCAAATGTGCGTAGTCGCAAAGCGTTTGCCATTCACGCCATTTATCTAAATGATTGAACGAATCTAAACCCATCACAAAGCCAAGCGGCTGATTTGGGTATTCATTAGCGAGTTGTTTAAGAGTATCGCAGGTATAAGAGTGGCCGCCTCGGGCAACTTCGCGCCAGTCTAGCTTAAGTTGAGGATAATCACTTAGTGCTAGCTCTAGCAATTGTTGGCGGTGTTGCGCGGCGCTAAATTGCTTTTCTTTAAGCGGTGATAAGGCATTGGGAAGCAGCGTTATGTCGGCAGCATGGGTGGCCGCTAGCAATTGCTGGGCACTGATAACGTGTCCAAGGTGAATAGGGTCAAATGAACCGCCAAAAAACAGTTTAAGCATGTTTTACCGCTGGTGATGCCAATTCAAACACTAAGCGCTCTAATTGGTGCCAAGCATGGTCACCGGTAAATTGCTTAATGGCTTTGTCTATTTCGGCAACTTGCATACGCGCGGCGTTAACTTGTTGCGGGTTATAGCGTTTTGCTGCGCTACTCACTAAGCCTTGGCGCTTATTCCAAACACCATGCTGCTTAAATAAGCTGGAATGGTGGCTAGAGGGCTGCTCTTGCAAAAGCTGTAGCAACTTAAACTCTTTGTCTAGGCCCCAATTGATTAAGGTTGGTTCTTCGCCTTCAAGTTGCAGTTGTTTAATGATTAATAAGCTGCGCTGAAAGTCACCGCCTAATAGGGCATCGACCAATTGAAAACTCGAGAAATGATTGGCATGTGACAAGCCCGCTTCAATTTCTTTTAACGAGGGAAGTTGCTGCCCCCAGCGTAATGCAATGGTTGATATTGCCTGGCTAAGCGCCAGTAAGTTCCCTTCGTAATAGTGCAGCAATAGGGCAATTAGGTCATTATCGGCGGGCAGTTGCTGTTGGCTTAAACGTTGCCTTACCCAAGCGTGCAATTGTCCACCTTCTGGCGGATAAATCATTACCACTAAGCCTTGTTGGTCAAAAAGCTTGTACCAATTTTGCTTTTCATTGGCTTTGGTTAACTTAGGCACGCTGAGTAAAAATCGAGTCTCAGGGTTGAGTAACAGTAATAGTTCATCAAGCTGATTTTGAATGGCTTTGTCGGGTACCCGATCAAGTTGCAGTTCAATTAAACGATACTGGCTAAACAGCGACAGCTCAGACATTGCATCAAAAATATCTGGCCATTGAAAGTCTGCATCAAAGGTGAACTTTAAGCGCTCTTCAGCCAAACCTTGTTGTTGCAATTGTTGGCGAATGCTGTCGATAGTTTCAATCTTAATCAGCGGCTCTTCACCTGCGATTAAATAGCAGCTGTAGTTGGCGGCATTTTGCTGTGACAGGCGGTCAGCGTAGATGCGCATATTACCAACTAACCGTAGCCAATTGACGCATAATTTGGTCGGCAGCCATTACCCGCAACTCGTTGTACAATAGCTCCCGCTCTCGTTGTTTTGCCAATGCCGCCGAGGGGTTATCTTGGAAGTCTCGGTGCAGTTGCACATTAATTGGGAAGTTGCCTTGGTCGGCAATTTGCAGGTAACCGCCTACTTGATAGCTTAATTCGTACTCTGCCACCTGACCGTTTTCGAAAAGCGAAAGCGTACGTTTATTAATGTCTTCGCCTCTTAGGTGCAGGGTAGGAATGCCACTTTCTGGAAACTCAAATACAGCGACATTGTTTTGCGCTAGTTGACGTTTTAGCTCACGAACTAGTGGGCTAAATTCATCACTTGAAGATACGTAGATTTGCGTGAGTTTTTCATCTAACAAATAGCTGCCACGTGGGGCAAAACCACAGGCCGAAATTAGGCTAATGGCTAAGGCGATAACGGCGAAACGAATGGTTGTTAAAGTCATGCTTTCTCGTAGTAAAAAACGGCGGGTGTTAGCCCGCCGTATAACTTAGTTAGCAACTATGTTAAGCAGTTTACCTGCAACATAAATCACTTTGCGTACGGTTTTTCCGTCAACAAATTTTGCGACATTTTCGTCGCCCATTGCCAGCGCTTGAACTGCTTCTTGGTCTGCATCCGCAGCAACAGTAAGTTTGGCGCGTAGCTTGCCGTTTACTTGCACAACAATGAGTTTGCTGTCTTCTACCATGGCTTTTTCATCTGCGCTTGGCCAAGCCGCTGTATCAATGTCACCTTCGTTGCCCAGTAGTGTCCATAATTGGTCACAGATGTGCGGCGTAATAGGCGATAGCATTAGTACTACTGCATTAATCGCTTCACGAGTTACTGCGCGGTTATTGGCATCACTTTGATCAGCTTTAGTGAGTTTGTTCATCAACTCCATAATCGCTGCAATAGCAGTGTTAAAGGTTTGACGACGACCAACATCATCACTCACTTTAGCAATGGTTTTATGTACTTCACGACGTAGATCTTTTTGGGCTGCACTCAAGCTTGCAACATCAAGCTCTGGTGTTTCGCCAGCATTAACGTGGTCGTAGGCGAGTTTCCAAACACGGCGTAGGAAACGTAATGAGCCTTCTACTGCGCTGTCTTGCCATTCAAGTGTTTGCTCGGCAGGAGCGGCAAACATCATAAACAAGCGCACAGTGTCGGCACCGTATTTGTCTACCATTACCTGTGGGTCGATACCGTTGTTTTTCGACTTCGACATTTTACTCATGCCAGCGTAAACAAGAGCTTTGCCATCGGCAGTTTTAGCACTGGTAATACGGCCTTTTTCGTCTTTTTCGGTGATGGCATCAACTGGAGAAACCCAAACCTTACCGCCTTTCTCGTCTTCGTAGTAGAAGGCGTCGGCCAACACCATGCCTTGAGTAAGCAAGCGTTTAAACGGTTCGTCTGAATCAACTAAGCCTGTATCGCGCAATAGTTTGTGGAAGAAACGGGCGTAAAGCAGGTGCAAAATCGCGTGCTCGATACCACCAATGTATTGATCAACCGGCAACCAGTAGTTTGCTTGCTCTGGATCTAGCATCATGTCTTCGTTGTTAGCACTACAGTAACGCGCGTAGTACCAGCTAGATTCCATGAAGGTGTCGAAAGTATCGGTTTCATGGAAGGCTTCTTGACCTTCAAATTCAGTTTTTGCCCACTCTGGATCGGCTTTAATTGGCGAGGTTACGCCATTCATCACCACATCTTCTGGAAGAACAACCGGTAGTTGGTCTTCTGGCACTGGCACAACATCACCGTTAGCTAGGTTTAGCATTGGGATTGGCGTACCCCAGTAACGCTGGCGGCTTACGCCCCAATCGCGTAGGCGGAAGTTAACTTGTTTGTTACCTTTGCCAATGGATTCAAGTTTGGCTGCAACGGCATCAAAGGCGGCTTTAAATTCTAGGCCGTCAAATTCACCTGAATTAAACAATACGCCTTTCTCGGTAAATGCTTGCTCTGATAAGTCTAGCTCGCCGTCGCTTGGTTTAATGACTCCTACAATGTCTAAACCGTAAGCTTGAGCAAATTCGAAATCACGTTGGTCGTGTGCTGGCACAGCCATTACTGCACCAGAGCCGTAACCCATTAATACAAAGTTAGCGACCCAAATTGGCACTAGCTTACCCGTTAGGGGATGAACGGCATTTAGGCCAGTGGCCATGCCTTTCTTCTCCATGGTCGCCATGTCGGCTTCGGCCACTTTGTTGTTTTTGCATTCTTCGATGAAGGCGGCTAATTCTGGGTTAGTTTTAGCGGCTTCTAAAGCAAGTGGATGTTGCGCAGCTACGCCAACGTAGGTGACACCCATTACGGTGTCTGGGCGGGTGGTGTAAATAGAGAATTGCTCGTCGCTGTTCTCTAAACCAAACTGCATTTCTACGCCTTCAGAGCGGCCAATCCAGTTACGCTGCATGGTTTTTACTTGCTCTGGCCAATCGTCTAGTTGGTCGAGATCATCAAGTAACTCTTGTGCGTAATCGGTGATTTTAATAAACCACTGAGGGATTTCTTTTTGCTCAACTAAAGCACCAGAACGCCAGCCTCGACCATCAATAACTTGCTCGTTGGCTAATACTGTTTGGTCTACTGGATCCCAGTTTACCGTAGCCATTTTTTTGTAAACTAAGCCTTTTTCGTAAAGCTTAGTGAAGAACCACTGCTCCCAACGGTAGTAATCTGGCTTACAGGTTGCCAGTTCACGGTCCCAGTCGTAGCCAAAACCCAACTGCTTTAGCTGAGTTTTCATATATTCGATATTTTCGTAGGTCCATTTAGCGGGCGCAGTATTGTTGTTAATCGCTGCGTTTTCTGCTGGAAGACCAAATGCATCCCAACCCATTGGTTGCATAACGTTTTTACCTTGCATGCGCTGGTAGCGAGAGACTACATCACCAATGGTGTAGTTGCGCACGTGACCCATATGCAGGCGGCCGCTTGGGTAAGGGAACATAGACAGACAGTAAAACTTCTCTTTACCCGGCTGTTCAACAACTTTAAAGGTTTGCGCTTGCTCCCAGTGCTGTTGCACTTTGGTTTCAATATCACGCGGATTGTATTGCTCTTGCATTGATGGAATCTTCCAGAATGAACCAAATTTGGATTAGGCAGCCTATTGCTACCATACTCGATCCGCATAGGATACCGAGTCCGCCTGCCGACAACAATAGCTAGCGCACATTTGCAGTGAAACAAAAGGTCTATGCTTAATAATGTAAATGCACTTTAGACTGAGGGTGAGTTATGCCAAAGCGAGTAAAAGCCTATCAAGCCTTTGTGGAAGACCTTGAAAAACGCATTCAAGAAAGTGGGGAAGTGGGTCAAGAGGAGTTGTCTAAGCTCATTGATACCACGCAAGAGTATTTACAAGCTGCTAGTGATTTAAGCCAAGACGAATGGCAGCTTATTGCTAACTACGTTCGCCGAGATTTAAGCGACTGGAAAACCGATTACCAACGCGCTTATGAAGAAAGCCCCAGTATGGCACTGCTTAAAGAAAGTATTTGGTATTGGTTAGCTAAGTTAAGTGACCAAAGCCAAGTAGAGTGGCATGAGTTGATTGGTGATCTGCAACATCAAGGCGTGTATCAAAGCGGCGAGTTAATTGGTTTAGGAGTGATAGAATGCGCTGAATGTGGTGATAAAACCGCACTGTGGCACCCAACCATTATTAGTAGCTGCGAACATTGCCAAGGTAAGCGATTTTATCGTCATCCTATTAGCGAGCAGCAGGCTTGAGGTAACTCTAAGCGCTTATAAAAACAGCGCTTTGATGCTTAGTTTAATAGTTGGCAGCAGGTTGCAGCTTTCGCTGGCGGATCCGTTGTACCAAGCCAGAGGCTAAACCAAGTAACACGATTAACGCGACAGGCCATAGGCCAAAGCGCTGATAAGGTGTTATACCGGTAGCAGGGGTAACTTCATCGGTGAGCGTTAGCTGTTGGTATTCCGGCGCACGCTGCTGAATATTGCCAAAGCGGTCGATTATTGCGGTTACCCCAGTATTGGTGGAGCGCACTACTGGTCGGCCAAATTCTAAGGCGCGCATTTGGGCAATCTCTAAATGCTGTTGAGGCCCAATAGAGGAGCCAAACCACGCATCGTTGCTGACCGTTATAATCGCGTCGGTCTCTGGCGTAAATTGAGGTCTTAGCAATTCACCAAAGGCGATTTCATAGCAAATTGCTGCTAGCCATTGATGTCCTTTTACTTCCAAGTTCGGCTGCATGGTATCGCCGCGATTAAACGAAGACATTGGCAAATTGAAAAACGGCGCTAAAGGGCGCAGCAATTGCTCAAAAGGCACAAACTCACCTATCGGCAATAAGTGATTTTTATAGTAGCGATTAGGGTTTTCGTAGTAATACGCAGAGCTTGCCCCTGCTTCTTCCGTTTGCTGACCCAGTGTTATTAGCGCGTTGTAATACTGGTTGTTTTGTAAATCGTGAGCAATTACACCAGTGATTAAGGCTTGTTGTTTATTAAGTAATTGACCGTCTAAGTCATGCAAGAAATCAATGACTTCATATTCTAAGGCTGCGATAGCGGATTCGGGCCAGACTATTACATCGGCATCTTCTATCGCGGCGGTTTCTTGTTGGTACATAACAAGGCTTGCTGCACGATGTTGTGGTAACCATTTTATATCTAGAGGCACATTGCCTTGTACCAATGCAACTTTTAGTGAGTCCTGAGCTTGGGTCCAGCTTAGACCTTTAAAGGTTAATCCCAGTACCAGCGGTAAGGCAATTGTTAGGCAAGCGACCCTGCGAACCTTTCCCTTGTTAACCAAGATAAGTGCAGCTGATGCTGCAATTAACAACACTAGCCAAGTAACCCCATAAAGACCAAACACTGGTGCAATCGTTGATAATGGCGAATCTATTTGACTGTAACCAGGTTGCAACCAAGGAAAGCCAGTTAATACCCAGCTGCGCAGCCATTCACCTAGTAACCAGCAGGCCGGAAACCACAGTAAGAAAAATGTAAGCCGGCGCGGCCCTTGCCATTTGTTGGCAAGCCAACAGGAAAAGGCAGGGTATAGGGCAAGGTAGGCAACCAATAGCGCCATAAGTGCAAGGCTAACTATCAAAGGCATGCCGCCAAACTCGGCCATGCTTACGTGCACCCAGTGAATGCCATAGCCAAACCAGCCTAAGCCATAACAAAAGCCCAGTTTAAAGCCCGACTGCTCTGGCTTTAACAGTAGCAATAAACCCAATAATGAGAGAGGCATCAGTGGCCAAAGGCCATAGGGAGCAAAGGCGAAGGGGGCGATAAGGCCACAAACAAAAGCGGCTAACAAACGTAGCCGCGGTGTTAATACTTGTTTCATTTATTCTTGAATGCTTAATTGCAAGGCTTTTTCTTCCGGGATGCTCACCTGTAGCTGCACTAAACGGCGGCGGTCGGCGGTGCGAACCTTAAAGTGGTAGCCCTCAATTTCTATTGATTCCCCCCGGCCTGGTAAATGGCCAAAGGCATGAGTCACCATTCCACCAACCGTATCCACTTCTTCGTCGCTAAATTCGCAAGCAAAGTATTGGTTAAAATCTTCGATGTCTGTGAGGGCATTTACCGCAAAGGTTTTATCATTAATGCGGCGAATATCATCTTGTAGGGCTTCTTCGTTAGCAAACTCGTCTTCGATATCACCCACAATAATTTCGAGTATGTCTTCAATGGTTACCAGACCAGATACGCCGCCAAACTCATCAACTACAATAGCCATGTGGTAGCGCTCGCTGCGAAACTCTTTGAGCAGTTTGTCGATGCGCTTACTTTCTGGCACTACAACTGCTGGGCGAATAACTTCGCTAAGGGGCGTGGTTGATGCTTCTTCGGTAAAAGCGAACTTGAGTAGATCCTTGGCGAGAAGTACGCCTTCAATGTGGTCTTTGTCTTCGTTGATAACCGGAAAGCGAGAGTGTCGCGCTTCGGTTAGCGTGGGTAAAATCTGTGCAATGGTTTGGCTAACGTCTAAGGTTACCATTTGCGAGCGAGGGATCATGATGTCTCTTACACGTTGGCTTGATACATCAAGCACACCTTCAATCATCTCTCGGGTATTTTGGTCGATCAGTTCTCGTTGATTGGCGTCTTGTATTACTTCTACCAATTCCTCTTTGCTTTTCGGCTCTCCTTGTACCAGCTGAACAATTTTGTCTATCCAGCCTTTCTTAGCAGAACCGTTGCTAGAGTGAGGGTTGTCGTCGCTCATATCTTTCTTTTTTACCTAGTTAGTTATTCAACAGGTATTAGTAAGGATTACTAATACCCAATTTTGTAAGCACTGCGATTTCTAGTGCTTCCATTTCTTCTGCTTCTTGATCCTCGATATGATCATAACCTAGCAGATGAAGGCTTCCATGTACAACCATGTGTGCCCAGTGATCAAACACCGGTTTTCCCTGTTCTTCGGCTTCACGTTCTACTACTTGGCGACAGATGACTAAGTCACCCAAAAGCGGCAGCGAGACACCAGGAGGTGCTTCAAAAGGAAACGATAACACGTTGGTTGGCTTATCTTTATTACGGTATTGCGAATTTAACGCTTGGCTTTCGGCTTCGTCAACTATCCGAACGGTAATTTCGCTATCATGATCTTGTTCTACCAACGTTGCATGCAACCACGCTTCAAATGCACTGATGCTTGGCAGGTTTTCTTGATCGCCCGTGGCGATTTGTAAATCAACAACTGCCATGTTTATTCTCCGCCACTTTGGTTAAGTTTTTGCGCAGCTTCGCGGCGTTGCTTTTGTTTTTCTTCGGCAATGCGGTCACGCTCATCTTGCTCTTCGTAAGCTTCTACAATGGCGGCGACAATAGGATGACGAACAACGTCAGCGGCTTGGAAGAAATTAAAGCTTAGCGCTGGCACCTCACTCAGTACTTCAATTGCATGGCGTAGGCCAGATTTTTGATGGCGTGGCAAATCAATTTGAGTGATATCACCGGTAATCACCGCACGCGAATTAAAGCCTATACGGGTTAAGAACATTTTCATTTGCTCTACCGTGGTATTCTGGCTTTCATCGAGAATGATGTAGGCATCATTTAAAGTACGGCCACGCATGTAAGCCAAAGGAGCAACTTCAATAACATTGCGTTCTATTAGGCGCTCTACTTTTTCAAAGCCAAGCATTTCAAATAGGGCATCGTAAAGTGGGCGTAGGTAAGGGTCGACCTTTTGGCTTAAGTCACCGGGTAAAAAGCCTAGCTTTTCACCGGCTTCTACCGCTGGGCGAGTAAGCAAAATACGGCGTACTTCTTGGCGTTCTAAAGCATCTACCGCACAGGCTACTGCTAAATAGGTTTTACCGGTACCTGCTGGGCCAATACCAAAGGTGACGTCGTGGCCAAGCATGTTACCAATATAGCTTGCTTGGTTTGGTGTACGCGGCTTAATAACACCCCGTTTGGTTTTAATGTTTAATTCTTTACCGTAGTGCTGAGTATTTTCTTCGTCTTGCTCGAGCGCGTGGCTCTCTTGAATCGCTAAGTGGACTTTTTCTGGGCTTAGCTCTGGAATATCGCCACCTTTTAAAGGCGCGGTTTCAACATATAGCGAACGCAAAATGCTACCGGCAATCAAACACATGCCATGGCGGCCAGTAATTTGAAAGTTGTTACTGCGGTAACTAATTTCTACACCTAAACGGCGTTCAAGTTGCTTTAAGTTATCATCAAGTGGGCCGCAAAGTTGGGCAAGGCGAGGGCTAGAGGCTGGCTCTAGATGTATTTCAATAGAATTGATTTTATTACTCAAATTGTTTTCGGGCTGGCTATGGTAGCCAGCCTCAACTCCTTAAAAGCGTATCGGCGACTAAGGCGTAAAGCTCGCCACACCTAGGTGGTCAGCTTGCCCATCGGTTTTGTCGATAATAGTGGCAGGGGCAACGTCATTACGCAACTCCATTTGTTGTTCTGTTCTTAGCAATTCACCACGTAAAGAGTGAGCAAACACATCAACAATTTTCACATCAACGAATTGACCTATTACGTCATGGCTGCCTTCAAAGTTCACTACGCGGTTATTTTCGGTACGGCCACGCAGTTCCATTGGGTTTTTCTTCGAGGGGCCTTCAACCAAAATGCGTTGCTCGGTATCTAGCATACGGCGGCTAACTTGCATCGCTTGTTGATTAATGCGCTCTTGTAAAATATATAGGCGTTGTTTCTTTTCTTCTTCACTTACATCGTCTGGTAAGTCTGCCGCTGGCGTACCTGGGCGTGCGCTGTAAACAAAGCTAAAGCTCATATCAAAGTTAACTTGCTCGATAAGCTTCATGGTATCGGCAAAATCTTCTTGGGTTTCGCCTGGGTAGCCAACAATGAAGTCTGAGCTAATTTCGATGTCTGGGCGCGCTTTACGTAGCTTGCGAATAATTGATTTGTACTCAATGGCAGTGTGGCCACGTTTCATTAAGTTAAGAATGCGGTCGGCACCACTTTGCACCGGTAGATGCAAAAAGCTAACTAGTTCAGGGGTATCGGCGTAAACCTCAACAATATCGTCGGTAAATTCGATAGGGTGGCTAGTAGTAAAGCGAATACGGTCGATGCCATTAATGCTAGCAACGTAACGTAGTAGTTCGGCAAAAGTACAAATATTGTCGTCGTGAGTAAGGCCGCGGTAGGCATTAACGTTTTGTCCTAGCAGGTTTACTTCACGTACCCCTTGTTCGGCTAACGAGGCAATTTCGTATAGAACATCGTCAAGCGGACGGCTTACTTCTTCGCCACGAGTATATGGCACAACGCAGAAGGTACAATATTTACTACAGCCTTCCATAATTGACACAAAAGCAGTAGCGCCTTCGGCTCGAGGCTCTGGTAAACGGTCAAACTTTTCAATTTCTGGGAAGCTTACATCTACTACCGATTTCTCGCCGCCTTTCACTTGTTTGATCATTTCCGGCAAGCGGTGCAGGGTTTGCGGACCAAACACAATATCTACGTAAGGCGCGCGCTCACGAATGGCTTTACCTTCTTGTGACGCTACACAGCCGCCTACACCAATCACTAAGTTTGGCTTTTTACTCTTGAGAGTTTTCCAGCGACCTAACTGGTGAAATACTTTTTCCTGCGCTTTTTCGCGAATAGAACAAGTGTTTAGCAACAGTACGTCGGCATCGTCAGCTTCTTCAGTAAGCTGAAAACCATGGGTTGCATCGAGTAGGTCGGCCATTTTCGAGGAATCGTACTCGTTCATTTGGCAGCCCCAAGTTTTTATATGCAGCTTATTTCCCATCGTTTTACTCATCATTACATCGTTAAAAAAGGAGGCGTATTTTACTGGTTTATAGCAAGCCTTGCTAGTAACAATAACGGTGTTTACCAGAAAAAGGTCAAAAAACATCCGCGTGCTTTTGTGTTGGCTTTGCCGCTCAAATTTTTATTTCAAGATTCGCATCCATTTATCGCTTCAGGTTACACTGCAGAAAATAGTGAGAACAAATTTAAATACCATGAAAAAATTTGATGTTGTGGTAATTGGCGGCGGCATGATTGGGGCGGCTAGTGCGCAAGGTTTTGCCTTGCAGGGCTTATCGGTATTGATGTTGGAGTCTTTTGAGCCCAAAGCTTTTGACACTAATCAGCCAATAGACTTGCGCGTAAGTGCAATAAGCCAAGCCAGCGTTAATTTGCTTAAGCACTTGCAAGCTTGGTCGCATATTAGCGCTATGCGCTTGTGCCCCTACCAACAACTGCAAGTGTGGGAAGACCCCAAAGACAAGCTGATTTTTGATTCAGCCCAACTCGATTTGCCCGAGTTAGGTTTTATGCTAGAAAATCGCATTATCCAATTAGGCTTATGGCAAGCCAACGAGCAAGTAGGCGTAACACGTAATATCGTTAAGCAAGTACAACTAGTTAGTAATACCGCGCAAGGTGTAGAGCTTAATGTTGATGGGAATGCGGTGAGTGCAGGCTTGATGGTAGTAGCAGACGGCGCAAACTCTCAAATGCGCCAGCAGTTAGGTTTAGGCATTAGCGCTTGGGATTATCGCCATGATTGCTTTGCCATTAACGTTAAGTTAGATGCGCCTCAGCAAACGGCTACTTGGCAACAGTTTTATCCCACTGGCCCACGAGCTTTGCTACCACTGGCAGATCAACATGCTGCCCTTATTTGGTATGACGCTAAAGCCACTATTCAAGGCCTCAAGCAACTTAATAAAGCGCAGCTAAAGCAACGCATAGAATCAGAGTTTCCAGCTTTACCGGGTGATATTGAAATACTAGATAGCGCCAGTTTTCCGTTAACTCGACGCCACGTAGAGCGTTATGTAAAACATAGCGCAGTGGTGATTGGCGATGCCGCTCATACTATTAACCCATTAGCAGGGCAGGGGGTAAACCTTGGTTACCGCGACGTGAAGTGCTTGTTGGAACAGTTCGAGCGCTATGACATGGCGGATAAAGAAAAGGCATTACGTCGCTTTGAAGTACGCCGAAAGCCCGATAATCACCTTATGCAAAGCGGCATGGATTTGTTTTACTTAATGTTCTCTAACAGTTTGCCGCCGCTGCAGGCCATTCGAAAGCTTGCAATTAAAAGCGTGCAACAAGCTGGTCCAGTAAAAGACTGGGCACTTAAATATGCTTTAGGAGATTTGCAGTAGCGCTATTGTTTATTCGCTAACATTGAATGAGCCTGCTTTAAGCAGGTTTTTTTATTGTTTGAAAGGCAGAAAGAAAAAAAGGCCTGCTAAAAAGCAGGCCTTTTAAGGTGGCAGGGATAGCTGGATTTGAACCAACGAATGGCGGCATCAAAAGCCGCTGCCTTACCGCTTGGCGATATCCCTACAAAACTCTTTGAACTGGATTCTTCATTAGAGAAGAATGGTGCGGAAGGAGAGACTTGAACTCTCACACCTTGCGATACTAGAACCTAAATCTAGCGCGTCTACCAATTCCGCCACTTCCGCACGAAATACTTCTTAAAACTAATGGTGGCTATGGCGGGACTTGAACCTGCGACCCCAGCATTATGAGTGCTGTGCTCTAACCAGCTGAGCTACATAGCCATCTGCAATTTCACAATGTGAACTTACAAATTTATCGGCAGGGCAAGCAAATACTAGTCAACAACATAGCTTTTACTGTCTTACCTGGGCACATTGCCCTATTCAGTTACTGCATTCTCAGGTAAACCTGAGCACAATAAAAGTGGCAGGGATAGCTGGATTTGAACCAACGAATGGCGGCATCAAAAGCCGCTGCCTTACCGCTTGGCGATATCCCTGCAGAAACTTTTCGAAACAAGCTTACCGATGTTTCGAGTGTCTAAGCCCTAAGCTTTAGACTGCAACCAAGAATCATGCTTCTTGCTGCTTAACTCAAGTTACTAAACTCAAGCCTTAAAATGTGGCAGGGATAGCTGGATTTGAACCAACGAATGGCGGCATCAAAAGCCGCTGCCTTACCGCTTGGCGATATCCCTGCAGGGTCTTACTATTGGTTTCTTCTTAAAAGAAGAATGGTGCGGAAGGAGAGACTTGAACTCTCACACCTTGCGATACTAGAACCTAAATCTAGCGCGTCTACCAATTCCGCCACTTCCGCAAATTTCTTACTGTAACTTTAGCAGTATACAGTAATGGTGGCTATGGCGGGACTTGAACCTGCGACCCCAGCATTATGAGTGCTGTGCTCTAACCAGCTGAGCTACATAGCCTTGTTTTCTACGCTTTGCGTTGAGAACGGGGCGTATTATGCTGATGAGACCCAACAGCGTCAACCGTTTTTTTGCCAAAAAACGGCAAAAAAGTTTGTTTGCGCAGTTTGTGTACGCGATGTACTTAGTTTGCTCATTTCTGCTGTTTGCTTTGTGCGCAATTGACTGTTACTTGCTCGCTTTGGCTTAATAGGTTTTTAAGACGCGCTAACAAACTGTTGCTAATAATAGAGTAAATAAGTCTAAAACTATATTTTGGAGATGCTGTAACGCTTTTGTTTAGAGCTTAATTTGGTGTGAGTAGAGGTTAAACCGTTAAAAGCGTTTTAGCTAAACCTGAATTGCAGATACAAAAAAAGCCAACTTAACGTTGGCTTTTTGGATTTGCAGATAAGGTTTATACGTTAAATAAGAAGTGAATCACATCACCGTCTTTTACTACGTAAGTTTTACCTTCTTGGCGCCATTTACCGGCTGTTTTTGCGCCAGCTTCACCTTGGTGCTCAATGTAGTCGTCGTAACCAACCACTTCTGCACGAATATACCCTTTCTCAAAATCAGTATGGATTTTACCGGCTGCTTGCGGGCCTGTAGCACCAACGGGTACGGTCCAAGCGCGAACTTCTTTTACACCCGCTGTAAAGTAGGTTTGTAAGTCTAGTAGTTCGTAACCTGCGCGAATTACCCGGTTTAGACCAGGTTCTTCTAGGCCCATTTCTTCCATGAATTCGGCTTTTTCTTCGGCATCTAGCTCGGCAATTTCGCCTTCAATTTCAGCACAAACGGCTACTACTACAGCGTTTTCGCTCGCTGCAATCTCTTTCACTTTGTCTAAGTAAGGATTGTTCTCGAAACCATCGTCATTTACGTTTGCAATGTACATGGTTGGCTTAGCAGTTAAGAAGTTCATGTAAGCAATGGCTGCTTTTTCTTCTTTGCTTAGCTCTAAGCTACGTAGCATTAAGTCAGCTTCTAAATGCGCTTGTACTTTTACTAATACTTCTGCTTCAAATTTGGCATCTTTATCGCCACCTTTGGCTTTCTTAGCAACTCGAATTTGCGCTTTTTCACAGGTATCTAAATCAGCCAGTGCTAACTCGGTGTTAATGGTGTCGATGTCTTCTGCAGGATCAACCTTGCCAGATACGTGAACGATGTTGTCGTTTTCAAAACAACGAACAACATGGCCAATCGCGTCGGTTTCACGAATATTAGCTAAGAATTTATTACCTAAGCCTTCACCTTTAGACGCGCCGGCAACCAAACCTGCAATGTCCACAAATTCCATGGTGGTTGGAAGAATACGCTGTGGGTTAACAATGGCTGCTAGGGCGTCTAGGCGCTCATCAGGAACCGGTACTACGCCGGTGTTTGGCTCAATAGTACAAAATGGAAAGTTAGCAGCTTCAATGCCGGCTTGCGTCAGAGCGTTAAAAAGGGTCGACTTGCCTACGTTTGGCAAACCAACGATGCCACATTTAAATCCCATAATAATACCTATTTGTGTAAGGGGCTTAGCCCGCTTTGTAACTGTGTAATCGATTCATTGCTTTGCTTAAACCATCTTTAAGCAATACATCGGTACAACGTACCGCCTCATCAATTGCATCATCAATCAGTTGTTGTTCGTTTTGAGGCGCTTTGCCTAGAACGAAACCAGAAACGCGATCTTTGTGACCGGGGTGTCCAATACCTATCCGTAAACGATGAAAGTCTTTATTGTTGCCAAATTTGCTGATGATATCGCGTAGGCCATTGTGGCCGCCATGCCCACCACCTTTTTTAAAGCGAGCAACGCCAGGTGGTAAATCGAGTTCATCATGAGCAACCATAATCTGCTCAAGTTCAATGCGATAGAATTTGGCTAAAGAAGCGACAGACTTGCCACTAAGATTCATAAACGTTGTAGGAATTAACAAACGCATTTCTTGACCCGCCATTTGAATGCGGCCGGTTAATCCGAAATGTTTGCTATCTGGTTTTAGTTGGACGTGATGATTGTTGGCTAGCTGAGTGACTAACCATGCGCCAGCGTTATGGCGGGTGGCTGCATATTCGGGGCCTGGATTACCCAGGCCCACGAGTAAACGAATATCGTTTATCACTATTCTTCAGTAGCTTCTTCTTCAGAATCAGAAGCTTCTTCAGATGTACCCTTAGGAGTAGTAATAGATACTACTGCTTGGTCGTGATCTTCACCTTTAGCTAACTCAACAGAGGTAACGCCTTCAGGTAGAACGATATCTGAAAGGTGCAGTGAGCTACCTAGTTCTAAGTTAGCTACGTCCACTTCAATGTACTCAGGTAGATCTTTAGCTAGACAGCTAACTTCGATCTCAGTAGCTAAGTGATGTACTTTACCACCGTTTTTAACTGCTTCTGCGGTAGTTTCGTTTAAGAAGTGCAGAGGTACAGCTTTATGGATAGCTTTGGTGTTATCAACACGTTGAAAATCGATGTGTTGAACACGTGGCTTATATGCATGACGCTGCATGTCTTTTACTAATACGTCTACAGCTTCACCAGCTACATTTAAAGTAATGATGCTTGAGTAAAACGCTTCAGCTTCCTGAGCTTTCATCACGTGACGTTGCTCAAGAGTGATTGATACAGGTTGTTGACCAGCACCGTAAACGATAGCAGGAACTTTCTCTGCGTGACGTAGGCGGCGGCTCGCACCTTTCCCTAGGTCTGTACGCAGTTCAGCGTCAAGTTTAATGTCAGACATTGTAATTCTCCAAATAATAAAATGAGGCTAAAGTTTCGCGACCAAACTCTAACCAGTACCTCGCTGAATCAGCGCTAAAGTGAGTAACACTTGGCCACTTCAATTCAAAAGGCGCGGCATTCTACCATTGACGTTTTTGAAAGCCAATAAAAAAGCGTGGTAATTCACAGTACCACGCTGCGGCTGGGTTGCAGTTTATAAAGCAATGAACCTTTCAGAGTACTTTTGCGGTCTGATTGTTAAACCACGATAGTCAGCTTGTGCAGAAGGCACTACCAAAGGTAATCGTCATTAGTTAACGGGGAACACTAGAGTAAAGCCTTAAGCTGGTGAGGCTCTACTTGGTTTTCGCTGGTTTTAGTTGAGTTTGGAGGCGTATAACGCTACGAGTTTGGCTTCATTTAATTACTAGCTAAATCCTTCGTAAAATACTTTGCCACGTTTTAGCGCTACGACAGGTGGGCAATAACGTTTGGCGTAGTCAATTTGGCACCGCTGCGATCCCTTCTAGTCTATTGATGTCGGTAGCTATTCCATCACGCTGCGCGACGAGCGGGGTCTAAGGAAGCAATTGGGCATCGGCTAAAATGATTTTGGCGAGTTGCCTTAGGGTGCGAGCAATCGCCGCTCGTTGCTATTGTCTGCCAGATAGTGTTGATACGCGCTGTAAAGCAAATTACTTAAGGCTAACGCGCTTCACGCAGCCAATGTGCTCAACGGTAAGGCAACCAGTAAGGTTATGTAAGCTAAGATTGACGCTTAGTGTGTCAACCAAAACATGTTGCAAAACTTACCATCGCGTTGCACTGGCATGCCAAGAGCTTCGATATAGCCTTTACTGTTCTTGTCAGTGTTGACCAAGCCATTTAAGAGGCGTAATAGCGTTGATTTTCCTGAGCCTAACGGTCCAAGTAATGCCACCATTTCACCTTGCGGAACACTTAGAACTACGCTTTTTAGGGCGTGGTTGTTTTCAAAGTGTTTGTTCAACTGCTTGACTGTGATTACTTGATTGTTCATTACCGGATCCTGCCATTGTGGCGGGCAGTTACTTAGGCTTGTAATGCGATAGTTAGCTTATCTTGACATGTCAGTTGGGTGACTTATTTGTGGCAAAATAATCAGCGATGTTAATGATTCGTGGTGTAATGATGCTCGCGGAAACGCTGCTTGGGCTTATTGGGCTAGTTTTTTGCGCAAATAGCCAGGTTTTAGGTACTTTTATTGATTTAAAGTTGGGCAGGGATGAGCCAAAAGCGCTATGATACGCGCTGGCTTATTTTAGATAAAAAGATAATTGAAAAAATCTTGGTACTTCCTTCTCATTGCGTGCATTTTCTCAGTGTGTTCTTACACTGCGAGCGCTAACGAGTGCCCAGTTGCTGATACCTCCTGGTATAAAGGGGGGCAAGCCCAGCTAGAAGAAGCCAGTGTATTAGGGGCTGTTGATTTGCTTTATTTGCCTGAGCCTCTTTCCGATGAGCAAGAACCCTACTTAAATAGCCTTTCTGCCGGTTACTTTTTGTCATCGTCTCGACGAGTAATGAGTAACGATAATCGTGCTGATCAGGGTGCTGCTCCTGAATACGTTTTGTTGATTGCATTTTTAACGCCGCCATTATTAGCCTTAGCAACTAAAGCCCAGCGACCGCCAGCCAGCCAGCTTCATTGGACTAGCCACGCTAGCAGTTGCTCTTCACGTATTTCCTGCTGGAAAGACGCAAATACTCTTTATTCTCAGAAACACTCTCGCCCTAGTTAATTCTCTTCGCTCAGCCCTGTCTGAGCCTTTATAACTCGTACGCCCCACCAATGTTGCATTTGTAAAACATGCTTATGCATTGCTGTGTTGGTTGGGCTGCGCTGATTTATTGTTGCAGAGAGTTTATTTTGAAGAAAACGTCCCAGAAACCCATTAATCGCTATGCGAAATGGAAGTATATCGTACTTATTTTCACCTTGGTGGTGATGTTATTTAGTGCTTTACCCTCGTTATACGGCGAGCAATCCGCTTTACATATTAGCCATCGAGGCGAGCAAATTAATGCTGTTGATATTGCTTTTTATTTAGAAGCCGCAAACATCAATGCCAAGAGTATTGTGCAAAAAAACGAGAAGACAGTTGTTTTACTAAACGACCCGTTAGAACAAACTAAAGCTCAAGCGGCGTTAGCGCCGGTTCTTGGCGAGGGCAATACCGTGGCTTTGGCGATGGAGCCGGGCGCACCACAATGGTTGCTTAACCTAGGCTTTTCGCCTATTGCCTTGGGCTTGGATTTAAGCGGTGGCGTGCAGTTTTTGCTGGAAGTTGATATGGCTCCAGTTTATCAAGCTCAGCATCAGTCGGTAGCTGACGAGTTTAGAAGTGCGTTTAGAGGCAGTCGTCCTCGATTTCATAATGATGAAGTGCAAATTACACTGCGCAACGAAGCTGACATGAGCGCTGCTAGAGTTCTCGCCCATGAACAGTTTTCTAGCATGGAAAGCCGAGTTAGTGGTAATACCATCACCTTGTCATTGTCTGAAGAAGAACGCTCTACCTTACGAACCTTAACCGTTCAGCAAAATCTACAAATAATGCGAGGACGAATTGCTGAATTGGGGATTACCGAAGCTTCGGTGCAGCGCCAAGGTCTTAATCGAATTCGTATCGAATTACCTGGTGTGCAAGATCCTGCAGCTGCTAAAGATGTTATTGGTGCAACGGCGTCGTTGTCTTTTCATTCATTGGCAGAAGCGCGCTCGATGAATACCCAGACGGTACTTGATAGCAACGGCGCGAACATTGAGGTGAGCCGCAGGGCTATTTTAGGTGGTGAACATATTATTGATGCACGTGCAGGTATGGGCGAAATGGGGGCTGCAGAAGTGAATATATCGCTTGATTCAAGTGGTGGTCGCAAAATGAACGCCTTTAGCCGCGACAATATAGGCCAGCCGATGGCAACCCTATATAGCGAATACAGCCGTAATGCCGAAGGCGAGAGTCAGCAAGTCAGTAAGGTGATTAGTGTAGCTACTATTCAATCTGCTTTAGGTAGCCGTTTTCGAATTACTGGTGCGGGCAGTATGCAAGACGCTCAAGAACTTGCATTGTTATTGCGTGCTGGTTCACTAACCGCGCCAGTAACGATTATTGAGGAACGAACCATTGGGCCTTCTTTGGGGGCTGAAAACGTACAGAACGGCTTTGCAGCCTTGGCCTTAGGTTTGGGGTTAACTCTGACTTTTATTGCCCTTTGGTATAGGCGAATGGGCTGGGTAGCCAATCTAGCGTTGCTGTCTAACATGGTGTGTTTGTTTGGCCTTATTGCACTGTTACCCGGAGCGGTACTTACGCTACCTGGTATTGCTGGCATGGTGTTAACCGTGGGGATGGCAGTAGACACTAATGTGCTTATTTTTGAACGTATTAGAGACAAAATGCGAGAGGGACGTACTTTTGCTCAAAGTATTGATAAGGGCTTTCAAAGCGCTTTTAGTTCCATATTCGACGCCAATCTCACCACCATGATCGTGGCGATTGCTCTGTACGCCATTGGCAATGGCCCTGTGCAAGGTTTTGCCATTACGCTAGGCTTAGGTTTGCTTACTAGTATGTTTACTGGCGTGTTTTTATCACGTGCCATTATCAATCTCATTTGGGGGCGCGATCAGCGCTGTGAAGTAAGGGTATAACTATGACATCTTATCATTCAAAACTTACTCGAACTCGCTATTTTATGTCGATTATCTCGGCGGTGCTGTTTGTTATTGCAGTGTCGTCACTTGCTATTAAGGGCTTAAATTGGGGGCTGGATTTTACTGGTGGAGTGGTCGCCGAGGCTCGCTTAGATACACATTTACACGCCAGCGACTTTAAACCTTTGTTAGATACCGCTTTGCAGCAGGATGTTCAAGTTATTAGCGCAAACGAACCAGGTAGATGGAGCTTTCGTTACAATCAAGTTGATGGCGACAGTGTAGCGCTTAATCCTTTGCTTGAGTCTTTTAGTGAAACGGTAGAGGTTCTGAATAGTAGCGTTGTTGGCCCACAAGTTGGCCAAGACATGGTAGAACAAGGCGGACTGGCTATTTTTGCATGTTTTGTATTAACCATGCTGTATCTAAGTTATCGCTTTGAGTGGCGTTTGGCACTTGGGGCCTTGGTGGCATTAGTACATGATGTGACACTGGTTTTAGGGCTTTTTGCTATTACTCAGTTTGAATTTAACTTAACGATTTTGGCTGCGGTGTTAGCTGTGCTGGGCTACTCGTTAAACGACTCAATTATTATTGCAGATCGGGCAAGGGAATTGTTTAAAGCGAAGCCTAAAGGCCAGGCTAACAACTTAATTAACGATGCTATACACGCAAGCTTTTCTCGCACTATTATCACTTCGGGCACTACCTTGGTGACGGTATCGAGTTTGTGGTTGCTTGGGGGGCCAGCCTTAGAAGGTTTTGCCGTTGCTTTGTGTTTGGGAATCGCCTGCGGTACCTGGTCTTCGATTTCCTTGGGCGTTACGCTGCCACAATTGATTGGTATAAGCCCAGCACATTACAGGGTTGCTAAACCTAGTTTAGAGGAAGCCATGCCATGAGCCGTTTTCTAAGAGAGGAGTTTGTACTGTTACTAGGCGTGCTTACGGTTGGCTTTTTTAAACTGGGAGGCGACGGCTTATTAGGTACAAAATTAAACTCCATAACGGGGGTTGGGCTTACAGCGGGATTATTTGTAGTGGTAATGGCTGCCATTTTTGCTGTGGTGCGACATTCTGATGCCTTAGCCATTAAGCTGGGTGACCCTTATGGCACGTTAATTCTTACCTTGTCGGTAATATTGCTGGAGGTGGTGATGATTTCTTCGGTAATGATTACCGGAGACGCAAACCCTGTATTAGCACGTGACACCATGTTTGCTGTGGTGATGACTGTATTCAATGGCTTATTAGGTATTACTTTGCTTATTGGTGGGGTGAAATATCATACCCAGAAATACAACCTTGAAGGTATGCAATCATATTTGGTGGCGATTATTCCATTAGCCTTACTGTGTTTGGTACTCCCGAACTTTAGCAGCATAGATGCAAGTGGCGGTATGTCGGTGGCTTTAACCATTACTTTGGTATTAGTGTCGGTTGTGTTGTACGGCGTGTTTTTGTTTATTCAAACACGCAGCCATACGCACTTCTTTATGGATGAAGATCACCAAGATGAACATGATTTTCATGGTCCTTTAGGTAGTAATGCTTACCACACCATAATGCTTGTGAGCTATTTGCTGGTGGTTATTCTACTGGCAAAAAGTTTAGCCGTACCCATAGACGGTACCGTGAGTTTATTGGGGGCACCGGCGGCATTGAGCGGCTTAATTGTGGCTATTTTAATTTTAGCCCCAGAAGCTGTGGGCGCGATTAAAGCAGTACTTAATAATCAATTGCAGCGCGCTATGAATCTATTTTTAGGTTCGGTATTAGCCACCATTGCGCTAACGGTGCCTGCAGTATTGCTTATTTCTGGGCTGATTAGTCAAACCATTGTTCTGGGTTTAACGGCAGCTGAGATGGTGCTGTTAGCAACTACCTTGTTAATGGCATGCGTTAGCTTCAGTAGTGGCAGAACCAATGCGCTAAATGGAGTTGCTCACTTAATCCTGTTTATTGCTTACATCATCTTAATGTTCGAGTAAGGGGCAGCCGCCTTGTGGCTGTTAGCCTCAGGCGGCGCAGTGTTTCTAAGGATACTTATTATTATGCAAGAAATTATTGTCGCTATCTGGCACCACGATTTTGAAACCTTACAGCAAGTTAGTTCACTTAAGAGTTTTATCTTGTTACTTGCTTTGATACTGTTTTTAGAGTCTAGTTTTGTATTTTTGCCTTTTCCAGGGGATAGCTTAATGCTGTTTGTTGGAGGCTTGGTTGGCCTAGGTGTACTCGATTTTTATAGTGCAGCAGCCGCACTTAGTATTGCTGCATCTATGGGCAGTGTGACTGGGTATTTGCAAGGAAGGTTATTGTATAAAACGCGTTTAGTGTTGTTGTTAAACCGCGCGTTACCTAACAATGTATTGCCTCGTGCTAAAGGCTTACTAAAGCGCTACGGCTTTTTATCTTTGTTTGTATCACGCTTTATTCCATTTGTGCGGGTATTAACCCCCATGCTAATGGGTCTATCAAAATTAAGCTTTTGGCGAATGCTTTTTGTGAGTGTATCTAGCTCGATATTATGGTGTTTAGTGTTGCTGCTTGCAGGCAAATGGATAATGGTAAATCCAATATTAAGTCAGCACCAAGCTTTAATGTCTAAGCTTTTGTTAACAAGCAGTTTAAGTTTAATGGTAGCCGCTATTATCGGTTTGTTTTATCGTTATTTGATAACGAAAAAGCAGAGTGCTATTTAATGGAAAATTTTACACTCAAGCATGAATGTTTGAGTGTAAAATACGATGTTTAAAACGGCTATTTTGTCGGTGTTCTCTCGGTAGCTGTTTTAATTAGTGTTTGCTTACCGTTTAGCTTAACAAGTTGGGCAAAGCGTATTTAGTACGTTTTCTTCAATGGCTACAGCAACTCCATCTTCTTTATTGCTTGGAGCTATGTAGTTAGCCATTGCTTTAATTTCAGGATCTGCGTTTGCCATCGCAACCGCTAAACCCGCGTATTGCAGCATGTGGCGGTCGTTGTCGGCGTCACCAGCACACATTACCTGAGATGCATTTAAACCCAAGATATTGGCTAGCTGTTCTACACCCACACCTTTGTTGCTGTCACGGTGTAAAAACTCTAAGAAAAACGGTGCACTGCGCACTACTGTGTATTGCTCGCGTAACTCAGCAGGCAAGTTGGCAATCGCCTTGTCGAGAATGCTTTCTTCAGCAACAAACATAATTTTGGTAAGTGCATCGTTTGCTTGCAGTGAGGCAAAGTTAACTTCACTTACATCCATGCCGTTAATAGAAGATTCTATATCAGTCCAAGGGTTGTGCTGTTGAGTAATAAGACCATGCTCTGCAGAGAAGGCGTGGATAAAAACACCTAATTGCTCCGCTACTTTGGCTAGCTGTGTACCATCGCTGCCATTGAGCGTGGTTTTATGAATGATTTCTCCACTGCCTACACGCTGTACTAAAGAGCCGTTATAGGAAATAACAAAATCTTGGTCGCTGGTTAACTCGAGTTGCTCTAAATAAGGACGTAAACCTTCTAGCGGACGACCCGATGCAAGTACTACTTTTACACCCGCTTGCTTAGCTTGCTGAATGGCTTGATAAGTGCGCGGAGTGATTTTTTTCTCGTCATTGAGAAGTGTGCCGTCCATATCTAGGGCGATAAGTTTAATCATATATGGGCAAACCTTTAGTGAGTGCTAAACAAGCCGAAGTAGGCTAACAGCTAACGTTGTTAAAATGAGCGGCGATTCTACCTTAAAACTGTGACATTGGTGCAATTTAGATCAATCTACCCTTAGCTTTGTGTTTTTGCTGCTGTTTGGTAGGCCTTGGATCTCATGCTAGGGTGCGCTTAGGATAACTAAGTGCGGTTAATCGTAGCTATATTCGTTGTAAAAAGGAGGTAGGGTGTTTCATCAGGTAAGTAATCAACATGATATTCAACAGCTTACAGAGTTGGGCAGAGAGATATGGCTAGAGCATTATACGCCGATTATTGGTGTTGATCAGGTGGAGTACATGCTTAGTACTTTTCACTCTGCTAGACGGGTTGCTGAGCAAATTGAGGTCGAGCAGTATTACTACTATTTGTTGCAGAGTGAAGGTGAAAACCTAGGTTACCTAGGGGTTCAGCGACAGGAACAGCAGCTATTTTTAAGTAAGATTTACGTACATTCTCGTTTTCGAGGACGAGGTTTTGCTAAACAAGCAATGAACTTTGCCAAACAACTCGCCAATGAATTTGGCTTGCAGCAAATAACGCTGACAGTAAACCGACATAATCATGACTCTATAGCTGCATATCAAAAAATGGGTTTTGTTAAAGTCGCTGAGCAATGCACCGATATTGGCCAAGATTACGTTATGGACGATTGGGTAATGGCCTTAGCGTTGTAGCTAGAAAGCTTATTCGTGGGTATTCTTTAAGAAAACGAGTTATGGAAACAGCTAAGTTTACAGTTCAACAAGGCTAGTCAGAACATTTCAGGAAGGCGCAGACAGAGCCACTAAGATTTAAAATCTAACCCTAGGCCATTTAGCTAAGTAAATGGCCTATTGAAGATTGCGTTCTTAGCCTTTTAGTTTCTGTTTCACTTTGTCTAACAGTATGCCTTTTAGCTGTTGAGTCTTGGGTTTGTTGTTGAGTGTCCAAGGTATCGGCCTAACTTGCTCCATGGTTTTGAAACCAAGGCGGGCAGTAAGTAAACCTGCACCAATGCCTTGTGCTGCTTTAGCAGATAATTTGGCAGTCAGTTCTGCGCCCAATAAGTCACTACCAACATCGGCTACAATTTCGCTCGCAGCTGCGTAAATCATGTTAGCAAATACTTGTTTGATAAGCCGAATTCGGCTTAAGTAACCCAGTTCTATGCCATAAATCTTGGCGACGGCTTCAATCATTTTAATGTTGCGCCAAAAGATAATTAGCATATCGACTAGTGCTAAGGGGCTTATTGCAACTAATACTGCCGCTTCGCTAGACCATTTACTAATCACTTGTTTGGCGCGATTATCTAAAGGGCTTAATACCGTTTCGCTGTACAAGCTTACGATCTCTTTATTGGTATGACTGTCACTTAGCCAATTCTTCCAGATCAAGTATTCTTGGCTGTCGGTTAAGCCTTGTAGTTTGGCCAGCTTTTCACAGTAGGCTTTAGCTTTTGAACCATCACTGCTCTCTTGGTCAAGCAAGGCAGCGCCTAATTGGTGTTCTTTTTGATAGTGTTTTAGGCGGCGTAGTTTGGCTAATTCACTAAAGCTTATTGCTCCTAAACCCATCACAATGCTGGCTAATACTGCGCTATATATTGCTGCGCGAGTTGGCGAGCTTTGCCAAAGCTCACTAAGGCTTAGCGCAATTTCTCCAAAGGCGATAACTAAGGCGGCGCTAAAGCCGTATTTTAACCAAGGGCTGGCTTTTTTCGGATGCAGTTCAATGTCTAGAGGTTCTAATTGCTCTTGAGTGTCGTCTTCTTGCCAATTGAGTTCTTCATCGAGCACTTGTTTACTGGCCAATGGGGCAGGCTTGCCTTGGGTCTCTGTAGCTTGTTCACTTGGGATTTCATCGGTATGCAGCACTTGGCGCTGCTTTATAGGGGTATTCATTTAAATTTATCTCCTAGCAAAAACTCAATCGCTTGGTCGATACGGTGATGAGGTAGAGCCTGATAAGGGCTGGTGATTGGCGCTTGAAAAGGACTAAACTCGAAGCCTTGTTGCTGCCAAAAGTCTTGCTTGGGTAACTGGCTAGGCACTTCACCAGGAAACAAGGTGGTTTGTTGCTGGCTCTCTACGTCACTTTGCAATATACCTTTAATGGCAGAAATGCTTTCTCCATTCAGCTGGGCTTTACCGCTTTGTGTGGCTTTAATAGACGCTAAGGCCATTGTGTCGGTAGTAATGCCTTCAAATTTCACATGGCGTTTGCCTTCAGCGACGACTTCACTTAGCAGTTGCACCAAGTTGTTGTGTTGATCGATGCTCACATGGTCGGCTTTAGTGGCGGCAAACAGCAGTTTATCGATTTTGGGAGCAAACAAGCGGCGCAGTAAACTGGTTTTCCCATAGTTAAAGCTGTGCAGAATTTGGTTTACTGCTAACTGCATATCGCAAAAACTATCGTGGCCGCTATTGAGAGGACTTAAACAATCCACCAGCACGATTTGTCGGTCAAACTTTATAAAGTGCTGCTGGTAAAACTGCTTTACTACATGCTCTTTGTAGTATTCAAAACGTTGTTCTAACAAGCCCAGATATGATTGTTTATGTTGTTTTTTATCTTTGCTTGGACTATTTGCCAAGGCTGCTGGTAGCGGGAAAAATGCCAGCACTGGCGCACCCGCCAACTCACCAGGTAGTACAAATCGACCCGGTTGAATGTGGTGCATACCTAGTTGTTGTTTGCATTGGTGCAAGTAGTCGGTGTAAGTATTAGCAATGTCGGCCATGCGATTTTCGTCGGCAGTGCTATGAATATCTAAGTCCTGCACCATAGCTTGCCAAACGCTGGCGAGCTCGGTTTTGCGCGAGTCCTGCAAACTGCTTTCTATATGTTCGCACCATTGAGCATAACTTTGCTCCAGTAAGGGCAGATCAAGTAGCCACTCGCCAGGGTAGTCAACAATGTCTAGGTTGAGTGTGGCAGTGCTGTTGAGCTTTCTCCACAGCATTGATTGTGGGATATATCGCAACTTGAGGCGTATTTCACTCACCCCATGAGTGGGCGAAGGCCAGCGTGGCGGCTGGCTGTGTAGTGCATCCATTCCACCTTGGTAATCAAAACTGGCTACATGTAAGTGCGGCTGTTGGGTGCGTTTAGCCCCTAAAAAACGGTGTTCACGGGCTAACTTCCATAAGGGCAGTTGGTGGTTTTCTGCACCCAATAGCAACTGATTGACCAGGGAAGTGATAAAGGCGGTTTTACCTGCGCCACTTAAGCCTGTTACCGCTAAACGCATGTGTTTATCCATAGTTAGCTTAGCTAGGTCATCGGCTTTCGTTTTAACGCGTGATAGTCGAGAAAAATTCATGAATACAGCTGCAACCTTTGTATGGGTGATTTTTAGGGGCTATTGACCGTTCGCGGTAAAATTGAGTTCGAGACGGCATCATTTTAGGCGTATTTCCAACGTGTTACTGGCTTCTTATTTAGGCTAACCGTACGTCAAGCCTTTGCCTTGGATAAATAACTCTGCTCACTGCTACAAAAGCAGCTCGAAAGACCAATAAGCTTTAACTAATATCAGGACTTATCATCCAAGATCCAAGTTAGGGGGCTAACCTCAGTTGGCTTCAGGGCGGGATCGCACTTTGTTAACTAATATGATCTAATTGTGCCAAACCCTCAGCAGCACAGTCATTTTGAACCTTATTGAACACTTATCTGTTGTAGAAGATACTCGATCGGACATCAACCAGAAACACAACCTTATTGATGTTATGTTCCTTGTGATCAGCGCTATCGCATCGGGATGCGAAGGTTGGCAAGACATTGAATTTTTTGGAGAAGAAAAACTCGACTGGTTAAGAAAATATCGACCATTCGAGCATGGCATCCCTCGAAGACACACGATAGCTCGCATCTTGCGTTCCGTTGTTGCGGAATCTTTGCTTGAAGCTTTGGCTCTTTGGATTAACGAACAACGAACTACTCAGAACAAACCCATTATCGCTTTTGACGGAAAGGTTCTACGGGGCTCCTATCGTAACGACAGGAAAACAGCATTGCAGTTGGTCACGGCTTACGACACCGAGCGTGGCCTCGTTCTAAGCCAAAAGCCGACTGAGACTAAAAATGGTGAAATAAGCATTGTTCGTCAAATGCTTGATGTCATTAATGTAAAGGGTAGTGTTGTCACGGTTGATGCACTGCATTGCCAGCGTGAAACACTAGAAAAAATCAAAGAAAAACAAGCGCATGTTGTTGTCCAGGTTAAGAATAATCAGCCCAAGCTTAGAGCGGCTGTTGTGGAGCAGTTCCAAGCGATTTTTGATGCAGGTAAAGAGAAAATAGTCACCGAGGTCAAAGAGAAAAAACATGGTCGCAGCGAAGAGCGATACGTATTTCAGATAAAGGCCAAATTGCCCGACGAATTGGCGAAGAAATGGCCGACGATAAGAAGCATCATAGCAGTGGAACGCCATCGTGTGATCAATGGTAAAGGTACTGTAGATACCTCTTACTACATTAGTTCTTTGTCGCCAAACCACAAACTACTGGGCCATTATATTCGCCAGCATTGGCGGATTGAGAACAGCCAACATTATGTTTTAGATGTTGTTTTTAAAGAAGATAGCTCTCGTATTACTTTAGATGGTGCCGTTGAAAACATTGCGTTATCTAGACGTTTTGTGATGAATATGCTCAAGCAATGCGAATGTGGTGCGCCGAGCCAAAAAGTGAAGCTGAAGAAAGCGGGTTGGAACGATGATTATAGGGCAAGAGTCTTCTTTGGGTTATAAATCCATCAAAGTATGCTCCCGCCCTGCAGTTGGCTTCGCTTAAGCCTTAATGTAGCAAATTTTGGTAGATACCAAGATTAAATTTTATTCATCTAAGGGCTAGCTTCCAATGCTGCTCCCTTATTCGCCTTTCTATTACACCCCTTGATGTAAATGGATTGTAAAGATAAATATGGGAATAAGATTTTTAAGAAAAAGTAGAAAGCTTATTTATAAAATTTTTATATTAGTACGTGTTTTAAATATTGTATGGATAGCTGTATTTAATTAGCAGTAAAAGCTTTGTTTTAATTGATTGGTTAATTTAACCTTAGGTAATATAAATTAATTCTTAGCTGTAATAGGCACTTGCTTCACACTTTAGAATATCTCCTTTGCTCTTCGTTGACACACACCGATATGTCAGTAAATTACCTGAAGTTGATGTTTTTTTGATGTTATCGGCGTCGATAAGGCAGTAAACGAAAGAGTTATTAACTCTCACTTAGCCACAAGGACCAGTGATTCAGCGTTAAAATAGTGGAGATCTCCACAATGCAGATATTATGACTTAGCTTGCAAGCAAGATTACAGAGCGGTTTTGTTCAGCTCAACTTAAAGTAAAGAAAACAATAGCACTAAGAAATAATGTATTGAATGCTTCTGCTGTTTTAAACGTTGTCTTAACAATATAATTTACTTCTATAAATTGGTCTTTGTGTTCATTAAATATAGTGATCATGGGAAAGGATTTACTAATAATGAAATACAAAACTAAAGCGAATGCTATAAATACGTGTCTATTGGGTACTTCATTGGCTGTGTTTTCACAGCTGACCAGTGCTGATGTTATTTTACATGCCTTTGATTGGCGATATTCAGAGGTTGCAGAAAAGGCAGCTGAAATCGCAGATATTGGTTATAAGAATGTCTTAGTAGCGCCGCCACTGAAGTCGGATAGCAGCAACACTCAGTGGTGGGCACGCTATCAGCCGCAAGATTATCGAGTCATCGATAATAACCGCGGTAATAAAGAAGATTTCCAAAACATGATTAATGCCTTGAAAGCACACGGAGTAAATACCTATGCTGACATCGTGATTAATCAGATGGCCAATGAGCGTGGAAACTCTACCTACTTCCCAGGCAGTGATACCCTTAATAACTATGCAAGTAACAGTGATTACTGGAATAGACAAAAACTGTTTGGTGATTTGAATAATAACCTGTTTTCTCCTGGTGATTTCCACGCCGGCTTCTGTATCACCAACTGGACAGATGTTTGGGAATCAATGAACGGCCGTATCTGCGGTGGTAATGGCGACCCGGGTTTACCAGATTTAGATCCTAATGATTGGGTTCGTGCACAGCAAAAGAACTATGTTCAAGCGATTAAAAACATGGGCGTTACGGGTTTTCGTATTGATGCTGCCAAACACATGACTACTTGGCATATCAACCAAGTGTTCGACGCTAACATCAAACAAGATATGTATTTATTTGGTGAAATTATCACTGGTGCTGGTGCGGGTAACGCTGATTACGATACCTTCTTAGAACCTTACTTACGTGAAACCTCGCACAGTGCTTACGACTTCCCACTATTAAAAACATTACGTGATGCCTTTGATGTTAACGGTAGCTTAGAAGCTTTAGCTAATCCCAAATCTTGGGGTGGGGCTATTGATGGCATGCGTGCATTAACTTTCACTATTACCCATGATATTCCAAGCAACGATGGCTTCCGTTATCAAATCATGAGTGAAAGCAATGAACACCTCGCTTACGCTTATATTATGGGTCGCCAAGAAGGTGTGCCAATGGTATTTAGTGATGCGACCGGTGTTGATAATGGCCGTTGGGTAAATGATTACAAACAAGACAACCTTAAAGCCATGGTTAAATTCCACAATGGCGTTCAAGGTGCTGACGAAGAAGTATTGTATACCGATCAATGTGCCATTGTTTTGCGCCGTGGCGATGCTGGCGTAATGGGTATTAACAAATGTGGTTATGCCAAAGACATTAGCATTAACGCGAGTAATTTAAACAGCGCTAAAAACTATGTTGATGTATTCAGTGGCTCAAGCTTTAAGGTTAACAGTTCTTACCACACCGTTAATGTGCCTGCTGGCTCAGCAAGAATGTGGCTGGCAGAAACCGGTGGCGTTATTGACCCAACAGATGAAGTAGACGTTAGCTTCACTTGTAACAACGGCAATACCAATATGGGTGATAGCGTTTATGCGGTTGGTAACAATGCTGCATTGGGTAACTGGCAAGCTGCTAGCGCGGTGTTATTAAGCCCAACAAGCTACCCAACTTGGACTGGCACCATCAAACTTCCTAAAGCGACGGATATCGAATGGAAATGTATTATTCGTAACGAAACTGACCCTAGCAATGTTATTCAGTGGCAATCGGGTGCTAATAACGCGGTGAATACCGGTAATGGTGCGTCAACTGCAGGTAGCTTTTAAACCAAGGCTTGCTTTGTAGTGCTACTGTACTGCTAGTCAAAGCTATGGCTAGGCAATAGCTAAAAAATAAATCCGAGTGTAAATCATTACACTCGGATTTTTTGTTACTCAGCATTGCTATTTTGTCGCTGGTGGTTATCACGAGTTGCTTGCTTTGGCTGACTTTGCATTTAGCAACAATAGCGGAATGGCCAGCGCAGATAAGCCGCCCATAATTAAAAAGATCCCCGAACCCATTGGCTCATACAAGGCACTACTGAGGAAGGTGAGTAAGGCGGTTCCCATATTTAGCGCAATGGCTGAGTACAATGCCTGCAGCGGGATAGCTTGAGAGCTTGGTGCCTCTGATGCAATGTACTTGATAGCAGCAAGTTGGGTAAGTGCAAAAGTTAAGGCGTGCAAGCCTTGCGATAGCATCATCAGTGGCAATACTTCGGTGCTACCAAAAATACCCCAGCGGATAACTCCGCCCACTGCCGCGAGCAAAAACATTTTGTTGGCATTCCAGCTTTTAAACCATTTACTGCCAAAGATTAGAATGCTCATTTCTAATGCCACACCGATAGACCACAGGTAACCGATGGTTGATTCTGCATAGCCAATGCTTTTCCAGTAAAGCGTGCTGTAGGCATAGTAAGCAGCGTGAGAGCCTTGAATTAACGCGGTTACTGCCACAAATTTAAGCGCGTGTGTTTGTTTAAGTACCGGCCATAGCTTGCCGCTTACCGGTTCACCGTCATTTTCATCGTCGACTAGCGCGCTAGCGGGCGTTAGCAAGCTTAAGCCCCACATCACAACCAAAGAAGCAAGCGTTGCATATAAGATTAACGAGTGAGAAAAATATACCCGTGATCATTGAAGGTGATTGATTTTTTCGTCAATGAGGATCATGCTACACACCATGAAAATTATACTGACTCCTCAACAGAAACAGCAACTCGAGCAGATGCATGATTCCACTCGCGATGGTCGAGTGCGAGACCGTATCAAAGCGGTATTACTTGCTTCTGAAGGTTGGAGTCAGGTGATGATTTCTCAAGCCCTTCGCATCCACGAGTCGACAGTCGCTCGACATCTCAGCGACTATGTTCTTTCTGAAAAACTTAAGCCCGAAAATGGCGGAAGCCAAAGTAAACTTTCTGCTACTCAAACCATGCACCTAATCGAGCATTTGACCGAGAAAACCTATTCTCACACTCATCAAGTTGTCGCCTACGTTAAAGAGACATTTGGACTTGATTATACGGTTTCTGGTATGAACAAGTGGCTTCATCACAATGGTTTTAGCTACAAGCAACCGAAAGGCGTTCCACACAAGTTTGATGAGACAAAACAACGGGCGTTCATCGAAGCTTATGAAGCTCTAAAGACAAGCTGTGGCGAGGATGAATCGATATTGTTTATCGATGCCGTTCACCCGACGCTATCGACCAAAATCACCCATGGCTGGATACGTACAGGCCAAGAAAAAGTGATTGAAACAACGGGCAACCGTAGTCGGTTAAACCTTATTGGCGCACTGAATTTATCCGATATTGGAGCGACGGTTGTTAGCGATTACGAAAGCATTAACAGTGAAAATATTGTTCGTTTTTTCTGTAAGCTCAGAGAGAGTTACCCGTTAGGCCATAAGCTTCATATCATTTTAGATGGTGCGGGATATCACCGTAGTAACTTAGTCAAAGATGCCGCGTTTGTCCTTAATATTGAATTGCATTACCTCCCACCTTACAGTCCAAACCTCAACCCAATAGAGCGGTTATGGAAGGTAATGAACGAGAAGTCGAGAAACAACGTTTATTTCAAAAATAAACGAGACTTTAAGGCGGCGATAGACCAATTTTTTTCTGTGACTCTTCAGGAGATCGCAGGCTCCTTGGCATCTCGAGTGAACGATAATTTTCAGGTACTCAAGCCTGCATCTTCAAGTTGATTGGGTATAAGTGAGGCCAAGCCCTAAAAGGGTAGAAGAGACAATAAATGCAATAGAGCCAAATACCCGAACGCGGCCGTAGTCTAGTTGCAGCTGGCTTACCCACTTAGTAGCAACAGCATCACCGAGGGGAATTAAGGTGGCAATAAAAAAGTTAGCGGCAAGCGTGAGTACTGTTAGCCAAAAGTAGCCGTTTAACCAGCACAGGCTAGCCACTACCAATATACTGGCAAAGCTCACCCATCGAACTCCTGGCAAAAGGTGTTTAGCGGATTTAATTCGCGGCATAAGTAGCACATTGCCAAGAAAACGTGCCAGCATGCTAAAGCCAAGTAACATACCAATCTGGCTAGGATCTAAGCCCTCGCTTTCCAGCCACAGCGCCCAAAAGGGCAAAAAGATCCCCCAGGCAAAGAACAATCCTGAAAAATATAAGCTTATCCAACTGGCTGCTTTAGGCTTAAACACACTACCGAACCTTGTACTATAAAATGGCGGCATTATAGCCCTAATTTTCAAATAACCTAATGAAGTTTAATTAGGGTCTGTTGATCTTTGGTGTTGAAATTTTGTTCGAGATAAGCGGGCTTTAATCGCGGCGAGCACTTAGAAGTCTAGCGGGCTAAGCAAGAAGTGCTTAACAAAGAGTAAAGTTCGCTTATTCGAACCCTTCGGGCAGCATTTCTTAGCCATTTATTCAGCGCTAGCGAGTGATTATTAAGCCCACTTAACTGCACACTCACTGCCTTGCCTAAATGGCTAATAAATTGCTGTAAAAACCATCAGCAAAGATCAACAGACCCTAGCTATTACTTGCTGGTTTTTATGTCTTACGCTCAGTGCTAATCTTACATTTTATGGTTCTTCATTAAAGACTTATTGAGCTACGCTTAGTAAAGCATGTCGTTTGAAATAAAGAGGTTCAACATTATGGGGATAAGTTATTTGTAGGTCTATTGCACTGCTGTTTATCTGGAGTTTCACTAGCTTTGCTTGTGCCAAGGCCGATTTTCGTTTTGCCGCTATCGAACACCTGTTTGAACAACGTGTTGGGATAGAGGTGTTGCAGGTCGTGTATAAAAAACTTGGTTATAATATCGACATTGAAAATTACCCAGCAAAGCGCGCACAGGCTGAGGCATCCAATGGTTTGGTGGACGGTGAAGTAATGCGAATATGGAGTTATGGGGAGCAGAACCCGCAATTGGTTCGTGTGCCAACACCTTATTATTCACTGAACACCACCGCGTTTTACTTAAGCGAACGAGCGCTAACAATATCTACCTTGTCTGACTTAGAGCGATATAAATTAGTGGTAGTGAGAGGGGTTAAACATACTGCCGATGTTACTGCTAATCACAAGTATGTTGAACAACTAAGTAGTACTGACAAACTCCTAAGCTTTGTTCACCGAGGGCGAGCAGATGTGGCACTCACAAATAAAGTTGATGGTTTAGTCGCTTCGAAGCGATTAAAACTTAACGAACACATCGCTTATTCGGCGCCATTGGCGGTGTTCCCGCTTTATCATTATATTCATGAACGAGAGCGCCACTTAGTCGCGAAAGTGGATGAGGTAATTCAGGCGATGCTTAGGTCTGGCGAGTTAGCCCAAGTTATCGAACAAGCTGAACAACAGGTGCTAAATTCTGGCTACTAACCGAAAGGTGCTTTCTAATTTTACTCTCAACATTTCCTAATCTCTTATTTTGCAATTATCGGGTCGAGCCTATGATTCAATTAGGTTAAAGTTGCGATTAAAGGCTAGTGAGGAAACGTTATGGAGCAAAGTCCATTGCAATCGCATCGAGAGTATCAGCAAATAAGTCAAGCAATGGCCTATTTAGTTGAACACCAACAGCAGCAACCAGAACTTAAAGATTTGGCCGAAGATATAGGGTTGAGCGAGTCTCACTTGCAGCGTTTATTTAGCCAATGGGCTGGGGTATCGCCAAAGCGCTTTTTGCAGTATCTCACTTTGCAAAAAGCGCGCGAGCAGTTGTTTGAATCACGCTCGGTATTAGAGCTTGCTTACGATGTTGGCTTATCAAGCGGTGCCCGTTTATACGACTTATTTGTAAACATTGAAGCGGTAACACCTGGTGAGGCTAAGGCTCAAGGTGAAGGTTTAACTATTCATTATGGCTGGGGAATCACGCCCTTTGGTTGTGCATTTATTGCGACTACGCATAGAGGGATTTGCCAGTTAAGTTTCTGTGAAGCAGAGCAGCAGCAAATACCATTGGAAGAGCTCACCAAGGCGTGGCCTAAAGCCAAATGTATTCATGATGATGATGCGATAAGGCCCTTGTTGACTCAAATATTTAGCCAAAAAGCGCCTCCTAAACAAGCTTTATCGTTATGGCTAAAAGGAACAAACTTTCAGTTACAAGTGTGGCAAGCTTTGTTAAAAGTGCCTAGCGGCAATTTGTGTTCTTACCAGTTTTTGGCACAGCAGGTGAGCTCGGCTAATGCGACTCGCGCAGTTGCCAGCGCTGTCGCAAAAAATCCCATCGCATTTATTATCCCTTGTCACCGTGTGATTCGCAGAAGTGGTGCTTTGGGTGGCTATCGCTGGGGGCTAGATAGAAAACAATTAATGATGGGCCGCGAAGCGGTATTGGCTGAGCAAAGTAATCAATATGGGGAGAGTGCATGAGGCCAGAGATGGATTTGCAGCCTTTTGCAGAACAATATTTAGCGCAGGTTTTGGCGCTACAAGTAGCTCCGGAGCAGCAAAACTACGTAAAAAACATCGCAGATATTTTACAACAACTGAGTGAGCAACAATCAGCGCATTTGATGATGGTTGATAAACAATTAGTCGGTTTTTTTGTGATTGATCAGCATTATCCATATCACCAAAGTTTGCCACTGAACAAGGCTGTATTGTTGAGGTCATTTTTCATCGACCATCGTCACCAAGGAAGAGGTTACGGATATCAAGCGGGTTTGCAGCTTAAGGATTATGTCTCTCGGTTACATTCAGGTTTTGAATTTTTATGCTTAACGGTAAATTGTCGCAATCACGCTGCGCAGGGTTTATATAAAAAGTGTGGATTTAAAGACAGTGACGTTTTGTATCGGGGAGGGCCAGCAGGGCCGCAGCATATCTATTTAATGAAACTAAAGTGAATAAGCGAAAATTACAGATAGGAAGCATAACCTAATCCCAAGGTTATGCTTCTAAGCGTTATTTATACAAGCTCTACGTTGGCTGCTTGTGGGCCTTTTTGACCGTCTTCAACGTCAAATGCTACTTTCTGGCCTTCTTCAAGTGATTTAAAGCCGTCTCCTAAAATTGCACGGAAGTGTACAAACACATCTGCGCCAGATTGCTGAGAAATGAAACCAAAACCTTTCTTTTCGTTAAACCACTTAACGGTACCAGTGCTTTTAGACATTATGTCTCCTGAAACAATTGAAATAATACTTTATTTTTGAATTTGCTTGGTCTGCAGGGTTTAATAATTTTGTTCAAATTATGCGCTGTCTTGTCAAGCGCCAACATCATAACAACAACTAAAGGCTTAGGCATAGTGACAAAACGCAGCAAAACCAATTTTGCTTGATAACGTTTTCAATGCGTGATGTGTCTCACGAAAGTAGTCGCTTAAACCGCTGGTTTTTGACGCTAAACATGGTGATTAATACTGGTTAATGGCTCCTGCCAGCAAGGGTTTGTTGAGTAAATTGACTAAAGCGTTGCTCCAGCAGTTTGCCATTGTTTTTTTCTCCATTCATCGCGAGTAATTGGGCTGCTACTTCTGCTGTGGCCCATTGGCCTTTTATGGGCCGCGAACGTAATCCATAACTAGAAGCTTGCTCGGGATTAATCGAAATGACGGGAAATTTATCTAACCAAGGGCTTTGGTGAAACATTTTTCTGGCCTCGCGCCAACTACCATCCAGCATAATGAATAAGGGCTTACAACCTTGTGTTAATTCTACTTTTTCTCTTACTCGCTCTGGTTGACTAAATGCAGCGGGGAAAACCACATAAGGTTGCCATTGTGGTTGCTCGCATAGCTTAATTAAGGCTTGGCAAGGATCTGTTCGTTGCCAAATAAACGCGTAGGTGTCAGGGATAAGATCAGCAATAAATCGCCCAGTATTGCTGGGGCGCAATACTTCCTTGTTGTGCATTAGTAGCACAAAACCACAGTTACTATCTTGTAAAACAGCTTGCTCACAAAAGCAATGTTGCTGAGGCATTTGGCAGGTTTGGCAACGCTCTCGGCGTGCTCCACGACCTTTAAATTGAGTTGTGGCGGAGGCTTTGCGTTGGGCATAAAGTTGTAAAAAGCGATTCACTAGCATTAACACAGTAGAAAAAACAGCAGTATACGCGAACACTTAGATCAACACGAATAAAGCGCAGTGCTTGTGTTATCGGCTGCTTTAGTAAATTATTTTGTTACCAAAACAAGGGCTGTAAGCGTCACAATGTAAAGCGGAAAGCGTAGGGGGGGCTAAGCTTTTAGAGATGGCAGGAAAAAAGCCTTAACAATACTCAAGGTAGTGTTAAGGCTTCATCGTGTGGTCTATGGAGCGGTAATATTGTTGTTACTTATGAGAACACCATCGCTATATAGCCAAGGATTAATACAATGGCAGAAGTAAGCGCATAAGGTACTGGGTAAGCTACCGCGGCAATACCACTTTTAGAGATGTCCTGTATGCCATTTAGTGCTGGTGTGCTATTGCGTCCGCCAGCACAGGCTCCCGCTAGTACGACAGGGTTCATTTTTCTAAAGTAGTAACCATATATCCAAGCTAAGAATGGTGGAACTAGTGCACCTAATAGACCTAGTACCGCAATCCAAATCACCACTGTACCTTGGAATGATGACATGATTTTAGGACCCACGCCTGCGGCTAGCACTGCAACAAACAAGCTTAAGCCAATATCGTTCAAGAATGCGCGTGCACCTTCGCTAGTTGGACCACCAAAATCTGGATTTCTGGTACGTAACCAAGATACTAAAATCCCCATAAGCATACAGCCTGCTGAAGTACCTAAGGCGAAAGGAATACCGCCTATTTCAACACTGGCATGGCCAATCACAAAGCCAATAAATAGTGCGAAAGACATAAATGATACTTCTGTATAAGTGCTTTCTACGATTGGTACAGCTTTTAATTGTTTTGCGGCTTTTTCTACGCACCAAACAGGGCCTGCAATACGTAATACATCGCCTTTTTCTACAATAGTTTTAGGTAAGTGAGGAATGGCCACACCAGCTCTAAACATTGATTTTAGGTGAATGCCAAACCCTATTTCATTGGCTACTTCTGTTAGGGTTTTTCCTGCAAATTCACTTTTGCCTACGTGAACGTCTGCAACTTCTATCTCGGTCATTCGGGCACGAGGTTCTGATACTTCTTTACCTACTTTAGTTTCACCACTAAGTAGTAGATTGTAATTGCCCATTACGCCAACGATGTCACCTAGTTGCAGAGTTGGGTTGTCTTGTGCGTCAATAACTTCGTCATCACGCACAACTTTTAAAATGGCAGCATGTGGATTCATTTTAAATAGTTGGTTTACAGTTTTACCCACTAACTCTTGATGCTCGACTAAATAAGAGCGAATTTGCTTGTCTGTAAAGCCTAGTTCTGAAGTTCCTGCTGTGCCTGGGAGCGCTCCACCGTCTTCACCACCACCAAATTCACCTTCAGCTTTTTGTGCTTCAATCACTGGATCTTTACCAAACATTTTTGGTAGGTATTTAATTAACAAGATAATGAAGATTGAAGATAATACGTAGCTGATGGCATAACCGGCAGCCATGTTTGCCCCAACCATATCGGCAGTAACACCTTCTGGTAAATGGAAAGCTCCACTATTTACCGCGGATTGAGCAACCCCCATAACCGCAGTTACGGTATAACTACCTGAAATAATGCCCGCAGCATAACCAGGGCCTAAATCGAGAACTTTCACTCCAAAGAACACTATTAGGAAGTTAGAGAACACAACAATTAATCCAATAACTAGAAAATCTACCCCACCACGCGCTAGGCCAGAAAAAAATTGTGGTCCAACACGCATACCTAGGGCATACATAAACAGCATTAAGAAGATGTCTTCTACAAGGCCTGGAATGTTGTAAGTAATACCGTATAGGGCACTAGAAGCTAAGGCTATTAGAATGCCTGTTACTAGTGTACCGGCAGTAGCGCCTAGGCAAATGCCGCCTACCGTGATGCGGCCTATGGGATAGCCAATCGCAAGTGTAAGAAATAGGTAAGCGAAAGGGTTTTCTGCAAGATAGCTAAGTGCCCATGCAATGCCACTTGATGCTTCTGGTTCTACGGTGGCGGCATAAGCATTGCCAAAGAATAATATTGCTAGTGTGCATAACCCCAGCATTAAGCTCATCATGCGTTTAGAGGGGTGGGCTAAAGCCCCTAATAATGTCGTTCGATTGTTCATTGCGTTATCCAGCTTTGTTTTGAAGAAAAGAAGAAGTAACTGCACTGTACTTCTTCTTTATAGCTAAGAGATTGAAAGGGTTATTAGCACTTACTTGGAGAAACTTTGTGCGTATTGTGTAACTTAGGAGGGGTAGCGTTGCCACCATGCTCTTCCAAGTATTCACAGGCCATTTCAATATCTCGAGCAAGAATCTCTGCAGCGTCACGGTTAAGATGTGGTCTAACAACAATCCGTAGGCTGTTTACTTCTTGTGCGTTAGCTGGCATTGAGTAAGCTGATAAAATCCAGCCACGTTCACGTACTTTATTTGAAATATCAAACTCGTTATATCGAGTGACTGACTCATCCAGAGTTAATGCAACTACAGGAATACGCTGGGTTTCATTCATAATTTTGAATTTGCCAGTAGCAAGTAGACGGTCGCGTAGGTACTCGGCATTTTCCACTGTTTGCTTCATGATGCGAGTGTAGCCTTCTTTACCTAGTCGAATGAAGTTGTAGTACTGCGCCAGAACGGTAGCTGAGCTTTTACTAAAGTTAAGAGTGGCTGTTGCTGCTTCACCGCCCAAGTAATTAACATAAAATACTAAATCTTCATTAAATACTGCTCGCTCGCGGAAAATAATCCAACCTAGTCCAGGAGGTACTAAACCAAATTTGTGGCCTGATGCGTTGATAGACTGTACGCGTGGTAGGCGAAAGTCCCATTTGTAATCTGGGTAAAGGAAAGGGTTAACAAAACCACCAGACGCAGCATCGATATGCATAGGGATCGAAATGCCCGTTTTTTCTTCGTAAGCATCTAACCAATCGTGGATAGCTTGGAAGTCATCATCTTCACCTGTGAAGGTTTGACCTGCAATACCCACTACACAAATCGTGTTCTCATCAACGTATTCATCTAGTTGATCTGCAGTTAATCGGTATTGACCAGGTTTTAGCGGAACAATGCGTGGCTCAACGTCAAAGTATTTTAGGAACTTTTTCCATACAATTTGCACGTTACCACCGGTTACCATGTTTGGTCTTGAGGTATCTTTACCTGCTTTTTCACGGGCTTGACGCCAGTTCCACTTATGCGCTAATCCAGCAAGCATACAAGCTTCTGATGAGCCAATAGTTGCCGCACCGTAAGCTTCTACATCTTTAGGGCCATTCCAAAGGTCATGCAGCCACTTAACACATTTTTCTTCAGTTGCTTTAGTGTGAGGGTACATGTCTGGGTCTGCAAAGTTACGGAAAGACCCGTCTTTAAATATTTCTGCAGCTTCAGGTTCAACAAAGGTCGTTACGAAAGAAGATAAGTTAAGCATTGGGTTTGCGTCGGTCCAGCATTCGCTTTTTACTAAAGAAGCTGCTGCACGAGCTGCCATACCTTCTTCAGGAAATGCTTCTGGTAATTGTACGTTGAATTGTTCGTATGGAGTTAAATCAGCGTTTTTGTCGTGTGACATAGTTCTTCCTACTTAGTTTCGTAAAGGCTTATTTGTTGCCTTGAGTGTTAAATATGAATGTGCTTTTTTCTTTGGGATACCAGCAGTTAACCCTGCTAGAACCGACTGAGGCCTATATTATTTGTGCTGATTGAATTTCTTAACTCGTGCTTGATGGATTCAATCCATCAACTTATGTCTGGCAGGATGGATCTTTATTTAAGTGTTTGTTTAAGTTGGTTTTATTTCTATTTTATTGCTGAGGGGGCACTAAGGATTTAGTTAAATAAATCTAAAAAAGGCAGTATTTGTTTAAAAAAAGAGTATGAGAGTAAGTTTTAGCGGAATAAATATTGGCGTGGGTACCCAAAGTAGCGGCGAATTTTGTAATGCTGAAACAACAAGGCAGTGGCGAGGTGCAACAAGGCAACGGCCCCAAGGATAAATGCCATGCGTAACCAAGGTTGATCATAGGCGCTGCGAACGACGTAAATTTTTGCAATGGTATTAATCCACTCTGCGGTAAGCAGCATCATTGCGCATTGGTTTAGCCGCAAGCAAATTGGATGACGAACTAAAATACTAAAAAGGCCCATTACGCATAATGTAACGTAAATTTGCTGGTGAGCGTGGTAGAAGTGGGCAGCACTTAGCAGAAAACAGATACAACAGGGGGCGAGAAACCAACGAATTGAAGATTGCATACTGTGCGGCTTAGTGGTTAAAAATGATGCAGCGAGTGTGGCAATCTCTATATAGCAAGATACTGATTTAAATCAAAATAACTGTTTTCTGATTAGTGCAATAGTTGAAACTAAGAGTTAGATCGCACTACCTAGTACTCTAAATAGCGCAATCTAACTTTGGTTATTTCAGACTAACTTAACGTTTGGTAGTCGAAGTAATCAAAGTCAGCTTCAATCTGCTTACCTGTTAGGTCACAAGCAAATAAACCAACAAACGAGCCGGTGAAGCGAAACACATCGTTGCTGCCTTCATCTGATAAGTGAGTGGCATTTAAAGGTTCACCAATGGTTTGCCAAACTTTTCCGTCTGAAGAATAGCTAAATTGATACCACTGAGTACGTTGCTCTAGGCGCATGTAAACCCGTTTACTGCGGCCAATAACGATTTCGTCAGTGTATTCTTGATACTTATCATCAATGTCGCCCACAACTTGAATGATTTGTTCGCCAGCATCGTTAGCTGAGGTTTTTAAAAAGTAGTGTCCGCCACGTGAGTAGTAAGCTACCAAACCTGCCATTTGCCGTGGTGAGCGGGGGTCAAACTCTACAGCGGTTTCGCTGATGCAGTTAAATGCGGTAACTCGCTGCGCCAACATGCTTTGGTTGTAGCGTGAGTACAAGTAGTCACGGCCTGCTAGGCGTAGATAACCCGGGCGCTTGTTTAAAGATATCCATGATTCTTCAAATGGGTCTTTTAGTGATTGGTATTTTACCGCTAAGGTGCTGTTATCAAAGTCATCACGGCTTGCTTCAACCGGCCAAGGTTGAGCCGCTAGTTTTGGCGCTTGGATCTCTAGTCTTGGGGTTGTACCGCCTACAACATAGGGCCAGTTAGCACGCCACTCTACGTTTTGTAACGCGGTCTCTCGACCTAAGGTACAGCGACCTTGGGCATATTTTGATGTCTCTTTAGGATTTTCTGGGTCGCTAATTGGACGGCCACACAAATGCGACAAATACCATTCGCCATTTTGGGTTTCTACTAAAAAGCCATGCCCCGCACGTTGTAATTCGGCGTCGTCTTGGTGGCGAGAAGTTAGAATTGGGTTTCCTGGGTGCAGCTCATAGGGGCCCCAAACATTTTTGGCGCGGCAAACAGTGACTGCATGGTCGTATGATGTACCGCCTTCTGCAGTGATAAGATAATACCAGCCATCTTTTTTAAGAATTTGTGGCCCTTCTGTACAGCCCAGCTTGGTACCGTTAAAGATTATTCTTTCTTTGCCAACTAGCTGGCCTAACCCGGCATCAAATTCTTGTAGAACAATGCCACCAAAAAAGTCAGTTTTTTTACGGCCATCCCACACCATGTTTACCATGTATTTTTTGCCATCGTCATCATGAAACAGTGATGGGTCAAAGCCATAGTTGCCTATGGATACAGGTTTACTCCATGGGCCGCGAATGTCCTCGGCGCTTACCACATAGCTGGGAGTAGACATCCAAGTTGCGCCACGACAAGAATGCACGTTAGAGAAGCAGCACCAAAACTTGCCATCGGCATAACTTAAGGCTGGCGCGTATACCCCTTCGGAGTTGTCCATACCACGCATATCTAAGTGGTCAACGGTGTTAAGTACATGGCCGATAATTCGCCAGTTCACTAGATCTTTGGAGTGGTGGAGCATGATGCCCGGAAACCATTCGAAAGTAGAGGTAGCAATGTAGTAATCGTCTTCTACGCGAATAATCGATGGATCGGGACGAAAACCAGTAAGAATAGGGTTAGTAATAGTAGCCATAGTTACTCCTAAAGTTTGTACTGGTAATTTATTGCTTTAAATTATGCTTATATGTAATTTATAGGCTTTAAAGTATAAAGATATTGCTATTATGGCTGCGCATCCTCTCAGTTTTGAAAACATCCACCTTCCTCAGGGTAAATCCTACTATTTGCGCCGTTTTCACATTATTGATGAACCCAGTTTAGGGATCCCAACTCACTTTCACATGTTGTGCGAGCTTATGTTGTTTAAAAAGATCAAAGGGCAGGTGGGGATCGGCGGGCAATCAATAGAGTTAAATGATAATTCACTGGTATTTGTTCCTTCATTGGCGATGCACGAAATGGAGATGCAAGGTGAAGAGCGAGAGTTTAGTCTGCTGCAGTTTCAGCGATATTTATATAGCGAGTTAGCCTTATTGGATGTGGCCTCTCAATTAGAGAAGCCTGTAGTGTTGCAACTTAATGACCAGCAAGCAGGGTACTTACATAGCCAATTTGCTTGGTTAGAGAACGTAGATAACAACAATGATGGACGGAATTTGGCGCATAGCTTATTGCGCACATTATTTTTGTTTTTGGCCGGCCAGCAATCTCGCTGCCAATTCAGTACCGAAAAAAATGCTAGCGTATTAAAAGAAAACAAAGGCTTAGCAAAAATAATCCCCTTGCTTCACCACCTAGAGAGCCAGCAAACACTTAACTTAAGTTTGCAACAAGCCGCTGATATTTGTGGTATGTCGAGATACCATTTTTCACGGGTATTTAAGTCTTTATTTGCCCAAAACTATAAAGATTATTTACTCAAACGAAAAATTAATACCGCAGTTGCTATGCTCAGCGACAGTAAACAAAGCATTACCCAAATAGCTTATGCCTGTGAGTTTTCCGATAGCGCATATTTTTGTGCCAAGTTTAAGCAAGTAATGGGCATGTCACCGGGTCAGTTTCGCCAGTCTACTCAAACGGTGTTGTCATTTGGTTAGGTAACCTGAGCTCGAGATAATAAACTGGTTTCTAGCGGCTACTTTTACTTATTTCGGTGTTGAAGCTACTTGCATTGCAATAGGCTAGCTATTGGCGCGCAGCTTCGCCTTGAACTAAGCAAAACTATTTCGCAAGAAACATGAAGCTAGATTAAGTACTGGGTTGCAGAGTTATCGTCACTTCTTTATCCAGAGCTCAGGTTAAGTAAGACTGAATAGCCAATCCACTATAATTTTGGTGTACGTCAATAAGCATCAAACCGTTTTAAGTTGTAGCCTCCAAGCCTTGTTAGCTAACCCTCATAATCCAGCTAGAAAATACTGTTATTTTAGCTGCTTAGAAAAAATTCTCTTAAATTGTGGGAAAATTCAGCTAGGCTGTAGTTAACAAATTTATACCAATCACACTAAGTAAGGGATCAGAAATATCGCAGGAAAAATGCTCGAGAATAAGGCAGGATTTTTCGATAAGTAGTTATTCTACAATCAAAAATTCTAACGCAGTTATCGAGTATTTTAACCAGATAGAATGAACAGTTACTTAGTACGATTGGTATTAACAGTAGATTAGGGTTGTTTAGTGCGAATACTGGTTATTGGAGCATTGGGTACTATTGGTCGAAAGCTGGTGCCGGCTTTGGTTGGGGCTGGTCATCATGTGAGTGTTAGTTCGCGCGACCCTAATAAACCAGCGCCTTGGCCAGAGTTAAGTTGTCCGCGTTTTACCTTAGACTTGCTGGAGCCTAGTAGCCTGCCAGATGCTCTGGAAGACATTGATCTTGTGTATTACCTAATGCATGGCATGAGCGATGGTCAGGCTCATAGCGAACTAGAAGCGATTGCCGCCAAAAACCTTGCCAATGCAGCAGCTGCGGCTAGGGTGCAGCGTATTATTTATATGGGCAGTTTAGTATCGGTTAAACCTAAGTCTGAGCACATGCTCGCGCGTATAGCGACTGCTGAAGCGTTGGCCTCGAGCGGGGTTGCTGTGACGGAGTTACGAGCAGGCATTATTATTACACCCGGCTCCGCTGCTTTTGAGGTGATGCGCGACTTGGTGGGGCATATGCCTTTAGCTTTTGTACCTAAAGCCATTGAGACTAAAGCGCCGCCAATAGCCTTGGAAAACGTGCTCCATTACTTGGTTAAACTCGCCAACATGCCAGAAACGGCAGGCATGGTATTAGATGCGGCCGGGCCAGAATGGTTAAGCTATCGACAGCTTATGTTACGCATTGCTAAGCACTTAAATAAGTCGATAAAAATTATGGTGCTACCTGGACTGCCAATAAAGCTTGCTTGCACCGTGTTAGGTTTAATAACCTCTGTGCCACAAAGTTTGGCTAAGGCTTTGATTGCAGGGTTAGCTGAACAGTTGGAGGCCAAACCAGAGGTATTACGTGGTTTAATTCCTCAACAATTAATGTCAATTGACGATGCCATTGCGCAGGTATTTGAAGAAGAGCAAGTACATACTTACCCTAAGCGCTGGCAAGATGGCGTGCCCACCTTCAGAAACTTTTCCTCATTGCATGGCTTTTATGCCAAAGTGGCTAAAAAAACCGTCACGGTGAATGCCTCAGCAGCAAACACTTGGCGAGTAATAAATTTACTAGGTGGTAAGCATCGTTACTTTTACCTCGATGTGCTGTGGGCTCTGCGCGAATGGATGGATTTTGCAGTTGGTGGAAAAGGTAGAGAACACGGGCGCAGTGATTATCGAATGCTGCAAGTAGGGGATCGAGTCGATTCTTGGACCATCTTGAGTGTTGAAGAAGATGAATACTTAGTGATGCGTTTTGGTATGAAAGCACCCGGGGGCGGCGGTATGCAAATTAGTATCGAGCCTTTGAGTGAAAATAAACACCAATTGGAAGTGGCTTTGTATTGGCATCCGGCCGGTTTCTGGGGCCTAGTATATTGGTACTTTTTTGCGCCTTGGCATGGCTGGTTACTTTGGGGAATGACTAAAAACATGGCCAAGTTGGCAGAGCAGAATCAGCAAACTGAAGAACAAAAGTAGTCCACCATTAATCACAACTAATGGTGGACTTAAACCCTAGTAAGGTGCTGGGTAGCGTTTAAATACTTCGCCAATGTCGGCCATTGCCTTCTCACTTAAAGGCATAGCAAATGCGGCAATGTCTTCTTCTAACTGCTGCATGCTGGTGGCACCAATAATGGTAGAGCTTACTCCGTCTACTTGGTCGCACCAGGCTAAGGCTAATTGCGCAGGCGTATAGCCATAGTGCGCTGCTAGGTCGGCATAGGCGGCAACCGCTTGGTGAGCAAGTTCGGTATCGCGGAAAATGCCGTTGCGTTGCATAAAGGTCCAGCGGCTGCCTTCTGGGCGAGCGCCGTTGGCATATTTACCGCTAAGCATCCCCCCAGCCAACGGAGACCAAGGCAAATAGGCAATATTCTCTTGCACACAATTCTCAATCAAATACGGCCAATCTTTAGCATGTAACAAACTAAACTCGTTTTGAATCGACACCATGCGTGGCAAGTTATGTTGTTCGCTCAACTTAAGATAAGTATTTATTCCCCAAGGAGTATCGTCAGATAAGCCGCAGTGACGAATTTTTCCGGCTTCAATACAGCGTTGCAAGCCTTGCAGTATATCTAGCATCTGGGCTTGGTGGTCAGCAGCATCTAGTGCGGTTGGTTGAATATGATTCGGCCAGTGTTTACCAAAGTGTGGAGTGGAGCGATTTGGCCAGTGTAGTTGGTACAAATCAATATAGTCGGTTTGTAAACGCTTTAATGAGGCATCTACTGCTGCTACCACTTCTTCACCATTAATAGGGCCGCCATCACGCACCCAAGGCAAGCCAGCACCAGCAATTTTAGTGGCAATAATTACATCGTTACGTTTCTGCTGGTTGGCTGCAAGCCAATTGCCAATAATGGCTTCGGTTTTGCCGTAGGTATCTGGAGAGGGTGGAACAGCGTACATTTCTGCAGTATCAATAAAATTAACCCCTTGGCTTAGGGCGTAATCAATCTGTTGATTAGCATCTTGCTGATTATTTTGTAGGCCCCAGGTCATACTGCCTAAGCACACTCGCGAAACTGATAAGTTACTGCTGCCAAGTTTAGAAAAATTCATGTTAGGTCCATTAATCGGGTTAGCGCACAAGCAGTTAGCTTAGGTGATGGCTAATTGTGAAAGCAAGTACAAATAATTCTTGATGGTAGATTAGCTGAGTAACATGGCTAGGATTCGCGATAAAGTTTGCTTAAGGGTAATATGCCAACGTTTCAAATAAGCCATTGGATATTACGTGAGCGACTATAAACCCTCGTCATTACCTATTGATTCCCTGCAAACGCGGTTTGTTGAGCAACTTGCTCATGATCATTTGGTGGTAGAAGCTGCCACTGGCTCAGGCAAGTCCACCCGTTTGCCGGTGTGGGCGGCTAGCTTAGGTAAAGTGCTGGTGGTGCAACCAAGGCGGATAGCTTGTGAGGCTTTATCCACTTATGTCTCTGAACAGCTGAGTTTAAGCGGATTGCCTTTTAAGGTGGGTTATTCAATTCGTTTCCACTCAAGCGTTAATGAAAATACTAACATTGCTTTTGTCACTCCCGGGATCGCCTTGCGTTGGTTAGCCGAAAATAAACTTGCTGATTATGCAGTGCTGATTATTGATGAGTTTCATGAGCGCCGGTGGGATTGCGATTTGTTGTTAGCTTTAGCTAAGTTTTTACCACTTAAAGTGGTGGTAACTTCGGCTACCTTGCAAGGCAATAAGTTGAGTGAATATTTAGCTGCGAAGGTGCTCAAAACTACCGGGAGAGAGTTCCCAGTTAGTGTGAGTTATGAAGCGCGCGAGTCTCATCACCTGCCAGATAGCCGACGAGTTACCGAATCAGTTAAGCAGGTTGTTGAGAAGGCTTTGCTAAAGGATGAGGGCGATGTATTGGTGTTCTTGCCAGGCCGAGCAGAGATTCAAGCCTGCCAAGCTAGTTTGAGTGGGCTTGATGCAGAGGTATTGCCACTGCACGCAAGCATTAGCGCGCAAGAGCGTAAAACCATACTGGACAACAGCAGCGAACAGCGGGTAAGGCGAATTATTCTTGCAACAAACGTTGCCGAAACCAGTTTAACCATTCCAAGAATTACCAGTGTGATTGATTCTGGCCTGGAGCGGCGCACCAAGCAGCGCGCCGGCAGAACGGTATTGAGTTTGGAGCGGGTGTCACGCGCCAGTGCCGAGCAGCGACGTGGCCGAGCAGGCCGAGTATGTGCAGGCCATTGTTACCGTTTATGGGGAGAGTTTGCGCCGCTAGAGTGTGTAACGCCGCCACAATTGCTGCGTGAAGAGTTGTTAGAGCCGATGCTATTTGCGGCAAGCTGTCATCACGCTTTAGCAAAGCTTCAATTTCTTGAAGCATTGCCTGAAAAGTCATTAAGCATTGCTAGTGAACGGCTAAACCGAATGCAGGCTTTGCGCACCGAAGACAGTTTAAGTGAACACGGCCAACGCTTATTAAACTTACCGATTGACAGTTATTTTTCGCATTTGGTCAACCTTGTCCCCAAGGGGCCGGAGCGTGAGGCTATGCTCGACTTGGCCGCGGCCTTAAGTATTAATCGTAGCCTTTATCAAAAGCCAAAATCGGAACACGCTTTAAAAGTGTTGAGCCAGTGGCAACCTTTGCATTGTGATATGAGCATTACACTAGATTTGCTGCGCGGGAAAACTTGGCCGGATGAACTAACGGTAAACCAAGACGCTTTAAAGCAAGCGCAGGAGTTAGCCGAGCAATTACGTTCAGTAATGGCTTTAGATGATCTTGCTTATGCGAAAAGCTATAGCCGCGATAAACTGCTAGAAGCCTTGTTAGTTGGCGCTAAAGAACTGGTATATGTAAGACGAGAAAAGCGCACCAATGCGATGGGAAATGGAAATGCAGAGTTGCAAATTAGCAGAGAAAGCTTATTTGATGATGCTCAATTAGCGGCAGTGGTGTTTGATCTCTACAGTTTACCCGGGCGAGGAGTAAAGCAGTTAAATAACATTGGTTTGTGCTTAGCGCCGGTGAGTTTAGAGTTATTGGCAAAACACCGCTTTGGCGAGCTACAAAGCAAAACGAGTGTTGCTGCTGATGGCTCTCAGCTGATGCAACGAGTGTATGCAGGCAGAGTGATTGGCAGTGAGAAAGTTGCCTTAAGCGCAGAAGACTATCGCCAAGCGCTGGCTAAGCGGATACTCGCCAATCAACAGTCTGGCTTTAGCCAACTAGATTTTATTCAAGATATTGCGGCTTGGAACTTATGGGTAAGCCTTGGTGAAAAACACGGCGGTGGAGAAGGTGACAAAGTAAATTCTCTAGAGTGGTTGAGTTCTCAATTGGCTTTATTAGGCGTAGAAAATGCCGAAGACTTTAGTTTAATCGAAGCTACAGATTTTGTATTTGAGGGGATCCCCCAATGGCAACGCGAAGACTTTGAGCAACGCTACCCGCGACAGTTAGTATTGGCAGACTTAAAACTGGATGTTGAATACAAAGCAGGTTCTAAACAAGTGATTGCTCACTATGCTTCTGGCGGTCGTAAAGCGGGACCTAAACGTTGGGAGCTGCCAACATGGGCAGGTTGGCGAGTGTTTTATGTTAAAGCGAGCAAGCGAGTGGCTCTTACTTAATTTGTGCTTTTAGTTAGCGCTCGCAGCAAGTTGTTTAGCTTAACAGCGAGTCGCTAATAAAGGTGTTTTCTATTTAGCGGTCATTCGTTTTAGTGTGTCATCTTTTAGAATGAAGTGGTGATATAAAGCTGCGAGTACATGCACTGCAAGCACCACATAGAGAAGTTGGCCGCCGTAGTGATGAATAGCCGAGCCAATCTCGTTAAGTGTTTCATTTTTTTCTGCAAAACCGGCTACCGTAAACAAGCCAAAAAACTTAACATCATGGCCGCCAGACAACGACATAATCAAGCCGGAAATAGGCATTGCTAACATCAGCAGATATAAAGCGATGTGGCCTAGATGTGCCATCTTAAGCTTTATCCCTTCACCAATAGGAGCGGGTACTTTACTTACGCGGTGCCAAACAATTCGTATTGCTATCGCTACAATAGCGAGTAAGCCTAAACCTTTATGAAGGTCGTATAGTTCAAACTTCTCAGGTCCTCTAGGCAAGGTATCCATATACAGTGCAACGGCAATTAAGCTTAAAATAAGTAGTGCCATTAACCAGTGAATCAGTTTACTAAGAAGCCCAAAGCTCTGCGGGCTATTTGTTAAGTTCATGTGTTAAATACCATTACATTAAATGTGGCTTAACTTAGCAAAAAGTCTGTTTATGTAAACTGTATTTACGCTTCTTTACGCAGCCTTTAAAACTTGCCAAGGTATTGTTGATAAGACTTTTTTCAAGCAAAAATGTTTTGGTCACTGGGTTGCTAAGTTTGGCTATGCTAGCATGGCGTTAATTGTAGATTATGGTCGGAGTGCTAGTAGTGAAACGATTCCTTGGCGTAGTGTTGCTGATGGTTATCGTAGTGCTGTCTTGCCTAGTGGCTGTAGATCGTTATATTTCTCGCCAAGTTTCTGGACAGTGGTTTCGCGATATGCAACAACTGCCGCCTCAGCCAGTTGCTTTAGTATTAGGCACAAGTAAGTATGTGGGTAAGCGACTAAATACTTATTATACTTTTCGAGTTGAAGCTGCAGCTAAGCTATACCATACCAATAAGGTTCAGGCGCTAATCTTGAGTGGCGACAATGCTACCCGCTATTATAATGAACCTATAACCATGTTAAACGACGTACTGCGCTTAAATGTACCCCGTGAGCATATTGCCTTGGATTATGCAGGGTTTCGTACTTTTGATTCTATTGTGAGAGCTAAAGAAGTGTTTGGCCAGCAGGCCTTAATTATTGTGTCGCAACAGTTTCATGTTGAGCGGGCCTTATACATTGCTAACCAATATGGTATCGAGGCTTATGGTTACGTGGTAGATGATGCACCGCAAGCTTTTCATTGGCGGGTTAGGCTGCGTGAGGTATTGGCGCGAACCAAAGCGTTGATTGATTTACATGTACTGCATGCTGAGCCGCATTTTTTAGGTGCTCCTGAACACGTCACAATTCGTGAAAATAATGAAGAATAAGCAAATGAGAATAATCAAAGTATGGCCGGTTGTGGTGTGTCTTTTGTTTGGCTTTAGTCCTTCTCTTAAGGCAGAACAAGAGATTGTCCCATTTATTGTTGGTGGTAATGATGCACCGGCTAATTATCCGTGGATGGCGCAAGTTTTTCTTGGCTCATCGCGCTGTGGTGGGGTGTTAATTGGTGAGCGCTGGGTGTTAACAGCCGCTCATTGTACCTATGACTCTAGCCGACTGAATCGAACGATTGCTGCTTCAGAGGTAAAAGTATTGTTGGGAAATTACCTGTTTGCCAGTAGTGCTCACTCGGATGCCTTGCAAGTGAGTGAGGTATATCAGCACCCAAGCTATGTTAATCCTTCCGATTCTGGTCCTGCCTTTGATTATGATGTTAGCCTATTGCGATTAACTGAAGCACAAAGCGTAACGCCGGTTATTCTTAATGCGAATAAGGTGACCGATGCGCTCAATATTGGTGGTTTTATGCAGGTGATTGGCTTTGGGCGAACCAATACTGACCCTTTGAATCCAATTTATCCAGACGTGTTACAGCAAGGTAACCTGAGCTTGATAAGCGAAAGCCGTTGTGAAGATGAGTGGTCCGCTTCTTCAATTACCGAGCAAATGTTTTGTGCCTATGGCACTAACCAAGACGCCTGTTCGGGTGATAGCGGAGGCCCGGTTTTTATTGAGGAGCAGCAGCAACATCGTTTATTGGGCTTGGTAAGTTGGGGGAATCTGTCTTGCCAAGGCAGTTCAGGGGTGTATGCAGACATAGGCACCGTTTGCACTTGGATCAGCGATACCGCCAGCATTGCTGGCGATAGCAGCCTTAATTGCAGTATTGCGGATACTCCCTCGTCAAGCGGTGGTGGTGCCAGTTGGTGGCTATTAGTTTTAGGCTTGCCTTTGTGGCTATTGCGGCGGTTTAGCAAAGCACAGCATTTCAAGCGCTAATCCTTGCTATTACAGGTCGCAATCACTAAAATTGCGGCCTTGTTGATTATTGAATAGCCCACAGAGTTTTTAGCCCAATGCGTGTTGCCGATTTTTCTTTTGAACTCCCCGATGAGTTGATCGCTCGTTATCCAAAACAGCAACGTCGCGATAGTCGTTTATTGTGTCTTAATGGCAATACTGGTGAGCTACAGCATCAGCAGTTTCCAGATCTACTAGAGCACATTAAAGCTAACGATTTATTGGTTTTTAACAATACACGGGTTATTCCTGCGCGTTTGTTTGGTCACAAAGCGAGTGGCGGAAAACTTGAAGTGCTGATTGAGCGTGTTTTAGATGAGCACCGAGTGCTGGCGCATGTTCGCTGCTCTAAATCGCCTAAACCCGGTTCAGCGCTGCGTTTGGCCGATGCGTTTGATGCCACCATGCTAGCTCGTCATGATGCCTTATTCGAACTACGTTTTGATGACCAGCGAACAGTACTAGAACTGCTTGAAGCCTACGGCCACATGCCATTACCTCCTTATATTGACAGGCCTGATGAAGACGCAGATAAAGAGCGTTACCAAACGGTGTATAGCGAGAAACCCGGTGCCGTTGCCGCGCCAACTGCTGGCTTGCATTTTGATGATGAGTTAATGCAACAAATTAAAGACAAAGGTGCAGATATTGCCTTTGTTACCTTGCATGTTGGTGCTGGTACGTTTCAGCCGGTGAAAGTTGAGTCGGTAGATGAGCATGTGATGCATTCTGAATACGCCGAAGTTGGCGAGGATGTTGTGGCTAAAATAGCTAAAGCTAAAGCAGCTGGTGGCAGAGTGATTGCGGTGGGTACCACTTCTGTTCGTTCATTAGAAAGCGCGGCTAAAGATGCCAAAGCCAGGGGGCAAGCTTTACAAGCTTACGCGGCAGAAACTGATATTTTTATTTATCCTGGTTATCAATTTGAGTTGGTTGATGCCATGGTCACCAACTTCCACCTGCCTGAGTCTACATTGATCATGCTGATTTCGGCATTTGCCGGTAAAGATAATGTGACCAAGGCTTATCAAGCCGCTATAGAGCAGCGTTACCGGTTTTTTAGTTATGGCGATGCCATGTTTATTGAGCGTAAAGACGCTTAGTTAATCCTATTTTGGCGATTAGACAATTATCTAAGCGCTTATTTGAGGCAATCTGAATCGGACTGTTTTTCCGATCTGAGGTAAGTTATGAAATATGAATTATTGGCGCAAGACGGCAAAGCACGTCGCGGCCGTTTAGTGTTTGAACGTGGCACAGTAGAAACCCCTGCATTCATGCCTGTGGGTACTTACGGCACCGTAAAAGGCATGACGCCAGAAGAAGTAAGTGCAACGGGTGCAGAGATATTACTGGGTAATACCTTCCACCTTTGGCTTCGACCTGGTCAAGAAGTGATGAAAGCCCACGGTGATTTACATGATTTTATGAACTGGCAAGGGCCTATTCTTACCGACTCAGGCGGTTTCCAAGTATTTAGCCTGGGCGATATTCGCAACATTACTGAGGAAGGCGTACATTTTCGCAACCCGGTAAACGGCGATAAAATCTTCTTAACTCCAGAAAAATCGATGGAGATCCAAAAAGATTTGGGCTCCGACGTAGTGATGATTTTTGATGAATGTACGCCTTACCCCGCGACTGAAGAAGAAGCGGATAAATCGATGCAAATGTCCTTGCGTTGGGCTGCTCGCTCTCGTCAGCGCCACGATGAGTTGGAAAACAAAAATGCCTTGTTTGGCATTATCCAAGGTGGCGTATACGAGCATTTACGTGATGTGTCGTTGGAAGGCCTAACTAACATTGGTTTTGATGGTTATGCGATTGGCGGCTTAGCAGTTGGCGAACCCAAAGAAGATATGCACCGCATTCTTGATTATGTGGCGCATAAAGTACCTGAAGATAAACCACGGTACTTAATGGGGGTTGGTAAACCTGAAGATTTGGTTGAAGGTGTGCGCCGAGGTGTGGATATGTTCGATTGTGTAATGCCCACTCGAAATGCGCGAAATGGTCACCTATTTACTAGTGAAGGGGTGATTAAAATTCGCAATGCACGTCACCGCGAAGATACAAATACACTGGATAAAGAGTGTGATTGTTATACCTGTCAAAATTATTCTCGTTCCTACTTGCATCATTTAGACAAGTGTAATGAAATCCTTGGCGCTCGTTTGAATACCATTCATAACCTACGTCACTATCAGCGCTTGATGGAAGGGTTACGTGGTGCAATTGCAGCCGGTAAGTTAGACGATTTTGTAGCAGAGTTTTACGCAAAGTTGGGGCGTGAAGTCCCACCTTTGGCGGAATAATGCCCGATTGAGCAAGCAAAGCCTTGTTTTTGCTTGCTCCGTCTCCATTTAATAAGGTAGTTGTATAGATTATCTTAAGTTTTTAATTTTTTAATGAGGGTAACAATGAGCTTATTTATTTCTCCAGCATACGCAGAAGGTGGTGCAGCGGCACCTGCAGGTGGCGGCATGGAACTAATTTTCATGATGGTGATTTTCGCGGTAATTTTCTACTTCATGATTTACCGTCCACAGTCTAAGCGTGTTAAAGAGCATAAGAATTTGATGTCTTCATTGTCTAAAGGCGATGAAGTACTCACCACTGGTGGCTTGGTAGGTAAAATCATCAAGATTTCTGATGAAAATGACTACTTCCAATTAAGCCTAAGCGATGACACCACCGTTACGCTTAAGAAGGACTTTGTATCAGCGGTATTGCCAAAGGGCACGCTGAAGTCGCTATAGTAGCTATTCGGTCACTAGGGATAAGATTTTGTTAAATAGATACCCTTGGTGGAAGAACCTGATGGTAATCGCTGTGATTGCCATCGGCTTTCTTTACGCCACGCCAAACTTGTACGGAGAGGATCCTGCAGTACAAGTGTCTGGCACTCGGGGCGCTCAAGTAGAGCTGGCCCAATTAGACGAGATTCGCAACTTCCTCACAGAGCAGTCTATCGACTTTCGCTCTGTTGCCTTTGAAGATGGTTTAGCCTTAGTACGTTTACGTAACGATGCTGACCAACTTAAAGTAAAAAGCCTCTTACATGATTTATTGGGCGACGACTACATCGTTGCATTAAACCTTGCTCCAGCAACGCCTAGTTGGTTAGATGCCATCGGTGCGGGCCCGCTTAAACTTGGTTTGGACTTACGTGGTGGTGTGCACTTCTTAATGGAAGTGGATATGGATGCCGCAATCAGTAAAGCCCAAGAAGGTATGATTCAAGATTTTCGAAGCGACTTACGTGAAGAAAAACTGCGTTATGCTGGGGTAAGATCGCAAGGCGATTCTGTGGTAGTTCGTTTTCGTGACGAAGACACCCTAGATAAAGCCATTAGCTTTTTAGACCGCAAATACAATGAATACCAATTTAGTGATGCTAGCCAAGGCGACCAATTCCGTCTTAGCGCTAAAATGACTGATGAGAAGCTAAAAGAAACTCGCGAGTATGCACTGCAGCAAAACATTACCATTATCCGTAACCGGGTAAATGAGTTAGGTGTTGCTGAGCCACAGGTACAACGACAAGGTTCTGAGCGTATTGTGGTGCAATTACCAGGTGTTCAAGACACCGCTCGTGCTAAAGAAATTTTAGGTGCAACCGCTACTCTTGAATTTAGAATGGTAAATACCGACGCTGATGTGCGTGATGCAGCCGCAGGCCGAGTACCTCCTGGTTCTCAACTGGCAAAACGTGTTGATGGCTCGCCAGTAGTATTGCGTAACCAAGTTATTTTAACCGGTGACCATATCGTTGGTGCACAGTCGGGTTTTGATGAGTACAGCCGCCCGCAGGTTAACATTAGCCTTGATAGTCAAGGTGGTAGCAAAATGGCTGCCTTCACTAAAGATAATGTTGGCCAATCAATGGCGACTTTATTTATTGAGTACAAACCTACTGGCAATAAAGACAGTGAAGGTAAAACTATTCTAGAGCGTCAAGAGGAAGTGATTAACGTTGCTACCATTCAATCGCGCCTTGGTCGTAGTTTCCGAATTACTGGTATTGACTCTCCTGCCGAAGCACAAAACTTAGCGCTACTTTTACGTGCTGGTGCGCTGATTGCGCCGATTCAAATTGTTGAAGAACGTACTGTTGGCCCAAGCCTAGGTCAGGACAACATCGATAAAGGCTTCATGGCTATTGTGGTTGGTTTGTTAGCACTGCTGGTATTCATGCCTCTTTACTACCGTAAGTTTGGCTTAGTGGCTAATTTTGCCTTGATTGCAAACGTTGGGGTAATTGTTGGCGTAATGTCGATGATTCCAGGTGCTACCTTAACCTTACCGGGGATGGCGGGTATTGTACTCACCGTTGGTATGGCGGTTGATGCTAACGTGCTTATCTTTGAGCGTATTCGTGAAGAGCTAAGCGACGGCCGCAGCCCTCAGCAAGCAATTCATTACGGTTATAGCAACGCACTTTCAACGATTTCTGATGCTAACATCACTACCTTTATCACTGCGTTGATTCTTTTCGCGATTGGTACCGGCGCTGTAAAAGGCTTTGCTGTGACGCTAGCGATTGGTATTGCAACATCTATGTTCACTGCCATTGTAGGTACCCGTGTAATTGTTAACTGGGTATGGGGCGGTAAGAAAATAGACAAGTTGTCTATCTAGGAGCTACGACGTGTTTTATTTATTTAGACCAAAAGGCACCGTGCGCTTCATGTCGCACCGCAAACCATTTATTTGGTTTACTGTTTTGCTGATGGTGGCTTCGGTAGCTAGCCTAGCGATTAACAAAATCAATTGGGGTCTCGACTTTACTGGCGGTACTTTGATTGAAGTTGAGTTTTCTCAGGCAGCTGATCTTACAGAAGTACGAGAAGTGATGGGCAACAATGGTTACCCTGATATCGTTGCACAATACTTTGGTTCTCAAACCCAAGTATTGTTGCGGATGATGCCGCGTGAAGGAATTGATAGCCAACATTTAGGTGACAGCATTATGGGTTTGCTTCGCAGTGAAGTAGATTCTAATGTTGAAATGCGCCGGATTGAATACGTAGGCCCAACGGTAGGTAAAGAGTTAGCAGAGCAGGGTGGCTTAGCTATTATCGCCGCTCTGGGCTGTATCTTGCTGTATGTGGCAATGCGCTTTGAATGGCGAATGGCTTTAGGTGCGGTGTTAGCTTTGGCTCACGATGTAATCGCAACCTTAGGTTTGTTTTCACTATTACAGTTAGAGTTTGATCTCACCGTTATTGCTGCGCTGCTAACCGTAGTAGGTTACTCCTTGAACGATACCATTGTTGTATCAGATAGGATCAGGGAAAACTTCCGTAAGTTACGCAAAGGCGACCCTGAAGAGATTATCGATGTTTCTTTAACTCAAACCTTTAACCGTACAATTGTGACCTCGTTAACCACCATCATGGTACTGGTATCTTTGTTCGTGTTGGGTGGTGAGTTGATTCACAACTTTGCTACGGCTTTATTGTTTGGTGTTTTCATTGGTACTCACTCTTCTATTTACGTTGCTAGTACGCTGGCATTGTACTTAGGCATTAAGAAAGAAGACTTTATGCCCAAAGAAATCGAAGAGAAAGAAGGTGCCGATCAGGACCCTATCGCATAATTATCTAAACCCGCTTCGGCGGGTTTTTTGTTATTAAGGAGAAAACACAATGGCTCATAATTCTCGTTTTTTGGCGCTAGTTGATGATTGTCGTAGTCGTATTAAAGAGTGTGACGTTCACCAAGTAAAACAATGGCTGGACCAAGGTTTGGCATTCACCTTGATTGACAATCGAGAGCAAGATGAGTGGCAAAAAAGCCGTATCCCAATGGCTAAGTATATGGGGCGAGGGGTAATGGAGCGCGACGTAGAAACGGCTATTCCTGATTTAGATACCATGATCGTTATCTATTGTGGTGGTGGTTTTCGTTCGGCTTTGAGTGCTGACAATTTGGTGAAGATGGGTTATACCAATGTGATTTCTATGGATGGTGGGATCCGAGGCTGGAAAGAAGCGGGCTACCCCTTAGAAGGCGCATAAGAGATGACTGATCAAGTTAACCCAATTATTTATGCTTTTGATATTGTTGAAAACACCTATTACTTTTTTGATCAGCTTGAGGCTGAGCAGGCCTTTCAGCAAGCGGAAGTTAAAGGCGATTATCCAGAGTGGCGAGAGCCTACGCCTATGCTTGAGCTATTAAGAATAAAAGATGCGCTGTTAGGAGAGTTTGCTAAGCGCATCGCATTTTTAGAACTACAACTAGAGCGGGCTGAATTAGGGGCTGATAGCTTTGATTTAGGGGCTAATTAGTATCAAATTCCCAGCCTAGCTCTTGGCTTATTTTTGATACTTGAGGCGCTATTAGATCGATGTCACTTTGTGGCACAGATTTTAGTTGGGTAAACCACTGGTCACCGATTTCGAATGAGTCCAACAGTTGTTGTTTTTGTTCAGCCGTTAGCTCGGGGTTATCTAACAACTGTTGCTTCATGTTCTCGTAGACTTCAAGCTGTGGTTTATACTCTTCCAAGTTTACTGCCAAGATAGCAAATATTACTTGCTCGGTAGTTGCAGCCCAGCTCTCTAAGTTTAAGTTGTATTTATCCAGTACTTGCTTCACTTCGTTAATGTGAGCACTTTGATTGAGCTGAAGAACCATCTGTTCAGCTAACTCGCTAGGGTTTTCTACTTCTTCTAAGGTATTTTCTTCTTCGATTTTTTCAACAATTGGTTTAAGCATTTTGCTCGCTTCAAACCAGTTGTCTATTTGTTGTTGGCTTAAGTTAGCGGCGTTTGCATAAGCGCTTATTAGCAGAAGCAGCAGAGGTAGCAATCTCATTAATACATCCTAAATATGGTGTCTATTTATAAAATAGTGGTCTTAAAGACAAAAATAAAGCGGGCAGTGCCCGCTTTAGGTTGTTTCTGCTTAATTTACTAAGCTTTAATTGCATCCGTTAAATGCGGACGAATTGTAGATAACATGTGTTTTAGTACTTTAGGGTTTGCACATACAACATTTCCACTTTGGTAGAAATCAGTGTTGCCGCTAAAGTCTGTAACAATGGCACCTGCTTCGCGAGCAATTAGTTCACCTGCTGCGATGTCCCAAGGCTTTAAGTTTAATTCAAAGAAACCGTCTAAACGACCAGCGGCTACATAGGCTAAATCTAAAGCGGCAGAACCAGCACGGCGCATGTCTCCACACTCAGCAAAGATTGCTCCGAACATGGCTAGATAGCTGTCCATGTAGTGTTTGCGTTTGAATGGGAAGCCGGTACCAATTAGTGTGCCTTCTAAATCTTTAGCTTTAGTAACACGTAAACGGTAACCGTTTAATTGCGCACCTTTACCGCGTGAAGCAGCAAATAACTCGTTACGAAGAGGGTCGTAAACTACGCCGTGTTCAGTTTTACCGCGAACCCGTAGCGCAATAGAAATAGCAAAGTGAGGAATGCCCTTAATAAAATTGGTGGTTCCATCCAATGGGTCTATCACCCATTGATATTCATCATCTGTGCCTTTAGTTAGACCGCTTTCTTCCGCGATGAACGAATGATCCGGGAAAGCATTTTTAATGGTGTCGATAATGCTTTTCTCAGCGGCTTTATCAACATTAGTTACGTAGTCGTTAGTGCCTTTTGTTGTCGCTTCAACTTTATCTAGCTGTTCGTAAGCTTGAGTTACGACTTTACCTGCATTTCGCGCAGCGCGAATCGCAATGTTTAGCATAGCATGCATGAATTACCACCAATTTGTAGAAAGAACATAAAATAACCGCCGGATTATAGGGAAAACCAAAATTAAACACAATTGATTATAGGCACTCTAGATAAACTTTTTCCAATCTAGCTGCTAAGGCTATGGCTATGTTACAATCCCGCGCAACAAATTTAGGGTGAAGTAAAAGTAATGTTGGAAAATGTTCGAGTGGTTTTAGTTGGCACTAGTCATAGTGGCAATATTGGCTCTGCAGCCAGAGCAATGAAAACCATGGGAATTAGCGATTTGTGCTTAGTAGCTCCAGAAGCTGAGATTGATGGTAAGTCGGTTGCGCTATCTGCTGGTGCATCGGATGTGTTGGGTGGTACCACAATTGTCTCAGAGTTATCAGAAGCAGTTGCAGACTGTCAGCTAGTTATTGGCGCCAGTGCCCGTTCTCGAACTTTAGATTGGCCGATGGTTGATGGGCGAGAAGCCGGTGTTAAACTCGCCGCAGAGGCCCAGCAGGGTAAAGTCGCTATTGTGTTCGGTCGTGAGAGCAGTGGTTTAAACAACCCAGAGTTACAGCAATGCCATTATCACGTTTGTGTACCAGCTAACCCCGAATATAGTTCGCTAAACTTAGCAATGGCTGTTCAGCTATTATGCTACGAAGTGCGTATGGCGTTTCTAGACCTGCAAAATACCCACCCAGAAGCTGCTCCCGAAGATTACCCTCATGCCGATGATTTAGAGCGTTTTTATCAGCATTTCGAACAGTCTATTGCTGACTCAGGTTTTATCATCAAGCCACACCCGGGCAAAGTAATGGAAAAAGTACGACGAATGTTCAACCGTATTCGTATGGAAAAACAAGAGCTTAATGTAATGCGTGGCATTTTAACTTCTTTTGACAAGCATATTTCTAAACCTGAAAAATAAACCTGACTAATTTAGTAGGTTTTATACTTGACTAAATTACTAGGGTATGGAAAGATTGTGACCAAGTTCACGGGAAAAAATAGGTTTGATATGCGCTTAACTTCTAAGGGACGCTACGCCGTTACAGCGATGTTAGATGTTGCTCTTCATATGGAAGAAGGGCCGGTCTCTTTAGCTGATATTTCTGAGCGACAAGGTATTTCTTTGTCCTATTTAGAGCAGCTGTTTTCAAAATTACGTAAACATGGCTTAGTAACCAGTGTGCGTGGCCCTGGTGGCGGATATCGCCTAGGTATGGACGCTGATGATATTGCAGTAGGCATGGTGATTCACGCTGTTGATGAGTCGATTGACGCAACACGTTGTCATGGTTCTGCAGACTGCCAAGGCGGCAAACCTTGCCTTACCCACTCATTGTGGAATGACTTAAGTGAAAGGATTGCCGACTTCTTAGATAACATAAGCTTGGGTGGCTTAATGCGTGAGCGACAAATTGTTCATGTAGCGCATAATCAAGACCAACTTCAGCACGTTGATAACAACACGATACAAATTAGTTTATGACGCTCGCTTTCGCCGAGTAGTAACGGAGAACTTTAATGAAATTACCAATTTATCTTGATTATTCAGCAACCACTCCGGTTGATCCGCGGGTTGCTGAAAAGATGATGCAATACCTTAGCGTAGATGGTATTTACGGTAACCCTGCTTCACGTTCACACCGTTTTGGCTGGCAAGCAGAAGAAGCTGTAGATATTGCCCGCAACCAAATTGCCGACCTAGTAAATGCCGACCCTCGTGAAATCGTATTTACCTCGGGAGCGACAGAATCAAATAACCTTGCTATTAAGGGTGCTGCTCACTTTTACAATAAAAAGGGTAAGCACATCATCACGTGTAAAACTGAGCACAAAGCTGTGCTAGATACTTGTCGCCAATTAGAGCGAGAAGGTTACGAAGTGACTTATTTAGACCCAGAAAGCAACGGTGTTATCAGCCTTGAGACCTTAACCGAAGCATTACGTGACGATACGGTTCTTGTGTCTATCATGCATGTGAACAACGAAATTGGCGTAATCCAAGACATTAAAGCGATTGGCGAATTATGTCGCTCTCGTAAAATTTTGTTCCATGTCGATGCTGCACAAAGCGCAGGTAAAGTTGAGATCGACCTTCAAGAGCTTCCTGTAGATATGATGTCTTTCTCAGCACATAAGGTTTATGGGCCAAAAGGTATTGGTGCTTTGTACGTGCAGCGTAAGCCACGCATTCGCCTAGAAGCGCAAGTACATGGCGGTGGCCATGAGCGCGGAATGCGTTCTGGTACCTTACCTACTCACCAAATTGTTGGAATGGGTGAAGCCTTTGCTATTGCTAAACAAGAGATGGCAAAAGATAACGAGCACATTCGCGCTTTACGTGACCGCTTTTGGGCAGGCATTAAAGATATTGAAGAAACCTATGTAAACGGCGACTTTGAACAACGTGTAGTAGCTAACTTAAATGTGAGCTTTGCGTATGTTGAAGGTGAGTCATTGATAATGGCGCTTAAAGATTTAGCTGTTTCATCAGGTTCTGCGTGTACCTCTGCAAGCTTAGAGCCGTCGTATGTTCTGCGCGCACTAGGCTTAGATGATGAACTCGCACACAGTTCTATTCGTTTCTCTTTTGGCCGTTTCACTACTGAAGAAGAAATCGATTACGCAGTTAAAGTGATTAACGAAGGTATTGGCCGACTCCGCGAAATGTCTCCACTTTGGGACATGTTTAAAGACGGCGTAGACCTCAGCCAAGTTGAGTGGGCACACCACTAAGTATTAAAAATAACGGATTTGGAGAGATATCATGGCTTATAGTGAAAAAGTAATTGATCATTACGAAAACCCGCGTAACGTTGGCGCTTTCGAAGATAAAGATGATAGCCACATTGGCACCGGTATGGTGGGAGCACCAGCTTGTGGCGATGTGATGAAGTTACAACTTAAAGTAAGCGACGAGGGCGTGATTGAAGACGCTCGTTTCAAAACTTATGGTTGTGGTTCAGCAATTGCGTCTAGCTCACTGGTTACCGAGTGGGTTAAAGGTAAGAGTTTAGACGAAGCTCAAGCGCTTAAGAATACCGATATTGCTGAAGAATTAGCCTTGCCGCCTGTGAAGATTCACTGCTCAATTTTGGCAGAAGATGCCATTAAAGCCGCCATTGCTGATTACAAAAAGAAAAACGCGTAGTAGATTTAAGGAGCCATCATGGCTGTATCACTAACTGAAGCTGCAGCAACACATGTAAGTCAATTTTTGAACAACCGAGGTGCGGGCACTGGCGTGCGCCTAGGGGTAAAAACCTCTGGATGTTCAGGCATGGCTTATATTTTGGAGTTTGTAGACCAATTAGCTGAAGACGACAAAGTATTTGAAAGCCACGGTGTAAATGTCATCGTTGATGAGAAAAGCTTACTTTACATCGATGGCACTGAATTAGACTTTGTTAAAGAAGGTTTGAACGAAGGCTTTGTATTTAACAACCCTAACGTAAATGGCGAATGTGGTTGTGGAGAGAGCTTTAGCGTTTAAATGGAACACGCTATGAATCATTTTGAGTTATTCTCTCTACTTCCGTCTTATCAGCTAGACCTAAATGGTTTAGCTGATAGCTATAGAGAGCTGCAACAACAATACCATCCCGATAATTTTGCAGCCGAGTCTAGCGAGCGCCAGGCTCAAGTGATGCAAAAAGCTGCGCAAATCAACGACGCTTATCAAACGCTTAAAGACCCTCTTAGTCGAGCGCAATACTTATTAAGTTTGCACGGTTTAGAGCTTGGAGGCGAACAGCAAACCATCAACGATGTTGCTTTCTTGATGAGCCAAATGGAGTTAAGGGAGCAATTGGCTGAAATAGAGCATGCAGCCGATCCTGAAGACGCTATTGATAACTTCTCAAGGTTATTGAAGCGGCAACGAAGCGACTTGAGCTCAAGCTTTGAAAAAGCCTACAATGAACAAAATTTTGAGCAAGCTGCAGACGATGTTCGCAAACTCAAATTCTATGCACGCCTGCAACAGCAGCTGCTTCAACTGGAAGAGAAAATTTTAGATTACTAATCTATATGGCATTACTACAAATAGCAGAGCCTGGGCAATCGGCTGTTCCTCACCAACATAAACTGGCTGTAGGTATCGATTTAGGTACCACTAACTCTTTGGTTGCAACTGTACGTAGCGGCAAAGCCGTTACTTTAGCCGATCATAGCGGTGATACCTTGCTTCCTTCGGTGGTTCGCTATCATAAAGATGGCGTAGAAGTTGGCAAGCTAGCCAAAGCACAAGCGGTTACCGATCCTCATAACACCATTACCTCGGTTAAACGTTTATTAGGCAAAGATAGCGCAGATATAGACCGTGAACTGTTTCCCTATAACTTTAGTGACGCTAAAACCCCGCATATTCAAACAGTAGCGGGCGATGTTAATCCTATTCAAGTTTCTGCAGAAATTTTAAAAAGTTTAGCAGCGAGAGCTGAAGAGTCATTACAAGGTGAGCCCGATGGCGTGGTTATTACTGTGCCTGCATACTTTGATGACGCACAGCGCCAAGGCACCAAAGATGCGGCTCAGCTAGCTGGTTTACATGTACTGCGTTTACTTAATGAACCGACAGCCGCGGCTATTGCTTATGGATTAGATAGTGGTGACGAAGGCGTAATCGCGATTTATGATTTAGGTGGTGGCACCTTTGATATCTCCATTCTGCGTTTATCTAAAGGTGTATTTCAAGTACTAGCCACCGGTGGTGATTCTGCGCTCGGTGGTGATGATTTTGATGATGCTTTAGTAGAGTGGATAGCTGAACAAGCGCAAGTCAGTGGTATTCGTTCAGCCCAGTTAAAGCGAGAGTTATCACGCATAGCCAATCAAGTTAAAGTAGCCTTAACTGACCAAGAAAGTACCAATATCAATTTGGATATTGACGGTATTAAATGGCAGGGCAGCATTAGCCGCGAGTTATTCGATAGCCTCATTGAAAGCTTGGTGAAGCGCACTATTCGCGCCTGTCGCCGCGCTTTACGTGACGCTGAAGTAGAGCTAGAAGATGTTAACAATGTAGTGATGGTTGGCGGTTCTACCAGAGTGCCAAAAGTGCGTAACGACGTAGCGAATTTTTTTGACAAGCAGCCTTTAACTAACATTGATCCTGACCAAGTTGTTGCGATTGGTGCAGCCATTCAGGCTGACACTTTGGTGGGAAACAAAAAAGATGGTGAGCTGTTACTGCTTGATGTTACACCTCTCTCACTAGGTATTGAGACGATGGGAGGCTTGGTCGAAAAAGTTATTCCACGCAATACCACTATCCCGGTTGCTCGAGCCCAAGAATTTACGACATTTAAAGACGGCCAAACAGCAATGGCTATTCATGCGGTACAAGGTGAACGTGAATTAGTAGATGATTGCCGCTCCTTGGCTAAATTTGCACTAAAAGGTATTCCACCGTTAGCTGCTGGTGCCGCTCATATTCGAGTCACTTTCCAAGTGGATGCCGATGGCTTGTTATCAGTGACTGCGATGGAAAAATCAACTGGGGTGCAATCGTCGGTTGAGGTTAAACCTTCTTATGGCTTAGCCGATGAAGAAGTGGCGAGAATGCTTAAAGACTCCATCACCAATGCCAAACATGATGTCACTATGCGCATGTTGCGTGAGCAACAAGTCGAAGCCGCTCGATTCATTGAAGATATGACTGCAGCTTTAGCCGAAAGTGGCGAACGCTTGCTGCAAGCTGAAGAGCGTCTTGGCATTGAACAAGCCATGCAGCAATTACAAGCTATTGCCGAAGGTGACTCTGTTTCCCAGATAGAGCAAGCTATTAAACATTTAGACAGTATCAGTCAAGATTTTGCCGCAAGGCGAATGGATGATTCCATTAAACAAGCCCTAAGGGGCCAGCAAGTAGATAGGATTTAAGATGCCTAAAGTGATTTTCTTGCCTAACGAGGACTTATGTCCTGAAGGCTCAGTAGTAGAAGCAAAACAAGGTGAAAGCGTATTGGATGTTGCCTTGCGCGAAGGTATCGACATTGAGCACGCTTGTGAAAAATCTTGTGCTTGTACTACCTGCCACGTAATTGTGCGCGAAGGCTTTGACTCGCTTGAAGAAAGCGATGAGCTAGAAGATGATATGCTAGACAAAGCCTGGGGATTGGAGCCCGAGTCTCGTTTAGGTTGCCAAGCAATGGTAAGCGATGAAGACTTAGTAGTAGAAATTCCAAAATACACCATTAATATGGTGTCTGAACAACATTAAGGAACAGGCTGATGGGGTTGCGTTGGATAGATGTTGAGCAAATAGCAATAGAACTGGCCGAGCAATTTCCAGAGCAAGATCCTAAGCAAGTTCGGTTTACCGACTTACACCAATGGGTTTGTCAGTTAGATGATTTTGACGATGACCCACAGCACAGCAACGAGCGCATATTGGAAGCAATTATTTTAGCCTGGATAGATGAACTAGACTAAGTTCCAAGGGCTCGTTGTCGATTACTCAAATGAGGAAGTATTGATGACCGCCGTTATGGATCTAGTTTTATGCGCCAAACCTGCCGCTGCTCAATGGGGCGAAAATGCCTTAGTTAGCTTTGAAGCTAACCAAGTTAATATTCATATCAATTCTGAAGGCGCAGCCCGCCTTCAAGATATTCAAAAAGCCGGCCGAAAATTAGATGCACAAGGCTTAAAGCACCTTTCTTTTATTGGCGATAGCTGGGATTTAGAAGCTTGCTGGGCTTTCTATCAAGGCTACTACAACGCTAAACAAGATAACCAACTAGACGTAGTGGTACTAAGTGATGCAGACCAGCAGCGCTTTGATGCGCTTAAGTCTGCTGCTGATTGGACTCGTAAAACGATTAATCTTGGTCCGGCAGCTATTTACCCACAAACTTTATGTGAATCTGCCGCTAGCTTCTTAAGTGGTTTATCTCCGGAACATGTTTCTTATGAGATTATCTCTGGTGAAGATTTACTGGAACAAGGCTGGGTAGGAACTTATCAGGTGGGCAAGGGGAGCAGCCAAGCTCCAGCGATGTTGCAGTTAGATTTTAATCCTAGTGGAAACCCAGATGAGCCAGTGGCCGTAGCCCTAGTAGGTAAAGGTATTACCTTTGACTCAGGCGGTTATAGCCTTAAGCCTTCCGACGGCATGTCAATCATGAAAAGCGATATGGGTGGCGCTGCCACGGTTACGGGTGGTTTAGGTTTAGCTATTGCTAATGGCCTAAACAAACGTGTGAAGCTATATTTGTGCTGCGCTGAGAACATGGTATCGGGAGATGCTTACAAGCTGGGCGACGTAATTACTTACAAAAATGGTGTTACGGTAGAAGTGCTTAACACTGACGCTGAAGGTCGCTTGGTGTTAGCTGATGGTTTAATTGCCGCTAGTGAGCAGAAGCCTCAAGTTATTATCGATGCAGCTACCCTAACGGGCGCAGCTAAAATGGCCTTAGGTCGTGACTACAATGCAGTGTTTGGCTTTGATGATGAGTTGGTTCATCAAGCCTTACAAGCTGCCAAACAGGAGCACGAAAAAGCTTGGCCTCTGCCCCTAGAACCTTTCCATAAAGGGCAAATTGGCTCTAGCTTTGCTGATATTGCCAATATTTCTTCAGGCGAGGGCATGGCCGGCGCATCTACTGCTGCAGCTTTCTTAGCCCATTTTGTTGAAAATGCAGAAGAAAACTGGCTGCATTTTGATATGTCAGGCTCTTATCAAAAATCTGGTAATGCACTTTGGGCAACTGGGGCAAAGGGGCATGGTATTCGCACCATTTCACGGTTGTTAACTGAGTTGAGCTAACTTATCATTCACTTACAATATCAAAGAGTGATATTCACCCAATTTTAGATGGAGCTAGTTAATGGCCTTAGAACGTACTTTTTCTATACTTAAGCCCGATGTGGTGGCGAAAGACGCAATTGGTGCAATTTATGCGCGTATGGAGTCTGCCGGTTTGCGTATTGTTGCTGCTAAAATGGTGCATTTGTCGCAAGAACAAGCCGCAGGGTTTTATGCAGAACATGAGGGAAAACCATTTTACCCGCCATTGATTGAGTTTATGACATCGGGGCCAATCATGGTGCAAGTGCTTGAAGCTGAGAATGCGGTGCAGCGTTATCGTGAATTATTGGGCGCAACCAATCCGGCAGAAGCCGCTGCCGGTACCTTACGGCATGACTTTGGCTCAGGCATGCCACCAAACGGCACCCATGGCTCCGATTCGCCTGAGTCAGCGTCGAGAGAAATTGCCTATTTCTTTGAAGACAATGAAATTTGTCCTAGATAAGTCAAATGGGGCAAAAGCTTCTTTGGCAAATGCGGCTTAATAGTTAAAAACTTATTAGCTGCCAACTGGCGCCGAGTACAGAGATTAACTGGCTTTCTGCTGTTATTATTTGTACAATTCGGCGCTTTTTTTATTTGGTCGATCGTGGAGTTGAGCGATGAGTGAGACAAAAACAAATTTACTTGATTTTAATCGAGCTGGATTACGTCAGTTTTTTGCTGAGATAGGTGAAAAACCATTTCGTGCCGATCAGGTAATGAAGTGGATTTATCACTTCGGTGTCGATGACTTCGACCAAATGAACAATATTAATAAAGCCTTACGCGAAAAGCTTAAGCGTTTGGCCGAAGTGCGCGCACCAGAAATTAGCACTGAGCAACGCAGCGCAGATGGCACCATTAAATGGGCGATGTTAGTGGCTGGTCAAGAGATCGAAACCGTTTATATCCCTGAGGGTGACCGCGCGACATTATGTGTATCTTCACAAGTTGGCTGCGCGCTGGAATGTACCTTCTGCTCTACTGGCCAACAGGGTTTCAACCGTAACTTAAAAGTGTCTGACATCATTGGTCAAGTTTGGCGAGCAGCTCAAGTGATCGGCCACAAAGGCATCGAAGGAAAACGTCCAATTACCAATGTGGTAATGATGGGTATGGGTGAACCGTTGCTAAACCTAAACAACCTGATCCCAGCCTTAGAGTTAATGCTAGACGATAACGGCTATGGCCTGAGCAAGCGTCGCGTAACAGTAAGTACTTCTGGTGTGGTTCCGGCCTTAGATAAATTAGGTGATAAACTGGATGTGGCGTTAGCTATTTCACTGCACGCTCCTAACGATAAGCTGCGCAGTGAAATCATGCCGATCAACGATAAATACAACATCGAAGCCTTTTTGGCTGGTGTAAAACGTTATATCGACAAATCAAACGCTAATAGAGGCAAGGTAACTGTTGAGTATGTATTACTCAATGGCGTTAATGACTCTATGGAGCAAGCCCACGAATTAGCCGAAGTCTTACGCGATACTCCATGTAAAATTAACTTAATTCCATTTAACCCTTACCCTGGTTCGCCGTTTACCAAACCGAGTAACAGCCGCGTAGATCGTTTTAGTAAGGTATTAATGGAATATGGCTCAACGGTAGTGGTTCGTAAAACCCGTGGCGATGACATTGATGCGGCCTGTGGACAGCTAGCAGGTGACGTTGTCGACAGAACCAAAAGAACCATGAAAAAACGGATGCAACAACAAGAAATTTCAGTCACAATTCAATAACTAACCTTATCGAAGGACGGATATGAAACACTGGTTGTACTTGTTTTTGGTTGTGTTTTTGGTTTCTGGTTGTGTAACCGAAACCCGTGTGAACGGACAAGAAGTAAACAATAAAGATAAGCAGCTTGATAAAGACACTGCCGCTAAAACGCGCATTAGTTTGGCTTTGCGCTACTTAGAAGCTGGCGATGCAGAACAAGCAAAACGTAATTTGGAGCTGGCGCAAGAGCTGGCGCCTAATCTGGTTGATGTTTACATCGCCCAAGCCCATTTCTATCAAAGCGTTCGCCAGCCGGAGCGAGCACTAGATGCCTATAAACGCGCTACATCTATAGCGCCACGTAATGGCGATGTTCTTAATAACTATGGAGTGATGCTCTGTAAGCAAAAAAAGTATGACCAAGCTGAGGAGTTATTTAAGCAGGCGTTAGCTAACCCAGAGTATATTCAGGTCGCTGGCACCAATGAAAATGCTGGTTTATGTGCCTTAACTGCCGGTGATTTAGATAAAGCCTTAGATTATTTTACCAGTGCCTTAGCTTACAATATTCGCAGGCCCGCTTCTTTGCTTGGTGCTACCGAAGTTTACCTCAAAAAAAATAAACCTGAGCAAGCCCGATTATATCTGCAACGGTATGATAGTATGGCTGAAACTACGGCGGAAAGCGCCTTCGCGTGGGTTCGCTTAGAAAGTGCAGCCGACAACTTTGCTGAAGAAGCACGTTGGGGCTTAACTTTACAACAGCAGTTCCCTAAATCTGAACAGACAAAACGATACATCGCTAATGACTACTAAAGCCGAATCAGAGCAAACAGAGCTAAGTGAAGACATTGAAGTTGTTAGCCCTGGGCAGATGCTGCAAGAAGCACGAGTTGCAGCCAAGCTAAGCCAAAATCAAGTTGCCGAGCGCTTAAAACTACGTTTACAAGTAATAAAGGATATAGAAGGCGATAGCTTCGATAGTGGTTTATCAAATACTTTTATAAAGGGCTACTTGCGCGCTTACGCACGTTTATTGAATCTTTCTGAAGATCTAGTGCTTTCTAGCTATACCCATTTGCATGATGCTCATGAACAACGCACAGAGATGCAGAGCTTTTCTGGGCGGATAAAGCAAGAAACTCATGACAGTCGTCTGATGAAATTTACCTACTTAGTGGGCCTTGGTATTGTTGTTCTGCTGGTGATTTGGTGGTGGCAAGAGAAGAGTCAACAAGTAGATTTTAGTCAGGCCAGCCCTGCTAGTTCAGAAAGTCGGATTATAGAACCGACCAGCGAGCTCGAAGTGGATGTTACTCCAGAAGCGAGTGCTGAAAATATCCAAGCGCTAAGCTCTGTTGAAGCTGAAGCTCCCCAAGCGCCATCGGCAAAACCTGTAGAGGCTGTTTCAGAGCCTGTTGTAGAAGCTGAAAATGCGGTTGATGCGAAACCAAAAGTTGAGTCCCAAATGGCGCTAGAGCCAGTCGCCGAGCCCTCTACTGAATCAGCGTCAAATGAGCCTGCTTCGCAAGCGTCTGGGGCCACCGCAATAAACAGCCCAGCTCCTGAGCAAGAAACAGAAGTAAACCAAGTAGCAACTTTAACTGCCTTAAACATGAGTTTTGAAAATGAGTGTTGGGTAGAGATTAGAGATGCTACAGGTAAACGCTTGGTGGCAGACATTAAACAGCCTGGTCAATCACTCTCTGTAACTGGTCCTTCTCCTTATAGTATCGTGCTTGGCACTAATGCAGGCGTGAGCGTAAGTTACGGACAAGAATCAATCGACTTATCGTCATTTACACGCGGTAAAGTTGTGCGCATGCAAATACCAAACAATTAAGATCTTTCGATTATTATGAATCAACCAACTCCGATTAAACGCCGTAAATCAACACAGATTATGGTGGGTAATGTGCCAGTGGGCGGAGACGCGCCCATCACTGTGCAGTCTATGACCAATACACGTACTACTGATGTTGCTGCAACGGTTGAGCAAATAAACCGAATTGCTGCAGTGGGTGGTGATATTGTGCGCGTTTCAGTGCCAACCATGGATGCTGCTGAAGCCTTCAAACAAATTAAGCAGCAGGTCTCAATTCCTGTAGTGGCTGATATTCATTTCGATTATCGCATTGCCTTAAAAGTAGCGGAGTATGGCGCTGATTGTTTACGTATTAACCCAGGTAATATTGGTAACGAACAGCGCATTCGCTCGGTAGTGGATGCTGCACGTGAGCGCAATATCCCAATTCGTATTGGTGTTAATGGCGGTTCCTTGGAAAAAGATTTGCAGGAGAAGTACGGCGAACCCACTCCAGAAGCGTTGGTTGAGTCTGCGATGCGTCATGTCGATATACTCGATCGCTTGAACTTCGATCAATTTAAAGTGAGTGTGAAAGCCTCTGATGTTTTCCTTGCCGTAGGCGCTTATCAAGGATTGGCCAGCCGAATCGACCAACCTCTACATCTTGGTATTACAGAGGCCGGCGGTTTACGCAGCGGTTCGGTTAAATCGGCAGTTGGCTTAGGTATGTTGTTATCACAAGGGATCGGCGATACCTTGCGAGTCTCTTTAGCAGCCGATCCCGTTGAAGAAATCAAAGTAGGTTTTGATATTCTTAAGTCTCTGCGTATTCGCTCTCGCGGTATTAACTTTATTGCTTGCCCAAGCTGTTCTCGCCAAGAGTTTGATGTTATTTCAACGGTTAACGCTCTCGAGCAGCGTTTAGAAGACATTGTAGAGCCAATGGATGTTTCTATTATCGGCTGTGTGGTAAATGGCCCAGGTGAAGCGCTTATCTCTGATTTAGGCATTACCGGTGGCAACAAAAAAAGCGGCTTTTATCAAGATGGTGTGCGCCAAAAAGAGCGTTTCGATAATGACGACTTAGTAGATGCTTTAGAAGCGAAAATCCGCTCGCGTATCGCGATTAAAGACATTACCGAAAGCTAATCTGCATTTAAATTTACCTCTTTGCTTAAAGGCCCTATAATCGAGGGCCTTTAATAATTATTGACCTGTTTTATTCGAGATTAATGTGGCTAAACAAATACAAGCAATACGTGGCATGAATGATTGCCTACCAAGTGATACTCCCGCTTGGCAGAAGGTCGAATCAGTAATTCGAGATGTGGTGGCAGCCTACGGTTACAACGAAATAAGAATGCCGATTGTAGAAAGCACTGATTTGTTTAAGCGCTCTATCGGTGAAGTGACTGATATCGTAGAAAAAGAAATGTATACCTTTGAAGATCGTAATGGTGATAGCTTAACCTTGCGACCTGAAGGCACAGCCTGTTGTGTACGTGCAGGCAACCAAGCAGGTTTGTTATACAACCAAGAGCAGCGTTTGTGGTACATGGGGCCAATGTTCCGCCATGAACGCCCACAAAAAGGTCGTTACCGCCAGTTTCATCAAGTAGGCGTTGAGTCTTTTGGTATTGCCAGCGCTGATATCGATGCTGAAGTAATTATTTTGTCTGCGCGCTTTTGGAAAGCCTTTGGCTTGGAAAACCACGTTACTTTGCAGCTTAACAGTTTAGGTTCAAACGAAGCACGTGCTAACTATCGTGATGCTTTGATTGCTTACCTAGAGCAGCATAAAGAAGCCTTAGACGAAGATGCAAAACGTCGCATGTACAATAACCCTTTGCGTGTTCTCGACAGTAAAAATCCTGAGGTGCAAGCGATGTTAGTTGACGCACCTAGCCTTAGTGAATACCTAGACCAAGAAAGCAAAGATCACTTCGAGCAACTATGTGCGTTGCTAGATAACGCAGGGATCGCTTATGAACTAAACCCGCGTTTGGTTCGAGGTCTTGATTACTATAACCGCACTGTGTTTGAGTGGGTAACATCAAGCTTAGGTTCACAAGGTACTGTATGTGCTGGCGGCCGTTACGATGGTTTGGTAGAGCAATTGGGCGGCAAAGCAACGCCTGCTGTTGGTTTTGCCATGGGTATGGAACGTTTAGTTCTATTGCTGGAAACACTCGAGTTACTGGGTGATTTACCATCAAGTGCCGATGTTTATGTGATCAATGCCGGAGAAGGAACACTTGGCGCAGCATTTTCGTTAGCCGAACAATTGCGAGATGCGTTACCCTCTGTTCGGGTGATGAGCCACTGTGGTGGCGGAAACTTTAAAAAACAATTTAAGCGAGCTGATAAGTCAGGCGCTAAAGTGGCATTGATCATCGGTGAAGATGAGTTAGCCAACCAGCAGGTTACTGTAAAGTACCTACGCGAAGATATTCAACAGCAGTGCATCGCTCAATCAGAGTTAGTTGCTTTGCTTAATACCGTATTAGTTTAGTTAAGGAGACGCTGTGGACATTTATTCCACTGAGGAACAGCAAGTTCAAGCCATCAAAGACTGGTGGAAGAAAAACGGAACATCAGTTATTGGCGGTTCGGTACTAGGTTTAGCTGCTGTATTTGGCTGGCGCTATTTTGGCGAATACCAAATTGAGCAAAAAGAAGCGGCTTCAGATGCTTTTCAACAAGTGGTTAGTCAACTAGCCACAAATAATGAAGAGTTAACTCCTTTAGCAAATTTTGTAGCAGCTAACCAAGGTGACAAAAACTATTCAGTATTTGCATCATTACTGTTAGCAAAAGAACTAGTGGTTAAAGAAGATTATGCTCAGGCGCAAACTCAGCTTAACCTAGCGCTTGAAGGTGCACCCGAAGAGCTTAAAGGCATGATCTATACTCGACTCGCTCGTGTACAAGCACAATTAGCCGAATTTGATAATGCCTTAGCCAGCCTAGATAAAGTGACTGAGCCCGCTTTAGTGGCAACTGTTGAACTGATTAAAGGTGATATTTACTTGCAACAGGGTGAGCAAGCATTAGCTCGTCAAGCCTATCAAGCGGCTGTTGCTGCTGGTGCAGCAGAGCAAGACCCTAGTGTTAACCTAAAACTTAATGATCTAACTGAAGTTGAGGCTGCTAATGGTTAAAGCTTGGCGTGTTGCTAGCTTTGCTTGTTTACTCGTTGGCTTGTCGGCGTGTTCTTTGTTCAACTCTGAAGAAGATGTTGTGCAAATGGCACCCGTGCCTGAGTTTGAAAACCAGTTTACAGTAGGCAAACAGTGGGAAACCCGAGTAGGCAAAGGTGTTGACGATTACTTCTCGGCGCTGTCGCCAGTTGTCGCCTACGATTCAGTGTTTGCCGCTGCCCGCTATGGTCAAGTGCGTGCCTTTGATTTAAACGGTAAACGCTTGTGGGACCAAGATTTATCTCGAGTTGAAAGTAACAATCGCTTCTCGGGTAACACCCCTAATGCACGTGTTTCTGGTGGCTTAACTGCTGCGTATCGCCGTATCTATTTGGGCACCGAAAACGCCGACGTATTTGCGTTAAATGCAGAAACCGGTGAAATAGTTTGGCAAGCTGAAGTGGCTGGTGAAGTGCTAGCGGCTCCTGCTGTAGAAGACAGTTTGGTGGTAGTTATCACCAGTAATGGCCATTTAGTTGCACTAGATGCTCACTCTGGTGAACAAAAGTGGGATATTAAAATTGATCAGCCAGCACTGTCGTTGCGCAGCAAAGCGCCACCTATTATTTCTAACGGCGCGATAATTTTAGGTCGTAGTGACGGTAAAATTGGCCTGTATCTTTTAGAAAGTGGTCAATTGCTGTTTGAAACAAAGTTAGCCCAGCCTAAGGGGTCTACTGAGATTGACCGAATTGTAGATGTGGATAGTAAGCCAGCCTTGATTGGCTCTCAGCTCTATGCGGTTGCTTACAACGGAAACCTTATTTCGGTTAATTTACGCAGTGGCGAAGAAGAATGGAAGCGCAGTTATTCTGCCTACCAGAATATTGCTTCTTCGGGTTTAAACCTATTTGTTACTGACGTTAGTGACAATGTTTATAGCATTGAGCGCAACAACGGCATAGAGAAATGGACCCAAGGTGCTTTGTCTTACCGTATCGTTACTGCACCCGCAGTAGACGGAAATAAGGTATTAGTAGGGGACAGCGAAGGCTACTTATATTGGCTTGATCGTGAAACCGGCGAGTTTGCTAGCAAAATGTTAGTAGATAAAAGCGGCTTATATGTTGCGCCTGTGGTAACCTCCGACAAAATTATCCTTCAAACACGAAGTGGTAAGTTAATTGCGCTAGATCGCAGTTAAGTTGTTATAATTATGAACAAAAGGCTCATGGTGAATTAACCATGAGCCTTTGTCATGTCATTTATTCTAGAAAATGAGGCCCTTATGCTTCCTGTTGTCGCCTTAGTGGGACGCCCAAATGTTGGCAAATCTACTTTATTTAACCGCCTTACACGTAGCAGGGATGCCTTAGTCGCTGATTTCCCAGGACTGACTCGTGACCGTAAATATGGTCAAGCCAAAGTCGCGGAGCAAGAATTTATTGTTATTGATACCGGCGGTATTGATGGCGATGAAGAAGGCATTGATGCAATGATGGCGCAGCAGTCTTTGCAAGCTATTGAAGAAGCTGATGCTGTTCTGTTTTTGGTAGATGCGCGCGCTGGAATGACCATTGCTGATGAGGCGATTGCCCATCATTTACGTAAACAAGAAAAGAAAGTTTTCTTGGTTGCTAATAAAACTGACGGCATTGATGCTGATACTGCCTGTGGCGAGTTTTATGCCTTGGCGATAGGTGAAGTTCATCAGATTGCAGCAGCTCATGGCCGCGGCGTAAACATGTTGTTAGAAGAAGCACTGCGCCCCTTTGTTACTGAGCAGGCTGAGAATCAAGCGGAAGAGCCAGAGTTAGAGCAAGCTGATACGCAAGAAATGACCGAGTCAGAACTTGATGAGTTAGCGCAGAAGTTTGCCGATCTTCCAATAAAACTGGCCATTGTTGGTCGCCCCAACGTGGGTAAATCTACGCTGACTAATCGGATTCTGGGTGAAGACCGAGTGGTAGTGTACGACATGCCAGGTACCACCCGAGACAGTATTTACATCCCTATGCAGCGAGAAGATCAAGATTACATCTTGATTGATACAGCAGGGGTACGTAAGCGCGGTAAGGTGACAGAAACAGTAGAAAAGTTCTCGGTTATTAAAACCCTTAAAGCAATTGAAGACGCTAATGTGGTGATGCTGGTAATCGACGCAAAAGATGGCATTTCAGATCAAGATTTAAGTTTGCTTGGCTTTGTGTTGAATGCCGGTCGCGCCTTAGTGCTTGCCGTTAATAAATGGGATGGTTTAGACAACGAACATAAAGAGCGGATTAAAACTGAACTGGATAGACGTTTGGGCTTTATCGACTTTGCACGCGTTCACTTTATTTCCGCATTGCATGGTACTGGCGTTGGCCACCTTTATGAATCGGTTCAGGAGGCATACGCAAGCGCCACTAAGCGCGTTTCTACCTCTATGTTAACCAAGATTATGCAGATGGCTCAAGACGACCATCAGCCGCCGTTAGTGCGCGGTCGTAGGGTTAAATTACGTTATGCCCACGCTGGCGGCTATAATCCACCTCGTATCGTTGTTCATGGTAATCAGGTTAACTCTTTACCAGACTCTTATAAGCGTTATTTAATGAATTATTACCGCAAAGCCCTAGAGATTATGGGCACGCCAATTCGCGTAGAGTTTAAAGAAGGTGATAATCCATTCTCAGATAAGAAGTCAAAACTTACCATGGCTCAAGAACGCCGTCGTAAAAAAATGCAAAATGTAAGTAAGTATAAAAAATCGTAGAGGAACACTATGACTACTGAAGTTGCTTGCCCAGAATGTGATGGACAGTTACAACACGAACATGACCACTGGTTGTGTGGCGCCTGCCACCATAAGTTCTCGCAGCGAGTGCATTGTGATAAATGCGATGCTGAACTAGAAAAGCTAAAGGCCTGTGGTGCAGTAGATTATTTTTGTAATAGCTGCAACGAGTTAAAATCTAAGCGAGCTGTTATTCGGCGTTTCGAGCGCTTAGACAGTTAATTAAAAAGGCGGCCACTGGCCGCCTTTTTTGAGAGTGGAGCTAGCAACTTAGTTACTTGCAACGCTTTTTAGTATCTCTGGCCACTGTCGATAAATCATGTAATGACCTTGTTCAGGAACGACAGTGAGCTTAGCGTTGGCTGCGCGCTCGACAAAGCGCTCGGCAAGCACCAATGGAATATGCCTGTCTTGCTCACCATGGAAGAGCTGCGTAGTAACTTTAACGTCTTCAATATCAAAACCCCAAGGTGACATCACTTGACGCACCTCATCAGAAAAAGCATTACCGCCTTGGATCTTTGATTCTTTTAAATAACGGCCAAACTTTTCTCGAAATTGTGGGCTCTCAAATAGCTCAACATCGGCACCTTCTAGATCGCGGGCTAATACCTTAAATAATTTGTTGGGGTCTTTGTGCAGGCCCTTATCAAGAATGTTAGTAAACAGGCGATGCATACTCGGGAAGTCACGAGCCAGCTTCATGTGCATGCGATATAGCTTGGCAGTGGCCTCGTAATCACTGTCGTAGGTGAGGGCATCACCCGAACTTACAATGGTCATACTGCTAATCCGCTCAGGAATTTTTGCTGCGCAGCAGGCTGCGTAAACGCCTCCTGTGGCATAGCCAAGTAACTGAACCTGCTCTAGCTCTAAATGGTCGAGTAGCGCCGCTAAGTCTTTTGACCAATTTACAAAGCCGTAGTTTTCGCAGTAGTCAGAACCACCAAATCCGGGGCGGTCGATGCTGATTAAGCGCAAACCTAGGTGTTTTGCTAAATCAACATCATCATAGAAGTTCTCTAAACGGCTACCTAAAATACTGTGGCAATAAACCACCGGCTTACCCTTTGGACTACCGTATTCTTGGTAACACAGCTTGCGTTGATCGGGCAGAGTAAAGTAGCGCGCGTTAAGGTCGTGGGCTTCGGCAAAATCAAAGTGGCGACTACTTTGCGATAACATTCCCCACGGCCCGGTTAGCACCAAACTTGCCAATTCGCTTTGGCTACTTACATTGGTTTTTTTGAAGACCGATTTGAGCTGGGTGCGCACGGTGTTGTAACTAACAAAAATTTTATCGGCAATGTCAGGTGGTGACATACCTTGCGCAATGTAATTAACGATGCGCGCTTCTTTTGGGGTTAAGTTGTAACCGTCGGCAAAGGCGGCTAGATCAAGCTCTACATCGGGGCGAGAAGGGGAGATAAATACCACCACACTGGCATTTCGCTCTAAACTTGGGTTTTGCAGATGGTTTACCGGGCTGAGAATCACCATGGTTTGTACATCGGTATCTTGACCAATTTGTATTGGTAAACCGCGACTACTTGATTCGTTCGGCCCTAGTGAAGAAAGTTCTTCAATATATTGATTGAGTAACTCAGTTGACTCGCTTTGTTGGGTGACCAAGTTTTTATTGCGTTGGTATAAGCCTTGGCCAAGTTGCAGAGTTTCTTCTGCTAGCTCGTTGGTGAGCAAAATTTCACTTTTAGCGTTTACCAAAATTACGCCAACCGGAATGTGGTCTAGCAAAGAGTTTAGTGAATGGTTCTTTTCTTCAAGCTGGTAAATGCGCTTGGCGATATTTAAAGCTTGGTTAAAGTGTTCAAGTAAAATTTGGTTTCGTTCAGAGTATTGATTCTGAGCCATCGATAGTTGCGGAGATACCGCATCGAGCATTTGGCTTAATTGTGCCGAAGAGGAGCCTGAGTGACCATGTTCTTCTGTGCTTTGAAGTTCTGGCATCATGTATAGGTGCTCAAGCAAATCGGGCCAATATTCAGGTTCTGCCGCCGCACGGTAAATCATACCGATTAACTGTTCCCTGTTATCGACACTGGTTAGCTCTCGCTCCTTGGTGCTATCCAATGAAATCATAGTATTGCTGCTAATTTATTTTTTATATTGATATCTAGTTAGTTACCCGAATGCTCGCTTTACCTCTTTAGTGGGTTTAGTCGAGATTCTAGCTAAACTGCGAACCAACTAGGTATTCGCTTTAGTCGAATCAATCTTATGTCAGAATTAACTAAAATCCCATCAATTTTGATGACTAACTCACTAGATGTGACCTTGGTGTTTAAAACGCTAGGGGCTGTTAGTCTTTCGTGGTTGAATTTTGTTCGCGAAAAAATCGTTTTAGGCGCGGCAAGGCGTGTGTAGCCTAGCATTTTAAGTGAATACGCCTTAACAAAGCATAAAACGATTTTAGCCGAACCCTTCGGGCAGCGTTTGTGGCTTATTTCTACTGCGTTATCAGCTTCTCATGTAGGCTCGCTACACATTAAAGCTTCTGCCTTGTATAAACCACAAACTGCTGCAAAAAACAGCTCGAAAGATAAACAGCCCCTAGAGCTTATTCAATAATTGTTGCCTTATGCTTTCCATCGGAAAACTTGATATTGACTTGGTCGCCAACACTTAACTCTGCAGCTGATTTAACTATTTTCTGTTGCTGAGTCACCAAGCAAAAACCTCGTTCCATTACACGCAGTGGGCTCAAATTATCCATTTGTCGGCAAACATTTACTAAGGCATCTTGCTGGTGTTGAAGGTGCTTATTACTGGCTAGGTTTAGCCGCTGCTTAAGTTGAACTAACAGTTGCTGATGACGGCTTAGCTTTTGCTCTAAAAGTAAGTGTTTTAAACGTGAGCGCGCTTCTAGGTGGCGCTGCTTGCTGCGGTTTAAGCTTTGTTGATGAGCAAAGCTTAAACGGTGGCTAAGCTCGTCAAAGCGTTGCTGTTGCTGTTCTAATAAATGGATAGGGGATTGGGTTTCTACTTGGTGATGGAGCTGCTTGAGGCGGATCTGTAGCCGACTAAGCAAATGTAAATAGCTTTGCTCTAATTGTTGTCTTTGTTTGGTTAAGCTTAACGAAAGGTGGCTGGCTTGCTGGCTAACAATTTCTGCTGCAGCTGATGGGGTTGCGGCGCGAATATCGGCAACTAAATCACAAATGCTGTCGTCTACTTCGTGGCCTACCGCAGATATAATCGGAATGTTTGAATTAAATATGCAGCGAGCGAGGGCTTCGTCATTAAAGGCGGATAAATCTTCTTTAGATCCTCCACCTCGGCCAACGATGAGCAGATCGACTTCTTCACGCTGATTAGCGATCTCAATCATATTGCTAAGTTGGCTTGCAGCTGCATCTCCCTGAACCGCAGCAGGATAAACGATCACTTTAATAGCGGGGGCGCGGCGTTGAAGCACTGATAAAATATCTTGTAAAGCAGCCCCAGAGGCGGAGCTTACCACGCCAATGGTACTGGGGTATTCGGGCAGGGATTGCTTGTCAGCTTGGCCAAATAAGCCTTCGCTGGCCAACTTCATTTTTAGTTGCTCAAACGCTTGCTGCTGGGCACCATCTCCAGCTGGGTGAATGGCTTCTGCAATAAGCTGATAATCACCGCGTGGTTCATACATGGTGATTTTGGCTTTCACTAATACTTGCATGCCATTTTCTGGTGTGAATAGAGCCTTGCGATTTGCACCCTTAAACATGGCACAGCGTACCTGGGCACCATCGTCCTTTAAACTAAAGTACCAGTGCCCCGAAAATGGCGTAGCAAAATTAGATATTTCACCTGCTAACCAAACTGTGCCTAGAGAGTTCTCTAGCAATCGCCTAACTTGCTGGTTTAATTGACTTACGCTGAGGATATTTTGGGCGATTTGATTGCTTTGCATTAGCCAACTCGAAGCTAAATTGAAAATAATGTAAGAAAATAACATTTTTCAATTTACCTTGGCCAGCTTTATACCTATAATCCGACCGCAATATTTTATCCCTTTATTAACTGATTTAGGCGAATGTTGCTATGTTGAGAATTACTAAAGAAGCCTTAACCTTCGATGATGTACTACTACTTCCTGCTCACTCAGAAGTACTTCCTAATACTGCCAATTTGGCGACTCGTCTAACCAAAGATATCCCGCTTAGTATTCCCATGGTGTCTGCTGCCATGGATACGGTAACCGAAGCTAATTTTGCCATTGCACTAGCGCAAGAGGGCGGTGTTGGTTTTATTCACAAAAACATGAGCATTGAGCAGCAAGCTGCCGAAGTGCGTAAAGTGAAGAAGTTCGAAGCAGGTATCGTTTTAGAGCCAATTACTGTAACGCCTGAGTTAACCTTGGGCCAAATTGCTGAATTGCGTCAAATCCACGGTTTTGCTGGCTTCCCTGTTGTGACTGAAGCGAATGACCTAGTGGGTATCGTAACTGGCCGTGATTTACGTTTTGAAACTGATTTTTCTAAAACTGTTTCTCAAGTAATGACACCTAAAGAGCGTTTGGTGACAACTACCGATACATCGCGTGACGTCGTTGAAAAACTGATGCACGAACACCGTATTGAGAAGATGCTAGTGGTAGATGACGCATTCAAACTGACCGGTTTGATTACCGTAAAAGATTTCAAAAAAGCTGAGCGTAAACCTAATGCTTGTAAAGATAGCTTTGGTCGTTTGCGTGTTGGCGCTGCAGTAGGTGCTGGTGCGGGTAACGAAGAGCGTATTGATGCCTTGGTTGAAGCTGGCGTAGATGTGTTGTTGATTGACTCGTCTCACGGTCATTCGCAAGGCGTTCTTGATCGCATTAAAGCTACTCACGAAAAATACCCTGACTTACCCATTGTTGGTGGTAATGTGGCAACGGGCGCAGGCGCTTTAGCCCTAGCCGATGCAGGTGTAAGTGCGGTTAAAGTAGGTATTGGTCCAGGTTCAATTTGTACTACGCGTATTGTAACGGGTGTGGGTGTACCGCAAATTACCGCAGTTGCTGATGCTGTTGAAGCGCTGAAAGGTCGTGATATTCCGGTTATTGCAGACGGCGGTATTCGCTTCTCAGGCGATATTGCAAAAGCCTTAGTTGCCGGCGCTTCTTGTGTGATGGTTGGTAGCATGTTTGCTGGTACCGAAGAAGCACCAGGTGAAATTGAACTTTACCAAGGCCGTTCGTTTAAGTCTTACCGTGGTATGGGCTCGCTTGGCGCAATGTCTCAAGGTTCGTCAGATCGTTACTTCCAAACAGACAATGCTGCCGACAAATTAGTTCCTGAAGGTATTGAAGGTCGCGTAGCTTACAAAGGCCCGGTAAAAGCGATTATTCACCAGCAAATGGGCGGTTTACGTTCGTGCATGGGCTTAACCGGTTGCGCTACAATTAACGAGTTAAATACCAAAGCAGAATTTGTGCGGGTAACTAGCGCAGGTATGGGTGAAAGTCACGTACATGACGTAACCATTACCAAAGAAGCCCCTAACTATCGTATGGGTTAAGCCTAATAAGTTTGTTTTTCTTCTCTAAGCGCCGAAAGGCGCTTAGTTCTATCAGCCTATTTTAAGTAAGTGATTATGAGCAGAGATATCCACGAACATCGTATTCTAATTTTAGATTTTGGATCGCAATATACCCAACTTATCGCGCGTCGAATCCGCGAAATCGGTGTGTATTGTGAATTGTGGGGCTGGGATGTAGAAGAAGCCGATATCCGCGAGTTTGCGCCGAACGGTATTATTTTGGCCGGTGGCCCAGAAAGTGTTACGGAAAATGATTCTCCGCGGGCTCCTGAGTACGTATTTAATGCTGGCGTTCCTGTTCTAGGTATTTGTTATGGCATGCAAACCATGTCTGAGCAACTAGGCGGGGCGGTTATTCAAGGCGAGGGCGAGCGTGAGTTTGGTTACGCTCAAGTTGAAGTGGTCGCGCAATCTCCATTGTTTAAAGCAATTGAAGACGCAGTAGCACCAAATGGCAATGCCTTATTAGATGTTTGGATGAGTCATGGCGATAAAGTGTCGGCCATTCCTGAAGGTTTCACCACCGTTGCGCAAACGCCAAGTTGTGAGTTTGCTGCCATGATGAATCAAGATAAGCATTTTTACGGTGTGCAGTTTCACCCTGAGGTGACCCATACTCGTCAAGGCTTGCGCATGCTAGAGCACTTTGTAAAAGATATTTGTGCTTGTGAAGCTTTATGGACCTCTGAATCAATCATCGAGAACGCCATTGCTCAAATTAAAGAACAAGTGGGTGATGACGAAGTTATTCTTGGTCTTAGTGGCGGCGTTGACTCCTCGGTTGTGGCAATGTTGGTTCAACGCGCAATTGGTGACAAACTTACCTGTGTATTTGTAGATAACGGTTTGCTGCGTTTGAATGAAGGCCAGCAAGTGATGGATATGTTTGGTAACCACTTTGGTTTAAACATCGTTCACGTAAATGCTGAAAATCGCTTTCTAGATGCAATGGCTGGCGAAAGTGACCCAGAGAAAAAGCGTAAGATTATTGGCCATGTGTTCATTGATGTGTTCGATGAAGAGGCTAAAAAGCTTAAAAATGCAAAATGGCTTGCGCAGGGCACGATTTACCCTGACGTTATCGAATCGGCGGCATCTAAAACCGGCAAAGCACATGTGATTAAATCTCACCATAACGTAGGTGGCTTGCCTGATGATATGGAAATGGGCTTAGTAGAGCCGCTTAAAGAGCTGTTTAAAGATGAAGTGCGTAAAATTGGCTTAGAGCTAGGCCTACCTTACGATATGTTATACCGCCATCCATTCCCTGGGCCTGGTTTAGGTGTACGTGTGTTGGGCGAAGTGAAGAAAGAGTACTGTGATTTACTACGCCGTGCCGATGCTATCTTCATTGAAGAATTACATAAGGCAGATCTTTACCACAAAGTAAGCCAAGCTTTCACTGTATTCTTGCCGGTTCGCTCAGTAGGTGTAATGGGCGATGCGCGTAAGTATGACTGGGTTGTATCATTGCGCGCAGTTGAAACTATCGACTTTATGACCGCACATTGGGCGCACCTACCTTACGATTTCTTAGGTAATGTGAGCAACCGTATCATCAACGAGATTGATGGTATTTCTCGTGTTGTTTACGACATCTCAGGTAAACCACCAGCAACCATTGAGTGGGAATAAATTTCCCTTCGTTGAATAAAGCGCCGTAATGGCGCTTTTTTTTGCCTCACATTCACTCAAAAGCTTTCTCAGCGTCGCTCCTTGCTGTTTAAAGCTGAACAACTAATTCACGTTCTCTATTTTCAAGATCTGCTCTATGATGATGTTTTAATACCAATCACACTAAGTAAGTGAGCAGAAGTAACGCAGGGAAAAGACTCGAGAATAAGCCAGTGTTTTTGATAAGTAGTTATTCTACAATCAAAAATTCTAACGCAGTTATCGAGTATTTTTAACCAGTTAGAATGATTAGTTACTTAGTACGGTTGGTATAACAGGGAGAGTCATGGCGTGAACATTTTTGTATGGATGCTGGCTACTTGTCAGGCCTTATTAACCTCCGGAAATATTTTGCTCGTGGCTGTCACCGGCTTAATTGGCCAGCAGCTCGCTCCTTCCGCTGCTTGGGTTACCTTCCCTGTTGCTATGCAATTTTTAGGGCTAATGTTAGCCACTATTCCAGCCTCTCTTATTATGGGGATAACCGGGCGCAAGAAAGGTTTTGTACTTGGTAACTTGGTTGGAATTAGTGGCGCACTATTAGCTACTTATGCGCTATACCACCAGCAATTTATGCTGTTTAGTTGCGCAACCTTTTTATTAGGAATAGGCATTGGTTTTGGCATGTTGTATCGCTTTGCGGCGGTAGAGCTTTGCTCCGAAGGGCAACAACCCCGAGCCATTTCAGCCATTATGGCTGGCGGGGTGAACGCAGCGGTGATTGGGCCAAGCCTAGCGGTTTATAGTCAGGCTTGGTGGCCTAATCAGCCTTTCATTGGCGCATTTGTTGGTTTACTTGCTCTGTATATGGTCGCCTTAATACTGCTGCTGATGATTCGTTTCAATGATACTGAAGCAAGTAGCCAGTCAACAATCGATGCTCGACCCCTAAGGGAAATAGTTAGTTCGGCCAATTACATCGTTGCCGTGGTGGCTGGCGTTGTTAGTTACTTTGTAATGAATCTCTTAATGACCGCAACGCCTTTAGCGATGCATCACCATGGCTATCATTTTGCTCAATCTGCTTCAGTCATTGAATGGCATGTATTAGGCATGTTTGCACCTTCGTTTATTACCGGCAGGCTAATATTGAAAATGGGGCTTTTCCCAACCATGCTGCTTGGTTTGGCGCTAATGTTTACTTGTGTTGTTGTTAATTTAATGGGCACTAGCTTTATTCATTTTGCAGTTGCATTAACCTTGCTTGGTGTAGGGTGGAACTTTATGTTCATTGGCGCGACCCAAATGCTAACTCAATCTTATCGCTTAAATGAGAAGGCTAAAGCTCAAGCTGTTAATGAGTTTGTGGTGTTCTCCTTAGTAGCTATTTCAGCTCTGTCTGCTGGCTGGTTAGAGCAAAGTTTGGGGTGGCGAGTGGTAAATGTTAGTGCCTTACCCATACTGACGCTTGGTTTGATTTGCTTGTTGTTTTATCAGCGTCAACACATAAGGCAACTATCTGTATGAGGCTAATTAAAGCCTAAATTTTTGTGCGTAACATCAAAGATTATTTTTTTTAATGCTAAAATCATGCGGCCTTTATTGATTAAAGCCACTGATGTGTTTGCTGATAGGCCTATCTCTATGAATTTCAGGTAAAAAAAAGCCACTGCATAAGCAGTGGCTCAAAATTCTTTTTGACAGACAGGGTCAAAATAAGAAACAGGGAAGTCAGCAATAGGGCTGACAAATGCAAACACAACATAGCAATCAAAGTAATTACAAATCCGGTAACTACTCAAAGAGGCCTGACATAACACCTTGATTTTAGGTGCTGTGTCAGACCCCTTCGCCTGATTGCGGGTGCATAGTAATCTGCAACTGGTTCTACAACAACAGATAAATTATAATGACCATAGATTAGAAAAACTTATCCGTTAATAGGATGTAAAAATGGCGCGTCGTTTGCCTCCACTTAATGCCTTAAAAGCCTTTGAAGCGGCAGCAAGGCATCTTAGTTTTACCCGAGCAGCAGAAGAGCTTTTTGTGACTCAAGCCGCTGTTAGTCACCAAATTAAAGCCTTAGAAGAATTCTTAGGTTTAAAGCTTTTTAGAAGGAAAAACAGGGCCTTACTGCTAACCGAAGAAGGCCAAGGTTATTTTCTCGATATTAAAGATATTTTTATTTCGTTAACTGAGGCTACCGACCGTTTGTTGGCTCGTGGCGCCAAAGGAACGATAACGGTTAGTTTACAGCCCAGTTTTGCCATCCAATGGCTAGTACCACGTTTATCTCAATTTAGTGAGATGCATCCCGATATTGATGTTCGTATTAAAGCGGTTGATTTATATGAAGGTTCATTAACCGAAGATGTGGATGTTGCAATTTATTACGGAAGAGGTAATTGGTCTGGCCTACGAGCCGACAAATTGCACACAGAGTATTTGGTTCCGGTATGCGCCCCTAGTTTGTTAGTGGGCGATAAAGCGTTAACTAAGCCTGAGGATTTGCAATATCACACCCTATTGCATGATACCGCTCGCCACGATTGGAAAGCGTGGTTTAAATTGGTGGGGCTGCGACAAATGAACGTGAATCATGGGCCTATTTTTTCGCATTCTACCATGGTGCTACAAGCGGCGGTGTATGGGCAGGGGGTGGCACTCGGTCATAGCGTACTGGCTAAACCTGAAATTGAAGCGGGTCGTTTAGTGTGCCCCTTTGAACAAGTTTTGCTGAGTAAAAACGCCTATTACATGGTGTGTAAACCCAGCCAAGCGGAACAAGGTAAGTTGGTTGCTTTTCGTGAGTGGATGATTTCTTTGGTTGAGCAAGAGCAACAAGAGTTTGTGAATGAAGGTTTGATAGACGCGGAGTGAGTATGTTGAATCAAACTGCCTGGCCCTTAAGGCTAGTGTTGGCTGTTAGTGGCGCTGTTACCGTGATTATGGGCGCGGGCGCTGCGCATGGCTTCAGTCGCTTTTTAGGTGAGGCGCAACTATCGTGGATTGAAACCGGCGTGTTTTATCAAATCATTCATTTAGTGGCTGCCTTGGTGGTGATAGATAAACGCCAAACAACTGCTTTACTTTGGATTTTGGGTGGTTGGTTATTTGCTGGTAGCTTATACTGCTTAGCTTTTTTCGGCTCAAAGGTGTTTGGGCCAATAACCCCAATTGGTGGGTTTATTTTGATTATTGCTTGGCTGAGCCTAGCTTTGCCAACAAAGAGAAGTGTAAATGAGTAGTATAATTTTGTATTGTCGCACTGGCTTTGAGAGCGACTGCGCTGCAGAGATCCAATTTCATGCTGAGCAGCTAGGGTTCTTTGGATTCGCCAAAGCGAGCAGTGGCGCTGGTTTTGTGGAGTTTAGCTGTTATCAAGCAGAGCATTCGCAAGCCTTGTATCAAGCGATAGATTTTCGTCAATTAGTGTTTGCTAGGCATTGGTTTTTAGCGCTTGCGGAATTACAACTCGATGAGGCAAACCGCGTCGCATCTATACTTGCCATCGAGCAAAAGCTACCCAAGTGTGGCAGCCTGCGTTTAGAGTACCCCGATACTAATGACGGTAAAGCTTTATCTAGCTTTTGCAAAAAATTTACTCGTCCCCTAGAGAATGCATTGGTGAAGCATCAATGGTTGACTAAAAAAGCAAATCCTAAGCTGCCGGCCATGCAGCTATTTTTTGTAAGCGGAACTCACTGCTGGATAGGCTACTCGGATACCCGCAACGGTAATGCTCAGCATAATGGTATATTACGTCTTAAGTTTCCTGCAGAGGCTCCAAGTCGCTCAACCCTTAAACTGGATGAAGCGTTTATGGTGTTGTTAAATGACGAAGAGCGAGAGCAGTACATTCAAAATGGCCAGCATGCTGTTGATTTGGGAGCATGCCCGGGTGGTTGGACTTACCAACTAGTCAGGCGAAACATGTTTGTAGCTGCTATTGATAATGGCCCTATGGCGCAATCGCTAATGGATACTGGCCAAGTGCAGCACTTTCGAGAAGATGGTTTTAAATATCAGCCAGAGCGTAGCAACGTAAGCTGGTTAGTTTGTGATATGGTAGAGCGTCCAGCTAAGGTAAGTCGTTTAATGTTGAAGTGGTTGGCAAATGGCTGGTGCCAATATGCAATGTTTAATTTGAAGTTGCCAATGAAGCAACGCTTTGCTGAGGTGAATCAGGATCTTAATTTGCTTAAAGAGGGCTTGAGTGAGTTAGGGTTTGAGCATGAAGTAAGGGCCAAGCACTTATACCATGACCGAGAAGAAATTACCGTTTTTGCGCGTGTTTATTAGGGCAGCAAGACCGAGCATTAAAAAAGGCAGCTAGGCTGCCTTTTTTGTTATTTATGCTGATATAAGCTTTATAGGCGATCTAGAATCGCTTGAGTAAACTCTTTCGTGCCGGCTGTGCCACCTAAATCGCGAGTGGTTCTGTCACCGCTGGCAATAACGTCTTTCACTGCGTTTAGAATATTGGCCGCTTTGTCTTCCATACCTAAATATTCAAGCATTTGAATACTGGCTAGAATAACTGACGTTGGGTTTGCAATATCTTGGCCTGCGATATCTGGTGCGCTGCCGTGCACGGCTTCAAAAATTGCTGCTCGTTCACCAATATTAGCACCTGGTGCCATACCAAGGCCGCCCACTAAACCAGCACACAAGTCTGACAAAATATCACCAAACAAATTAGTGGTAACCATTACGTCGAAACGCTCTGGGTACATCACTAAGTTCATACATGCTGCGTCAACAATCATTTCTTCAGATTCGATATCTGGGTATTGTTTTGCAATTTCACGCGCCACTTCTAAGAACAGGCCTGAAGTTGATTTCATGATGTTTGCTTTGTGAACTGCTGTTACTTTTTTTCGGCCTTCGCGGCGGGCAAGCTCGTAGGCAAACTTTACAATACGCTCTGCGCCGTCTCGAGTGATTACACTCATCGCTTCTGCGCTCGAGCCATCTTCGCTGCGCTTTTGGCCAATACCTGAATACATGCCTTCGGTATTTTCACGAACGGTAATAATATCTACGCCTTCATAACGTGCTTTAGTGCCAACAAAAGAGCGCACTGGGCGTAAATTGGCATAAAGGTCAAAATGTTTACGCATAGACACGTTGATTGATGTAAAGCCAGTGCCAACCGGTGTGGTTAGCGGGCCTTTAAGGGCGATGCCATTTTGCTCGATAAGTTGCAGTGATTTTTCAGGCAACAGGCTACCATCGCTTTCTAGGGCTGCTAGACCTGCGTTGGCAAAATCATATTCGAAACCACAACCCGCTTTATCCATAATCGCGATTGCACTTTCGATAATACTAGGGCCAATACCATCTCCAGGTATGACGGTGATTCGTCTTGTTGACATATCTCTTCCTAATTCGTAGGCATTTTTATTATTTAAGAGGGAGGAGGTAACACTCCGTGTTAATGCCCGAAGTTCGAGGAGTTCGGGCAACACAGAGTTTACAATTTTTTAACGCAATACTCAAAAGGAAATAGCTAATACTAAGGTATTAGCTTGATTACAATACAAAAATCTATTTGCGCTATTGAGCCTAGTTAAAACTTGAATACTTCTACTGATTTATTCAAACGCGTGGCAATATTGCTTAATTCTTCAACCATTTTTCTATTGTTTTCTGAGCTATCAAAGGTGGTTTTCGCTAAGTCATTTATGCCTACTATGCTGCTGTTTATTTCTGCTGCTACTAGGGTTTGTTGTTCTGCGGCGGTGGCTATTTGAGCGTTCATATCTTGGATTACCGAGATTGAGGTGCTGATAGCATTAAGCGCTTGAGTTGCCAGCTCAGATTTTTCTGAAGTGTGTTGGGCATCTTTTGCATTCGTCTCCATTAAGGAAACGGAGTTCTTGGCTTCAGTTTGCAGATTAGTGATCATTTCCTGAATTTCATTGGTGCTGTCTTGAGTTCTATTGGCTAAGTTTCTTACTTCATCGGCCACTACCGCAAACCCACGGCCTTGTTCTCCTGCTCGAGCAGCTTCGATCGCTGCATTAAGCGCCAGCAAGTTGGTTTGTTCAGCAATGCCTCTAATCACTTCTAAAATCCGACCAATGCCTTCAGTTTCCATTTCAAGTTTACCAATCACTTGCTGTACTTCTTTAATGCCTGAAACTAATAAGCTTATGTTACTGTTCATTTCATTGACTATGCTGATACCTTGGCTTGACTGCTCATTTGCTTCTGTCGCCGCGCTAGAGGCTTGCAGAGCATTGCGAGCTACTTCGTCAACGGTGACAGTCATTTGGTTCATTGCAGTAGAGGTTTGCTCTAGTTGCATCATTTGTGATTCTGAGCTGGTATTTACAGACGTCGCTGATTCATGAATGCGTGAAGATGATTGATTGAGCTGTTCGGTTGCAGTGTTTATTCCGGTAACAATGCTGGTTAGGCTATTCACCATTGATAATACCGCTTGGTAAATGCCTGTTTCCTGGCCAGATTGCTGGGAAGAGTATCGCAGGTCTCCTTTTGCAATATTTTGTACTATGGTTTCGATGGTGGCGGGCTCACCACCAATAGGGCCATACATAAGCTTCATTACCACCCAATAACACACGGCTAATGCGAGCAGCAGCAGGAATATTGCAATCGAGATAGTGAGTACAAGGTTCTCATTGGATGCGCGATTAATGTTTTCCCATTTATCCCACGCCCATACCGTCCAATTTAGGTTGGCAACTTTTGCTGACACTACAGAGTACTCATTTCCGTCAAATTCGTAGTCATGCTGGCTGGAGGCTTGAACGTTGTATTGACGATAGGATGGACGTAGTTCAAATAGGTTTTTGCCGATGTAGTCGGTGTACTTCGAAGCAATAACAAAGCCGTCTTCTCTGCTCACAAACAATTGGTTATTTTCCGATAGGCCGTCAATGAAGCTAGTGATCTGATTAAGCGCGAGATTTACCGACAATATGGCTACCGGCTTACCATTTCGAATAACAGGCACTGCCACCGCCATCACTACATCACCGGTACTACTTGTATATGGAGTGGTCACGATCTTAGGCTCATTGGCCATGCCTCTTCGATACCATTCCCTATTTAGTTGCTTTGCATTGAAGTTAGGAATGATACCGTCATTACTTGCTGCGTAAGTGTCGCCATTTTCCAATCCTACATAAGCATTAAGTACTTCTAAGGCGTCTTGTATTTTGTGCAGGCTAGCGACTAGCGGCTTTTCATCAATTTTTCCGCTAGCACTTAAAGGGAGTTCAGAAGCTTTGAGTCTAAGCGTATCGAAGTAACGATTCATTTTTTGTTCAATGGCTTTAGAAATTAAAAACGCCTGGTTGTTTAGTTGGCTGCTGTAATTAACTTCTGATGCAGACTTAAAATTTAAAAAACCGATGACAGAAATGAAAATGATGATGGCTGAAATGAGTAAACCCATTAGTAAAAGGATTTTGGCCTTAGCGCTCATAGAGTTAGTCCCTTAATTTTTGCAAGAGAATTAGCAGTAGTAAATAAAAACTGTTATTACACTATAGCCCACAAAAACGGGTGTTAAGCAACTGGATAGTTTTTAAGGAGTTAAATTAAAAACGCCGCTAAAAGGACTGCCACTTAATGAGCCTAGGGCGTTAATTGCTGGGCGCCTGTTGATAGCGCAGTTGTTTAAGAGAAAAGCCAAGTTGTAAATCGGTTCGCAGGCTTAATAGCTGCTTAGCTAGTTTGAGCTGTTCGGCATTGGTTTGTACTTTCTGGGCGAGTTTGTCGGGGGTAGGGGCATCTAATATAGCTTGTGCATTGGAATAGTTGTTTAACAGGGTTTTAGCGCTTTTAGCTCCTATTCCGGCAACGCCGGCAACATTAACGCTGCTAATACCAACAAGTGCCCAGTAGTCGGTAAGTTGGGAGATGGTAATGCCAAATTTGTTTTCTACTTCATCTATGGATATATATTCTCGGCGAAAATAATCGTACAGATTAACCCCGTTGTTAAGTAGGCTGTAATAGCCTCTGTCGGTAGACACTATGGTTACAGGGTAATTAGCCGTTGCTGCTTTGCTGGCAATAGTCGCACAGATATCGTCGGCTTCTTGATTTGGTGCTGACACGGAATCAATACCGAGATCTAACAAATGGTCTTTTAAGCTCTCTAACTGTTTGGCAAGCTGCTCCGGCATGGGCGAGCGGTTTTGTTTGTAATCGGGAAAAAGTTGTTCGCGCCAAGCGCAGCGTTCTCCATCGAATACCGCAATAATGTGTGAAGGTTTCAGGTTAGTAATAATGCGCTTACAAGCGCTGCCTAAGGCCATAGTAGTGGCATTATCTAAAGCCCCATTAGGCGTTCTTTGCTGCTGCACAGCAAAGATACGTCTAATGAGGTTTAATGCGTCGATGATGACAAGTTGCTTAGCCAATTTCGTACTTGCCTATGGCAAAAGTCATTTAGCTTTTCCAACCCTGTAGCAGGGTTCGTAATTACTTCCTGGCAGCTTCATTCGGTGTTGAGAGACAAAATCATTCAAGAGTTTATCTAACATTTTCATTATTTTGGGGTCACCGTCAATAATAAAGGGCCCGTGTTTTTCAATTTGTTTAATGCCTTCGTCTTTGACATTGCCACTTACAATGGCTGAAAATGCTCGGCGTAAGTTAGCTGCTAGATCTTGCGGAGCTTGTTCATAATGCAAATTGAGCTTTTCAACATTTTCGTGCAAGGGGTCAAAAGGGAGTTGAAAGTCATTATCAATTTTCAAGCTCCAGTTAAATGAGTATGCATCACCAATGGCTCGGCGGTAGTCTTTCACTTTTGGCATCATTTGTTTGATAACTTGCGCTGCACGAGCTGCATCGTCAATTATGATTTGATAGCGTTGCTGCGCTTCATGTCCCAAAGTTGCGCCAATAAACTCATCGATGCTTTTAAAGTACTCTTCGCTGGATTTAGGGCCGGTAAGTACAATAGGCAAAGGTTGGCGGGCATTTTCTGGGTGCATCATAATGCCAAGAATGTAGAGAAGCTCTTCTGCTGTGCCTGCGCCTCCAGGGAAAATGACGATAGCGTGACCCATTCGAACAAAGGCTTCTAAGCGCTTTTCTATATCAGGCAAGATAATGAGTTCGTTCACGATGGGGTTTGGCGGCTCTGCGGCAATAATACTGGGCTCGGTTAAACCGATATATCGGCCATCGTTAACTCGTTGTTTGGCATGGCCTACTGCCGCTCCTTTCATTGGCCCTTCCATTGCACCAGGACCACAGCCAGTGCAAATATTTAACTCACGAAGTCCTAGTTGGCTACCCACTTCTCGTGTGTATTGGTATTCAACGTCATTAATAGAATGGCCACCCCAGCAGACCACTAGATTTGGCTCGGTTCTAGGGTGAATAACACGAGCATTGCGTAGCATCGAAAAAACCAAGTTGGTAATGTGTGACGACTGATTGAGATCGAGGTGGGCTTGTTCTTTAATTTCATTCGAAACATAAAGAATGTCACGAAGTACACTAAATAAATGTTCTTGAATACCGCGAATAATTTCGCCATCAACAAAGGCATCTTCAGGGGCATTGGCTAATTCGAGTTTTACCCCGCGCTCACGACTTAATACATTTATCTCAAAATTTTTGTAACGCTCTAATATCTCACGGCTGCTGTCAGTTTTGCTGCCGGAATTGAGCACAGCTAAACTGCAGTTTCGGTACAGTAGGTAAATATCTTCTGAGGCACTTAAGGTGAGTTGATCTACTTCGAGTTTCGACAGTAAGTTCATACTGCCTACAGGATTAATATGGGTAATCATCGACACCTCATGGGTAATTTGCGGATCGCAACCTACAGTATAGCGTGAGGGAAGAGGGTGGCGTTGAGTTAATCCACTCAACGCCAAACTAACTAGCTGATTATGTTAACTTTGTCACGGCCGCTGCTTTTCGATTCATAGAGTGCTTGGTCGGCACGCTCAAAAGCATCTAGTGGTTTGTCGCTTTCTTTAAACAAGGTTGCTCCAATAGATACTGTGATCGACACTTGTTGGTCTTTAAACCTAAATGGCAACGCTTTTATTTGCTCTCTAATGTTGTCTAGTGGAACCAATACCGCATCAGGAGAAATATTTGGCATTAATAACACAAACTCTTCGCCACCAAAACGTGCTAGAAAGTCGGTATCTCGCAGGTTGTTTTGCAAGGCTCGGGCTATCACTTTGAGTGCTTTATCGCCGGCCATGTGGCCAAATTTATCGTTAATTGACTTGAAGTGGTCTATATCGATAACGGCCATGCCTAGATTATAGCCGTAGCGCTTCCAGCGTTTGTATTCAAGCTCTAATCGTTCATCTAATGCGGCGCGGTTATATACTTGAGTGAGGCTATCAATAAACAATTTGTGTTTGTGAGCATTAAGGCGCTTTTTGTACTCGTGAGTTTCTTCACGAACTAGACGAAGCTTTAGCTCTACGTTGCCTAGTTCATCTAAAAGTTCGCTAGTACGTTGTTCAAGTTGCTCTTTCTCTTTAAACACATCGGCAATTTGAATTAAGCGATTCTGAATTGAGCTTTTTAAGGTATCTAAATCGTTGCTTGAACGAACTTCGGCACCTAACTCTAACAAACGATTTTTAAGTAGACCGTCACTCTGTTTTTGGTCTTTATGGATAGATTTAGACTGACTCAAAGAGTCATTAAATTGATCGTGAACGCCGCCCAGGCTTTCATTGAGTGAATATAAAAATTCTTGCGAGGCTTTACGTTCTTCGCGGCTACCTTCTATAACTAATTGGATAACTTTGATACATAAATTTGGTAGCTCTTCAGGTTCGATGCCTACTAATAGGTCTGAGCGAACTTGGCCAAGTTTGGTTCCTACATCACCGGTGTAATCTAATTCGGTAATTAGCCGCTGAAGGTCATCGCAAATTCGCTTGTGAAGGCGATTATTGAGAATACTTTCTTTAGGTTTGAGAGCAGGTGTTGAGTCATTTGATAAGGGAGCACCACCAAGAGCAGGCTTATTGATTAGAGCTTGATAATAGTAATTGAGAAGTTGTTCAAGTCGCTGCTGATTGTCGTTATGTGAATAAGCTGGTTCTTGTTCTAAAAAATCGGTTAGTTTGCGACGTAATTGCGGTGGTAAACCGTTGATACGTTTAAGCGACTCCCCCGATGTTTTAATTATTCGTTGATTGTGCGCCAGCAGTGTTTTTAGGGTTTCGCTATGTTGCTTGAATAGCCCATCTAATTCGTTTTGGTATTGAGAAATAGCCGACAGGTCTTCATTACTTTCAACTTCTTGAATAAGTTGCCCAAGTTTCTGATCGAGCTGTTCGTCTAGGCCATAACAAATTTTTGATAGGCGAGAAATTAGCTGGCTTATTGCTTTTTTTTCCATTCTAACCTTTGCATCTTGGTTTGAAGAATTTTTGTTGGAACTCTCTATTTCGTTTCTCACCAACGCAAGTCGCTTCTTAATAGTGATGATATCGCTCATCGTTTAAACCAATACTTCCTAGCGTGCCTAACATAATAAAAGTTAGCATAACATGAGATCTTTGATAACTACAGCAGCCGACGTAGCATTGTGTTTAGCCTGCTGTTTGCATAAGTTTACCAATTTATTAAGCTCTTATCGTAGGAAGCGTTTACTTTCACCAAGCCTTTGGCAATGGCTTGTTTCACATCTTGGGTTACGTCACTACAGAAAAATGCAGCATGTGAGCCACTCATTGCTGTAAGTTCCACCCATTGGTTGTTATTTGTGTGTTTGCAAAGCTGCTGCGCACCTTCAAGTGCTAACCACACAACTTCAGTCATACCTATATCGTCAATCGCATCTTTAGCTTTAGCTAAAAATGGCAAGCTGCAACATCCGATAGCTAAAACTAATTCCATTTTTTGCTGTTCTGCACATATTTTGGCTCGACCACTAAGCTGTTGGCCTAACTGTTGTGGACTTAAGTTCGCTTGTTCTATGCATAACACCATTTGTTTGTCGCTAATATGACCTAAGTGGAAGTTACCTTCTATGTCTTCAATCAATTCTTCAATAAAGCGTTTAATTAGGTTTCGTTGAGCTTTAAAGCCAAGAGTTTGTTGGTTTGCTAGGTTAATGCTTTCTATAGAAAGCATTAATAGAATACGAGTTTGTTGTTTGTCCGTTAGCCTTTCACGTAAGCATACTAAAGGTGCTTCGCTGTTCGCTAATTGCTGCAGGCCGGTTACTGGATGATGGTTTAGTTGATAACTTAAGTCGTTTAAGGAAGCGTTTCTGCTTAGTAGTTTTTGGCGGGTCACCAAGAATAAAAACAGCAGCATAATGCCAAACACACAAACTAATACCAGTACGAGTTGCTGAAAGTTACTTTGCTGCAAGATAATGGCTTTTTCACGAGTAAGATCAGATAGTTGCTGCGCTTGTTCTATGTATTGGTAGTGTTGCTTAAACTGCTCGCGTTTAAGCTCGTTACGAATTTGTTGATATTGCTGGTTTAGACTGTGGTATATCTTGAACTGCTCTAGTGCTAACGCGTAGTTACCATTTTTTTCATAGGCTTGGGTTAGTAACTTATACACTTTACTATGGCTGCTACTTAGCCCCATGGTGTTAGCTAATTGTTCGGCTTTTTCTAACTGTAAGATGGCTAAGCCGTTTTCATTATTATTAATGTGTAGCTCCCCTAACAGCAGTAAACTACGTAATAATTTATTGGGCTCATTTAAGCTAATAAATAGCTGTCGCGATATTTGTAAATGAACTAATGCTGGCGTGTAATCGGCTAACTCCATATAAGTTTTACCTAATTGCTGTTCAATGTCAGCCAATAGGGGCACGTTGTTACTGGCTTTGGCTATTTCTTTTGCATTAAGGTAGTGCACTAGCGCTGCATCGATGTCGCCGCCTAATTCAGACATATTACCCAGCGTAGCAATTTGTTGTGCTTGTAAATCAAAGTTTCCTAACTCAACTGCATTGGCTATGGCGTCTTGTTGAATTTGTTGGGCGATTGCTAATTCACCTTGTCCCAAGTACACACGAGCGATATTGGCGTGCAGTTTGCTCGTTAGCAGCAGTGCTTCGTTGGTATTAATATCTTGTTGGTCTAACTCTGCTTCCCTTAAATGGCTAAGTGCAATTTCCGGTTGGTTATTGGTCAGGTAATAGTCGGCTAATAAGGCCTCTGACCAGGCCCGCAAAATAGGGGATTTACTGGCATAGGCTTCTTCTTTTGCCTTAAGCAAGTAGGTTTTTGCTTCGTTGCTCTTTCCTTGATTTAGGTGATGGAGCGCTAATACTTTTTGTAGCTGGAAGCGCATATTCGGTAGCGGAAATATTTTGAGTTTTTCCAAGTTGGCCTGAGCGAGTTTTATGTAAGTTTCAGTTTCGCTGGAGCGGTTTGGGTTATTGCTAAGAATTAGCGCTGCAATAATGTAAGCCTGAGTGAGGTGAGCTTGGTGCTGTTGTCGCTGGGCTAGCTCGATGGCATGGTCGATATACTGCAGCGCTTGCTCAGTATCATTAATCCGATAGGCGCATAAAGCACCAAGTTGATAACTGAGCAAGACAACGCTCTGCGACTCTGCGTTCTGAGAAACCTGTTGTTGATTGTTTAGCTGTTGTTCGACTTGTTGTATGCATTCTCTTGGATTGGCAATTAGCAATTGTCGCAGCGGCTCTAGGGTTTTGGGAACATGAACAAAACCATGTTCGTAAGCCGAAGCACCAAAGCTCATTAGGCACGTAATTAAGGTTAGTACACCTGTTATATAAGCTTGAACTCTCAACAATTAAATTACCTTCTATTGACGTAATAAACGCCAGTTGCCTAATTTGGCGGAAACGTTTGGATCATTTGAGCGCATAGGGTTGATGTCTAGCCCTCCGCGGCGGGTATAGCGCGCATAAACAGTTAAGGTCTTCGGTTTACAAAACTGCATAATGTCGCAAAAGATCCGTTCTACACACTGTTCGTGAAACTCGTTGTGTTGCCGAAAAGACACTAAATAACGAAGGAGTGCTTCTTGATTGATTTTTGGACCGTGGTAATCGATATATACACTGGCCCAATCGGGTTGATTTGTGATCAGGCAGTTTGACTTTAGAAGGTGGCTATTTAGCGTTTCACTGACAATGTGCTGGAGATCTGCGGTGTTTCTCAACAGACTTGGGTCTAGTTCATAATTGTTGATGCTGATATTTTGTTGGTCAATGTTTATACCAGGTATTGGCCTTACGTCTATTTTGCTAGAAATCGGTAGTACTCTTACTTCTACATCGCCTTCAGCGCAGTGTTGCAAGTCATTTTTAAGCGTACTTTCTATCGTTTCAACATCGTCAAATTTACTTTGATTAAAGCTATTTAAATACAATTTGAATGATTTTGACTCGATTAAACAACGCGAGCTTGCTGCTACTTTTACTTCGGCAACGGCTACAACTGGCAAACCAAAAGGGTTTAACCAAGACAATTCGTACAAGTTCCACAAATCATAGCCATTAAAGGGCAAGGTTTGGTTTTCATCCAAGTTAATCTGCTGGCGATTTAACGTTCTGGGAACGCCTTGCAATAACTCTGGAGAGTAGTGGCTAATGTAATCGGTGGGTTTACCGAGGCTTAAACTGTCTTTTAACTGTTGTGAGGTGTGTAAAGGCTGCTTTTTCATGGTGTTGTTACATCGAATTAGTTAGGCTTAGTCTATCTTAATTCTAAGCGAAACACATCCATGAGCAGTGTCATATCACACCCATTATCTCTCGTTTTTAATAAGTTTGAGGAACAATGGCAACGTAGTGCCTTTCCAAAGATTGAATATGATGAAGATTGGTTGTCTCCTTGTATTATGGGAGAGCCTGAGCAACAAGAGGTGAGTTGGAAACCGGTATTACGCGATAAAAAAGGCGATTTTTCGGGGATAGAACATGCCCTAGAACTTACTTTGCACTCAAGTATTAAAGCTTTTTACGGCGATTACTTTTCCGAAACCTTGGCAGTAGATTATCAAAACAATCGTATTGAGTTGGTACAAGCATGGAATGAGCAAGATTTTGACATGCTGCTGGAGAATATAATCGGCCATGTGATGATGCAACGTCGATTAAAGCAAAAAGAAACGGTGTTTATTGCCAGTACAGAAGACGAGATGCAGGTAGTGAGTATTGATAACCAATCTGGTGAGGTAGTGTTGGAACAACTAGGTAAGGGGATCGATCGAGTGCTGGCCGCCACACTCGATGAATTTGCTGCTAAGTTGGAGCTATGTGATTAACGTTTAAAGTCCCAGGAGATATTAGACACCAAACGGCAGCTATCACATTTAAAGTCAAAAATATCATGGATGGTATTTTCTAATAACCAAGCTCCACCGCAATTCGGGCAGCATCGTTCTTTTTCTGTCTTAAGGCTTTCGCCACCAACCCTATAGAGATACAAATAAGTAGGTACTTTGCTTAAGTATTCTAAACGTTTAGTTAAGTCTGAGCCTCTTCGATAAAGGCGACTAGTGATATCACTCATCTCTTTTAATGCAGAATGCTCCAGTATACTGCCATTCATCTGCAATTGGTCACAGGCTGACCAATCTTCTTGCCACTTAATTAGCTGCTTGTGATCACCATTGGCTACTGCGGGCAAGTGGTAAAGCGGAATGGGGGTAAAATGGTCACCACAGCGAACTGGAGAACAGCTTTGCAGATAATTAGTATACAAGACCTGCCAGCTAGGTGTTTCGCAAGTATCACTGTCATCTGAGTTGATGTCTCGGCCAAGGATTTTAAGTTTTGGGCTGAGTAAACCTGCCTCACTTAAGGCTAGCTTGGCGCGTTTTGCTTGCTTACTTTGAAAACTGTCTAATAGGCTATTTTCTTCGGGGCAAACAACTCGCACTGAAAAAGTGGCGTCTTTTAATACAATAGGGAACTCGCGACCAATGATTTGCCCATGGTAACGCCAACTATCTAACAATAGGTTTATCGCTTTTTCAGCGCGGGTAATAGTTGTGTCGGTATAGCATTCAAAGTTTACTTCGCTTAAGTACATCGCTAGTTCTTCGCTTCTAGTTGTTCGATGCGTTGCAATAATAGCTGAACTTGGCTTTCTAGCTCCATCACGCGTTGTTCAATAGCCTTTGGTGCCTCTTTAACTGGAGGCGCTTCAGCCACAAGGTTTTCAACGATAGAGGGATCCTTCTTAAAAGCATTTAGCGCTGCAATTACCGTAGGCATTGGTAGCCTGGTGGTGAGCTTACCTTTTACTAAAGCAAGGGTAGGTTGTTTGTTTTCGTCCAATAAGGCTTTTATCGCGATCAATGCAATTTGTTGAGACATAACTAATCCTTAGTGGTGTTTAGGTGATTGATACAGTTTAATCAACTGCGCAATGGATAGCTGCAGAGCTTCTGAGTTATTGGGGTCACGAAGCTGGGCTAATACAAAACTACGTAAGCTTGGAATGAATACTAAATCAGCGAAAATCTGTTGAAACAGTTCTGGGTCGTTTTGGTCTGCAATAGTTTCGAAGAAATATTTGAGTAAGTGAGGCTCACTCAAGGATTGCCACAACCTTCCTGCCACCGCGATAAAGCTGTGAATCGAGTTTGCATTAGCAAGCTGTTGCTTAATTGCTTGTTGGGTAAGTGACTTAACAGAAGCCCCAGCTAAAGCTCGAAGATACAAACTTGCCAGCTCTTCATTACTTAGCAGTTGCTGCTGATGCAAAGATGCAATGACATGACTAAGCTGCTGATCTAACTTAGCATGCTCTAATAATTCTAGGGTTTTGTTGGCTACTTCTAGTGGCAGATGTGGGAAGGCTAGGCTAAGCAGTTTACTATTATCATCTCTATCTAGCCTTGCCACTAAGTCTGCAATGCCTTGCAATGCTAGGCCCTGCCAATTTTCCCATTCACCGTTGTTTTGTAGATAGCGACGAACAGCCAAGTAGTGTTCTGATGGCGCTAATTGAGTGTCTCTTTTATATAAGGCATTAAAAAAAGCGAGCTTTTCCTCAATGGGTTTATAGATATATTGATTGTTCGCGAGGGCTTGCTGCTGTTGCTCATCAGGTTGTTGGTTTAACTCTTGTCCTAAAGCCTCAACAACCAATTGAATGAACTGATCGCGCGCAGCAAGATTGATAAAACCTTGCTCGTTAACGGGTAATTGCAAAAACCATATATAAGGTGTTGTAGATTGTTGCTTTTGCCAAAAACAAACTGCAAATCTAGCGTGTTGTTGAATGGGGGCAGGGTAGGGCTGCTTTGCTACTTCCATTTGGTAGAAGTCTTGGTTACTGATGTGATGGATCTGTCGACCCATTTCATACACCCGTAGGTCACTGCCTGAAGCCTGAAGGATTTCGCTTAATGTGCTTAGTTTATTCATTGTTACTGTTCGATCCACAACATTTGGCGTCAGTATCCACATTTATAGTGGAGAGGGCAATTATCTCAGTTTGGTAGGTAATGCTTGGGTGGAATGTTACACTGCGATTTTTGCTTTGATGAATACGATGTCTCAAAAAATTATGCCAATGCTTTTGGAACTTGAGCAGTGCTTAAAACAAGCTAATTGTTGGCAAAACACCCTGCCAAGTAACGAGCAACTTGCTAGTACTCAGCCATTTTGTATCGACACCTTAAGTTTGCCGCAATGGTTACAGTTTATTTTTATTCCTAAAATGCGTGAACTTATTGAACTAGGTGCCCCCTTACCTCAAAAAGTTGAGATAAGCCCTTATGCAGAAGAGGCGGTAAAACAATTGGCATTTGACGCTAAGCCTTTGTTGGACGTTATAAAAACGATCGATGAGAGTTTTAAGTAATGACCGACGATGAAAACATTAACGAAGAGGCTATTGAAGCTATTCCCGAGCAACTACAGGTGTTGTTTGAAGATGACCATTATGTAGCGGTATATAAACCGGTTGGATTGTTAGTTCACCGAAGTTGGATAGCTAAAGAAGCAAGCCAATTTGCTTTACAGATATTACGCGATCAAATTGGCCAATATGTGTACCCGGTGCACCGGCTAGACAGACCCACCAGTGGTGTACTTATCATGGCTAAGTCATCTGAAGCTGCCCGTAGGCTTTCCGAACAATTTGCTGCACAACATATAGATAAGCAATATCTTGCTTTGGTTAGAGGTTATATAGAGGGGGAACACCAGCTAGATTATCCGTTGAAGGAAAAGCTAGATAAAATGGTGGATGCTATGGCACAGCAGGATAAACCTGCCCAATCAGCCCTTACTTTTTACACCGGATTACAAAAAGCAGAGTTACCTTATCCATCAGGTAAATTTGCAACTTCTCGGTATAGTTTGGTGTCACTTAAACCTAAAACTGGAAGAAAGCACCAATTACGGCGTCACATGCATCACCTAAGTCATCATATTATTGGTGACACTACTTATGGTGATGGTCGTCATAATCGCTTATTTCGCGAGCTGGGGTTACCTGGGCTTTGGTTGTTTTCTAAGCGATTAAGCTTCGTTCATCCTTATACTAACAACGAAATCATCATCGAATGCCCCATGCCTGAGCGCTGGAAACAGCTATTTAAGCGAATGTCTTGGAAATAGTTCCCTTTTTATTGGTGATCTTGGTCACACTTGTGAAAGGTAATTGGAACTTTGAAAAGGCTTTCATGGTCGTGAAAAAAAATTACTTTTTTTTGCTCGTAACCTTAAATATTAGTTCAAATTTTGTTTTTTTTTAGTAATTAACCTACTGAAAGCCTTTTCTTTGTGATTGAAAGCATTTTCAAGGCTTTTCTTATGGTCATTGGATGATGTGATCCACACCCTGTTTTCACCCCTGAAACCCTTGTTTTCAAGCGATTTTCAGAAAAATCATTCTGTGAGCCAGTTCAAAGTTGTGTCTAAATAGGCTCCCTATAATCCTCCTCAGTTAGCGGATATAAGCACTCTTACAAATGCACCGCTAGCTCTTACTAAAAGGTAAGGGATTAGTAGTTCAAAAAGGAAAAGGACAAGGATTATGAAATTGAAAGCACTTTCAATTGCAGTTGCTGCAGCTACATTGGCAACTATTTCTACAGGCGCTTCTGCGGAGTGGACTGTAGGCGGTTACGGTAAGTTCAAGTATGACTTTGGTGAGTCGTACGACCGTTCATCAACTTGGGAGCACCGTCGTGATATGCGCGCGGCTGGCCCATTCTTCTCTGCTAACGTTAACCAAGTAGAATTTAGCTTGAAAAAGGAAAGCACTTACAAAAATGGTGTTTGGGCTAACTACGTTCTACGTACTGAATACGGCAACAACGAAGGTGGTAACGGTCAACCGTTCTATGGTTCTTCTTCAGGTAACGAAGGCCACTTAGAAACTGGTCAGTTAGAATTTAAAGAAGCTTACGTTGAGTTAGGTGCTCTGCCTTCAGTACTGCCAAAAGATGGCAGCATCTGGGCAGGTCGTCGCTTCTTAAACCGTCAACAAGGCTTAGTATCAAAAGAATTCTGGAAACAGTCTTCTGGTGTTGGTGCTGGTTTTAACTTAACTAAATCAATTGGTCTAGCCATTGTATCTGCTGACCCAGGTGAAGGTAGTTGTGACACAAATGGCGACAATGATAGTGACAGCAACGCCAAAAACTGTAATGCAGTAAACGCTGATGGCACGCGTTCTACACTAAACTCTGTAGATTTTTACGCTTATCAAATTGAAGCGCTTGGTGGTACTTTTGACTTCGATCTTAAATATTCATTCCGTGCAAATACAGATGAATTAGGCACTGTTGGACAAAACAACGCTAAAGCTGCAGATGATGGTTACGGCGCGTCTATCATGTACGCAACAACTTACTATGGCCTAGAAGGTTGGTCGGTAACAGCTTTGACTTACGGTAAAGGTATGGCTTCTAACCGTGGTGTAAACTTCGGACAGTGGGACGGCGGTTGGGCTGAAGATGACTCATCAATCTTCTTTACCTCTAATGGTGTAGTTAACGCAACTGACTCTATTCAAATTGGTACCGAGGTTACATACTGGGGTATTGATATGAAAGATAGCCGTAACTGGTGGACTGATAGCGTAGATCGCTTGTTCGTAGGTGTTACTCCATCTTTTAAAGTTAATGAAAACTTCCGTGTTGAGTTAATTGGTACTTGGGCTCGTGAAACTTTGGGTGACACTGGAGACTGGGGTCGTCAAGACAAGTCAACAGACTTCTTCACTGCTACTTTAGCACCTGTATGGACAGTTAATGCTGACTACTTTGGTCGTCCACAAGTTAAGCCTTACGTAACATACATGACTTCAAGTGATGACAACTACCACTGGACTTCTGGTAACGATAAGAGCAACCAAACAGTATTCGGTGTTGAAGCTGAAATCTGGTTCTAAGCTAGTGTTTGCTTAAATAACACATTACACTTGAGGCAGTCTTTTGACTGCCTTTTTTTTTGACTTTTTAGGTAATTATATGAATCGTAAGTTTGCTGTTTTAGCCTTTATGGGCTCTATTACTTTGCTGTCTGCTTGTTCTACCCCTAAACCTGTTCCCAAAGAAACAGTGCTTGCTAGTAGTTGTTGTAGCGCAGTTAATCAACTGCCGTTTTACCAGATATCAAATCCTGAGTTTAAACAGGTTTTTGAAATAGCACCTAACTTATCGCCAGTCTATGAGTTCAATAGTGGAGCTAGTCCTTTTCAAGCTGTGGAATTACCTCCACATGTAGGAAAACTTTCCGTTAAAGTGTCTAGTATTCTAGAAAACCAAGTGTTTATTCCTTATGTGCTTGTTTTGGATTCAAATTTTAATGTGACTAAGACAATAGACGCGAACAGCCTAAAGCTAAACTACGGAAAGATCGGTACAAAGGTTTACAAGGAAACTTCTTTTGATGTAGAGACGAACCCTTATGATGCTAACGCAGACCGTTATTTAGTTATGTTTACTAAGCCTGAGCAAATCGGTAAACACACTGAGTTTAAATCCGCAGAAACGATTCGAGCAGAGGACGAAGGACTAGCTAGACCTATAGCAACCGACCCAAAGCTACCTAATGGGTATTATGGTTCTATCGAGTTGCAATTGAAGCCACTCACATTTGGTACGGTAACAAAGCAACAACAAGCTGCTGGAAAGGTGGTCTCTCCGTCAAGTCAAAGTACCGTAATATCTTCATCAAGTAAAAGTACCAAAACAAGTCCGATGTTGCCTGAATCTGAAGCTTTTTATAACAAGATGATTGAAGATTTTGTTAATAATGGAGAAGTCGAGAAAGCCTTGAAGTTGGTTGAAGAGGCTGAATATGCGGGTTCAAGTACAGCTCGCTCTACATTTATTAGTGCAATTAAAAACCAGTAACCGTCATTAGTAAGCCTGTTGCTCATAGCGTAGGCTTGCTATTGAACCCCTAACTTTTCTACAATCTGCGGTTTTAGTTTGCTTTACTAGCGTTTAATATGAAGCAAAGAAGTGAGCTTAAACTGTTACGGATGGCAGTATTTATATGGACATAAAAACAAGAATCGTAGCTTTAATATTTGTAATTGTTTCGATTGCTGGTTGTAGCCAAAAGCCAAAACCAGAGAAAACAGTCCTTGCAGCTGTTTGTTGCTCTAGTATCGAGACTATACCTTTTTATCAAATTACAAATCCTGAATTTAAACAGCGCTTTGAGATCACCCCTGAAACATCACCTGTATTTGAGTTTGATAGCGGGGTGAGCACCTTTCAAGCAGTTCGTTTACCCGAGCATATTGGTACAGTTAATTTTCAAGTAGGAAGTGTTCTAGAAAACCAAGTGTTTTTCCCTTACTTTTTAATCTTGGATGAGAGCTTCTCCGTTATTGATAAGATTGCAGCAGATAGAGATAGCTTACGCTATGGTACGATTCGTAAAAGCGTTTATATTGATACCCAGTTTGAATTAGATACCAACCCATATAACTTAGGGGCCGCTAGATATGTTGTTATGTATACTAAACCTACTGAGATAGGCTTGTTTACTAGCTTTAAGTCAGCAGAAACTTTACGTTCTGATGAACAGGGATATGCCCCCCCAATTGCTGCAGACCCAACATTACCACATGGGTATTATGGTACGTTGCAAGTAGAAATTACTCCAAAATCATTTGGTAATGTAACTAATCAGCAGCTGAAAGATAAAGAAGCTAGGGATGTTAAAAAGGGCGTTGGACAGGCAAATAGCAACCCAGTTAGCCAGGTGGTGGTTGCACCTGTAGTGGTCGATGCTCCGACGATATCTTCACCTGCTAAGCCTAAGCCTTCAAGTAGTATGTTAAAAGAATCTGAAGACTTTTATAATCAGTTAATAAGCAAATTTGTCAATGAAGGTGAAATTGATAAAGCCTTAAAACTGGTTGAGGAGGCCGAGAAAGCGGGCTCTGACTCAGCTAGAAGCTCTTTTATAGAAGCTGTGAAAAACAAATAAGGCTTCCTTTAGTTTGATATTAAGCCAGCGTTAAGCTGGCTTTTTGTTACTTGATATCCGGTAGAAACGGGTTACACCAATGGGGCTTAGTTGTTGTAAAGTTAGTATAACTTCTTGTACAGCACTTAGAAGGGGAAGAAGTGCTGATCTAGCTTCGGTTACAAAAGCTATTCGCAAGTGATTGCTTCGCGTTAGTCATTGTTTCTATCTGACTAGTGTTTTCGATTATAGCGTTTGGCAGGCTTGTTAGTTAAATGCTTACAGGTAATAAAAAGCCCTCTTGCGAGGGCTAAAAAATAGGCATTTTTATTGTTTGGTGTTTACCACCAAGCTTCGGCTTGGAAACCAAAAGTTACTTCATCTTTCGAGCTAGAGTCACGAGAGATGTATTGGTCTGATTTTGCGTAAGTCGCAAAGGCGCGTAGCGCAGGACGTGCAAATACGTTTGGACCTGCTTGCCATTGTTGAGCAATGGTTACCTTAGCTAGCTTGTTATCTTCGCTGCCATTTGCTTTAGCTGCATCTTGAAACTCAACTACATCGTAACCAAGGTCTAAGATAGTTGATAAATTATTGTTCCAGTTGTACTGAGGACGAACACCAACAGTGAACAAGGTAGAGCCTTTGTTATCATCTTTGTCGTAGTTTTCGTAGTTAACTACGTAAGACATGGCTGTTGACTCGCCTAAATCAACTACACCCCAGTTTAGTAAGCGGTACCAGCTGCCTTCATTGCTGTCGGTGCGGTAAACCGGATCATCACCTTCGTCTGCCATGTTTTCGTAGCCAAACCCGCGAAGTTGACCACTTGCGCCAATACCCGCCATAGCGTCTGTTGCGTAAGATACAGAGAACTTGTTAAAGCCACCAAAGAAATCACCTTGAGTGTGCTCAGCCATCACGAACACGCCGTTGTCTTTTTGGTTTTCGATGTTGAAATCTTGGTCAGCCGCTTCAGAGTACATGCCGTAAATACCTACTAAGCTCAACTCGCCGTTTGAGTTAGTAGAGATGCCGTCTAAGCGTAAATCTAAGTTGTTACCAGAGAAATCAGCCATAGTTTGGCCAGAGCCGGCAATGTTGGCATCAAATAAGGCTTCTGAAGTATTACGAACCCATGCAGCAGATAGCTTAGCAAAGCCTACGTCAATGTTTTCAATACCCGCACCTGCACCAGCATTAGCTAGGTAGTAGTAATCAATTTGGTGAACGTCGCGACGTTGGTAAAAGCGCTTACCTGCCCATAGGTTTGAACCTTCGAAAGACTCAACCATGTTTTGGCCAGATACGTACATTTCGCGCACTGCAGAAGGGCTTTCTTCCCAATCGTTACGTTGATCTACAGAATGAGCAAGTAGGGTATGTACACCCATTGCTTTGTTGCCTTCTTCATACAAAGGCGCAGATAATGCTATTTCAGCATAGGTTTCACATTCGTTACCCAAACGGTGCTTATATGGTGAACCGTCGGCTTGAAAGCACATTTGCTCGCCGCCCGAACCAGTAGCGCCAATTCCTGAACGCATGTAACCGTTAAATTCTGGAGTAGCTGCAATGGCTTGAGTAGACATCGCGGCTGATGCTACTGCGATCGAAAGTGTTTTTAATTTCATTACATAAACCTTATGTGTATTAATTTCCAAATTTGGACATAAATAAGCACCCTGTTCTGTAAATTCCAATTCCTATGGAACATTATGTCGAAAGCATTGTCTCAGTAGTTTGGTTGTTTGTCGTGTGAGCTAAATCACAATAGCAGTGTGAAAAGCCTTTCTTGTGCTTTTTTTTCTTTGTGAGTTGGTTTTTTGTGCTCTCGATGCTCTAGTTGTTGGAGGTATATGTTGGGTTGTGGTGACTAATTGTTTATTAAAATATTGGTGGGCGACAGGTGAATAAAACGAAATAGTTACTCGATGTGGCATTTTTATCTCAGGCGAGACCAAGTGTTACAAAGCGTTACAAAAAGTGAGGTTTAACTTGTGCTAAATCGCATTTTTCTAAGTCATACCCGCCTAAACTAACACCCTGAAATCGTAAGAAAACGAATTTAGCGGCAACATCAAAATAATTATATTTAAGCCGCTTCAAAATTGGCCTTTTGAAGGAAAATGGCTAAGGCTTTATTTAGTACACTATCAGCCCCTAGGAGCTCACTATGTTTAAAAATTTGTTTGCGCAAGCGCAAAAGGTAGGTAAAGCACTGATGCTACCCGTATCAGTTCTACCGGTTGCGGGTATCTTGCTTGGTGTAGGTGCGGCCGACTTTAGTTGGATGCCAGGTATTGTTTCAGAGTTAATGGAAAATGCCGGTGGTTCGGTATTTGGCCAAATGGCTCTACTATTCGCCGTTGGTGTGGCACTTGGCTTCACTAACAACGATGGTGTAGCTGCCTTAGCTGCAATTGTTGGTTATGGAATCATGACTGCAACACTAGGTGTTATGGCTGGTGTTATGGGGGTTGATAAGATTGATACAGGCGTGCTTGGCGGTATTTTGGCTGGTGGTGTAGCTGGCTGGACCTTTAATCGCTTCTTCCGTATTCAACTGCCCGCTTATCTAGGCTTCTTTGCGGGTAAGCGAAGTGTACCGATTATTACCGGTTTCCTAACTATTTTCTTAGGCGTAGTACTGGCTTTTATTTGGCCTCCAATCGGCAACGGCATTGCCGCATTTTCTCACTGGGCTGCTGAGCAAAACCCAACTTTAGCTTTTGGTATTTACGGCGTGGTTGAGCGCTCTCTAATTCCATTTGGATTGCACCACGTTTGGAATGTTCCATTCTTCTTCGAGGCTGGGCAATGTACAACTGCTGCTGGTGAAGTGGCTAATGGCGTATTAACTTGTTACCTACAAGCGGATGAAGCGTCTCGCGCGGCGGGCAATGGCTTTGGTCAATTAGCCGGTGGTTACATGTTCAAAATGTACGGCCTACCTGCTGCTGCTATTGCTATTTGGCATGCTGCTAAGCCAGAGAACCGCGCTAAAGTAGGCGGCATCATGATCTCTGCTGCGCTTACTTCATTCCTAACGGGCATTACCGAACCCATTGAATTTGCGTTCTTGTTTGTAGCTCCAGTACTTTACGTAATTCACGCTTTATTAGCTGGCTTGGCTTTCGTAATTACTAATACTTTAGGTATGGTACACGGCACATCTTTCTCACACGGTTTAATTGACTTCATCGTATTGTCGAGCAACGCTCAAAAAATCTGGTTGTTCCCAGTAATTGGTTTGGGCTATGCCGCGGTTTACTACACAGTGTTCCGTGTGGTAATTGCAAAATTAAACCTTAAAACTCCAGGTCGTGAAGATGAAGAAGATACTGTTGCTACAGCAGCGGTTTCTGAAGACGAAATGTCTAAGAACCTAGTAGAAGCGTTTGGCGGTAAAGCTAACATTGTTAGCCTAGATGCTTGTATCACTCGCTTACGTATTCAGGTTAAGTCAGTAGAGTCTGTTGACCAACCAAAGCTTAAGAGCTTAGGTGCAGCTGGTGTAGTTGTTGCTGGCCAAGGTGTTCAAGCTATCTTTGGTACTAAGTCAGATAACTTGAAAACTGATATGGAAGCTTACTTACAAACCGTTTAAGGTTTAAGGTAAGTGTTAAAAAGGAGGCTTAGGCCTAATGCCGATCAGTTAAGACAGATCCATTGACGATCTTTCTAGGTATAGCAAAATCCGATGTCATTAATGGCATCGGATTTTTTCGTTTATGGACGTCTCACAAGCACTCAACATCATCAATGACTGGAAGCCCAATCAAATTGAAACACTGGCTGATTTGTTACCCCTTGAGCTCATTAATGATGCCTATGCTTTGTCCGATACGGTTACGCTGAGAAAGCGCAAACTGTCGCTTGAGTCACTGGTCTGGTTGCTTGTTGGAATGGCGCTTTATAATGATAAGTCGATAGCCAATATCGTGAATCAGCTCGATATTGTTGACCGTGAAGGTAAGCCTTTCGTTGCGCCAAGTGCACTCACGCAACGGCGTAAACAGCTAGGCGAACAAGCGATACACGATGTCTTTCAACTCATGTCAAAGCGCTGGTGCCAACAAGCCAACTTCGCTCACTGGAATGGTTTAACGCTACTCGGTGTTGATGGTGTCACTTGGCGTACTGATGATTCTAAAGAGAACAGCGATGCATTTTCTCGACCTAAAGGCACACAATACCCACAAGTGCGCATGGTGTGTCAGATGGAGTTAAGCACACATCTCATCACCGCCAGTGCTTTCGACGACTACAACGTCAACGAAATGGTGTTAGCCGAAAAGCTGATTAAAGATACGCCAGACCATAGCCTAACGATGTTCGACCGTGGCTTTTATTCGATGGGGTTACTACATGCTTGGCAGAGTGCAGGTACAGAGCGCCACTGGCTTCTGCCATTAAAGAAAAACACTCAATATACCGTGCTGAGAAGCTTTGGGCGTAACGATAAACTTGTCACCCTTACTAGTAATCCTAGAGCGCGTAAGTTATGGCCAGAACTATCCGAAACGATGACAGCTCGTCTCGTGACCCGCAAAATCAATGGCAAGACATTTGAGGTACTCACTTCTATGATTGACCCGATGCGCTTTCCCGCAGCAGATATTGGTTCATTGTATGGACACCGTTGGGAAATCGAACTGGGATACCGAGAGCAAAAACAGTTTATGTTGGGAAGGCGTTTGACACTCAGAAGCCGTAAACCGGAGCTGGTGCGCCAAGAGTTATGGGGCATTTTGCTGAGCTATAATTTGATACGGTATCAAATGGTTGAAATGTGCTTTGTGTTGAAAGGGAGCTACTTGCCTTACCAGCTGAGTTTCAATGGCGCGTTAGCGCATGTCATGAGGTTATTGGTAGGACTGCCTTATTCCAGCCCAGGGGCAATTCCTCGGCAGCTCAAGCATTTTTATGGGATGGCAGAAAGCCTCATTCTTCCGCCAAGGCGAGAACGAACCTTTCCAAGGTGCGTTAAGCCCAGACCGCAGCGATACGCTAGAAACAAAAATGCCGTTCACCTTAAGTGAACGGCATTGAGGCTTAGGCCTCCTTTTTTGTATCTGTATTTGGGGCTTATAGGCGTTCTAGTTTTGCTTCAATCTCAGCAATTTTGTTTGACACTACTTTTTCTAGATGTCTCAACTCAGTAAGTACTTGTTGTTTGGTGTCTTTTTCTTGCTGGTCTCTGCGAGTAATTTTATCTAATTCTTCTACGATAAAACGCAGGTTAGCGTTTATTTCGGTAGTATCTTTGTAAGTGCCGCGACCACCATCAATAAGTACCGTTTTTTTCTGCCTTGGGTATTTAAATTTTACACTGCGGGTGAGAAAGTCACCTTTTTCCTTATGGAAGTAAATCTTGAGCGTATCAGAATTGGCTTCTTGGCGGAGGCTATAACGTTCAATGTCGCTTGGGTTGGTAATGCCAATGCTTTTTAGATTTTTGTACATAAAATTTCCTTCATAACGAATTGTCATTCTATTGCTAGAAACAGTCGCCGCCGCATTGTTCTGCAGAGCCTGTATATTGCAGCATAGCTCATTACGCGTAGAAGGAGTGTGAACTAGTGGGCTTTTTATGTTGAGGAATTAAAGAGAGAAAGTAGGCTCAAGCTACCAGAGTAACTTGAGCCTGAATCGGTTAGTTATGTGCGTGTAGCTCTTCGTTTAAGGCAATCGCTGTTTTATTGGTTAAGCATTCAATTGCGCCAGTAAGGCTGTTACGGCGGAATAGCAGATCTGATTTACCGGCAAGCTCACGGGCTTTAATGGTGCCTGCTTGTTGCTTATTTTCGTCTATCAATACCACTTTGGTACCAGAGGTAATGTATAGGCCAGATTCGATGGTGCAGCGGTCACCTAGTGGAATGCCTGTACCAGCGTTTGCTCCAATTAGCGATTCTTCACCTACCGCGATAACAATGTTACCACCGCCTGAAAGGGTACCCATGGTTGAACAACCACCACCTAAATCAGAGCCTTTACCTACAAATACTCCAGCAGAGATACGGCCTTCGATCATACTCGTACCAGCAGTACCTGCATTAAAGTTACAGAAACCTTCGTGCATAATCGTAGTACCTTCGCCGATGTAAGCACCTAGGCGCACGCGTGAAGTTGCCGCAATACGCACACCACTTGGGACCACGTAATCAGCCATTTTTGGAAACTTATCTACAGAAGTAACCTGTAGTAATTCACCTTTAGCGCGTGCTTCTAGTTGGCGAGCAGGCAGTTCGGTTAAATCGATAGCACCTTGGTTGGTCCACGCTACGTTAGGCAGCACCGCAAAGATACCGCTTAAATCGGTACCGTGAGGTTTAACTAAACGGTGAGAGAGCAAGTGTAGCTTGAGGTAAGCTTCAGGTGTTGAAGCAGCAGCATCATCTTGGCTTAATAAACATAAAACGCGAGGCTGCTCGCTGCCTAGTAACGCTTTAAAGGCGGTTACTTGCTCTGCTAAACCTAGTGCCTCTGCATTGGCAATCAAGGTGTTTAATGCTGTGTCGTCCAGTTCAATGTCTTGTTTGCCATTGTTGTAATCTAAACCTTTAGTTAGGCCTGATACTTCTGCTTCGCTTGGGTTTAACACCGGAGCAGGGTAAAAAACTTCTAGCCATTGGCCATTTGCGTTTTTACTTCCCACACCAACGGCGTAACTAAAAAAGTCTTTAGACATGATTGTCTCCAAAATAGTGGTTGAGCTTGCTAAATATTATTGTTTGAGCGCTTGCTCCAGAATCTTCTTAAGCTGTTGCTTTTGTTCGGGAGTGAGCTTTTCACGTTCACAGTTGCTAATGCTGAAGAAGTCTTCTGCTTTTTCACCAATGGTGGTGACCTTAGCTGCATGAATCGTGTAATTAAAGGATTGAAATACGGCGCTTATTCTAGCCAATAAGCCAGGTTTGTCCAAGGCTACTATTTCAATTAGTGTTCGCTTGCCTTTAGCGGGTAAAAACTCTACACGGGGAGCGATAGAAAATTGTTGTACTTGACGTGGAACTCGGCGCTGTTTTAAGTCTATTGGAGCGGCTACCAAAAGTTTTTGCGCCAGGGTTTGCTGTAATAAAATACCGCGTTCTAGCGAAAGGGGGTCACCTTCGTGATCGAGCACAACAAAGGTATCTAGCACATATCCATCGCGGCTAGACATGATTTGCGCATCATGAATATTTAGGTTCTTTTGATCGAGTTCAGCAGCAACTGAAGCGAATAAATGTGGAATGTCTTGGCAATGAATAAAGATTTCGGTGCCGCCCCGCGTTGCTCGGCGGCTCACTAGTACTAAAGGTTGATCTTCACTGTGACCCCATAAATGGTCGCTGTGCCAAGCAATTTGCTGTGGTGTATGTCGAAGAAAGTAATCAGCTCTAAAGCGTTGCCATAGACTTCGTATTTGCTCTTCGGAATAGCCTTTAGCTGCGAGTCGTTGAATCGCTTTTTTCTGCTTGTCTCGAATAACGCCGCGAATGTCTACCGGGTTTTCTAAGCCTCTACGTAATGCTTTTTGGGTTGAGTGATAAAGCTCACTTAATAGGGTTCGCTTCCAACTGTTCCAAGTATCATCATTAGTTGCACATATATCTGCTACCGTTAAACAAAGCAACATGTCTAGGTGGCGTTGATCCCGCACTACCTTGGCAAACTCGGTAATGACTTCGGGATCATAAATATCGCGGCGTTGAGCAGTGACCGACATCAATAAGTGGTGTTTAACTAGCCAAGCTACAGTGCGAGCGGAAGGTTTACTAAAACCATGAGCTAAACAAAACTCTTCGGCATCTACCGCACCCAAGGTTGAATGGTCGCCTTTACGTCCCTTAGCAATATCATGAAAAATTGCTGCTAAAGCCAATAAATCAGGTCGTTCTAAACGCGGGTATACTTGGCAACAAAGAGGGTGAACCTCTTTGGTTTTTTCATCATTAAACGAATGAATTTTGTTAATCAGGCGATGGGTATGTTCATCAACAGTGAAAGCATGGAACAAATCAAATTGCATTTGACCAACAATGCGGCTCCAAGCAGGGAAATAGGCTGATAAAACCCCATAGCGATGCATTAAAGTTAGGGGTAGCCCAGTCACGTTGGGGTGCTTAATAAGGCGTCTAAAGTAGCGTCGGCACTCTGGTATGTCTTGCAACCAATGGGTCAGTCTGCGTCTTGCTTCACGTAATTGGCGTAAGGTTGCTGAGTAAATGCCGGTAATCTTCGGATTGTCGGCAATGTGTAAAAACATCACCAAAATTTGCTCTGGGTGCGCTAAAAACAGTTGGCCATTAGCGCTATCTATTAGGTTGCCACGTAGCATGAAGTTTTCATCGACTGGCTGAACATCCATGGCGGTGTTACCAAGGATCGCTTCATCGAAGAGCTGCAGTAGCATTTCATTTAGTTCAGAAATTCGACGCACCGTTTGGAAGAAGTGCTTCATTAGGCGTTCAACTGGCGCATTGTGCTCACCGCTATAACCCAGTGATTGCGCTACTGCTAACTGGCGGTCAAATAACAAGCGGTCATCACTTTTGGGCAAGTGAATATGCAGAGCAAAGCGTACACGCCACAAAAAGTCCCTACAATCTTGCAATTCTCTACATTCTGCTAAGGTTAGGAAGTTTTGTTTGGTGAGTTCGTCTAAATCGCTACTGCCAAAGTGGCGGCCTGCAACCCAGCAAATCGTTTGAATATCTCGTAAACCACCCGGGTTAGCTTTAATGTCTGGTTCAAGGGAGTAGGCGTTACCTTTATATTGGCGGTGACGACTCAGTTGTTCATCTTTTTTAGCGCGGAAAAAAGCTTCGCTAGGCCAAAAACTGTCGGCGCATACAGCCAAACACAGTTCTTGATATAGGGCTTTGTCACCAAACAATAATCGAGACTCTTGCAAGTTGGTAGCAATGGTAATGTCTTCCAGACCTAGCTCTAAACACTCTTTGAGCGTGCGAACGCTTTGGCCTACATCTAAGCGTATATCCCAAAGCAATGTAATAAACGCTGATATTTTGTCTGCTATTGCTGGTTCAACTTGCTCTCGAGTGAGAATAAGAATGTCGATATCTGAACGGGGGTGAAGTTCGCCACGGCCATAACCACCTACGGCAAGCAAGGACAGCCCTGGGTGTTCGGCCAAATCAAAATGCTTCCATAAGCAATTAAGTAACAAGTCCATTTGTTGAGAGCGCAATTGCACTAATTCAACAACATGCACGCCTTGATTGAATTGATCAGCCAAGTACTCTTGTAAATCATCTAGATATTGCTTGCTGCTCTTAAGCGATATGTCTTTTGTGCAGGGCAAAGGCGGTGCTGCTAACGTCGTTTCCATGACTAAACCTCTGAGACCTGTCTGTTAGTTTTTAATAATGCGTGGTAAGTCTTCTTCATCACGAAGTGTTAGTACTTCAACACCGTCGTTAGTGACTAATAACGTGTGCTCCCACTGTGCGGAGTTTTTACCGTCGTTGGTACGTGCTGTCCAGCCATCTTCTTCATCAACCCAGTTGCCTTTTTTGCCTTGATTAATCATCGGTTCAATGGTGAAACACATGCCTGCTTTTAATACCGTTCGGTCGTTGTTGCGGTAGTGCATGATTTGAGGATCTTCATGGAAACCTTCACCAATACCGTGGCCACAAAAGTTATCGACAATGCCGTAGCGATAGTTGCCTTTTTTCAAGTATTTTTGAATTGCATTACCTATGTCGCTGACTTTATTGCCAGGTTTTACCACTTTAATGGCTTGGTAGAGCGCTTGCTGAGTCACGCGGCATAACAGTTTATCGGCAGGTGAGGCATTGCCCACCAAAAACATTTTGGAGGTATCGCCGTGATAACCGTCTTTTATTACTGTGATATCGATGTTGATTACATCGCCATCTTGCAAAATATGGGTACTAGAAGGAATACCATGGCATACCACGTCGTTTACCGAGGTACAGATTGATTTAGGAAAGCCATGGTAATCTAGCGGTGCTGGAATGGCCCCTTGCTCGTTTACTATGTAGTCATGGCAGCGTTGATTAAGTTCATCGGTGCTAACGCCAACCTTAACATAAGGGGCGATCATGGTGAGAACGTCTGCCGCTAGGCGACCAGCAACGCGCATCTTTTCAATTTGTTCAGGGGTTTTTATTACTATGCTCATGAGTACTAATAGTTGAGTGTTTACCTTGGTTTTGCCGCTAGTTTACCGTAAGGGCGAGGGGAGTTGTAGTAGCTAGAAAAATTAACGAAAAGTTTAGCCTTAGCTTTATCAATATCGCTATTTATGGTATAAAGCGCGCCGTAAGTCATTACTCTGGTTTTCGAATTAGCGTGGATGCTTACATAAATTAAATATTTATATTTTAAACACACACACACATCGTCACGTTTTCCGGGGTGCTGGGCAATTTGGTCTGGTCGGTAAAATGGGATGTGTGGAGGCCTAACCCCATTTGAGGAAATTATAATGGCAAACGTTTCAATGCGCGATATGCTTCAAGCAGGCGTACACTTTGGTCACCAAACTCGTTACTGGAACCCAAAAATGAAGCCTTTCATTTTTGGTGCTCGTAACAAAGTTCATATCATTAACTTAGAAAAAACTGTACCTATGTTTAATGATGCAATGTCTGTTCTTAAGAAAGTTGCATCTAAGAAAGGTAAAGTTCTTTTTGTTGGTACTAAGCGCGCTGCTGGTGACACCATCAAAGCTGAAGCACTTCGTTCAGATCAATTCTACGTTAACCACCGCTGGTTGGGTGGTATGTTGACTAACTGGAAAACAGTACGTCAATCTATCAAGCGTCTAAAAGATCTAGAAGCTCAAAGCCAAGACGGTACTTTCGAAAAGCTAACCAAGAAAGAGGCGCTGATGCGTACTCGCGAAATGGAAAAGCTTGAGAAAAGCCTTGGCGGTATCAAAAACATGGGCGGTCTACCAGACGTATTGTTTGTAATCGATGCTGAACACGAGCACATCGCTATTCGCGAAGCAAACAACCTAGGTATTCCAGTTATCTCTGTAGTTGATACTAACTCTGCACCAGACGGTGTTGATTACATCATTCCTGGTAACGACGACGCTATCCGTGCAATTAAATTGTACCTTGGCGCAGCTGCTGATACTGTTATCGAAGGTCGTCAAGACGACATCGTAGTACAAGCTGAAGAAGATGGTTTCGTAGAGGAAGCTGCTGAGTAATTAAATGCAATAAACTGCATTTACACTAAGTGAGCTTGATGATTAGCAGGGGGCAAGCTTGTCCCCTGAGTTTTATCCGATAAACAGTCGAGGATCAAACAAATGGCAATTACTGCTGCCCTAGTAAAAGAACTGCGCGAACGTACCGGCGCAGGCATGATGGATTGTAAAAAAGCGTTGACTGAAACTGATGGTGACATCGAGTTGGCGATTGAAAATATGCGTAAAAGCGGTGCAGCTAAAGCTGCAAAAAAAGCGGGTAACATCGCTGCCGAAGGCGCAATTATTATTAAAGAAGGCGCTGGTTTTGCTGCCTTGTTAGAAGTCAACTGTCAAACTGACTTTGTTGCTAAAGACGCAAGCTTTTTAGCGTTTGCTGAAAAAGTTGCTGAAGCAGCTGCAGCAGCTAAAACTGACATCGAAACTTTGAAAGCTGATTTTGAAGAAGAGCGTGTTCAGTTAGTCGCTAAAATTGGCGAAAACATCTCTGTTCGTCGCGTAGAGTACTTAGATGGTGCAACTATCGCTTCTTACCGTCACGGCGAGCGCATTGGTGTTGCTGTAACTGGTGAAGCTGATGCTGAAACGCTGAAGCACATTGCTATGCATGTTGCTGCTTCTAAGCCAGAGTTCTTATCTCCTGAAGATGTTCCTGCTGACGTAGTTGAGAAAGAAGAAAAGCTTCAAATCGAAATTGCGATGAATGAAGGTAAACCAGAAGAAATCGCTAAGAAAATGGTAACTGGCCGTATGAAGAAATTCACCGGCGAGATTTCATTAACTGGTCAAGCGTTCATCATGGAACCTAAGAAAACTGTTGGCGCAATCTTGAAAGAGAAAGGTGCTTCAGTAGCTGGTTTCATTCGCCTAGAAGTTGGCGAAGGTATTGAGAAAAAAGAAGAAGATTTTGCTGCAGAAGTAGCTGCACAAATCGCAGCAGCTAAAAAGTAATTTTAGTTGTTCTTCAGGTTGCGGTATCATGCCGCAACCTTCTTGTATTTCTAAATAAGAGAGATCATCATCGCTATGAGCACCAATCCTAAACCTGCATATCGTCGCATTCTTTTAAAACTTTCAGGTGAAGCCCTAATGGGTGATGAAGGTTTTGGTATAGACCCTAAAGTATTGGATCGTATGGCTCTTGAAATCAAAGAGTTAGTAGAATTAGGTATCCAAGTTGGGCTAGTTATTGGTGGTGGTAACCTGTTTCGAGGCGAAGGCCTTGCAAAAGCAGGTATGAACCGAGTAGTAGGCGACCACATGGGTATGCTAGCAACCGTGATGAACGGCTTAGCGATGCGAGACGCACTACACAGAAATTTTGTAAACGCGCGCTTAATGTCGGCCATTGAGCTAAACGGCGTGTGTGATTCATACAACTGGGCAGATGCTATTAGCAATCTTAAAGCGGGCAAAGTTGTTATTTTCTCAGCGGGTACGGGTAATCCTTTCTTCACAACAGACTCTGCAGCGTGTTTACGTGGCATTGAGATTGAAGCTGAAGCAGTGCTTAAAGGCACTAAAGTAGACGGTGTATTTACCGCCGATCCAGTTAAAGACCCTGCAGCAACACTTTACCGTGAGCTAGATTACGCTGAAGTATTAGATAAAGAATTAAAAGTGATGGATTTGGCCGCATTCACCTTAGCACGTGATCATAACTTGCCAATTCGTGTATTTAACATGAACAAACCTGGTAGTTTGAAGAACGTTGTGATGGGTGCAGACGAAGGTACTACAATTTGTCACGTATCAAATAAAACAGAAACAGAGTAGGGATAGTTATCGTGATTAACGAAATCAAACAAGATGCTCAAACACGCATGGGTAAAAGCATTGAGTCTTTAAAAACTCAAATGTCTAAGGTCCGCACTGGCCGCGCCCACACAAGTCTATTAGACGGCATTATGGTGCCTTATTACGGTGTAGATACGCCGCTGAAGCAAGTTGGTAACGTATCAACTGAAGACTCGCGTACGTTAACTGTAACCGTTTTTGATGCAAGCTTAATTAGTGCGGTAGAAAAAGCAATTATGAGCTCAGACTTAGGCTTAAATCCGTCTTCGGCCGGTACCCTTATCCGCATTCCGTTGCCAATGCTTACTGAAGAACGCCGTCGCGATCTTATTAAAATTGTTCGCGCCGAAGCTGAGCAAGCGCGTGTGGCAATTCGTAACATTCGTCGTGACGCAAATGGTGATGTTAAGGAACTGCTTAAAGAAAAAGAAATTGGTGAAGATGATGATCGTCGTGCTCAAGACGAAATTCAAAAAATTACTGATGCGGCTGTTAAGCAAGTTGATGAAGCTTTAGCCGCAAAAGAAGCAGAGTTGCTTGAAGTTTAATCGATTTATAGATTGAAAATAGCCGTGTCTTGTTACACGGTTTTTTTTTGTAAGTAAGAGTAGTGAATTATGACCTTACCTGAAGCGCAGCAGTTAGCCGTGAAAGATGCTATGCCAAAGCATGTTGCCATCATTATGGATGGCAACGGGCGTTGGGCTCAGCAACGTGGCAAATTGCGCATGTTTGGCCACCAAGCAGGGGTGAAGTCTGTAAGACGGGCTGTAAGTTTTGCCACTCAATTAGGCGTAAAGTCGTTAACTTTGTTTGCCTTTAGCAGTGAGAACTGGCGACGCCCGGAAGAAGAAGTGTCAAGCTTAATGAATTTGTTTTTGACAGTTTTGCAACGAGAAGTTAAAAAACTGAAAAACAATAATGTACAACTAAGAATAATTGGTGATACTTCTCGCTTTAGTGACAAATTGCAAAAACGCATTGCCATTGCCCAAAATGAAACAGCGGCAAACGATGGCTTAGTACTAAACATTGCTGCTAACTACGGTGGCCGCTGGGACATTGTAAACGCTAGCCAACAATTAGCTGAACAAGTTAAAAAGGGTTACTTAGATGCGCAAGACATTAGTGAAGAGCATATCTCGGCATTAATGGAAAGCGACACTGTGGGCGACGTGGATTTATTAATCCGCACCGGTGGCGATCACCGAATTAGTAACTTTTTGCTATGGCAAACCGCTTATGCAGAGCTTTACTTTAGTGATGTGTTGTGGCCAGACTTTGACGAAGATGCATTTGGCGAGGCCATTGCTGCATTTGTGAGTCGCGAGCGTCGCTTTGGTTGTACTGGGGAACAGGTACAAGCTTTGTTGATAGACAATCAAAAAAATGAGGATCATTTTGCTTAAGCAAAGAATCATAACGGCGCTGATATTAGCGCCTTTGGCCCTAGCTGCAATTTTCATGTTACCGCTGTTTGGCTTAGCGGTGGTATTTGCTTTGGTGCTGGTATTGGCAGCCAGAGAATGGGCTAGAGTGGTGTCTGACCGAGGCTCAAAGCGTTTGAGCTTTTTTGTTGTCTTCTCATTGGTTTTTGGGTTTAGCTTGTGGCAACTCCCACTCGATAGCCTCGCGCAATCAACTTGGTTTAGCGCCATGCTCGGCCTTGCTGTAGCTGCTTGGCTAAGTAGTTTATATTTACTTTCACGTTATCCTCATTCGGCGACGTTTTGGCACAACAGTAGCGTCTTTAAGTTGCTAGTTGGGCTTGTAGTGCTACTGCCATTCTTTTGGTCTTTAGTCTTTTTACGCTCGGTTGACCCTAGCAATCCAGCTGTTGGTGGTGCTTGGGTACTTTATGTATTGTTGCTAGTTTGGGCTGCAGATACTGGGGCTTATTTTGCCGGTAAGCGTTTTGGTAAGCGCAAGTTGGCTAAAAATGTTAGCCCAAAAAAAACCATTGAAGGTTTGTTAGGTGGCTTGGCTGTTGCGGCTCTAGTTACGGTTGGCGCATTTATCTTCTTAGACATACCAGAAGGCAAAGAGTGGGTATTAGTGATTGCCAGTGGATTTACTGTTCTAGCCTCGGTTGTTGGTGATTTAGTTGAAAGCATGTTTAAGCGTCAAGCTGGAATAAAAGACAGCGGTAGTTTACTTCCAGGCCATGGCGGCTTACTTGACCGGATTGACAGCATGACGGCAGCGATGCCAGTATTTGCTTTTTTCTTCCTTCATTGGATGTAGCCCTTGATGAGCAAGCAATTGGTTATTCTTGGCGCCACCGGGTCGATTGGTAGCAGTACCCTTAAAGTTATTCGCGAAAACCCACGGAGTTTTTCTTTATTTGGTGTGACGGGGGGGAAAAACCTAAGCGCTATGTTGGAAATTTGTCGAGAGTTTTCTCCTCAATACGCGCTAATGGCCGACGAACCTAGTAATCATAAACTGCGTGAAGCGATTAAAGTTGAGTCTCTTAAGGTAGAAGTACCTAGCGGTGATAAGGCCATTGCGGACCTGGTTAAGGCCTCTGAAGTTGAATTGGTGATGGCTGCTATTGTTGGCGCAGCGGGTTTGTTACCTACATTGGCTGCAGTAGAGGCAGGCAAAACCGTGTTGTTGGCTAATAAAGAAGCCTTGGTAATGAGCGGCGCTATCTTCATGGAAGCGGCCAAAAAAAGCGGTGCTCAAATTCTACCGGTCGATAGTGAACATAATGCCATATTCCAATGTATGCCAGAACAAGTTCAACAGCAGCTTGGTTATTGTAATTTGTCTGAGGCTGGCGTAAGCAAAATTTTGCTTACCGGTTCTGGTGGGCCTTTTAGATACACCGAGTTGGCAAGCTTGTCGTCGGTAACTCCAGCGCAAGCTTGCGCACATCCAAATTGGTCGATGGGGCAAAAGATCTCGGTAGACTCAGCCACCATGATGAACAAGGGTTTAGAGTATATAGAAGCTAAGCGCTTATTTAATACTCAACCTAATCAAATAGATGTGATTATTCACCCTCAATCAATCATTCATTCCATGGTGCAGTACTGCGATGGTTCGGTGCTTGCGCAAATGGGCCAACCGGATATGGCTACGCCAATCGCCCATGTGATGGCATACCCACAACGGCAAGTTTCTGGAGTAGAGGCTTTGGATTTCTTCAGCATTGGCGAATTGAGCTTTATTCCACCCGATTATGCTAAATACCCTTGCTTGAAATTGGCTATCGATGCCTGTTATGACAGCCAAACTGCTACGACTTGCTTAAATGCGGCTAACGAAATCGCCGTGGAAGCATTTTTGGCAGAGCGGATAAAATTCACCCAGATTGCCGAAGTTGTCGCCACTTGCTTGGATAAACAGAGTTATATGGGCGCCGAAACTGAACTTTCAGTTTTACTAGAGGTCGACCAAAGGGCGCGAATGCATGCTGATGCAGCGGTTAAAAGGATCTGTGCATGAACGAAGTGATTTGGAACACCAGCTTTTTTATTATTGCCCTAGGCATCTTGGTAACAGTGCATGAGTTTGGCCACTTTTGGGTCGCCCGTCGTTGTGGTGTTAAAGTAGAGCGCTTTTCAATAGGCTTTGGTAAAGCGCTGTGGCGTAGAACTGCCAAAGATGGTACTGAATACGTAGTGGCGATTATCCCGCTTGGTGGCTACGTGAAAATGCTCGATGAACGAGTAGCCGAAGTGCCTGCCGAGCTTCGCTCTCAAGCCTTTAATAATAAAACATTGGGTCAGCGCAGTGCTGTTGTCGCGGCTGGTCCTATTGCTAACTTTTTGCTAGCTATATTAGCCTTCTGGCTGATGTTTGTTATTGGTGTTCCTTCAGTAAAACCAGTTCTAGGTGGTGTTGCACCTAACAGTATTGCTGAACAAGCGGGCCTTCGTTCAGGTCACGAGATTATCATGATTGACGGCCAGAAAACCCTAGATTGGGAAAGCGTCAACTTAGCCTTGGTTAGCCAGCTTGGTAATGAGTCGATGGCGGTAGAAGTCAAAGATACAGAAACCCAACGAACTCAAACAGCTTACTTGGATATTCGCCAGTGGCAGTTGGACAGTGAGCAGCAAAGTCCAATTATTAGTTTAGGCCTACAGCCATTTAGTCCAAGCATCTCGATGAACGTTGCTAAGGTGGTTGCTGGTAAACCTGCCGCAGAGGCTGGTTTGTTAGAGGGCGATAAGCTGTTAGCACTAGATGGCGTTAATCTCGCTTCTTGGCAAGATTTTGTAACTTATGTTCAAGCTAGGCCGCATCAGTCAATTGTTGTTGATGTTGAGCGTTCTGGTAGTCCAGTACAGCTAACCATGACTCCTGAAGCTAGAGAATACCAAGGTAAAGAAAGCGGCTACGTGGGTTTAGCGCCCGAAGTATCCGAGTTTCCAGAAGAGTACCGAATTGACTTGCATTATGGTGTTTTTGATGCATTTGGTAAGTCACTCGAACGAACTTGGCATTTAAGCAAATTGACAGTGTCAATGATCGGTAAATTGGTGACAGGGGTGGTTTCATTAGATAACCTTAGCGGTCCAATCTCTATCGCTAAAGGTGCTGGTGCCACGGCTGATTATGGGTTGGTGTATTTTTTAGGTTTTGTTGCTTTGGTTAGTATTAACTTAGGCATTATTAATTTATTTCCCTTACCAGTACTAGATGGAGGGCACTTAGTGTTTTTTGCTGTCGAAGGTATTACTGGTAAACCCGTGTCAGAGCGTGTGCAGGAAATTGGATTTAGGATTGGTGCAGTATTAGTAATGGCTTTGATGAGCCTGGCTATTTTTAATGATTTCATGCGCTTATAACAATTAAATAGGACGTTCTTTTTTCTTATGTTCAAAAAGCAGTTGGTTGTTGGACTTTTACTAGCCTGCATCTCGGGAACGACTCTCGCCGCGGACAATTCGGCGTTTACTGTTGCAGATATTCGGCTCGAGGGATTGCAAAGGGTATCGTTGGGTGCCGCGCTGTTACAAATTCCTTTACGCGTTGGTGATGAGGTTGATAGCTCTCAAGTTAGTGAGAGTATTAAGCGATTGTATCGCAGTGGAAACTTCGAAGATATTCAGGTTTATCGTGATGGAGATGCGCTGGTATTCAAGGTTCTTGAAAGGCCAACTGTCAGCAATATTGAGTATTCAGGTAATAAAGATATAAAAACGGAACAACTTGAAGAGTCATTGCGCTCATCAGGGATAAAAATTGGTGAGCCGCTAGATAAAACTAACTTGCGTAATATAGAAAAAAGTCTAGAAGACTTTTACTACAGTGTGGGTAAGTACAGTGCTCGAGTAAAAGCCATTGTTACGCCATTGCCGCGCAATCGAGTTGATTTGAAGTTTAATTTCCAAGAGGGACTATCCGCGGAAATTGAACAAATTAACATTATTGGTAATCAAAAATTTTCTTCGGGTGAGCTAATTAAGCGTATGACGCTCACTGATAATGCTCCTTGGTGGAATGTTTTAGCTGATCAAAAATATCAAAAGCAAAAACTGGCTGGTGACTTAGAAACCATCAACAGCTTTTATTACGACCGTGGATATATCCGCTTTAAAGTCGATTCCACTCAAGTTGCTTTAACGCCAGATAAGAAAGGCATTTACATCACCATTAACGTTGATGAAGGCGAGATTTACACGGTAGAGAAAGTTGAGTTAGCGGGTAACCTCCTAGATAAGAGCGCTGAGTTAAATGGATTAGTTAGCATTAAAGAAGGTGATACATACAGTGGCGCCGAAGTGACAAAAACAGAAGAGTTGCTTTCTAAGTTTTTAGGGCGCTATGGCTATGCTTATCCTCAGGTAAATGTATTCCCGGTTATTGATGATGAGACTAAATCGGTGGTACTTAACATAAACATTGATCCTGGTAGTCGAGTGTATGTGCGTCGTATCAATGTTAGCGGTAACACCATTACTAAAGATGAAGTGCTGCGTCGTGAAATGCGTCAAATGGAAGGCACTTGGCTTTCAAATCGTTTGGTGGAGCAATCAAGGGCGCGTTTAAGTCGACTAGGCTTTTTCGAAACTGTCGATGTTGATACAGTAAAAGTGCCTGGCTCAGACGATCAAGTTGATGTGAATTTTACCGTTAAAGAACAGCCTTCTGGTTCGTTCAATGCTGGCGTAGGTTTTGGCACAGAGTCTGGTTTGAGCCTTTCTGCTGGGGTGCAACAGGATAATTTTCTTGGTACAGGTAATCGAGCGGGTATTAATATTAGTACCAATAAATACTCTAAGAACTTCGACGTAAACTTTACAGACCCTTACTTCACTAAAGACGGTGTAAGCTTTGGCGGGAGATTTTACTATACAGATTTCGAAGCATCAAAAGCTGATATCGTAGACTATAACAATGAAACCATTGGTCTACGCGGCACTCTTGGGTTCCCGGTAAATGAATACAACCGCCTAAGTGTCAGCCTAGGTTTAGAGCAAAATAAAATTTCGCAATTAAATGCCTATGCGCAAATCCAACAGTTTTGGGATATTTATGCGCCACATCGAAATGATGATGGTTCATTGACCTTTGGATCTCTAGATACCACTTTGGGGTGGAGTCGTAACACTTTAAACAATGGCTCAATGCCAACCGCAGGTTCGTCGCAAAAGTTTGATACTAAAATCACCATTCCTGGTTCAGACGTTCAGTATTTTAAAATGAGTTTTGATACTCGTCACTTCTTCCCTATTACCACCAATCATGACTGGGCTTTAGCCGTTAGAGGTAAGGTGGGATACGGGAATGGTTACGGACAGATAGAGGGTAACGATCAAATTTTACCTTTCTTCGAAAACTTTTATGCCGGTGGTTACTCCACCTTACGTGGTTTCCGTTCAAATACCGTTGGCCCACGAGCGCTTTACCTGGTGGATAACAACGGCAGCTCTTATGTTACCTCGTCTGATGATTCAGTAGGTGGCAACGCCTTAGCGGTCGGTTCAGCTGAACTTATCTTCCCAACACCATTTCTTGACGAAGCCTATATTCGTCAAGTTCGTACTACTGCATTTATAGATTTTGGTACAGTCTGGGATACAGAGTTCGATTATGAACGATATAGTCAAATGCAATGTATTAGATATTGTGACCGTTTTGGTGATTATTCATCACCAGACCGAATTCGAGCATCAGTAGGTGTGTCTATACAATGGTTTTCTCCAATGGGACCATTGGTATTCTCATTTGCTAAGCCAATTAAGAGTTATGAAGGAGATCGTTCTGAAGCCTTCTCATTTAATATTGGCCAAACTTTTTAACTTTTGATTTTAGGAGTCAATCTTTTGAAAAAACTAATTGCTGCCGTTGCCCTTGCTGCAACTATTGTAACCCCAAGTTTTAGCGCGCTAGCAAAAACAAAAATTGCTGTGATAAATATTGCTGAAGTATTCCAGCAATTACCACAGCGCGATACCTTACAAAAAACGTTGAAAGATGAGTTCGAAGTACGCGTTCAAGAGGTTCGGGGCTTAGAAACCGAAATGCAAAGACTTTACGACAAACGCGAGAAAGATGGTGAACTCCTTGGCCAACAAGAAGTAACCAAAATTACTCGCCAACTAGAAACTATGCAGGCTGAATACAAGCTTAAGCGTAAGAATTTAGAAGAGGACCAGCGTCGTCGCGGTGCAGAAGAGCAACAGAAATTAATGGTTAAAGTTCAAGATGCGATTGTTGAAGTATCTAAAGCACACGGCTACGATTTAGTATTACCTTTAGATGCAACCGCGTACGCATCTGATTCTTTAGATATTACCAAAAAAGTTGTTCAACAAGTTAGTAAGAGTAAGTAAATATGGCACTAAGCCTTGGCCAAATCGCTGAGCATCTCGGGCTTCCCCTAAAGGGGGACCCCGAGCAACTTATTTCAAATATAGCGCCCTTCGACAAAGCTGGGGCGCAAGAGATAAGCTTTTTAACGAATGCAAAGTACAAACCTTTGCTAGCTACGAGTAAAGCAGGGGCGCTTATTCTGCCTAAAAATTACTCAGATGCTTTTTCTGGGAATACGCTAATTAGCGAAGACCCATATGTGAGTTACGCTCAGTTGGCGCAGCTTTTAGACACAACACCTGATTGTGCTTACGGAATTCACCCATCTGCTATCATCGATGATAACGCGAGTATTGGTAGTAATGTATCAGTTGGCGCAAATGCTGTTATTGAAAGTGGCGTTGTATTAGGTGACGGCGTGCAAATCGGTGCAGGTTGTTTTATCGGTAGAAATGCATCTATTGGCGCAGAAACAAAGCTATGGGCTAATTGCAGCGTTTATCACGAAGTTGAAATTGGCCAACAATGTTTAGTTCAAAGTAATACTGTAATTGGTGCTGATGGTTTTGGTTACGCGAATAAGCAGGGCCAATGGCTTAAAATACCGCAATTGGGTACCGTAATTATTGGTGACAAAGTTGAAATAGGTGCGTCAGTTTCTATTGACCGAGGCGCGCTCGATAATACTGAAATAGCATCGAACGTTCTTATTGATAACCAAGTACATATTGGACACAACGTAACGATTGGTAGTGGAACTGCGATTGCTGGCACTACCGGAATTGCCGGTAGTACCAAAATTGGCTGCTACTGCATAATTGGTGGTGGTGTGGGCATTAATGGTCACATTGAAATATGCGACAAAGTGACGATTACCGCTTTCTCAATGGTCATTAAGTCAATCAGTGAGCCAGGGGTTTATTCTTCCGGCATGCCCACCCAAGCTAATCGCCATTGGCGAAAATCTATGGCCCGCTTATCTCAAATTGATGAGATGCATAAACGAATTGTAAGCTTAGAACGTAAACACAACGCAAAAGCCGACTAAATTAGGAACAGATTTTGACTAAACCACTTAACCGCCTAGAAATTCAAGACATCATGGAGCTTTTGCCGCACCGCTACCCATTTTTGTTGGTAGACCGGGTATTAGATTTTGAAGAAGGTAAAACTCTACACGCCATTAAAAACGTAACTTTTAATGAACCGTTTTTTACTGGCCACTTTCCACAACAACCCGTTTTCCCTGGCGTATTGATACTCGAGGCGTTGGCTCAATGTACTGGAATTTTGGCGTTTAAATCTACCACAAAACCGGCCGATAACGAGCTTTACTACTTTGCCGGTATTGATAACGCTCGCTTTAAAAAGCCGGTTGGCCCTGGTGACGTTTTGCACCTTGAAGTTGAATTATTGCGCGACCGTCGCGGCATAGGTAAATTTAACTGTGTCGCTAAGGTAGAAGGCGAAGTGGTATGTAGCGGCGAAATCATGTGCGCACGTAGGGCCTACAAGTAAGTGGAGCTGAATATGATAGATAGCACTGCAAGTATACATCCAAGCGCCATCATCGGAGGTAATGTAAAAATTGGTGCCAACACTACTGTTGGTGCTTTTACCATTATTCGCGGTGAAGTGGAGATTGGTGATAACTGTCAAATCGCTTCACATGTAGTGATTAAAGGTCACTCCAAAATTGGTAATAATAACCGCATTTTTCAATTTGCCTCGGTAGGTGAAGATTGCCAAGACTTGAAATATGCCGGCGAAGAAACTTATTTAGAAATTGGCGATAATAATACCATTCGAGAAAGTGTCACTATTCACCGCGGTACGACTCAAGACCAAGGCATTACTAAAATCGGTAGCAATTGTTTATTTATGATTAATGCGCATGTTGCTCATGATTGTGTAGTGGGTAATGGCTGTATTTTTGCAAATAATGCTACGTTGGCTGGCCACGTGACTATTGGTGATAACGTGATTTTTGGTGGCCAAGCAGCTATTCATCAGTTTGGTAAAGTTGGCTCTTACGCCTTTGTTGGTGGATGTGCGGCAGTAAACAAAGATGTTCCTCCCTATGTGATGGCTGTGGGTAATTACGCTCGTCCCGTAGCGGTAAATACCGAGGGTTTGTTGCGCAGGGGGTTTAGCAAAGAGGCTATTAAGGCAATTCGTCAAGCCTACAAAACGCTCTATCGCAGCGGCAATACTTTAGAAGAGGCGCTTAAACAAATAGAGTTATCAGCTGAGCAATTCCCAGAAGTAAAATTGTTTGCCGATTTTCTAAAAGAAAACGGCCGAGGCATTGTTCGCTAATGGCGCAAGCTGATTTGCATATAGCCATTGTCGCCGGGGAAGTCTCCGGCGATATTTTAGGTGCAGGGTTAATTGCTGCACTTAAGCAACAATACCCCAGCGCACGCTTTTCTGGTATTGCTGGCCCGCTAATGCAAAAACAAGGTTGTGAGGCCTTGTTTGATATGGAAGAGTTATCGGTAATGGGCTTAGTCGAAGTTTTAGGCCGGTTACCACGGATTCTTAAAGTTCGTAAGCAGTTGCTTCAGCATTACATACAATCGCCTCCTGATATTTATATTGGTGTTGACGCTCCAGACTTCAACTTAGGCGTAGAACACAAGTTACACACAAAAGGTATAAAAACCGTCCATTATGTGAGCCCGTCAGTATGGGCGTGGAAGCAAAAACGCGTTTTTAAGATTAAAGAAGCTTGCAATAAAATTCTCGTTTTCTTGCCATTTGAAAAAGCTTTTTATGATCGCTTCGAAGTGCCTTGTGAGTTTGTTGGCCATACCCTTGCGGACCAAGTTGCTATGCATAGTCCGCAGCTCCCAGCTATTGAACAGCTTGGCTTAGATAGCACCAAAAAGGTGTTGGCAATTCTGCCTGGTAGTCGAAATGCCGAAGTAGATTTGCTTACACCTGTGTTCTTAGAATCGGCTAAAAAACTGGTTCAACAGTTTCCTGGTATACAGTTGGTTGCCCCTTTGGTTAATCAACGGCGACGAGAGCAATTTGAAGCTTTAGTCAATGAGTATGGGCCAGAGTTAGATATCAAAATTGTCGACGGTCAAGCTCGTACCGTAATGACTGCTGCAGACGCTATTTTATTAGCTTCTGGCACGGCAACGTTGGAAGCTATGTTAGTAAAACGCCCAATGGTCGTTGGCTATCGTTTCAAGCCTTTGACTTATCGAATAGCTAAAATGATCGTAAACGCAAAATTCGCTGCTTTACCCAACTTGCTTGCCGATAAAATGATTGTGCAAGAATTTGTGCAAGATGAGTGCACCAGCGATAATATTGTCGAAGAATTAAGCAAGTTGCTGCAAAACGATAACAGTGAACTGATTGATACTTTTACAGAGCTTCACCAAAAAATTCGCTGCGACGCTGACTATAAAGCAGCTAAAGCGGTTATTGAAGTCATAAATAGTTAGTTATTCCTAATACCTTTTCTTTGGAGTTGTAATGACGCCCTTTGTTTATCCTTCTGGTTATTCTGTTTTTGCTGGCGTAGATGAAGTAGGGCGTGGCCCTTTGGTGGGGGATGTGGTAACCGCCGCGGTTATCCTTGACCCTAAGCTGCCAATTGCTGGACTAAACGATTCCAAAAAGCTCACCGAGAAAAAACGTTTGGCGCTAGCCGAAGAGATCAAGCAACATGCAATAGCTTGGGCTATCGGCCGCGCAACTCCCCAAGAAATAGATGAGTTGAATATTTTGCATGCAACCATGCTGGCGATGTCTAGAGCCGTTGCGGCTTTGAGCGTTACTCCAGAGTTTGCTTTGATAGATGGCAACCGTGAACCTAAGTTAAATATCCCATGTTTGGCTGTTGTTAAGGGTGATGGTTTGGTGGCCGAAATTAGCGCGGCGTCTATCATCGCTAAAGTGGCTCGAGACCAAGAAATGGTAGAGTTAGATGCTCGTTATCCAGATTATCAGTTTGCTAAACACAAGGGTTATCCAACAGCCTTGCATTTAGAAATGCTCGAGAAGCATGGTGCGATTGCCGAGCATCGCCGCAGTTTTAAACCCGTACAGCGGGTACTAGGAGGGCGGTAGTTTTGTCAGAGCCTGCAGCAACTCCATCCTTCATTCATCTTAGGGTCCACTCAGACTTTTCGATGGTTGATGGCTTAAAAAAAGTAAAACCGATTGTTGCAAAAGCGGCCGAGTTAAATATGCCTGCAATTGCATTAACCGATCAAACTAACCTTTGTGGCTTAGTTAAGTTTTACGGCGAGGCTCACAACCAAGGGATTAAACCCATCGTAGGTTGTGATTTTTTTGTTCAGTCAGAAGAATTGGGTGATGACCAATTCCGGCTAACCTTGTTAGCCACTAATAATCAAGGCTATCAGAATATTACGATGCTCATCTCAAGGGCATATTTGCGAGGGCAGCTGCAGGGTAAGCCAGTTATTGATAAGCAATGGCTGAGTGAGCATGCTGAAGGAGTGATTGTTCTGTCTGGTGGTCGCCAAGGTGATGTGGGCAAAGCCTTACTTAAAGGTAACCACGATATCGTTGAGCGAAGTCTTGCATTTTATCAACAATACTTCCCTGATCATTACTTTTTAGAGTTGATTCGCACCGGCCGCCCCGATGAAGAAAATTACTTACATATGGCGGTTGCGTTAGCTGGCGAAAAAGCCTTGCCTGTGGTGGCAACAAATGAAGTTGTATTTTTAGAAGAAGATCAGTTTCAGCCTCATGAAGTGCGGGTTGCTATTCATGATGGCTTTGCTATTGATGATAGTCGGCGGCCTAAAAAATATAGTGCGCAACAATATCTTCGCAGCGAGCAAGAAATGCAGGAGTTGTTTGCTGATATACCTGAGGCGCTGCAAAACTCGGTAGAAATTGCTAAACGTTGTAATGTAACGGTGCGCTTAGGTGAATACTTTTTGCCAGACTTCCCGACAGGCGGGTTACCCATTGAGGAGTATTTCTGCAAAGTTTCTTGGGATGGCTTAGAAGAACGCTTAGCGTTTTTGTTTCCCGATCCTGAAGAACGGGCAAAACGTCGTCCCGAATATGATGAGCGGCTGCAAATTGAGCTTGATGTAATTAATCAAATGGGCTTCCCTGGTTACTTCCTTATCGTGATGGAATTCATTCAGTGGAGTAAAGATAATAATATTCCCGTGGGTCCGGGTAGGGGCTCTGGCGCAGGTTCACTCGTCGCTTACGCGCAAAAAATTACCGATTTAGATCCACTTGAGTTTGACTTGCTGTTTGAGCGATTCTTGAACCCCGAGCGGGTATCTATGCCCGACTTTGATGTCGATTTTTGTATGGATCGCCGTGATGAGGTGATCGATCACGTAGCCGAGTTATATGGCCGAGATGCGGTATCGCAAATTATCACCTTTGGAACTATGGCTGCCAAAGCAGTAGTGCGCGACGTGGGCCGTGTGCTTGGCCATCCCTTTGGTTTTGTTGACCGGATCTCCAAGTTGATTCCACCAGATCCAGGCATGACCTTAGAAAAAGCCTTCGAGGCTGAGCCACGTTTACCAGAGCTGTATAACGCAGACCAAGAAGTTCGCGAGCTAATCGATATGGCTCGTATCCTCGAAGGGGTAACCCGTAACGCGGGTAAACACGCCGGTGGTGTTGTAATTTCGCCCACCACTATTACCGACTTTGCGCCCTTATATTGCGACGCTGAAGGTAAAAACCCAGTTACCCAATTTGATAAGAATGATGTTGAATATGCCGGTTTGGTGAAGTTTGACTTCTTAGGCTTGCGTACACTTACCATCATTCAATGGGCCTTGGATATGCTTAACCCAGTGTTAGAAGCCAAGGGTGAGCAGCCGATCGATATTGCGGCGATTTCTACCACAGACCCCAAATCGTTTAGGCTACTGCAAGATTGCAAAACAACCGCGGTATTCCAGTTGGAATCTCGTGGTATGAAGGATTTGATAAAGCGTCTTAAGCCCGACTGTTTTGAAGATATGATCGCACTGGTGGCCTTGTTCCGACCTGGTCCATTGCAATCAGGTATGGTTGATAACTTTATTGAACGTAAACACGGTCGAGAAGCTATTTCCTACCCGGATGAAACTTGGCAACACGACAGTTTAAAACCTATTCTAGAGCCTACTTACGGCATTATTCTTTACCAAGAACAGGTAATGCAGATCGCTCAGGTTCTAGCTGGTTACACCCTCGGTGGCGCAGACATGTTACGTCGCGCGATGGGTAAGAAAAAACCTGAAGAAATGGCCAAGCAGCGAGCAGTGTTTGAAGAAGGCTCTATTAAGAATGGGGTTGATGGCGAACTGTCGATGAAGATCTTTGACTTGGTAGAAAAGTTCGCAGGCTACGGTTTTAACAAGTCCCACTCAGCCGCTTACGCCTTAGTTTCTTATCAAACCTTGTGGATGAAGGCCCATTACCCTGCGTACTTTATGGCTGCGGTGATGTCGGCCGATATGGATAACACCGATAAAATTGTTACCTTAGTAGATGAGTGCAACAACATGGGGCTTAAGCTGGTCCCGCCTGATGTAAACACCGGATTATTCAAGTTCTCGGTGAATGCCGACGAAGAAATTGTTTATGGTATAGGGGCAATTAAAGGCGTGGGTGAAGGCCCCATTGAAGCGATATTGGAAGCAAGAAAAACCGGCTCATTTATCGATCTCTTTGATTTTTGTTGTCGCTTAGATCTTAAGAAAATCAATAAGCGCGTGATTGAAAAGCTGATTATGGCAGGTGCTATGGATAAGCTCGGCCCACATCGCGCAGCGATGATGGCAACCTTACCAACAGCGATGCAAGCTGCATCACAGCATGCTAAAGCGTCTGCGCGCGGTCAAGAAGACTTATTCGGCATTATTGCTGAGGAGGATGATGAACGGCCAGAGTTTGTTGATGAGCCAGTATGGACCGAAAAAGTTTGGTTAGAAGGGGAAAAAGAAACCCTTGGATTATATCTAACCGGGCATCCGGTTAACCGCTATCTAAAAGAGTTTCGCCACTATACCACTGGCCGCTTAGTTGATATTCGCCCTACAGCTCGAGGTACGACCTCGACAGTTGCGGGGTTAGTGCTATCAACTCGGGTGATGCTCACTAAGCGTGGCTCCAAAATGGGCATTATTCAGTTAGATGATCGCAGTGCTCGTTTGGATGTGATGTTCTTTAGTGAAGCCTTCGATACCTACCAAGAATTATTAGAAAAAGATCGCATGTTAGTGATTCAAGGAGAGGTCAGCGTTGATGATTTCTCCGGAGGCATTAAAATGACTGCTCGTGAAGTCATGGATTTATCGATGGCGCGTGAACGTTGGATGAAAAAATTGCGTTTACGAATGTGTCGAGACCAGCTAGACGAGCTATTTTGGCAAAGATTTTACGAAGTATTAGAGCCTTATCGAGCAGGAACCTGCCCAATAGCAATAAGTTATGAGGGCGATAATGCCAGTGGCATGTTAAGCTTAGGCACCGATTGGCGAATTACGCCGAGTGAAGATTTAATAGAGGCGTTGACCCAACTGCTGGGACAACAGCAAGTCACCCTAGAATTTAATTAAGAAAAAGATTATATGAATCCGAATTTTCTAGAGTTTGAGCAGCCGATTGCTGAGCTGCAAGCGCAAATTGAAGAGTTGTGCATTGTAAATGAAGAATCTGGCGTAGATGTAGATTTACAGGAAGAAATCTCTCGTTTGCAACAAAAGCAAAACGATTTAACCCAAAAAATATTCTCAGACTTAGGTGCTTGGCAAGTTGCGCAGCTAGCGCGTCATCCTAATCGCCCTTATGTGTTGGATTATATTGAGCACATTTTCACCGACTTTGATGAATTGGCTGGTGATAGAGCTTATGCTAATGATGAAGCAATTGTTGGCGGTATGGCACGCCTAGATGGCAAACCAGTGATGGTAATTGGCCAGCAAAAAGGTCGTGAAACTAAAGAAAAGATCCGTCGCAACTTTGGTATGCCAAAACCAGAAGGCTACCGTAAAGCGCTTCGTTTGATGGAAATGGCTGAGCGTTTTAATATGCCGATCATTACCTTTATCGATACTCCTGGTGCATACCCAGGCGTAGGCGCAGAAGAGCGTGGACAAAGTGAGGCCATTGCTAAAAACCTGTTGGTTATGGCTGGCTTAAAGGTACCAACTATTTGTACCGTTATCGGTGAAGGCGGCTCTGGCGGGGCTTTAGCAATAGGTGTAGGCGACCGCGTTAACATGCTTCAATACAGTACTTACTCGGTGATTTCTCCAGAAGGTTGTGCCTCTATCTTGTGGAAGAGTGCCGACAAAGCCCCTGTTGCAGCAGACGCTATGGGCATTACTTCAGAGCGCCTTAAAGAATTAGATTTAATTAATGACATTGTTCCAGAGCCATTAGGTGGCGCACACCGCGATGTTGCAGCAATGGCGCTTAATCTAAAAACTAAGCTATTGAGCGATTTAGAAAGCCTATCAGCATTAGACACTGACACCTTGTTGGAGCAACGCTATCAGCGTTTAATGTCCTACGGATATTGCTAAGTTAATTGGGGCATTGGTTTTACCAATGCCCCAATAAGAGGTTATTTTGTCCCTTCAAGCTCGCTTTAACCAGTTTTTCGACTTCTTGCCTTTAACCCCTCAGCGCCTTGTCATTGCCTTTAGTGGCGGCTTAGATTCTAGCGTTTTGCTTCATTTGACAGCTGAGTATCTCAAATCTCATCGGCACATAGAGTTGCTAGTGGTTCACGTAAACCATGGTCTGCAACAGCAAGCTAACAGTTGGCAAAGTTGCTGTCAGCAGCAAGTGGAAGCGCTAGGTTTGCCGTTTGTGGCGGAGTTGGTTGATGTTGAAGTAAAAGCACGCTCTAGCTTAGAAGCGGTGGCGAGAGAAAAGCGTTATCAAGCTTTAGCTAAGTATGTGGATGCACATAGCTGTTTGCTAACTGGACACCATGCTGACGACCAGTTTGAGACCTTTATGCTAGCACTAAAGCGAGGAAGCGGCCTACAGGGTTTAGCTGCAATGCCGCCAGTGAGAGATTTTGCCTCCGGTCAACTACTGAGGCCTTTACTGCCGGTTTCTCGTGCAGAACTAGAAGCTTATGCACAGCAAAAAAAGTTGGCTTGGATTGAAGATCCTAGCAATCAGTCTTTAGAATTTGACCGCAATTTTTTACGGCACAAGGTGTTGCCAGAGCTGAGCACGAGATGGCCCCAATGGCTAGAGTCTACTCAACGCAGTGTTCAGTTTTTGCAAGAATCGGTAGATTTATTGGAAGAGTTAGCCGATGCGGATTATCAACAATTAATTCTCGAACAAACACTGTGCTGCGATAGGTTATCGCAACTTTCTTTAAAGCGGCAACGAAATGTTGTGCGTTATTGGTTTAAGCGCATGGGCTGGGCTTATCCAAGCCAAGCGCAACTGGAACAAATTCTTATTCAAGCCGCAGCACAGCAAGATGCCAAAGTATCAGTAGTTCTAGCAGAAGGAGAGCTGCGGCGTTTTCAAGCGCGTTTGTACCTGTTAAAAAAATATGAGTTATTAGAATCAAATACAGTGATAGTTTGGGACCTAAACTCAATGCCGGTACTCAAGCTTGATAATAATACTCAAATAGCTTGGCAAGAAGGCGGCAATCTTCTGCCGCCTTCAAGTACAACAACAGTAAGCGTTAAATTTAGGACTCACATTGAGCAAACCGATTTTGACGCCGCAAGGCGAGCAGGGCGAAGAAGTATCAAAAAGCTACTGCAAGAATGCGGATTGGCGCCATGGCAGCGTAATCGAATTCCTTTTATATTTTATGACGATGTGTTGGTGGCTATTGGTGACTGTTTTATTCAAAAAGAGTACGAATGCCCTTATAACAAGGGCATTACGCTTAACTGGTTGCCAATTTGTTAGCGTATAGCTGCTCATCAGCGCTTTGAATAAGGCTTTCACTGTTACTACCAGGTGTCCATTCACTAACGCCAACACTGGCTGAAATGTCGTATTGAGCTAGCAGTGGCGACTCTTCAAGCTTGCTGTGCAAGCGTTTAATTACCTTTTGGGCTGACTGTTCGGTGGCCGGACGTAACAACATCGCAAACTCATCACCTCCTACTCGAAACGCTTGATCACCGCTTCTAATCACCGACTTGAGTACTTTCGCAAAACCAATCAATACTTGGTCGCCAACAGGGTGACCGAGAGAATCATTTACTTGTTTAAATTTGTTCAAGTCTAACAGCATAAGTACTAAGCCGCCTTGTTGTTGGCTTTGACGGGTTTGCTGTTCAATTGAAGTATGCAAAGATTCATCGAAGTGAGCGCGATTGCCAATGCCGGTTAAATAGTCATTGCGAACTCGCTCTTGTAAACGCGAAATTTGCAAAGCATGTTTTAAGGGAGTTTGTAGCAATTGGGTTAGCTGACGAAGCTGATGAATTTCGTTACGCTGAAAAGGCGTATCGCGGGTAAAAGTGATAATCGCTAAAGGTTGATTTTTGTTATTTAGATTAAAACTACGGTAATAACGTTGCCCCTCAAATAGGCTAACTTCGGTTTGCAGCTTATCACTGACTAAACGCATTGCAGAAAACTCAACGTAGTTAGTTGCCAAGGCGGCAAAGTTTTGCAGTAACTCTTCTAGCTGTAAGCTTTCTTGCAAAGACTCAAGAATACTAAGTTTTTGAACAGCACTAAGCATAGCGTCATTAGAAAAATGTGATATTTTTCTTGTGCTTACAATGTTGTTTTGAGCCAATTGTAGAGAATCCATACTTACTTTACTCTTGTTTTATCTTGCTGATTAGCGTCAAAAAACGCCGCTAGTTACGAGTAAAGCAATTTGTAGGCCAGCTAATCTTCCAAAAAAGCCAAAATTTTGTCAATTTGCTGTAGGGTGTTTTGGTAACCCTCTCTTATCAGATAGTTAGTGTAGTTTTGTTCGAACATTAAAAAGCTGGTGATAGCAGAAGGCTTGTCTTTTTTAATGCCTAAGGTCGCCAACATTAGTCGAACGGAAAGAGGTAAAATTGTAAAGTGATCATGTGCAATTTGTTCAAAATCAATATTAGGTTTGATACTTAAAGAGTGAATAGAGCGTAAATCTAATTGTTTTTGCTGTTGAGGTGTTAATAACTCAATGGTTCGATTAATACGTTGTAAGCGTTCTAAATCTGAATTGAGCGTATCGGAAAATACTGAGTCGAGAAGGTGACCTGCAATGGTCGCGCTATTCGGCGGAGGGCAATCTAGCTCGCAGTTGGATTTACGAGGCTGCTCTAAATGAATCGCCAGTATTTTATCTGCACCTAAGTGTATTGCAGGGCTAAGAGGGCAAAGTTGATGTATTGAACCATCGCCATAGTAATCTTGACCTACTTTCTCCGCCGGAAAAATCAGAGGTATTGCCGTTGATGCGAGTAGGTGACTGGTATGGATTTGGGTTTTTTGCCCCTGTCGCCTAGCACGTTGCCAGTTTTGTTGATGTTGTTTGGCTTGAAAAAAGGATAACGATTGACCGTCACGGTAATTTGAAGCTGTAACCGATAAAGCATGTAGGTAACCTGTGGCAATATTTTGGTCGATTCGCTTGTAGTTTAGATAGTTGTTCAATAAGGTTTGCAGAGGTTGATTGTTGAGTAAAGAAAAACCCTGTTGCTGGCTGTAATCAGCATGCAAGCTTTTGCATACTATCGATGAGAGCTGTTTGGCTATAGCTATCCCATCGGTTCTAAATACCTGCTTACACTTAAAGTTTCGCCAAATATATTCGAGTTTTTTTACTCCCAAGCGAAAACATGACGCATATACGCCTAATGCTGTCACATTTATGGCACCCGCTGAAGTACCACAAAGTATAGAAAAGGGGCTGGCATGGTTTCTTGGGTATTGCTCAGCAATCGCTTTTAGTGCCCCAACCTGGTAGGCCGCTCGTGCGCCGCCGCCGGTAAGAACGAGAGCGACTCTGGGTTTATTTTTAGTGCTAGCCTTTTGATTCATAATAATATCTTAGCACAGCGTTTTACCACTGCTTGCTGGTGATATCACACTCCCAAAAACAAAAAAAGCCGGCGAAGGCCGGCTTTTAAATCAATCTACAGATTTCAGAATTGGTCGAAGATTTGCTCTACAGCCACTTCAACTTTTTCTCCACTGCGTCGGTTCTTGTATTCAATCACACCTTTGTCTAGGCTGCGGTCACCAATAACGACAACGTGTGGAATGCCAATCAATTCGATGTCGGCAAACATAACACCTGGGCGTTCTTTACGATCGTCAAACAATACATCTATACCACGTTGCTTAGCTTCTTCGTAAAGCTTGTTAGCCACTTCTTGAACGCGATGAGATTTATGCATGTTCATCGGCACAATGGCTAGCTTGAATGGTGCAATATTATCCGGCCATATAATGCCGTGTTTGTCGTGGTTTTGCTCAATGGCTGCTGCAACGATACGAGAGATACCAATGCCGTAACATCCCATTTCTAGGGTTACATTTTTACCGTTAGTACCCAGCACACCGCAATTCATTTTTTCAGAGTAGTTGGTGCCAAGCTGGAAAATATGGCCAACTTCGATACCGCGTTTTAAGGCAATAGTACCTTTGCCACATGGGCTTGGGTCGCCTTCAACAACATTGCGGATATCTTCAACACGACCCAGCTCTACATCACGCTCCCAGTTAATGCCAAAGAAGTGTTTATCATCTATGTTAGCGCCTGCGCCAAAGTCACTACAGTGCGCGGCAGCACGGTCTACAATAACTGGCATTGGTAAATTAACTGGTCCTAAAGAGCCTGGGCCTGCGCCAACTGCAGCGCGAATTTCTTCTTCACTAGCAAACTCAAGCGGTGAAGCTATCTCAGTTAAGTTTTCTGCTTTAATTTCATTGAGCTCGTGGTCGCCACGCAAAATTAAGGCGATAAGTGAATGCTCAGAGTCTTCACTGGCTTTTACTATTAAGGTTTTCACTGTTTGTTCAATTTTGATATTGAACTGCTCAACTAGCTCGGCAATGGTTTTAGCATTCGGTGTGGCAACTTCTTGCATATCTTGGCTAGGTGCTGCGCGCTCGCCTGAAGGTGCTAATGCTTCAGCTTTTTCAATATTCGCTGCAAATTCTGATTCAGTAGAGAAAGCAATTAAATCTTCTCCGCTCTCTGCCAATACATGGAATTCATGCGATGCAGAGCCGCCAATCGCACCGGTATCAGCTAGCACTGGGCGGTAGTCTAGGCCCATGCGGTCAAAGGCCTTACAGTATGCCTGATGCATTTGGGCGTAGGTTTTTTCTAAACCTTCTTTATCGATATCAAAACTGTACGAGTCCATCATGGTAAATTCGCGCGAACGCATCACGCCAAAGCGTGGACGAACTTCATCGCGGAACTTGGTTTGGATTTGATATAGGTTTAGCGGTAATTGCTTGTAAGAGTTTACCTCATGACGAACCAAACTAGTGATGACTTCTTCAGCAGTAGGGCTTAATACAAAAGGGCGTTCGTGGCGGTCAGTAAAGCGCAGTAGCTCTGCTCCCATTTTTTCTGAGCGGCCGGTTTCTTCCCACAACTCAAAAGGCTGAACAACAGGCATTAAGGTTTCAACTGCACCAGCGTTATTCATTTCTTCACGAACAATGTTTTCTACTTTTTGCAGAACGCGTAAGCCGTTTGGTAACCACGTATATAGACCTGAGGCGAGTTTGCGCACCATACCCGCGCGCAGCATTAACTGGTGAGATACAATCTCTGCGTCGCTTGGAGTTTCTTTCTGAGTTGCCAGAAGATATTTGCTAGAACGCATATCTGTCCTTTCATTTAGCTATTAAATTGCGGCGATTGTATCAGGCTAATTTAGCTCTGTCAGGCCTTGTCACGGCGGTCGCCGATGATTTTTGCAGGGTTACCGGCAACGATAGCCCATTTAGCCACATTTTTGGTGACTACTGCCCCCATTCCCACGACCGCATGGTCGCCAATTTCAATGCCGTCAACAATACAGGCGTTAGCACCAATCCACACATCTTCGCCAATTATTACACCCTGGGATTGGCTGTTTTGCCGCCAAATATCTTGCTCTGGGTGCATGCCATGGTTGAAGGCATAAATTTTAACGCCGTTGGCAATACGGCTGTTGTTGCCAATGCTTACGCCTTTTTGCCCGCCGTCGATGGAGCAGCCGTGGTTTATGGCTACGTGGTCGCCAATGGTTATTGGGCCATGCAAGAAACTTTGAGCTGCTACAAATGAGCTATTGCCTAGCGAGATTAAACGGCCGGGTTCGGCAAAAATATTGGCATCGGGAGCTATGAAACAGTTCTCACCAATTTGTACGGTTTCTAGCGCTTGCAAATGTTGTTGGATATCATTTTGCCAGGGTTTGGCCCATTGCAGGTGTTTAGCCTTTAAGCGGTAATAAAGCCATGGCATCCAAGCAAGGCGCTGTTTATGTTGTTGCTGATAGTCCTGAGGTTCAAGCTGCATGGGTCACCGAAACAATTTCTACTTGTGACTCACTTGCATTAACTTCTAGGATTCGCCAGCGGATATTGAACTGATATAAGGCCACACCGTATTCTCGGTCGTCAGTTTTGTTTTGTTTGTATGCGGGGCGCGGATCTTGGGCTAACACTTGCTCTATCACTAGCCGATGAGTTTGTTCAATATTCAGTTGTTGAGCTTGTTGTAAGGCTTGTTCAGTCCAAATCACTAGTAACTGTTGCTGTGGTGCTTGCTGTGCGTAACCAGCCTGCGCATCTGGAATGCTGTCGGCATAAGGTAAGTAGGGCTTTACATCATAGATAGGAGTGCCGTTAACTAAATCGCCACCTTTGAAATACATGGCTAACTTATTTGGGCTGCGTTCAACGTGACTAAGTTCAAGTAAGGATAACCCTAAGTGATTAGGACGAAACGACGAACGAGATGCTAATACGCCCACTTTTTTGTTACCGCCTAAACGTGGTGGGCGTACCTTGGCTTTCCAGCCAGATTTAATATTTTGATGAAAGGCGAATACTAACCAAAAGTGACTAAACTGCTCCACATTGTCTAGTAAATCAGGATCATTAAAGTTGGAGTTGAAGACTAAGCTGCTGGTTGTGGCACTAACCAAGCCGGGTTGGCGTGGTACCGAAAACTTCTCTTGATAAGGGGAGTGGATAAGGCCCAAAGGAGATAGCTGGATATTCATTACTTTTCAATTCTGTAAGCTTTGCCAAAACAACTTAGCATGGCAATGCATGCTGCAGGTTCTTCAATTGGGTAGCATTGTTGAATAGTGACTACATTAGCCCCAATACCGGCGGCTTGCTCGCGAAGATTATTGCGTGCATCCACTTTCTGCGGTGGTGCTTGATTGGCTTTTTCTTGGCAACTTAGCCCTTCTACAATGCCTAAGTATTCTGCTTGCAGGGGATCGATTTGTTCATCGTTAACTATTTCCACTTCGGTGGCAGGCAAATAGTTTTCAAAGTTTTCTTTATCTACGTTGGTATTAAAACTGTAGTTGCCACTACAAGCTATTAGGCTGCTGCTAAGCGCCATTATTAGAAAAACACGCATACATTTCCTTTGAATCAAATACTTGAAGCTGGTCATTAGCTGGTAAAATTGACATGTACTTATTGATAATACTGGGTTTATTATAACATCACTTAGTTTCGCTTGTTGTTTCAAGTTAATGCTGAATAGCGAAAAAGTTTTTAGGATGTTTTACCAAGGATATAGGTAATGGCTAAACCTAACATCAGCATGTTTCGCAATTTAGATTTAGCATGGCGGCACAGCATAGGCTTGCTATTTTCGCTGGTGTTGGTGGTAGCTCTGGCCTTTTGGGGGCGTCAGTCATCAGCGTCAGTAGCGCCTTTAATTACTGTTATTGTAGCGATACTTAATATTATTTTGCCACTTTCTGTTGGCTTAATGTGCCGCAGTTTTTACCGTAAAAAATACAGTTATACCATGTTGGTTTTTGGCGCCGCCTTTTTCTCGGTGTCGGGCTTAGAGCTTTGCTATTTTATTCTCAACTATCCCTCCTTTTTAAGTGTTCTGCCACTATCTTCGAATACTGTAGCTATCTGGTCTGGGCTGATTACGCGTGGATTTTTAGCCGCTGTGTTGCTCATTTGTGGGGTGCTGCTTAGCCGTTACGAACGCTTAGCCAACGGTGGGAAAATGAGCATCGCGGTGCTGGCTATCGGTAGCGTGATATTTTCTTTTCTAAGCGTCGCCTTTCTTTATGTGGTGTCATTACCATTTATGCAGGTGGCTTTAGCCCATCTTCATTCAGTGTTGGAATTATTGGTTACTGCGGTATTTGCCATTGCTATCGCTTACTTTGGTTGGCGTGGCCGATGGTTAAATTGCACCCTTGAGTGTGGTGTATTTGCTTGTGTGTGTATTCAATTTATTTTGTACTTTTGGCCGGTTTCAGAAAACTTAGGTGTTAACAGTTTTGCAGTGTTTTCCTTGTCGTTAATTAAGCTAAGCAGTTACTTGGTGGTAGCCGTAGCTAGCTACTTAGAGTTAAGAGCGCCTGCGCCAGTAACCACCATAGAGCGTGAGCGACGCCGTGAAGACCGGCTAATTCGCTTAATGGAACGAGCCAGAGGGAAGCAGTACTCGTGGTTTAAACGCAGTAAAAGCTCGATCAGTACTTACGTTACCTTGCTCAGCGGTTGCTTGGTGGTAGCCGGGGTAACGGTAACTTACCTTATCTTTTATTTTTCTTTTGTTGCCAGTTTAGAGAGCGAGCGAGAACAGCAACTAAGTTTACGAAATGCCATTCAAGTTGAACGCCTAGATCGAGAAATATCTCATGCTTATGAAGAGCTCAGTCATCTAGCAGAGCAATCTTTACTTGATGGATTTATTCAGCAGCAATTTGTAGACGAACGCTTCATCAATGTTGAGCCCGATTTTTGGCATTCGCGCTTAAGTAGCGATATTCGTCAGTTACTTAAACGGGAAAAAGCTTTATTGGCCGCGCATCTTATTGTGGTTAGCCAAGGCCAACAATTTGAATATCTCTCAGTAGGAAAGCGCATTGGCCAAACGCTGCCTAAGACATTGCTGTTGGATGCAGAAAATTTGCCAGACAAAGTGCATGCTCAAACAATTAGACAAAATAGCCAAGGTGTGTGGTATTTGGCTACCAGTGTCCAGCATAATGATGGCGTCGTTGCCGCTATATGGCTTTTTGAGTATCGCCTTGATGATTTATTTAAAGTATCGCAGCAGGCCTCATCAAATCATTCTAGCCAATACGCTGAAACCACCATTGGACCTTTGTTAGTGTTCGATATCAATGGAGAGAGGTTGTGGCGAAGTGAGCATGGCAGGGGGCAGTCTACCAGCTTTCAAGCTTCAGAGTATCAGCGCATCAAGCAGCTACTTAATTCCCCGGTTAAAGACTTACCAGAACAAGTGGTTAAGTATGGCTCTTACATACTAAGTATTCAGCGCCTGCTTTATTTGCCATCGAACGACCAAGAGTATTTGGACTTAGTGCAAATAACCGATTACGAGGAAACTATCGCGGCCTCACAAACGGCGGCTAAACAAGCCTTGTTAGCTGCTGCAGTGGTTATCGGCTTAATGGTGCTTGTAGGCTGGTTTTTTGCTCACACTATCGTTGCGCCATTACGCTACATTACCAACGCAACGCTGTTGTTTGGTGAGCGCAATATACAGGTAACTTTACCGGATAAGTCGAATGATGAAGTGGGCGTATTAGCCCGAGCCATAGGTCAAATGACGGCAAAAGTGGATGCCCGTACTGAACAGCTCAATGATGAGATTGCTGAACACCAGCGTAGCCAGCAGCAGTTAAGCGTTGCCAGGCGAGATGCAGAAACAGCTTCGCAAGCAAAAAGCGACTTTTTGGCAATGATGAGTCACGAGATCCGTACCCCGCTAAACGGTATTTTGGGAATGACTCAGTTACTCAGCGCTTCCTCGTTGTCTGAGGAGCAAATTGAGCAGGTGAATACTATTCGTCTGTCTGGCAAAGCTTTATTGGTAATTGTTAATGACGTATTGGATTTCTCAAAGGTGGAAGCCGGAAAAATGGAATTGCGTTTGGATGCCTTTAGCTTGCATTTAACCTTGCTGGAGGTGGTTAAGTTATTTTCTCCTCAAGCTAAAGCTAAGCATTTGAGTTTGCATCTCGATTATCCTGAACATTTACCTAAAGTGTTCATTGGAGATCAGGGCAGGGTGCAGCAAATATTCATTAATCTTGTTAATAATGCGATTAAGTTTACCGAGGTGGGCACGGTGAATTTAAGTGTTGAATATAGTCAACAGCTAGGTGCCGAGGAAACTGTGTTAGTAAGAGTAACCGACAGCGGCATTGGTATTGCGGAGGAGTCTATCAACAACTTGTTTATGCCTTTTGCTCAGGCAGACAGTTCAACAACCCGTCGTTATGGCGGCACTGGCTTAGGCCTGGCCATTTGTCAGCGCATTGTTTCCTTAATGGATGGTAATATATCCGTGACGTCGGGTTTAGGGGTTGGCTCAGAATTTAGTGTGAGCTTACCTTTGCAAAGTGTAGAAGATGATGTGTTGAGCGTAAGTGTTACCGACAGTTGTGAACAGGCAGTATTAAGCAAGTTATCTGGCCACGTATTGTTGGTTGAAGACACCGTGGTTAATCAACGTGTTGCCAGCCATATGTTAGACAGTTTTGGCCTTAAAGTGATGATCGCCCGTGATGGCCATGAAGCCATAGATCTGTTTAAGCGGTGGGGCTCAAAACTATCTCTCATCTTGATGGATTGCTTAATGCCTGACATGGATGGTTATGAAGCTACTATGGTTATACGGGAACTTGAAAACCTCGCTCAGCGTGTTCCTATTATTGCGTTAACAGCAAGCGTTAGCTTGGAAGCAAGACAGGCTTGTTTTGATGCTGGAATGGATGACTATGTAACTAAACCATTTGACCGAGTGGGCTTATATGTTTGCTTGCGTAAATGGTTGAATACAAAAAATGCGAGTGTTGAGCAAACATTGCTAACAAGCAGTGATGAGCTTTCTAACGTTCAATATCAACGTATTTCCACAACTGAGCTTACCAAGCTGCAAGAAAGTATGGGGGATGAGTTTGACGCCTTATTGCAGGAGTATCAAAAGGGCGCAGAGGCGATGATTGAAGAGCTATTACAGGCTTTAAAGGTTAAGCGTTACCAAGATGCAGTACGCTTAGCGCATGGCCTTAAATCTAGTAGTAGTTATTTCGGTGCCAGCAGTTTACAAGCTCAGTGTTTAGCGCTTGAAGAAGGCTTGAAAAAACAACCGATTTTGGATGAACATATAGCACTTGCTGCTGGTTTATTTGAAACTCTTAGTGAAACTATGCTGGAAATCGAACAGCATATCCGCTTATATTCTAAATAGATTCGGTTTTTAGGTTTGCTGGATGTAAACCGCGATGCGTTGTAGCTTTAGGCAAATAGACTAGCCTTAAATAACAGCATCGTTTTTTGTGGAAAGGAGTTATCTTCGTGTCTATCTCGAATAAGCTGTTATCGGCTTTTGGTTTCGTTGCTATTTTGATGTTTTGTTCCGCCGTTATTGTGTTTATTCAACTAGATAAAATTGCTCAAAAAGAGCGGCAAATAGTTGAAGTTAGTGTTCCTGTGGTTGCCCAAAGCAAAGAAATTGAGCGACACCTTCAGCAATCACTGAGTGCACTTCGAGCTTACCTTATTCATGGCGCCGATAAACAACGTGCGGAGCATTTTCAAAGCCTATTTGAACAGTCTTGGCTCAACATTGACTTGGCCGTAGAGCAAATACAACTATTAAGCGATATAGCGGTTCCAGAACAAACCTTAACTAGCTTTTTAGCCTTAAAAGAACTGCAGCAACAAATTATTAAAATTTCCAATAGCGAAGATAACCTACCTGCACACGCTTTATTGCTGTTTGATATTGCCCCCTTAGCTGAAGAAGCGATGAACCAAGTTTCTAGCGCAGTCACCGAAGAAATTTCTCAACCCGGCTTATATAGCCCCAAAAAGCGGGTACGCTTGTTAGCAGATATGAGCGAAGCGCGTAATGAACTGGCCAATGCCCTTACTAGCTTGCGTAGTTTTATTATTACTGGCGATAAATACGAACAAGAGAAATACCAAGAGTACTTTGCCAGGCATAAACAGCGGGTAGCCGATGTAGAGGCCGCAAATAATTTATTTACCGAAGAGCAAGCTCGGCTGTGGCAACAATTTGTCGAGTTAGTTGATATTTTTGTTCCCTTAGTCGATGAGATGTTTGTGATACGAGCAGCACCTGACTGGAATATTGCCAACCACCGGATGGCCAACGAAGTTATTCCCTTAGTGGCCGATATTGAACTGCAACTTAATGACTGGAATATGCAGCAGCAAAATGTGTTAGTTAGCCACCAACAGGATCTAGAGCGCTTAGGCGAGCAAGTTGTGCTGGTGGTATTTGCTGGTGCTGCTATTGCCGCGTTATTAGGTGGCTTGGTGGTGCTTTGGTTAACTCGTCAAATTAAATCCAACTTGGCTCTAGTTAATCAGCGGGCAATGCAAATAGCCAACGGAAACCTTTCGCAACCGGCATTAAAGGTTAGCGCTAAAGACGAGGTGGGGCAGCTTACTGGCTCCATCAATGCGATGGCAGAACAGCTAAAAGGATTAATAACAGAGGTGAATCAAACTGCTGCAGATGTGAGTCAAAGCAGTGTGAAGGTCTTTGATAAGAGCTCGGGCATTGGCACCGCTCTTGATGAACAGCGTTCGAAAGTTGACTCAGCGGCTACCGCTATAGAAGAGATGTCTGTAGCAGCCAGAGAAATAGCGCAAAACACTTCTCAAGCTGCTGATCATGCAAGAGATTGCGGAGACGTAGCAAGCCAAGGTGGGCAAGTGGTGACGGATACCATTTCCATTATGCAAAAAATCGAAGGTTCTGTAAGTGATAGTAATCAGCACATCGCTAAGTTAAACCTGGCGGGTGAAGAAGTAGAAAAGATTACTGATGTAATCGCTGGTATCGCTGAACAAACCAACTTGTTAGCGCTAAATGCAGCCATTGAAGCAGCTCGTGCTGGCGAGCAAGGGCGTGGCTTTGCTGTAGTTGCTGACGAGGTGCGTAGTTTGGCTAGCCGAACCAGCCAATCTACAGAAGAGATTGCTCGAATTATCAATCAAATTCGTAGCCTAACTGAAGCGGCTAACCAGAGTATGTCAAAAAGTACCGAACTGGTTTCTAGCGGCCGCAATGTGGTAAATAAGGCAGGAGATGCATTGCATCAAGTTATCGACACTACTCAAGGTGTGACCGAAATGGTTACCGCGATTGCAGCTGCCACCGAGGAACAATCTGCAGTGGCCTCCGATGTAGCGGCAACACTGGAAACAATTGCCCTTATTGCTCAAGATTCAGTGAGCGAAGCCCAATCTAGTGTAAATGATGCAAAGTCGTTAGAAGAAAAATCCAATCAACTCAAGCAACAAATTCAGCGCTTTGTATTGTAGAATGAGCCCTTAATTGACCGAGTAAAGAAAAAATTAATGAAACAAGCAGCAGTGTTTTTGGACCGAGATGGAGTTATCAACCACGATCGGGCCTATGTATCCCAAGTTGATGACTTTGAGTTTATCGACGGCGCTATTGAAGCGATGCAAAAACTTAAAGAAGCTGGTTGGTTGCTTGTGGTTGTAACTAATCAAGCGGGTATTGCGCGTGGCTACTTTAGTGAAGATCAGTTCTTAAGCCTAACCGAATGGATGGATTGGTCGCTTGCTGATCGCGGCGTCGATTTAGATGGTATCTACTACTGTCCTCATCATAGCGAATACGGTGATGAAAATTACCGCCAAGATTGTAATTGTCGTAAACCTAAACCAGGTATGTTGCTAGAAGCCGCAGCAGAACTAGATATTGATCTAGAAAAGTCTTGGTTAGTCGGGGATAAAGCTTCAGATATCTTGGCCGCCAAAAATGCCGGAGTGCCAAACAGATTGTTGGTAAGCGGTCAGTACGATGTAAGCGAACAAGATAAAGCCTTAGCGACTGCTACGATTTCGTCTCTAGCTGAAGCGGCTAAGTATATTTTAAAGGGCTAGATCAATTTTCTTCCTTTTATCTTCACTTTCTAGTAACTCTGAGGGGATAGATTTATGCAAATAAGCTATCCTTTTAAAGCTTTGTTGTTCACTATCTGAACATTTGAACGTGTTTCTGTGATTTTCTTCAAAAAACGCTTGCGCCGCGGGAATCGATCCCTATAATGCACCTCCACTGACACGGCACGCAGCGCACTAAAGCGAAGCAAGGCTAAGTCAGGGTTAGCAAGGCCTAGGGCTAAGTTAGCCGGCTCTTAAACTTCTTTTTAAAATGTTTTAAAAAGCGGTTGACAGCCACAGAGGAAAGCGTAGAATGCGCACCTCGCTTCGGCAAGAAGCAACGCTCTTTAACAATTTATCAAGCAATCTGTGTGAGCACTCACAGGACCTTAAGCGAAAAAATTAAGCTTAAGTGAACTGGAGTCTTGCACTGTAAAACACAGTAATAATTTCAGTTTTTAACTTTGAGCGAAAAAACTTTTGATTGAAGAGTTTGATCATGGCTCAGATTGAACGCTGGCGGCAGGCTTAACACATGCAAGTCGAGCGGTAACAGAGAGTAGCTTGCTACTTTGCTGACGAGCGGCGGACGGGTGAGTAATGCTTGGGAATATGCCTTTACGTGGGGGACAACAGTTGGAAACGACTGCTAATACCGCATAATGTCTTCGGACCAAAGGAGGGGACTCTTCGGAGCCTTTCGCGTAAAGATTAGCCCAAGTGGGATTAGCTAGTTGGTGGG